>NZ_JACVAN010000012.1:0-185635 GCF_014851895.1 Ensifer sp. ENS11 | reverse complement strand
GGCGCCACCAGCCCGTCATCGTGATGAAAGCCCGGAAACTCTAATCCCCGGCGATCCAAGGTTTGGGCTCAGAGCAAAAGCCCGGAAACTCTAATCCCCGGCGATCCAAGGTTTGGGCTCAGAGCAAAAGCCCGGAAACTCTAATCCCCGGCGATCCAAGGTTTGGGCTCAGAGCAAAAACCCCAAGACTCTCCTGAAAACTGGAGGGAAGATGGGTCTCAGGTCACACACCGTGCTTGATCATGTCGGCGGCTTTCTCACCGATCATCATGCTGGGTGCGTTCGTGTTGCCGCTAAGGAGCACGGGCATAATGGATGAGTCCGCCACGCGCAGCCCTCTCACTCCTCTCACGCGGAGTTGCGGGTCAACGACTGCATCTTCGTCAATGCCCATCTTGCACGTGCCGACGGGGTGATAGTCACAGCAGGCGTACTGTCGAACGTAGGCCATGATGTCCTGTTTGGACTTTGCGTCGGGTCCCGGCAACCGCTCAATCTGAATGTACTTGGCGATCGCGGGTTGAGACAGGATCTCGCGCGTCGTTTCGATCGACGTCAGCGACATGCTGCGGTCGTGCTCCTCGGCATGATAATTGGGGTCGATAAGCGGTTCATCCGCTGCATTGCTTGAACGAAGAGCAATGGTGCCAAGACTCCTCGGCCGTAGGAACGTCGTGTTGACGGTGAACCCGTGTCCGTCGAGCCTCGTCTGGCCGCCGCGGACCACCATCGCAGGCGCTATATGAATCTGCATATCGGGACGACCGTTGTTTTCGCTGGAGGCAAATCCACCACCTTCAACGATTACCGATGCAGCGGGGCCATTGCGGTAGAGCAGCCATTGCAATCCATGTCGAATCGCGTGCGGAAAACGATCCTGACCATCGTAGCTGATCGGTTCTTTCAGGGTCAGATGAATGTTCGAGCAGAGATGGTCCTGAAGGTTCTTACCAACACCCTTGAGATCGACCTTCGGGTCGATGCCGACCTTCCGAAGCTCATCAGCGTCACCTATGCCAGAAAGCATCAGCAGGCGCGGAGAATTGATCGCGCCACTTGTGACGATGACTTCACGAGTGCAACGGATCTTCCCTAAGGAGCGTCCCTGCGCAACCTCCACGCCGACAACCGCGTCCCCTTCGAGAAGAAGACGAATGGCTCTTGAGCCAGTCATGACCGTCAGGTTCTTCCGCGACCGCACGGGACGCAGATAGGAAACCGCCGAACTCCGGCGGCGCCCATCGCGGCAGGTCACCTGATAAAGGCCGGCGCCGTACTGCGTCTCGCCATTGAAATCTGGGTTGTATGGCAAACCCCAAGACTGGCACGCGCGGACAAATGCCCTGGAAAGCTCGTGGGGGCTGACCTGGTCCGAGACCCAGAGCGGCCCCCCTTCGCCATGATACTTGTTTACGAGACGGTCGTTGTCCTCCGACTTGCGGAAATACGGCAAGACGTCCTCGTAGCTCCAACCTTCATTTCCGAGGGCAGCCCAGTTGTCGTAGTCCTCGCGCTGACCTCGTATGTAGATCATTGCGTTGATCGAACTCGAACCGCCGAGCGTCTTTCCTTGCGGGTACCAAATCTCACGATTGTCGAGGTTCTGCTGAGGAATTGTCTTGAAGCGCCAGTTCACTCCAGGACCGAACAGTTTGCCGATTCCTCCCGGAATGTGAATCATTGGGTTCCAGTCGCGGCTACCCGCCTCGAGCAGAAGAACCTTGACGGATGGGTCCTCGCTCAGGCGATTTGCAATCACACAGCCTGCCGATCCGGCACCTGTCACGATGTAATCAAAGTCTGGCATGCTTCCTCCCGGCCCCTCAGAGACCTCATTATCGGCCTTGGAACTTCGGCTTGCGTTTCTCAGCAAAGGCACGAAGGCCTTCTATTCTGTCTTCTGTATTGAAAGCCTCGACGGTCAGTTCGTGCTCGACGCGCAGCCCTTCAGCGAGGGAATGTTCATCGGCTGCCCTGACCGCGCGCTTAGCATAGGGTGTGATCGCGGTGGACTGCGCTGCAATCGCCGATGCAATTTCGATGGTTCGGCTCTGCAAGTCATCGGCAGACACGACTTCGCTAACGAGGCCCTTCCGTTCCGCAAGTGAAGCATCGACCAACTGCCCGGTGAGGACCATCTGCATGGCGAAGCTACGTCCGACCAGTCGCGGCAGTCTTTGCGTGCCGCCATCACCGGGAAACGAGCCGATGTTGATTTCAGGCGTGGCAAACTTTGCCGTTTCGGCAGCGATGATTATGTCGCAAAGCAGCGCGAGCTCCAGGCCGCCTCCCAATGCAAAGCCGTTCACCGCGGCGATGATTGGCTTCGGAAAATCCTGAACCTCTTGCCAGAGGGCCAGCCTGTCGGGGTCTGAGTAGGAGGCGACCCCTCGTTCCAACATGTCGGAAATGTCCGCACCGGCCGAAAAAGCACGTCCGCTGCCTGTGAGAACAACACAGCCGACGCCGTCATCCGCTTTCGCGTCGCGCAAGAGACCGACAAGTTCTCCCAGGAGTTCCTTCGACAAGGCGTTCAGCTTTTCCGGACGGTTTAGCGTTAGGTGCAACACGCCGGGCGACGGGCGGTTTTTCAGCACGAGTGCGGTCATCGATTAGGACACCTTCCCGTAGAGGGTCTCCGCTGTCAGGCCCGCCTGCGCCAGGCAACGCCTGATCTTCTCGATCTCGGTGATTGTCGGCTTGACGAGCGGCGGACGTACATTGGCCTCGTCCCAGCGGCCGAGAATAACAAGAGCCTCTTTCATGCGATTGTGCATGTCGAGAAGCGGGTGATCATAGAATGCCCTGACCGTCGGATATATTTTGTCATTTATTGCCTTCGCCGCATTGAGGTCGCCGGCCTGCACTGCGCGGAAGAGTGCGACCTGAAGGTTGGCGATCACGGAGCCTGCGCCTGATAGCAGGCCATCGCAACCTAGAGCCAGGGAACCGAGAAGCCAGGAGCTGTGCGTCGTCAGCGTTTTGACCGGACGGTCTAGAGCCTTGAGTTCGCGGATCTGGCGTTCATGAAGATTGCCGTCACCACAGTTGTCTTTGATCGCCTTGATAGACGGGAAGCGGGAGCAAAGCTCCAGCAGGGTTGGCAGCGGTATGGCGAGGTTCGAGTTGAGGGGGAACTGGTAGTGAATGATCGGCAGATCCGACGCGTCGGTAATCCGCTTATAGTGCTCGTAGGCCATTTCCGGACGCATGTGTCCACCAAGGACCATGACCTCCGGCGGGAAGACCAGCAGCGCATTGGAACCCTCATCCTGCGCCCTGCGGGCAATGCGCGCCGCCTCCAGGCTAGAATTCGTGTACACGGCGACGATGGTCGGAACGCGCTCGTCCAGAACCTCCTTGGTCACGGCAATCGCGCGGTACTGTTCGTCCAGTGTTAGCGACGCGACTTCGGCCGCATGACCGTTTATGGTTATCGCGCTGATGCCTTCGACGCTACCGACATCAGCGAGATGATTGCGATATGCCTTCTCGTTGACCTCGAGGTCGGCGTTGAACGGCATGAGGACAGCGGGGATGACCCCTTGAGGGTTGTCGTAGTGGCGAACGGATGCCATCGCTTCTTCCTTCTGTTCGAGATGGGGCCGCATCCTCTCGCGACGCGGCCCTTCGCTGGCGTGCTTTAGATGCCCTTGCCGAGGAACTGGTCGACGTTGTCGCTAGAAACCTGGACGGTGGGCAGAGTGATTTCCTTGTCGACGGCCTCGCCCTTGGCCATTTTGTACGCCGTCTGAATGCCTTCCGGAGCGCAGAAGGGATAGATGAAGCAAGCCGACATCTTGCCGTCCTTGATGGCTTGGAACGCCGTGTTCTGGCCGTCCATGCCGATTACCTTCACGCCTTCGAGGCGGCCTGCTGCTTCCATCACCTGGATCGCGCCCAGGGCCATCTCGTCGTTGTGAGCGTACACAGCCTGAATTTCGCCCGGCTTAAAGCGCTGCAGCATGTCTTCCATGAACTTCACGGCCTTGTCGCGCGTGTAGTCGCAGTTCTGGTTGGCCACGACTTTGAACGCAGAAATGCCCGAGATCGCATTCTCAAACCCCTTGTGCCGGTCATTGGTGGCCGAAGCGCCTGCCGTACCCTGGAGCTCGATGATGTTGCCGCCGTTTGGAAGAGCGTTGATCAGGAACTTCCCGGCTCCCTCGCCAAGCGGCAAATTGAGACCGCCAAGGTGGCAATTGACCTCAGTGTTGACCTTGCGGTCGAGCGTCAGGACGGGGATGCCCTGCGCCATTGCATCCTTCACAACCGGCGTCAAAGCCTGTTCGGTGAGCGGGGAAATGACGAGCACCTTGATGCCCTGGGTCAGGAGACTTTCCACATCGGCGACCTGCTTGGCGGCGTCGTTGTTGCCGTCGGTCACGATGATATCGAGATCAGGGTAATGCTCGGTGGCGTACTTCTCGTTTACCTCGACCATGGCGATGCGCCAAGGATGGTTCATCGTGCCTTGACTGAAACCAATCTTGATCTTTTCGGCTGCAAGGGCGCCGCGCAGCGGCAAACCTATCGTGCCTGCGGCAGCCAGTGCTGCGGAAATCGTCAGAAACTGTCTACGGTTCGTATTCATGATCACTCCTCCCAATGATGAACAGTTGCAAGCATCCGCGCGCCACTATGGCGCGACGGCATTCAGACCCGCTGGCGGTGGCGATAGACCTCAAACATGACGGCAGCGATGATGATGGCGCCCTTTACGATCTGCTGCGTAAAGGGCGAGATACCCAGCAGGTTAAGGATGTTTGCGATAACTGCGATGATTGCAGCGCCGATGACCGTACCGATGACCGTGCCTTCGCCGCCAAACAGACTCGTGCCGCCGATCACCACGATAGCGATCGCCTCGAGCTCGAGATTGGTGCCCGCGGTCGGCTCTCCAACAGTCAGGCGCGATATCGTGATGAGCGCCGTGAGGGAGGCGAGAACACCCGAGACCACGTAGACGGACATGAGGACGGCGCCAACCTTGATGCCTGCAAGGCGCGCGGCTTCGGCGTTGGAACCGACAGCATAGACTTGCCTCCCGAAAGAAGTCGATCGAAGAACGACGAACGCGATCAGGGCGACGCCTGCGAAAATCCAAATCGGGACTGGTACGCCCAGAAGGAAGCCGCCGCCCAGGAAATAGAAGGCGTCGGTGGCCTCGCCGAGGGTTTGCGGCTCGCCGTTCGCGATGGTCATCGCGATCCCGCGACCCATTACCAGGGTGCCCAGCGTCATAATAAACGGCGGCATCTGGCAGAACACGACGCCGAGGCCATTCAAAGCACCAAGTGCGGCCCCCATGAGGAGTGCCAGAAAAATGACGACCGGAATTGCGGTCCCTGATGACAGAAGCATCGCGCTTGAAACCGCGACGACCCCCACGATCGACCCGACCGAGAGGTCGATGCCGCGTGTAAGGATGACGAACGTCATTCCGATGCTGACGATACCGAACAGGGCGATCTGTCGCCCGACGTTCATCAGGTTTCCGATCTGCAGGAAGCTCGGCGAAAGATAGATCGCCACCGCGCAGAGCGCGACGAGAACCCAGAAGAGGCCAAGGCTTTGCGCGACCGACCAGGTCCGAGCAGTGAGCGAGCTCTCAAGTGTCGCTTCTCTAGTTGCCATGTTAGCCATTCCTCTCTCCTCCCTTGTTTTCATTTGATGGCTCATGGAGCCGGTAGGCGAGCCAGTCGACGGCGACGGCCATCCCGCCCTCGTCACAGGATGGGCCTATGAAGGCCGCAAAGCTCTTGATCTCATCGATTGCATTGCCGACGGTCAGCGCGATCTTTGCCCAGCGCAACATCTCGACGTCGTTGTCGGCGTCTCCCGCGGCTGCACAGCGTTCCTGGCAGACGCCAAGGTGCGTGGACAGGAGTTCGATCGCTGCGCGTTTCGAAACGCTTGGCGGATTGATCTCGAGAAGCCGCCAATGTGATCTGACCAGCGAGAGAGTTTTGGAGAACCTCATCTGCAGCGTGTCGAAAGCGACGGCATCGTTCTGGTCGCCGCGAACGCACATGATCTTTCCCGGACGACCAGGAAGATCCTCGAACCGATCCACCACGCTCAGGCTTTCGCTGGTGATCTTGACCTCGTGGTCTACGATCGAGTTGCGTTCCAGGGCATAGACGCGGTCGGAGCCATACCAAAGAGCGTTCAGTCCGAGCTCGGTCGCCATTCGCATTGCTGACAAGGCGTGATTTCGATCGATTGTCGTCGAAGAGATTGCGACGCCGGACCGCAGGCTGCCGATCCAGCCGCCATTGAAACAGGCCACAAGGTCGGCAAGCCCGAGACGCTCGGCGTAGGGACGTAGCGCCTCGGGAGAACGTGCTGATGCCAGCACGACTTGAATTCCCCGCTCCTTGGCTCGCGCAATCGCGTTCACGACCTGCTCTGGCAGGACGTAATCGTGCGTCAGCAGCGTGCGATCGACGTCTGAGACAAGGAGAGCGATGGAAGAGGTCGAGCTCATTTTGCAAACACCGGCTGACGGGAACCCGTGTGGATGAACAGGGTCTTGATTTGCGTGAATTCCTCGAAGCCTGCCTGGCCCATTTCGTAGCCAAAGCCCGATCCCTTGACACCAGCCAAGGGAAGTTGCGGAGCCCCATCGATAACCGTGTTGGCCTGCACCCAGCCACTTTTCAGGCGGCTCGCGACGGTCATCACCGTGTCGATATTTTTGGACCAGACATAATTGGAGAGGCCGTAGATGCTGTCGTTTGCCAGTGCGACGACCTCGTCGAGCGTTTCGAAGCGCGTAACACTAAGAACCGGACCAAATATCTCCTCCTTGAAGATCGTCATCTGTGGTGTGACGTGATCAAACACCGTGGGCTGTACGAAGTTGCCCGCACTGTTCTCCACCGCGCTACCACCAGTGAGCAGCTTCGCGCCTTCGCTCACGCCTGACTCGACAAAGCCCATGACGGTCGACATGTGTTTGCTGTCGATCATCGCGCCGATATCCGTGTCTTCGTCGAACGGATTCCCAACTTTCAGGAGCGCCGCGCTCTCGCTGACCCGCCGCACGAATTCCTCCGCGATCGAAGATTGGACGAAGAGGCGGGAGCCCGAGACGCAGCACTCGCCGTTGTTGAAAAAGACGCCCATGAGAGCGCCATCGACAGCCGCATCGAGATCGGCATCCGCGAACACGATGTTGGCGGACTTGCCGCCCAGTTCGAGCGACGTCTTCACGATGTTCTTGGCCGAAGCCTCGATTACGTTCTGACCGATCCGAGTGGAGCCAGTGAAGGAGATGAAGTCGACGCCTGGATGTTCCGCAAGCGACTGCCCGATCACGGAGCCCTTTCCGCTGACGACATTGAAGACGCCGTTGGGCACGCCTGCCTCGGCCGCAAGGGCCGCGAGCTCGAAAGCGCTCCCCGACGTGAACTCCGATGGCTTTACGACGACTGCGCAACCGGCAGCGAGCGCAAACGGGACCTTTTGCATCAGGATAAGAGCCGGGAAGTTCCAAGGCGTAATGAGGGCGACGACGCCGACCGGTTCGCGCATCAACAACGCCGTCTTGTTCGCGCCCAGATTCGTGTAGGTGGATCCAGACATTTGCATCGCCAGCGATGCGGCATAGCGGATCAAACCAACGCTGCCTTCGATGTCGCCCCGAGCGAACCGTATGGGTTTGCCGACCTCCTCGACCTCGATGCGGACAAGCCTGTCGAAGTTTTTCCGGATAAGATCGGCGAACTTGTTGAGGACTTCCGCCCGTTCCATGCCGCTCATTCGGGGCCAAGGGCCATGATCGAAAGCGGCACGTGCCGCTGCGACTGCGCGATCCATATCGGCGACGTCGCCGGTGGCGAAACGCGCTACCAGCTCGCCGCTGGCTGGCGACTTGCGGTCAACGTACGAAGCGGCATCGCCATCGAAACGACCATTGATAAAATGTGTGTATTGGCGTGTGGACATTTCCAATCTCCCTAATTCCATACGGCGTGCGACATGAGCGTCTCTTCGGTGGCAACCTGTCCGTCGACGATCGCGGAAACCGTTCCTTGCCTCATGACCATGATGCGGTCGCACATCCCGAGCACCTCGGGCAGCTCTGATGAAACCATCACGACGCTCGCACCGAGCGTCGAGGTTAGCTGCACCAGCAGATCGTAGATTTCGCGCTTAGCGGCCACGTCGACGCCACGCGTCGGCTCATCGATGAGCAAGATGCTTGTGCCGGCGTTAAGCTGCCGAGCGATTCCGCATTTCTGCTGGTTTCCCCCGGACAGAGTGCGAACGCGCGTCGAGCTAGACGGTGTCTTGATCCGCATCTGCTTGATGTAGCTTGCTACCTTGTCCCGCTCTTTCGACGCGCTTAGCAAGCCGCCCGACTTCAGCCCGCCTAGAGCGGATATTGTCACGTTGAACGCGACCGACTGATCGAGGAACAGCCCCTCCGTCTTGCGATCCTCCGGGAGAAGCCCGATCCCGTTCGAAAGCGCCAAACGGGGATTTTTTACGTCGAGCTTCCTGCCGTCGATCCTGATTTCGCCGCTGTCGACTCGATCCGCGCCAGCGATCGCTCTAAGCACTTCGGTACGGCCGGAGCCCGCAAGCCCGCAGATTCCAAAAATCTCGCCACGACGGACGTCAAACGAGATATCCTTCAGGACACCAACGCGGTTCAAATTGGATACCGAAAGCCGGATATCCTCTTTGGGCTCCAACCGTTCTGGAAAGATGTCGCTCATCTCGCGGCCCACCATCTGTCTGATGAGATCTGCGGTGGTCGTTCCCAGTATCGGCGCAGTGGAGATTATCTGACCGTCCCGGAGCACGGTCACCTCCTGGCAGATCTCATAGAGTTCCTTCAGACGGTGCGAGATGTAGACGAAGGATACGCCCTGATCTCTGCTGAGAGTACGTATCATCTCGAAGAGGTTATGCAGTTCGCTGTCGCCGAGGACGGCCGAGGGTTCATCGAGAACGATCACCCTCACATCCCTCGATATCGCCTTCGCGATCTCGACCATCTGCCTCTGCGCGACGCTCAGGCGACCGATGCGGGCAGCTGGATCCACATTGAAATTGAGTTTCTGCAAGATCACGCCAGCGTCGGCGCGTGCCTTGCGCCAGTCGACCGTTCCGAGCCGAGTTTTCGGAAGACGCCCGAGATAGATGTTCTCCGCGACGGTGAGATGGGGTGCCTGAGCGAGTTCCTGATAGATGACTGCGATCCCGAGTGCGAGCATCTTTTCGGGGTTCGGATTCTCGACATCAATTCCGTCGACAGCGACCTTCCCTTCCGTTGCCTCATGTGCGCCGGAAAGAATCCGCATCAGCGTCGACTTGCCCGCGCCGTTTTCCCCGACCAGGCCGTGCACGCTTCCCTTCGCAACTGAGAAACTGACATTCTTCAGCGCGTAGACGCCAGGAAACCTCTTATGGATCCCCTTCATCTCCAGGATCGGAGCCGTCATTGCATGCCTCCCATAAATACTGTGAAATCGTTTTCTCAAGGCTCCAGAAACTAAAGCCTCGGAACCTGCATTCCTCCACCGATGTTGTAGACGTCGCCTGTGCTGAAGGGGATGCCGCCGGTTACCAGCGTCGCGATGCCGCGCGCTATATCTTCCGGCTGGCCCCAGCGTCGGATCGCCGAGAGGGTCCCGTCCTCGATGCCAGCGGTGTAGCGTTCCACCACGTCCACGGTCATGTCGGTCCTGATCAGGCCGGGGCGGATCTCGTAGACGTTGATCTGATGTTCGGCCAAGCGCAGTGCGAACTGCTGCGACGCCATGGATAGCCCCGCCTTCGATATGCAGTAGGGCCCCTTTTCCGGGGAGACGAGATGCGCGTTGGCCGAAGTGATGAAGACGATCGACCGGTCGTGCGGAGTAGCCGTTCGTTCGACCATCCGGCGGGCTACCGCCTGAGTCATAAAGAACGTACCTCTAAGGTTGATGTCCAGCAGTCTGTCGAAGCTCTCCTCGGAGACGTCGAGCAGATCGCCTCGTTCGGACACCTGAACACCAGCGTTGTTGACCAGGCAGTTCACCGTACCGAGCTGCCCCTCGACGCGGGAAAGAAAGTCCGCATAGTGGGCGGTCTTCGAGATGTCTAACTGATAGAAGCTCGCTTTTCGTCCGCGTTCGCCGACCAGTCTTACAGTCTCCGCGCCGCCCTCGTCCGACATAACGTCTGCAACTGCGATGTCGAATCCGGCCGCCGCCAACTCGAGGCAGATTGCGCGGCCAATGCCACGCCTTGCCCCCGTGACGATTGCAACGCCGCGATCCGTACCGGACGTAACTCCCCCCGACGCAAAACCGCTCTCGCCTGCGCTATGCCCCTTCATCACGCCGCTCCCTTCGTCTTTAGTTCGACGTCTCGAGAGGCCACTACCGCTTTCGAAGCGATAAGCGCATCAATCTCGGGCTGCGAGTAGCCGTGCTCGACGAGAATTTCATTTGTGTGTTCGCCAATCTCGAGGGCCAGCACTCGCAGATCCGGCACCTTGCCGTCATATCTGTTCGGGTGGTTGACCAGCCGAATCTTCCTGCCGCGCACATTTACTTCTCGGAAGACCTGCGAATGGACGATCTGCGGGTCGTCCAGCAGCTCGTCGTAGTACTTGATCGGCGCCCACCAGACGTTCTTGGCGTCGAAGCGCTCCTCGAGTTCGGCCATCGTGAAGTTGGCGGTCGCCTCGGCCAGTGCACGGGCGAAGGCGTCGCGATCCTCGTAGCGATCGTTGGATACCAGAGCCCGAAGCGCGTCACTGTTGACCGCGTCCGCCAAGTTTGCAGTTTCGCATAGCGACACGACAACATGACCATCGGAGGTCGGATAGACCCCGTAGGGTGCTTGATGGAACCAGGTTGCAAGGTTCTTTTCGCGATGCAGGGCAGTGCGGTCGATATTACCGGCGAACCAGTTTACAAGCGGCTCGCCTTGAAGGTCGATACCTGCGTTAAGTAGACTACCCTCAACGCGAGTACCCTTGCCCTCCCTGATCTTCCTGACGAGAGCCCCCAGAATTCCCATCGCAAGAAGCGCGCCGCCATGCTGGTCGACGACTGCAGCACCTACAGGCGTGGGACCCGATTCCCTGCTGCCCGTCACGCTTATAAGACCCGAACGCGCCTGGACCAGAAGATCCTGACCAGGCTTGTTCGCCATCGGCCCGCTCGATCCGAATCCGCTCGCAGAGGCGAAGATAAGCGTCGGATTGATGCGCGCTAGCGCGGCGTCATCGAAGCCGAGGCGAGCAAACACGCCGGGGCGAAAATTCTCCAGCACGACGTCCGCCTCAGCTATGAGCCTCCTGGCAACGTCCGTGCCCTCGGGACTTTTAAGGTCGATGGCGATGGAACGCTTGTTTCTATTTGCACAGAGGTAGAAGCCGCTGACGCCCTCCACGTACACGTTGGCACCGGACCACTGACGCTCGTAAGCACCGGTCAGGGGCTCGACCTTGATTACGTCGGCTCCCATGTCGGCAAGATACTGGTCGGCTGCCGGGCCTTGCAGGAAGTGGCAGAAACTTACAACCTTAATTCCATTTAACAGCATGCGAACCTCCCATGCACTTTCTAAGAAAACGATTTCTCATGATTTCACAATCCAGTCAAGCTTAGGTCTATGGATTGGCAAAGAAAGACCGATTTCACCGCCGTTGAACTACGTAAAACGTTTTCGCAGAATGTCTACGCGGCACCCAGAAACTGACGAAACTCGTTCGTCTGCGGGCTCGCAAAGATTTCCCTGGAGGGACCTGACTCGTGAATGAGACCCTGGTGCATGAAGACGGTGGTCGTGGCGACCTTCCGCGCGAACTCCATTTCATGGGTGACAAGGATCATCGTCATACCGTCGGCCGCAAGCTTTTCCATGACGACGAGGACTTCGTTCGTCAGCTCGGGATCGAGCGCCGAGGTGACCTCGTCGAAGAGCATCACCTTCGGGTTCATGGCAAGAGAACGCGCGATCGCGACCCGCTGCTGTTGCCCACCGGATAGCTGATCCGGATAAGAGGCAGCCCTTTCATGCAGCCCCACCTTCGAAAGCATTTCCAAGGCTGTTTGCTTTGCTTGAGCCTTGCTGATCTTCTTGCTCAAGCGCGGCGCCAACATGACATTGTCGAGAACTGATAGATGCGGGAAGAGATTGAAACTTTGAAACACGATGCCCACGTCCTTGCGCAGTTCACGCAATGCATTCGCGCCGTAACTCATGCCATGGCCGGCAATTTCGATCGTCCCGCCGTTCACCTTTTCCAGCCCATTGAGGCAGCGAAGCAACGTACTCTTTCCAGAACCGCTTCGCCCAAGCAAAGCGACCACCTGCCCCCTATGGACCTTGAGTGATACACCCTTCAGTACCTCAAGAGCACCGAAGCTTTTCCTCAGGTTCTCAACTCGCACGATAGGCATTGAATTTCACCTCGAAGCGTTTGCTCGCGATCGAAAGCGGGTAGCAGATCACGAAGTAGATCACGCCGACCGCGATGAACACGCGAAAGGGTTGGAACGTGGCGTTGTTGATGAGTTGAGCGGCACGCGCGAGCTCGACGACGCCGACGATGGATACGATGGACGTATTCTTGACGAGCTGGACCAGAAAGCCGACGGTCGGAGGCAGCGCGATGCGCATGGACTGCGGCAGGATGATGTAGCGGTATTGCTGGGCCCTCGTCAAAGCGAGCGAGGTCGATGCCTCCCATTGCTGTTTAGGCACCGATTGAATTGCGCCGCGCCAGATGTCAGCGAGATAGCCGCTGGCGTATACAGCCAGCGAAATCGAGGCGGCCACCATCGGTCGGAGGTCGTATCCGGCTTTCGACAGTCCGTAATAGGACAGAAACAGCAGGATGAGAGCCGGGATACCCTGGACGATCGCGATGCATCCCGTCGCCAAGGCGCGCAACCATTTGAAACCCGAGACCCGCGCAAGAGCAATCGCCAGTCCGACGACGCCGCCGATCAAACTCGCCGAAACAGTGAGAAGGATCGTCCAGCGCGCGGCCACGAGAAGGATGTAGATCTCCTGTATGCCGAAATCACGGATCATGGCTTGACCTCCTTGGCGATCGCCAGCGTTGTCGGGCCGAAAGAGCGCGCTCTAGCCGCCTTCCTGCCAAAGAAGAACGAGCCCAGAGCGAAGAGGCCGAACTTCAGGACGATGGCCAATGCTAGATAGAGCACGCCAGCAACCATGTAGGTTTCGAAGCTTCGGAAGGTCGCCGATTGAATGGTACTTGCAGCACCGCTGAGTTCCTCGACCGAAATGAAGGAACACACGCTCGATGTAAGCATCATGAGGACGAACTGACTGACGAGTGACGGCCAGACCTTCTGTATGGCGGGCTTCAGGATGATGTGCCGAAAGATTTGCAGCCGCGTCAGCGCCAGGGCATGACCGGCCTCGATCTGCGATCGATGAATTGAGTCGATCCCGGCGCGAAAGATTTCCGAGGTATAGGCGCCGAGATTGATAGTCATCGCGATCAGACCTGCCTCTATGGCAGTGACCTTGACGCCATAAGCCGGCAGACCGAAGAAGATGATATAGAGCTGGATCAAAAACGGGGTGTTTCGGATCAGTTCCACATAAACCGTCATCGGCCAGCGCAGTGAGGGCGGCGCCAGGTGGCGAAGGAGCGCCACGAGCAGTCCGAGCGCGCTTCCGCAGATAATTGCGGATATCGAAAGCTCGATGGTCAGCAGCATACCCTCGATTAGCGCGGGCATACTCACCAGGACGGGAGCGAATTGAAGATCGAAGAACAAAGCAAGCCTCCACCGAAACGGGCGGCAGAGCGACGCGTTTATCAATCGCCGCTCGCCTCGATTGTCAGAAGACGGGCATGGTCGGCGGTAGCTTCTTTCCGGTCCATTTGACCGAGATGTCGTCGAGCTCACCGCTCTGTTTGATGAAGGAGAGCGTCGTATTTAGCCATTGGCGAAGTTCGAAAGCGTCCTTACGTACGGCAATCGACATGTACTGATTAAACAGGGTGAATTTCGGATCAAACGCAATGTCTGGGCGCGCCTTCTTCAGTTCGCCATACACGGTTTCCGGAATGGCGATGGCGTCAACCTGCTGAGAGATGAGAGCTTGCATCGTCGTTGAGTCGTCTTCAAAGCGCGTAACGACAGCCCCCTCAGGCGCCATTTTGTCGAGGGCAGCCTCCTGCGGCGTGCCGCGGGAGACGCCGATCTTCTTGTCGGCGAGATCTTCGAGCTTTGCGAAAGTGGCGTCCTTCGCGCCCAAAATGACGAGTTGGAAGGTGCTATAGGGCATCGTGAACATCACGGTCTGGGCACGAGCCGGGGTTGGTGACAGTGTGGCGACAACAATGTCGACCTTGTTTGCTTCCAGCGCCGGAATGCGCGCAGCCGTGGTGAACGGAACGATCTCCGCCTTCACTCCAAGATGCTTCGCAATGAGATTGGCCGCATCGACGTCGTAGCCAACGGTCGCACCGCTGCCGTCAATCATGCTGAACGGCGGAGCACCCGCATTGACGCCGATGCGGACCTTGCCGCTTGATATGATCTCGTTGACCGACTGTGCATGCGCACACGCCGCGGCTGCGCAGGCAAACACGGTTGCTGCGATAAATTTGGAAATACCCTTCATAAGCCTCTCCCGAGCTTCGAAAAAACGACACGATCGGCCCGCCATGATCGGCGGACGACAAAGCGTGATCTGGATTATGAACGCGCTCCTCAACGACGTTCGTGAAATCGTTTTCTCAATCCATATCGACACTGTCAAGACCAATTTTGAAATGACTTGCTGGAAGCGGCCGTCTTCTGAAGACCGGAGCCGTCAACGATTTTCCTAACATTGCGCAAAGAAAACCCGCAAATGCACGGCCCTTCCCTCCAAAATTGGTCATTTTCGGTCAAACGATTCATTGGGTTCCTCACGAAAAGATACAAATTTTGGCATCCCTCGAAATTTTGACGGTTGAACCTCTGAGCCAAAGCTGCGATAAATCGATTTCTCAAATGCGCAATGAGGAGACACACTTGGAGCTGGACGCAAAACTGGTTGACGTGGCCAAACGGGCAGGTTGCTCGCCCGCAACGGTGTCGCGTGTGTTGAACAACAATCCTACCGTTAACCTCGGTGTGCGCGAGCGGGTTCTGAAAGCAGCAGCTGACCTTGGCTATGTTCCCAATGGCTCCGCCCGAGCATTGCGGTCGATGAAGTCGCGCCTTGTCGGGGCGGTGATCCCCACGCTCGATCACGCGATCTATGCGACCATGGTCAACAGCCTGCAGGCTCGGCTGGCCGAGAAGGACGTGTCTATAATAATCAGCACTTCTTTCTACGACATCGACATGGAGTGGGAGCAAGTGCGCTTGCTGGTTGAGCGTGGTGTTGAATCGATGATCCTGGTCGGTTCCATCCATCGCAAAGAGACGATAGCACTGCTGGAGCAGAGAAAAATTGCTTACGTCTTTACCTACACATCTGCCTCCACCGACGTAGGCGCCGCCGTAGGATTTGACAATGAAAAGGCGGGCCGGATGGCGGCCAGATACCTCCTCGATCTCGGTCACACGAAACTTGCGATGATCGCCGGCATTACGGAGAACAACGACAGGGCGGCGGCGCGGCGTGACGGCTTCATCGCGGAACTGGAAAAGCAGGGGATCGCGAAATCGGACGCCCCGGTTCTAGAGTCCGCCTACAAGATCGAGGGTGGCCGCAACGCCATGAAACGCCTCATGGAAAGGCCCGAACGGCCGACCGCAGTCTTCTGCGGAAGCGACATCATCGCCGCCGGCGTCATCAAGTACTGCCATGAAAACAACATCGCCGTTCCAGCCGATATCTCGGTGCTTGGCTTCGACAATCTTGAGATCGCTGAACTGACTACGCCAGATCTGACTACAGTAGAAGTGCCCGCCCGCGAAATGGGTATGATGGCTGGAGACTATCTGCTCGCCACGGATGCCCAACGCCAACATATGCGCCAGCGCGAGCTTCCGCTTCGACTAGTAGTTCGTGCCAGCACAGCCCCTATAGCCAGATAGGACGGTTCGATCGTGCAGTTCCTCGTCATCTCTCGACGCCTGACGGAGAAGTGTTTCGAGGCCGACTTCGAGCCAATGGTCCCTCTGGGCGCGCCCGAGCGTGCCCTCTCTATAGCATCGGCTTCACAAGGCAGATTTGGCACCGGGGCGATGAGCCTGGCGCCTTTCAGATCGTCGAGGCAGCTCCCTCGCGGGCGTGCCGGAGCTCGCGACGCTTCCACTCGCAGCAGCCGGCGTGGTCGAGTCCGACATCGTTGAAACGTACGCAGGCTACAACCCCTAACCCACTTCGTGAAAGTCAAGCAATGCAGGACCACAGAGCACTTCTCGTGACCCTCTTCGAAGCAGCGGTAGAAGCTGCCAATCCGAACCACTGCCTCCGTCCTTTCCTGCCCGAAGTTCCACGGGGCCGAACAATCGTCGTCGGCGCAGGAAAGGGTTCCGCGCAGCTAGCCCGAACCCTGGAACAAATCTGGCCGGGTAGGCTCGAGGGCGCAGTGGTGACACGGTATGGCTACGGTGTTGCTTGCGATCATATCGAGGTGTTAGAGGCTTCGCACCCGGTACCCGACGCCGCGGGATTGCGGGCGTCCGAACGGCTGCTCGAACTGGTTCGGGGCCTGACCGCAGACGACCTTGTCATCGCCCTCGTGTGCGGCGGAGGATCGGCTCTGTTGCCGGCTCCGCCCGATGGATTCGAGCTCTCTGATGAAATTGCGTTGAACGAGGCTCTTCTGAAATCGGGGGCGCCCATCTCGGCCATGAACGCGATCCGAAAGCAGTTCTCGCGGATCAAAGGTGGTCGGCTGGCCGCCGCCGCGCATCCCGCGAAGGTGGTCACGCTCATCGTTTCCGACATACCTGGAGACGATCCTTCTCTGGTGTCTTCCGGACCAACAATCCCGAGTGCTGGGAACTCGAGCGACGCGATGGCCATGATTGATCGGTACAGGATCGATCTTCCAGAGAACGTTATCCGCCATCTGCAATCGGCAAGGCAGGCTCCGGAGCCGACCGATCCGGTTTTCGAGCGAAATTCAGTGCACGTCGTCGCATCGGCGAAGGTATCGTTGGAGGCGGCGGCCGCTGCCGCCGCAAGCAAGGGCTTACGAGCAGTAATACTGTCGGACTCTCTTGAGGGAGAGGCTCGCGAGGCAGGCGCCTTCCACGCCGCGATTGCGCGGGAGATCGAACACAACGGCAGGCCGTTCGAACGCCCAGTCGTCCTGCTGTCGGGAGGCGAGACTACAGTGACCGTAAAGGGAAACGGCAAGGGCGGGCGCAACACCGAATTTCTCCTCTCCTTCGCCCTGAACATACTGGGGACTAAACGCATCCACGCGCTTGCCGCAGACACGGATGGCATCGACGGAAGCGAGGATAATGCCGGCGCCTTTGCAGACAGCAGGTGCGTTGATCGCATGCTGTCCCATGGGGTCCGCGCCGACGACCACCTTATGAAGAACGACGCCTGGTCCGCCTTCGCGGCGGTCGGTGATCTCTTCGTGTGCGGACCGACTGGCACGAATGTCAACGACTTCCGCGCGATTCTCATATCATAGCGGTTCGCCACGGAGAGAGCGATGTTCCGAAGACAAGAATGATCCGCTTCCAGCACTGCGATCCGGCCGGGATCGTTTTCTACCCGCGCTATGTTGAAATGATCAATGCCACCGTCGAAGATTGGTTCGCCGGCGTCGTTGGCGTTGACTTCGCCAAAATCCACGTCGAGATGCAAAGCGCCATCCCGGTGGCCTCGCTTCAGGTCGATTTCCGTGCGCCGTGTCGCCTGGGGGAGATACTGCAATTCGATTTGCTGGTTGAACGGATCGGAACGTCGAGTATCCATCTTTCGATCGCCGGCGCCATCGACGACGCACCGAAGTTCGCAGCGCGCGTCAGCCTCGTCCATGTCAGCAAAGAAGATCATCGACCTCGTGCATGGCCTGACTGGATGAGGAACTCACTCGCTTCGCAGGTTGCGGCCTAGCGGTCGTTGCCCAAGCCTATCCGGTGCGAAGAAACGGTCGTCACGAGGATCGCGCACATCGCGCCATTGCAGTATGAGCTGTGATCCGGCGATGTCCTGTAGGTTCAGGTATCTGCCGAAATGACACCAACCCCCGACCCGGTCTGAATGAAAGTTGAACTCGTGGAAAAAGACAGACTGTTTCTGCTTCGACCAGGTTTCGAAGATCCCGCCTATCCGGGCCAGCAATTTTACTGTTGGCATTGTGCCCTCATGGAGGGAGTCCTGGCCTCGTTTCCTGATTTAGCGCGAAAGATCGATGTTGAACGGGTTGCGTGGCCTCGTCCGCGATTGCCCGTCGTTGCTCTGGTAGGAGACATGAATCAGTCCCTACCGCTGCTTGTGCTGGCGGACGGCGAAACATCGAAGCATCAAACCGATGTCTTTCAAGGAAGAGCGTTCATTTCCGAAAAGGACAAGATCCTTGCCGCCCTATCCGAACGGCATGGCTTCCCCAATCCACATCCATAGGCTGTGGGGCTCAGGTTTGATGCCCAATTCTATCGTCGACGTGGTGAACTCGGGCTTTCGGCGAATGAGGTCGAACCCGGTGTTGATCAAGGTCTTCGGCTTCCGGCGGTTCTGCCTTGCCGCCGGCAAATCCGCAGACATGAAAGTTGGTTAGCTACTAAACGGCTATTCCGTTTACTAGGGTCTGTGGGGATTCACAAAAGTCAGTAAATATGGATGGTCATTCCGAGCTCCCTTCTGAGTGGTCAATGCTGAAGGCTCAGCTCTTGTCCGCGACCTGGTCGCGTCGCGTCTGTAGCCCGGCAGCGAATTTGCCGTTCGTGTCCCATTCAGCAAAGTCCTCAATCTCGAAGAGCGGTCGGATGTCGACCTCGCCCGGCATCGGGGACTTCTTCACCCATTCGACGGCCTCTTCCATGCTGCGGACCTGCCACAGCATGAAGCCGGCGATCAACTCCTTAGTCTCGGCGAAAGGCCCGTCGGTGACGGTGCGGTTGATGCCGTCGTAGTGCACGCGCACCGCGGCCGAGGACGGTTTTAGGCCCTCGGCGGCCAGCAGGATGCCGGCTTTGATCAATTCCTCGTTGTACTTGCCCATTGCTTCCATCAACTCGGCGGACGGTATGACGCCGGCTTCGGACTCAATGGTCGCCTTGCCAATCACCATGACCTTCATCGGTCTCCCCATTCGGGCGGTCCGTGCGTGACACCATGTCATCGCGGGTGGCCCTGTCAACATGACGAACGGGGATGCCGAGAACAGACACGGCACCGAAATTATTTTCGCGGCCGCGAGGTTGAGCCCATTCAACCACGCGGAAGTCCACCTTCATGATCTAAACCCGCGAGCGCTCTAAGGAGGGCCGGCATCCTGCCAGCTGTCGATGCAACGAGTGCTGCGACCCGCCGGCAGCGACACTTAGTTTGGGTTCTACTGCGCCCATGTCAGAGACCCAGACGGCAACAAGATAGCACTTGTCTGCTATCGAGCGGAGCCATCTCGCCACGGCGAGTGACCCATTCTCATCCAGCCGGCGTGGTCATGCTCGCGGCGATCATAAATAGCCCGAGCAACCCCACGATCACAAGCGCGATACGGGTTGAGGCGAGACGAGCTTCAAGCGAAGGCTTTTCGGAGATCTCGTTGAAAGCAAGCACGTATACCCCCTTCAACAGCGCAAGCCAACCAAACAGACTTACAATTACGGTCCACGACAACGACCATCGATTGTATAGCACGACCGACATAATTCCGAGTATCAGGGACATAAAGCCGTAAGCAAGCGAGAAGCCACGGTTCTGGATCATGAGCAACTTCACCTGGCGAAGCTGGTCCGGACGGAGGAAGAACACCGCGGCGACGATCAAGGTCAGCCAGCCCCAGAACTGCGCGAGAAAAACGACATTGGTCATGACAGGACCTCCTGGTTGCAAGAATGGATGATGCAGGTGACGGACACCGGCCGGCGTCGCACAGCGCAAGGATTCGCGAGAGCATGGGATCATGTGGCCGACTGTTCCGGAGTGGTATCCGAGCCGCTATTCTGATTAGGCGCTATTGTTCTGGAGCGCTCAGAGAGAGAAGTAACCAACGCCGCACTGCCAAAAGCTGCGCCCACCGTGCAGATACCAGGCCACCCAAAGTGCACCCACGTGATGCCCGCCGAGCCCGACCCGGCCGCCGCCCCGAGGAAGAACAAGCCCGTGAACAGGCCATTTACGCGTCCCCGCGCTTCCGGCCGCAAAAAGTTTATGGCACGCCGGCCCAATGTTTGGTCACCTATCACTCCGAAATCCAACAAGACTGCCGCCGCCACGAGAATCGCCAAGGCAACGTTCGACGAAATTGCCGTCGTTCCGCGGACCAGCGCGTCGCCTCCAACCTCGGCCAACACCATGGCGGCGACCACAGCCAAGTCCGCAAGGATCGTAGCGCCCCACGTCCAGCCACGGTCGCCCGCGCGTCCCGCGATTGGAGCCACGACGGCGCCGGCTGCGCCGGCCAGAGCAAAGAGTGCGATCCCTGTCTGACCCAAGGAAAAGGGAGGTACGGCAAGTCGTAGCGCGACGGCGGTCCAAAAGACTCCGAACGCGCCCATGCAAAGTGCCTGGCAGACCGCGCGTCGCTGCAAGAGCGGTTCCTCCCGTAGGATAGTCCACATGGAGCCAATCAGTTGGAGATATGTCGTGGGGGCGGGAGGACGATGGCGGGGAATCACGAACATCAGAACGGTCGTCAAAGTTGCGACCATGGCCGCGACCACGCCATAGAACCATCGCCAGCCCGCAAGCTCAGCCACCATGCTGGCCGCTGGACGGGACAGCAGTATCCCGATCATGAGTCCACTCATCACATTCCCAACAACCTGGCCGCGTTGCGCTTCCGAACTAAGCTGTGCGGCAACGGGCACGAGCATCTGTATCGCACTCGTTGTCACGCCAGCGACGTAACAGGCTGCAAGGAATAACGAGGGCGTAGGGGCGCAGGCCACCGCGACGAGGGCGGCGACATCGACCGCCAAGGTAGCGACGATCACGGTTCTGTTCTCGGCGAGGTCAGTGAGAGGAACAAGCAAGAACAGGCCGCTCGCATAACCCAACAGAGTGAGCGTGGTGACCAAGCCTGCCTCGCTTGCATCCAGACCGAAGGACGCGCCGATAGGCCCGAGCAAGGATTGCGAGGAGTAGAGACTGAGAACAACAACTCCGACTGCAGCGGCGAACAGCAGCGTGAGCGTGCCGGAAATCTCGGATGCCGGTTCATCACCATCTTGTTCTGGCTTTGTGGGGGATTGAGATAGCATAGCGCTCTTTCACAAATGATTCCGTGCGCCATTTTGCAGTCTTGCCTCAGCTGTGATAATCGCCGCTGTATTTGAATAACTCTTCCGCTTAAAGTGATAATATGGCCAGCCTCGAGCAGTACGAAGCATTCGTGGAAACCATCGAGCAGGGCAGCCTCACGGCTGCCGCGAAGCGCCTGAACCGGTCGCTTCAGTCGGTCAGCCGCGCGCTGGCAACGCTGGAGGGTGAACTCGGGATCGAACTCGTACGACGAACGACACGACGCCTGCATCCCACACCGGCCGGGCTCGCCTTCTACCGACGGCTCGGGTCGGCACTCAAGGACATCGAGGACGCACGGGCCGAAGCGAGCCTGGAGACATCTCGGGTTAGCGGCGTGTTCAGGATCGGCGCATCCATCCTGTTTGCGCCGACCTTCGTCATCCCAACCGCCGTTGCGTTTCTTCACAAGTTTCCCGAGGTGGAGATCGACCTGGTCCTGAATGACACCGCAGCAGATCTAATCGGTGACCGCCTCGACGTTGCCGTTCGGATCGGCGACCTGGGAGCAGCAAGTCTTCGATCGAGAAAGGTCGGGCAGTTGCGTCGCGTCGTCGTTGCGGCTCCTGCCTATCTGGCGCGCCACGGCTACCCGCATGCACCCTCAGATCTGTCTACGCATCTGTGCGTCGTTCGCACGTTCGGCCCCGAAGGCGCTGCCTGGCCACTCACAGTCAATGGCGCTGTGGTGCGAACGCCCGTGCAGGGAACCCTGCGATGCAACGATGCCGCGGCAGCCAATGCCGCCGTGCTGCACGGCGCCGGCATCGGCCTCGCGCCATTATGGCAGGTCCGCAAGGACATCGATGAAGGTCGCCTTGAAGTGCTTCTTTGCAAACACGAGCCGCCGCCAATACAGATCAGTGCAGTCTGGCCGAATAGTATCGAAACTCCCGCTCGAACCCGGCTCTTCGTCGAAATGCTGGTGAACCGGTTGGCTGGCGAGCGAATCTAGTGAACGAATCGCCAACGACGCGCAGCTGCGGGTGCCATTGCTCTCGTTACCGGCGGTACAGTGGCATCGGCCTTCGAACGCTGAAGCAGCGCGGCGAGTGGGACTTGATGAACGCCGTTATGCACACTACGCGTCGGGTCGCCGAGAGCCCGACTTGGCTACGCTGGTTAGAATCGCGGATTCCCTTGGCACATCACCCAACTGGCTACTGGGCGTAGCTCTGACCAGCTCCCAAGACCCACAGCTGTCGGCCTATATCGAGCGGTTCGCAAACGCGGCCAACGGCATGTCCAAGCACGAAATCGAGATGTGCGTGATTCAGGCAGAAGCTGTCGTTGCTGCAAAGTCGCGTAGCTAATTCTGCGCGAACAAGTGCGTTCCCCTTGATACATTATGCGATTTTGTTGCGGCAACATCGTCGCCATATCGTTCACACTGGCGAAAGCATCCGTCGACGCATGAATTTGTTTGGCTGAATCTGTAGTCGCTTGACAAAGCAATCGAGACGCGTTCTATTCCGCTTGCAGACTAAAGATGTAAGACTATCTGCAAGATGGTCTTACTGTGTCTGGTTCCTGGCAAAGTGTCCTCTTGCAGATGTCATAGCGACGTTGGGAGGACGCCGTAATGCACGGAAGCAAGATAGCCCTTAGGGGCGTACCAGATATTATTTCCCACATTGATGCGAATGACGGTATTCGAGGCCGCGCCGGTGTTATCTGGTGGCTCGCCCTCGGTGGCCTGTTCCTTGATGCCTTTGCCAATTCTGCCCTGAGTGCCGGTCTTGGACCAATGACACGCGATCTAGGATTGGATGCGGCGCAGGTCGCTCTGATGACGTCCTTCGCCTCGTGGGTGTCGATTGCGTTCAATCCGATCGGTGGCTGGATGGCCGACCGCTGGGGCCGCATGCGCCCGCTGATCCTCGCAAAATTGATCGCGCTCATTGGGGCGGTACTGGTGATGACGGCCCACTCCTATGAAGTCATCCTTCTGGGACGGTTCTTTGTTGGCGCCGCCTACGGTATCGATTTTGCTATCGCCATGGCTGTGCTTGCCGAATTCACGCCGGCGCGCCTGCGCAGTCGCCTCAATACCTGGCAGGGCATCTGGTACACCGCCGTGTGCACAAATGTGCTTCTCGCCATGCTGTTTTACAGCTGGGACGTGGGCGACTCGATCTGGCGCTATTCCGTCGCTGCAACCGGCGTCTTTGCTTTTGCGATCATGATGCTGCAACTGGTGTTCATGGTTGAAAGCCCGATCTGGCTTGCCCGCAAGGAGCGGCTGGAAGAGGCTGCCCGCGCGATGACCCGCATCTATCATCGTGATTTCATTGCTGCCGTGCCCGAAGACCGTTTGCCGGTTCTGAATCAGGCCCGTCGCGGCATTGCCAATGTCGCCCTGATTTTCCGTGGCATCTATCTGCCGCGCACCATTCTTGCCGCGACCGTCCAGATCGGACAGTCGATTCAGTATTTTGCCGTGGGCTGGTACTTGCCGCTCATCAGTGCAGCGCTCTTCGGCAAGGATTTCCTCTATGCCATGACGGGTACGCTGGTGTTCAACGTATTCGGCATCATCGGCGGCTTCTCTTCGCCGGTCATCGGCCGCGTACTCGGCCTTCGCAAGGCTTCGGCCATCGGCTTTGGTGCGGTTTTCGTCATGCTGGTCATCATGGGCATGTTCCACGACACTATGCCGATCTGGCTCGCGATCATCGTGCCTTCGCTGTTCATCCTTTTCCACTCCGGTGGTCCAGGCGCAAATGGCAAGAGCCTGTCGTCGCTGTCGTTCCGCAGCGAGCTGCGCGCAGGTGCCAACGGCGTTATCGGTGCGCTTGGCGCCATGGGGGCGGCCCTCGGCTTGCTGGTCTTCCCGATCTTCCGTGAGACCTATGGTCTCGGCACGACCTTCCTGATCCTTTCGGTGGTTCCGCTGATTGCCTGCATCATCTGCTCGGTCATTCAATGGGATCCGACCCGCACCACGGTCAGCCCGGACGCCGAACCGGATGCACCACAGTTCGAAGGCGACAAGTAACAAGGGAGGGGAATGTGAACGGACGCAGACAGGTCATTCTGGCCATTGACGAAGGAACGTCCGGAACCCGGGCCGCGCTTGTCGCGGCCGACGGTTCGGTCTCCGCCGTCAACTACACTACGCTTGCCGTATCTTCGCCGCGTCACAACGTAGTGGAGCAGGACGCTGATGTTCTTCTGCAAAAGACCATCGACGTATGCGGCAAAACGATTGCCGCGGCTCGAGATACGGGCCTAGAAATTGCAGCAATAGCAATCGCCACGCAACGCGCAACCGGTGTTTTGTGGGATACCGAGTCCGGCCGGGCGCTGGTTCCAGCCATGGTCTGGCAGGATTCCCGCTATGCCGACGAGCTGAAGCCGCTTGGAGCTGTCTGGGATGCGAAACTCGTGGCGCTCGCAGGGCGCCCGGTTGGTGGACGAGCGATCTATCTATGGGCTGCGCGCCATATGCAAAAGACGCCCGCCGTGCGTGAGGCATGGAAGGCAAGAAGGCTTGCCTTCGGCACTGTCGACAGCTGGCTGCTTTGGAACCTGTCTGAAGAACGGAAAGCCGTCACAACACCGACCAACGCCACATCCGCCGGCGCCTATGTCCTCGGTGAGCATCGCTATTTCACCGACTGGATAGAGGCGCAGGGCTTTCCGGTGGAACTGTTGCCTGAACTGAAGCAGGACGCCGATGATTTCGGCTACACGAGAAAGGAAGTCCTGGGTATTCGCGTGCCGATCAAGGCGTCGTGCGGCGACCAGTTGGGCGGACTTGTCGGTCTTGGCTGCCACGATGCCGGTCTGGCCATGTGCGTGCACGGTACGGGCAGTTTCGTCGATCTTGTGATCGGAAAGCAGACGCCCAAAAATCCCGGTCTCTATGAGGCGACGTTCACCATGACGGCCTGGCGGAGCGACAATCTCTCGCATTTCGCGGTCGAGACCTATGCCGCCACGACCGGATCGGCGCTCAACTGGCTTTGCAATGAAATGCGCTGGTTCGAGAATGCCAAAGAGGTTAGCGAACTGGCTTCGACGGTTTCGTCTTCCGATGGTCTCTTCTTTATGCCGACGCTGACGGGATTGCGCCAGCCGAACATCGTGCCGGATGGCAGAGCATCGCTGACCGGGCTTTCTTTGGCCCACAGCCGGGCGCATCTCGCGCATGCCATTCTGGAGGGCATTGCACATTCGGTTGTTTCCTGTGCTGAGGCGAGCTCGGAGGTAGCAGGCGTTCCGGTTCGGGAAGTAGTGGCTGGCGGAGGGCTTTCCTCGAGTGATGCGCTGCTGCAGCTACAGGCTGATCTGAGCGGGGTTCCGGTGCGGCGCATGGCGGATCAGGATCGTGCCAGCCTACGTGGCACCGCGTTTCTGGCTGGCAGCGAGGGATTGCTCTGGAGCGACCTTGCGGAGGCTCGCGCCACGCTACCCGAAGGCAATCTTTTCATCCCCAAGGCCAGCGAAGCGGAAAGACAGGACCGTCGAGCCCGATGGCATTCCCTTACGGATGAGGAAGTCGCACGCGTTCAATCCGGTCACTACCGCTAGTTTTTTTAACGCGCATTTTTCCGAGGAACGATCACACTTTTCGGAATGCGCTCCAACAGGAGTTGAAATGCTGAATCTGCGCTCCCGGCGCGCGGACAAGGAACGCGCCCGGATGATCCGCACCGAACCACTAAGGTTGAACCGGTCGGAACAGGAAGACCGTCTTGCCGCTGAAACCTACGATATTCTGATCGTAGGCGGCGGCGTGACCGGTGCCTACTGTGCCTTCGATGCAAGTCTGCGCGGCTTTCGTGTCGCGCTGATCGAGAAAGATGATTTTGCATCAGGTACATCGTCAAAATCATCCAAGATGGTGCATGGCGGCTTGCGCTATATCGAACAGGGTAATCTTGGGCTCGTGCGCCATTCTCTGCTTGAACGCCAGCGCCTCAGGCGTAATGCAGGCCATCTGGTTCAGCGCTTGCCTTTTCTGTTCCCTATTCTTGAACGGGATGGCGTGTTCGATGCGCGCTTCGCCAAGGCGTTTGAAGGGTTACTCTGGACATATGACCTGGCTGGAGGCTGGCGCGAAGGCATTCTGCACCAGAAGCTGACCGCCGCCGAAGTGCTGGCGCATTGCCCGACTTTCAAGGACGAATATCTGCGCGGTGGGCTCATGTACTTCGATGCCCGCGTTGATGATGCACGCTTGACGCTGGCGCTTGCCCGCTCTGCCGGCTTCCATGGAGCTACGGTTCTCAACCACTCGAAGGTCGCCGAGATTACCCGCAGTTCGGGGCGGGTCGACGGTGCAATCGTTCACACCGTTGAGGGCAAGGAAATTAGGGTGCACGCCAAGACCGTCATCATGGCGACGGGGGTGTGGCTACGAGACTGGATGGGGCTTGGCAAGGACGGCGAAAAGCCGTTGCATGTGCGCCCAGCCAAAGGCGTTCACGTGGCGATCCCTTGGTTGAAGATTCGCAATGACTGCACTGTAACGGTGCCGGTGCCGGGTCGCAGCCGCCGTGCGACAATCACGCGCTGGGGCAATGTCTCCTATCTCGGAACGACCGACGAGGATTACCAGGGAGATCTTGACGACGTGCATTGCACGCGTCGCGAACTCGATTTCCTGATCGAAGGCGCCTGCAGCGCGCTCAATATTGACCTGACGCCGGACGATGTCGTCGGCAGCATTGCCGGGTGCCGCCCGCTGGTGGCCGCTTCATCAGGTGGCAGCACCATGGACGTCAAACGCGACCATTCCGTGCATGTTGCGCCTGACGGCCTCGTCACGATCGTGGGCGGCAAGCTGACGACCTCTCGCCATATGGCCGAACAGACGGTGGACGCCGCCGCGAGAGTTCTCGGCGACCGCCGCCGCTGTACCACGAAGAAGGCATTTCTGTTGGGCGCTGCCGGCTATGACGCGCAAGCAATCGTGGCGTCTGGCGGTATGGAGGCGCATCTGGGCGAGCGTTACGGCACGGAAGCGCGCTTTGTGAGCGATCTGATCGCGGCGCGCCCGGAACTGGCCAAGCCGGTTGTGAATGGCTTGCCCTATACCGGCGGCGAAGTCGTCTACGCCGCGCGGCACGAGCTTGCCCGGACAATCGACGACGTGCTTTCGCGCCGTATGCGTGCCCGTCTGATGGCGCGCGATGCCTCGGCCCGCGCGGCCGCGAAGGTGGGCGCCTTGCTGGGGGAGGAACTTGGTCTTCCCCAGGCCGAAATCGACCAACAGGTCGCAGCCTATATTGCCGCGACCGAAAAAGAAAAGTCCATTCTCACAGGAGCGAACTGAACATGATCAGCAAGGAAGCCATCAAGCGCGGTTACAATCGCGGAAATTATGTCGTCGGTGCCCCGACCCAACCGCACTATGCCGGTAACATCACCGAAATTGGCACCAAGGCCGATCTGGCTCAGAATGCCGTTTCAGTCGAAGCTGCTCTCGTGAAGAAACTGCGCGAGATTGCAGACGAGGTTATGACCGAGCGGGATGATCTCGTCGTGAACACTCGGGACTGGTGGGCCCGTACGATGATCGCGGAAACGAGTGGAAAGCCTGCGACGGTTGATGGCGTGTTCGTCCGTGTTTCGACGGTTGAGCAGGTGCAGGCTGTCATGCACCTTGCGCATGAAGCCAAGGTGCCGGTCACGGTTTCTGCCGGGCGCTCCAACGTCACGGGCGCGGCCCTGCCTCTGCGCGGCGGCATCGTGCTCGATGTCTGCGCACTCAATCGCCTTGTAAGCTTCGATCCCGATAGCCAGATCGTTGAAGTTGAAGCTGGCATGTTCGGCGATATTTTTGAGGAAACCATCCAGCGCGACTACGGCATGACCATGGGACATTGGCCATCCTCGTTCGGTATCAGCACTGTCGGAGGCTGGATCGCCTGCCGCGGCGCGGGCCAGCTTTCCACTCGCTACGGCAAGATTGAAGACATGGTCTACGGCATGGAAGTCGTGCTGGCCGACGGTTCGCTGGTGACCGTCGGAAACTATGCCCGCGCGGCCGTCGGGCCGGATCTGCAGCAGCTCTTCATCGGTTCGGAAGGCACGCTCGGCATCATCGTAAGGGCGCGCCTGAAACTGCATCGCCTGCCGGACTATGCCCGCGCCATCGCATTTGGCTTCAAGAGCTTTGCCATCGGTCTGGAAGCCTGCCGCCGTATCATGCAGGGCGGCGCCAATCCGGCAGCGTTGCGTCTTTATGACGAGCTGGAAAGCGGTGTGCAGTTCGGTTTGCCGGAAAGCAACGTGCTGCTGATTGCCGATGAAGGCGCGAAGGAAATGGTCGATGCCGTGATGGCGATCAGCGAAAAAGTGTGCGCCGAACTCGGTGACAAGCTCGATGGCGATACTATCTTCGAGAAGTGGCTCGATACGCGTTATCTCACCGGCAAGAGCGCCGAGGGCTTCAAGCGCAGCCGAGGCTTTGTTGCAGATACGCTGGAAATGACCGGCTGCTGGCGTGATCTTCCCGCAATCTACGACGAGGTTGTTGCCGCCATTAACGCAGTCCCGGGCACACTTGCTGGTTCGGCGCACCAGTCGCATGCCTATGTCGATGGTGCCTGCCTCTACTTTTCGCTGCGCGGCGACGTGGGCGTGGAAAAACGCGCCGAGTGGTATCGAGCTGCATGGGATGCTGCCAACGCTGTACTCATCAAATATGGTGCGGCATTGAGCCATCATCACGGCGTTGGGATGCTGCGAGCGCCCTATATGAAGGACGCATTGGGATCAGCATTTCCGCTACTGGAGACCGTGAAGCAGGCACTCGATCCGGACAATCTGCTCAACCCCGGCAAGCTCGGACTTTCGCTCGACATGCCAAGAGACGGGAATTAACGGAATGACATTGGACAGGACGATCGGCGAGCGGCTTTTGCGGGCGCCAGTCATGGCAACGCTATATGGTGTCGATAATGTTCAGGCTTTTCTGGACAGCAAGGCGGAGGTAGGCATCGTCGCCAACATCGCTTTGCGACATGTTGCGGAGGTGCTGAGTGCACTTAAGAAAAGCAACAAGCTGATCGTTCTGAACATCGACAGTTGCGAGGGCCTGTCACAGGACAAAGGAGCCATCGAATTCCTTGCCGACATAGGCATTTCGATTTTGCTTTCGACCCGCGTCCCAACAATCCAGAAGGCTGCGCAATGCGGCCTTCTCACCATGCAAAAGGTCTTTGTGACAGACCGCTCCACCTGGCCTCGTAGTGTTAAAGCGATTGCGCAAAGCGCCCCCAACCTGGTGCAGCTGATGCCCTCGCCGATGCTCGACTACTTAGGGATGGATGAGAAGCGGAAGCTGCCGCCGATCGTAGCATCCGGCTTCGTCTGTAACGAGGCCGACGTCGAGACCGCTCTATCGCGCGGTGCGGTCGCCGTCTCTTCAAGTAACAAGGCGATCTGGAATTTCAAGCGTTCGAAGATGCCACCTCATGGTCGCCAAAGGTAGGACATGCCCAAAACTTTTTATCAGGTAATCGCGTACTATCACTCCAAACCCGGTTGTGGCGATGCTGTGGAGGCCAGACTTCACGAATTGGCGATGGCCAGCCGAGCCGAGAGTGGGAACATCGCCTACGCGTTTTATCGGTCGCCGGAGAACACCGATCATTTCGCGATTCTCGAAGAATACGTCGATGAAGCTGCCTTCGGCGCTCACCGCTGCAGCGCGCATTTCCAAACGATTGCATTGGAGAAGATCGTGCCAATGCTCGAGACACGAAACGTCAAGGGATTTGTGTGTTCGCGCTGACGGTCAGTGACCAAGTCTACACGAATGGAATGACCATCATGAAAAACTTTGTCTTCAATACCGCCAAATCAATTGTTTTTGAGGCGGGCGCCAATGCGCGCATCGCCGAGATTGTTGGACTGACGCTTGGTCCACGTGTCGTGCTCGTGACTGACAGGGGGCTGCGCCGCCTTGGCCTCATCGATCCCGCGCTGGCATCGTTCGCGAAAGCCGGAATTGAGGTCGCTATTTTCGATGACATCGCTGTCGACCCACCAGAATGCAACGTCCAGGATCTCGCGGCCTTCATCACGGCGTGGGGGGCAACCGGCGTGATTGCTATCGGAGGGGGCTCGCCGATGGACGTGGCCAAGGTGGCGTCACTGGTCGCCAAGACCGGCCAGTCGCTCAACGAGGTATTCGGGGTAAACGTTGCGAAGGGACCGCGCATGCCGCTGGTTCTTGTGCCGACCACAGCCGGCACCGGTTCCGAAGTTACGCCGATCGCGATCATAACGACCAACGGAGCTGAAAAGAAGGGAGTTGTCTCCCCACTCTTGCTTCCGGACATTGCGATTCTCGACGCCGAACTGACACTTGGCCTGCCGCCAACGGTGACCGCGGCGTCTGGCATCGACGCTATGGTGCATGCCATCGAATCCTATGCGTCTGCTTCCCCCACGAACAATCCGATCTCCAGCGGCCTGTCCAAACAGGCACTGCAATTGCTTGGTGCCCACATTCGCGAAGCTGTATTCAATGGTCATAATACTGTGGCACGCGGCGCGATGCTTCTCGGTTCGCTGCTTGCAGGACAAGCCTTTGCTAACTCGCCGGTCGCTGCCGTGCATGCGCTAGCCTATCCAATCGGCGGGCATTTTCACGTACCTCACGGGCTCTCCAACGCATTGGTACTAACGCATGTGCTTCGTTTCAATCTTCCGCGGGCGGCAAATGCGTACGCTGAAATTGCGGCTTACGCTTTCCCTGATTTGGCGCAACTGCCCTTCGAAACGCGGGCGACTGCCTTCATCGATGCGCTCGATCAGCTTGGCAGAGAGCTGAACATTCCACGGACACTGCGGGAGGTGGGCATTCCAAGACATGCCTTACCTATGCTTGCGCGCGAGGCGATGAAGCAGACCCGTTTGCTCGTGAACAACCCTCGAGATGTTACCGAAGCTAACGCGCTGGCGATCTATGAGGCTGCTTTTTAGCAGTTACTTCGAAGCCTAGAAATTCGATTTTCTCGAGAAGCGAAGTGATCGAAAAAATGCGCAGTCGCAAAGCTCCTGACGCGAGCTTCCGAAGTTCTCCTTGATCGCCGCCCTGAGATTTTGGACCAGATGAATACGGTCAGCCACCTGGCGTGCTACAGGTTTTCGGCGTCAACGATATCGAGACGGCCGAGCTGATCGCGCGCAGGGTCGGCAAGACGGATGTCAATTACATCACCCGGCCATGGAGCGAAGGCAAGAACTCGTCGTCCGAACACATCTCGCCTAGTGACCTCATCAACGCGGATGAGATCATGCGCGTACCGGAAGGCAGGATGATCCTGCTGAGACAGGGGCAGCGGCCGGCCTGGGCCAAGAAGCTTCGATATTACGACGACCCGGAAATCACAGGCCCGTATGATCCGTCATGAATGACGGGACAGACCGGCGTCGCCAACTTTTGTTCCTTGTAGGTCCGAGATATCATCGGCCGTGACATCGCCGGAATGCTGTCCTCGAGAGGCCAGCAAAAAAGAACGCACCAGGCGCCGGCAGCCTCGCGGCCAGAGCCAGTTCGCGCGTGGCTTGACCGGTTAAGAGCCTCGTTTCGGAGGATCAGCATCGCGGCGGCCAACGGCCGGGATCCGGCAAGCCTAGGCCCGGCAAGTCATTCCGCTTGATCGTTGGGGCGTGGCCAACGATTTGAACAAGGGCTTGTCCGGCCCTCATTGCAATGGAGCGCGCGCAACGTTCGCGTGCTCTGAGGACTTGTCCGAAGATCGGTCCGCAGCCCAGCTGCGGGCCGCTTTTGATATGCGTGATTTCGTCGCCATCCCTCACTCGGGGGAGGAGCGCTCCGCATCCACAATGGCCTGCAACTGCGACTGCGTGAATGTCTTCATGTCAGTCCTTTCTCGCTTCCAGCTTGAGAAGCTCACCTACCATTTTCGAAAAACTCATGAGCGCGCGAACTCCAGCAAGGGTCCGATATCGTGGTTATCGGCCGCCCGAAGTGCAGCAACATAATGGGCTCGGGTCTTGCCCGCATCGACCAGATTTGCCCGGCCCCAGCTAAATGGCGGTCGTCCAAGCTGGCGCCCGAGCAGATCGCCCGCCAGGCGAGAAAATCGGCCGTTTCCGTTTGGGAAGGGATGGATTACCACTAGCCTGTGGCTGAACCGGACAGCGATCTCGTCGGGTGGAAAGGTCTCGTGTTCGACCCAATAGCGCACGTCGTCAGCCACCTGCCTGACATCCATTGCAATGCGATAGGGATCGACGCCGATGTTTCTAGGTGTTGTCCGGTAATGGCCAGCCCAATGCCAAACGTCCCCAAACATGCGGCGGTGCAACTCACTGAGGAATTCCTGGTCGAGCGGGTCCCTTTTTCGCGACGTCGCCCATCGCAAGCCTTCGCCGATGTTAACTTGCTCGGCCTCGTTCAATTCGTGCCGCAAGGTGATGTAGGAGGGAATGAGCTGTTCCCGTTCCTCAGCGGTTAGCGGCGTATTTGCTTCATCGTCGTCGTGGAAAAGAGGGCCCTCCTCCATAGAGTCAATCCTCTTCCCACAGGCGTCGCCCAGCGTCTGCAAGCAAAGCGTCGATAAGCCGGCGACGTTCGTCCTCCAGGTCCGACTTGATCAACGCCTGGTTTTCCAGACGCATCGTATGATCGAGTCGCGTCATCTCCTCACCGACCTTTTCGGCCGCGCGCTCGCGAAGGATATCGTCAAGCGGCTTGATCGGCACGAAAGCGTAGACAAAGGTGCAATTCATTGCCGCGGCCGCTTCCCGTAGCGTCCTGATCGTTGTCGCTCCCGAAACTTCAGCCTTCTCGATTGCCGGTATGCGGGACGGAGCGGCACCCATGCGCATGGCGAGCTGGCGCGTAGTCATGCCGAGGGCCTCGCGGATGGCCTTCATCCAACCACGTGGCGGCGAAATGAGCTCTAGGTCTCGCACCGGCGCCAGACGTCGTTCCAACTGTTTTCGAGCGAGGGCCGCTTGTTTTTTGTTCATATATTTATGTCCATTTTCGAAGAAAATAGCATATAAAAATGAGCAATGATATCCGAATTGAGCATTTAAAAGTATTCAGCGCGAGTTACAGCGATCACAAATATATGCGCAATAGCTCAGCAGCTAGGTCCAGACAGCCGCGAGTTTCGAGCACAAGCTGTCGTTGGAGAAGCACCGCCGCTAGAGAGGTGATCGATGAGACCTTGCGCCGAGCCCTGAAACCGGCATGCCACTTTTAAGTGTTCGCGACCTAGTCGCGAATTGAGGAGAGGCAGCATGGTACAATTCTAGGACTGGTGCGATTACAACGACACGCCTGTCGGAAATCACTACATCCGGGTCATGAGAGGTCGCGGAGCCGATGAGCAGGTCACCAGTTCAGGTGCGTTCAAAGCCAAGCACGAAATCGACAACCTTCGACGATGACATTTCGCAGGGCCTCAGGATGGTGCGCGCGTCAGAGAGCACATAGAGGTTGAAACTGACGACATCCGCTCCGCCCAGCTCTTCGCCATACAGCCACACTCGCCTCCATCGGCGGCCCTGGAAAATTCCGTGCACGTAGCCCTCGGGAAGCTCCGCAAGCGCCTTCTCGAACTTAACCAGAAACGCAGACGACAGCTCGGACGCCGACTGCGTCATGGCGCCAGGCACTCGTCACAAATGCCACAACCGTCGGCGTCCATCCACGATGCCGAGGGCCACAGGTCAATTCACCAAGCCGATATCTCCACCCTCAGGGGCGCAGTCCAATAAGGGGTGAATTTTGGATGCTGATTGACAGCCGGCCAGCGGCCAACCAATCTGGCGCGTGCCATTCGCGCCCGTATCGAACCCCTCGGGGGCGTAGAGCTCAAGTTACCTGCACGCGACCCGATTCGTGACGCTCCGGATTTTGGCGCGTGATTATTCTTGACACCAATGTTTTGCCGGAGCTCCTGGCCCCGTGCCCTCGCCTGCTGTTGAAGCTTGGTTAGGCGACCAACCGCCGGCTTCTGTCTTCACGACTGCCGTTACCGAAGCTGAAATCCGATATGGTATTGGGTTGATGCCGGACGGGCGCAGGCGGCAGAGCCTGGAAGCGGCGATCATGCCGATATTCAGCGAAGACCTGGCCGGCCGAATTCTACCCTTCGACAGCGACGCAGCTGCCGCCTATGCGACGCTCGCCATCGCGCGACGCAAGGCTGGCCGCCCCATCAGCCAATTCGATGCACAGATTGCCGCCATAACCCTCTCACGCGGCGCCGCACTGGCGACCCGCAATGTCGCCGACTTCGAAGCTACCGGTGTCGTAATCATCAATCCGTGGGGCTATAGAAGCTAAGGGAGACCACGGTGGCGGAAGCGGCAGGCAAGTTGATCAGCGGGGATCCGGTTCTCAAACGTGCCGAGGAGCTGGACGCGCTCGACGCCATCCTGCCGTTCGACCGCCGCGACCAGCTTGCTGCCCTTCTCACGGACGACGATGTCGCGACGTTGAAACACCTCGCCGGCGAAGGCATGGGTGCCAATACGCTGAGGGCGCTTGCTTCGGATCTCGGCTATCTCGAAGCCTGGTGCCAGCTCGCCACCGGCGCTCCTCTCCCCTGGCCGGCGCCCGAAAGCCTGCTTCTCAAATTCGTCGCCCATCACCTCTGGGACCCGGCTAAGCGTGCCGAAGATAAAAGCCATGGCATGCCGGCAGAGGTGGAAACGACGCTGAGCGAAAACAAGGTCGCGCGGCCCGGCTGATCACCTGAAAGCGCCGGTCATGCCGGCGGAGGCGTGTGGTCCTGGACGTCCGGCCAGAGGCACCGCTGGAGCAGAACAAACACTGCATGCAGTAAGCTGCAGAATCGCAATGGGCTCAGGTCTGGAGGTTGTCCGCCGACATCTTGCCGGACTTGCGGTCTTTCACCAGCTCATAGGTAATCTACTGGCCGTCGTTGAGTCCGCGTAGACCAGCTCGCTCCACCGCGGAAATGTGGACGAACACATCAGCAGTTCCGTCATCCGGCTGGATGAAACCGAAGCCTTTTGTTGTGTTGAACCATTTTACTGTACCGGTTGCCAAAGTATCCTCTTTTGATCATCGTCCTGTCGGACAGATAGGCTCGAATGACACTGGTGCGCTCACATTAGTAGACGGTTCCGGCGTCAACGGAAAGTCATGCGAGCTGCCGTGTCTTGGCCGAACGCAGCCAACAGCCGGCGGTCCTGCTATATCGCGTCTATCCCACCGGACCTAAATTCCGGGTCTTGGTTGATTACCTTTGCTGTAAGCACGGTAGAGCCGACGTATTATGGCTGCAAGAACAGACGCGCTTATTGCGCCGATGCGCCTAATCCCAGGACAGCTGATCCTTCGGAAGCCGACCACTTGGGTCATGTGCCTGCACTTTATGCGGCAGGCTGGGGCCCCAGTTCCAAAGCACCAGGTTTCGATCTCCCTCTTCGGAGCCAGGCGCAAAACTGGGTACTATGATGCCTGCCGTACCCCTCGCCTTCAGTCGATCGTATATCGACCAGGATGGGGGCCTCCTTCCTTCGGAAAGCGCGGTGGCCCAACTGCAGGTCATTTCCTCCACCGAAACACTATTCGCGGCCCGACCAACGTCAGAAGTAAGGTCCGCGATGTCATCACAGTCGACATCGTAGGAACAAAGTACGCAGGGGTCGATACGATGAGCAAATCCTTGATTGGCTTCCTTAATCGCCGTCATGACACTGAGGCCGAGATAGAGAGCCGACACGCCTTTTGGGTTGAACCGCGCGCCCCTTATAGCCGCGCCATCTCCTGAAACCGGTTTGAAAGCCCAGCGTGGATCGTGCGCACGGTAACAATTGCCCACAAACCTCAAGCGAAGCCCCCTAGGGCCATATGATCGAGGTAATCTCGCACCGCCGCGGCCTTGCCGTCTTTTACGAGAGCCTCGGGCGTACGCCCGCCAAAAGCTGGTAGAGGTTGAGCCCGGTACCAAGCCATTGCTTGCTCCTTACCACCGGCCCAATCTGAGACACGACTGATAATCTCCAGCATTTCCCGAAGGCGGCTCTGCGTTTTCGCACCCAGGCTACGCTCGCTTCTATACAGCGTTTCGCGGGCTAGGCCCGCCGTCTCGGCCAACTGGCTCTTAGACATGCCGAAGCCGGTTGCGACCCGTTCCACAGCGATCTTTCCCGAGCGATCCATATAGGACAGGACCAGGGGACCGCTTTGCTCTAAAGATTTCAGAACCTGAGGCATGATCATTCCGCCATATCCAGCAACTCATTTATTGTGCAAAATATATGACTCTATTGGCGACAACGCAAGCGACTACGACAGATTCGCCGGGGTAGCGAGAAGCTTCAGGTTGCTGCCCTCCAAAGAGCCGTTCGCTAGGCGCTTCGAGCAATCACCGGGTTCGCCCGCAATAGAGCCATCAGCACCGGTCCGAGCGAAAACTCCCCTCGCCGCGCCTTATCCGTCAGATTGCGAAGATTACCGCCGGCCGAGTTGATGTGCCCTGCCCTCTCGAGAATGCAGGCCACGCGCCGCGCCCTGGAAGAGCGGCTGCGGCGCCTCGCGAATGCCGGAAATCGCGAAGTGCTTCTCGAGGAACTGGCGGCGAGCCGTAAACGCTGGGCGAAGCTCCCGGTGCTGGATAAGCGCTCTGCCGATGAGATTTTGGGGTATGACGAAAACGGCCTTCCCAACTGATGGTCATCGACACATCAGCAATTGTTGCGATCGCGTTCAACGAACCGGACGCAGAAACCTACGAGCAAAAAGTAGTCGACGCTCCGCGGCGTTTCATTTCAGCTGCGACAATTCTTGAACTGTCCATCGTGATCGAGGCTCGCCTCGGCGAGGCGGGCGCTGCCGAGCTCGATCTATGGCCCTACAAAGCGGGTGTCGAAGTCGTCGCTGTCGACGCGGAACAGATTGCTATTGCAAGACGTGCCTGGCGCAACTTTGGCAAGGGCCGGCACCCGGCGAGCCTGAATTTTGGGGACTGTTTTTCCTATGCGCTGGCCAAGTCGCGCAACGAGCCATTGCTCTTCAATGGTGACGATTTCTCGCGCACAGACATAGAGGCAGCATGACAAACGACGAGCGGGGTCGTCGCACACAAACGGTGAGCGGAGCCCCTAGCCCGGGGTCGATCGCGCCGACCGTTCAAAAATCGAGGGCGGCGTTGTCGACCACTTCCTTCATCACGAAGAACGTCCTTGTCTGGCGGACGCCCGGCAGCGCGATCAGCTGCGTCCCGTGGATCCGATTGAAATCGGCCATGTCACCCACGCGAATTTTCAAGAAGTAGTCGAAGTCGCCGGCAACGAGATGACAGTCGAGGATGAACTTCAGCTTCTCGACCGCCTTTTCAAATTCGCGAAAACTCTCCGGCGTCGAGCGATCGAGCACCACGCCGACCATGACCAGCGCGCCGCGATCGACCTTCTGCGGCGCCACAAGCGCACGCACATTGCTGATGTAACCTTCCTCGAACAGCCTCTGGGTCCGTCGCTGGCATGTCGCAGCACCGACATCGACCATTTGCGCCAGCTCCGCATTGGTCAGCCGGCCGTTCTTCTGCAGCAGGCGCAGCATCTTGAGATCGATACGATCGAGTTCACCTTGCATGGAAGAATCTTCCTTGTTTGTCGTGATATGCGGATGCAATCTGTGATCTTATGCAATCTGCCGGGGCAAATGCAAAATCTTTGCATGATATTAGAGAGCACCTTCCACGTGATGGGTGGTAGCGTTTCCTGACTTTCAAAACAGAAGGAAGGGAACAACATGCTGGAAAAATTCGAACGTTACCCGCTCACCTTCGGGCCGACGCATATCGAGAAACTCGACCGGCTCTCGGGCCATCTGGGCGGTCAGGTCGAGATCTACGCCAAGAGAGACGACTGCAATTCCGGCCTCGCCTTCGGCGGCAACAAGCTGCGCAAGCTGGAATATATCATTCCGGATGCGCTCAGCTCCGGAGCCGATACGCTGGTGTCGATCGGAGGCGTTCAATCGAACCACACGCGCATGATCGCCGCCGTTGCCGCCAAGATCGGGTTCAAATGCCGGTTGGTGCAGGAGAGCTGGGTGCCGCACGAGGACGCCGTCTACGACCGCGTCGGCAACATCATGCTCAGCCGTATCATGGGCGCCGAGGTCCAGATGGTCGATGAAGGTTTCGACATCGGCATCCGCCAAAGCTGAGAGGCTGCGATCGAGGACGTGAAAGCGCGTGGCGGCAAACCCTACGCCATCCCCGCTGGCGCCTCCGTGCACAAGTTCGGTGGGCTGGGCTATGTCGGCTTTGCCGAGGAGGTGCGTGCGCAGGAGGAAGAGCTTGGCTTCAAGTTCGACTACATCGTCGTCTGCACCGTCACCGGCTCGACCCATGCCGGCATGCTGGTGGGCTTTGCCAAGGACGGCCGCCAGCGGCAGGTCATCGGCATCGACGCCTCGTTCACCCCGGCGCAGACAAAAGCACAGGTTCTCGACATTGCCCGCAGGACCGCCGAGTTGGTCGAGCTCGGCACCGATCTCACCGAAGAGGACGTGGTGCTGCTCGAGGATTATGCCTATCCGGTCTACGGCGTGCCCTCCGACGAGACCAAGGCGGCGATCCGGCTTTGCGCCCGCCTCGAGGGCATGATCACCGACCCCGTCTATGAAGGCAAATCGATGCAGGGCATGATCGATCTCGTTCGCAAGGGCTATTTTCCCGAGGGATCAAAGGTTCTTTATGCCCACCTCGGCGGCGCCCCAGCGCTCAACGGCTACGGCTACACCTTCCGCAACGGCTGATATCTCCGCCGGCCGCCGGGTATCTCGACCCACCGCTTCGAGCGCTACGGCCGGGCAGGACTGTCCGGCCGTGGACAAGAGGACATCAATTCAGGCGAGAGCGCGATCGACCGCCGCAAGCGCATGGAGTTCGGTGGTGTCGAAAACCGGAACGGGGCTGTCGGCTTGGGAGATCAACAGCATGATCTCGGTGCAGCCCATGATGATCGCCTGGGCGCCGCGTTCCACCAGTCGCTGAATGACCTGACGGTAGGCGTCGCGCGACGCGTCCTCGACACGGCCGACCACGAGCTCCTTGTAGATAATGTCGTGGACGGTTTTCCGGTCCTCTTCGCCGGGCACCAGAACGTCCAGCCCATGCCGTTCGATCAGCCGCCCCTTGTAGAAATCCTGCTCCATGGTGAAGGCCGTGCCGAGCAATCCGACGCGGCTGAGGCCGAGCGCCTTGATCTTCTCCGCCGTCGGGTCGGCAATATGCAAGAGCGGAATGGAGACGGCTGCGGATATGGCATCGGCCATCCGGTGCATGGTGTTGGTGCAGATCACCAGGAAATCCGCGCCGCCGGCTTCAAGGCGGCGGGCCGCATCGGTCATTTCGCCCGTCAGGGCCGACCAGTCGCCAATATGCTGCAACCGCTCGATCTCACCGAAATCCATCGACCACATCAGGCTCTTGGCCGAGTGCACGCCGCCCAGGCGCGCCCGGACTTCCTGATTGACGATACGATAGTATTGGGCAGAGCTTTCCCAACTCATGCCGCCGATAAGTCCCATGACCTTCAATGCACTTGTCCTTCCCGATTGCGAGCAAACCTCTCGGCGATCCTAATTTCTGCCACATCCGCCGCCGCACAAGCAACACACGCTAATGGATCTCGTGCCAGAGCTCCGCCCCGCAGCGTGGACAAGGCGGCACCATTTCGCCCGGAGAAAGCTTGAGGATTTCGGCGCACTGCACGCAGGCAAGACGGCGTTTCTCACGAACGGCGGATCCGGACCGGAACTGCGTCGGCTTGCTGATGTCCCAGGGCGGCTCGATCAACAGCCCCTGCCTGGTCGACGGCTCATCGAAGGTGAAAACCGACAGCAGCCCGTTGGTTTCGAAATAGGCGGCCCGCACCTGTCCGAGATGCCGCACCTGCTTCAGGCGGAGCTGCTCGAACAGCTCGTCGTGGCCAACGTTCAGCCGCTTCAGCGCCTTCCAGAGGATTGCGCCATCGCGCACCACCTCGACGCTGACGCCCTCGATCACGTCCTCGAGCTTTCGGTTGCGAGCAACGATGTAGCTCAACGACTTGTCCAGCAGCACGACCACGGTGATGACGACGATGCAATGGACGAGCGGGACGTCGGGATAGAACATCGCATCGCCAACCGCAGAGCCAAGCGCGATCACCAGCAGGAACTCCACCAGCGAGAGCTGGCCGATCGACCGGCTGCCGATCCATCGGATCAGGAACAGGGTGTAGGCGTAGATGATCAGCGTCCTCAGCGCGATCTCGAGCAGGAAAAGCGGCGGCTCGTCGCCGATCATCATCCTGCCGAGATCGAAAGCCACGAACGGCTCATTCATGGGAACACTCCTCCACAAGGCGCCGGGAGGCGCTGACGGTTCCTCGTTTTCTATCTGTAGCGCTGGATGAGAAAGGCGAGAGCGAAGTGCGACCCGGGCGCGTGCGGCGTCATCGCCGTCCCGAACTTTTTGCCGCCATGAATGAACCAAAGCCGACACGAGGCGTTTGCCTATCAGTGCAACCACAACGTCAGGAGATTCGCAGATGGATTGGAATCGTGTTGAAGGCAACTGGAAGCAGTTCAAGGGCAAGGTCAAGGAACAGTGGGGCAAGCTCACCGACGACGACCTCGATCAGATCGCCGGCAAGCGGGATCAGCTCGAAGGCAAGATCCAGGAACGCTACGGCATCGAAAAGGACCGCGCTCGCCGCGATATCGACGAATGGTATGGACGTCAGCTCTGACCGTTCAACGATTTCAGAAACCCCGCTCCGGCGGGGTTTTTTTCTGAGAGCACGACGGAAATGGAACTTTGTCAGGCCAGCCGGGTTGTTGGCGTGGCCGCAACAGTGGCCGCATCATGACCCCAGGGAGAAATCCGACAACGATGGGAAGACCCGTGCAAGAGAACCGGCCCGTGGCTCAAAGAGACGTGGTATACGGCTGGAGCAAGATCTATGATCTGACCGAATTCATCCGCGCCTATGATCTGCCGCCGCTCGAAGCCCGGCCCTTGTTTGAGAAATATGGCCCGTCGCGGCAGGCCCTGGATGCCGCCATGAAAGCACGCAAAAGTTGTACGTGAGAGCATCTTTCGAAGACCGGAGAACCCCTGCAAGGAGAAAGAATGCGGCTCTTCCAGTGTAGCGCCTGCGGTCAGACGATCCATTTTGAAAACCGCAGCTGCATGCGCTGTGGATCGACCCTCGGGTTCGATCCAGGCGATGTGGCGATGCACGCGCTGGTGCCACTCGACGACGGACTGTGGCAGGTCCACGGCGGCGGATCGCGGACCTTTCGCTTCTGCGACAATGCCGTCATCGATGTCTGCCATTGGCTGGTGCCGGCCGATCAGCCCGATCGCTACTGCGTCGCCTGTCGTCACAACACCATCGTGCCGACAATCGACGGCGTCGGCCTTGAGCGCTGGCGCAGAATAGGCCTGGCACAGCGTCATCTGTTCTATTCGTTGTTGCGCTGGCGGCTGCCGCATCCCACCCGCGAGCAGGATCCGCAGAACGGGCTGGCGTTCGAATTCCTCGCCGACACCGTCGATACCTACGGCAACACCGTACCTGCCCGAACGGGCCACAAGAATGGAATGATCAGTCTGCGCGCCTCCGAGGCGGAGGACGTCGTTCGCGAAAGCGTGCGAGTATCGATGAACGAGCCTTACCGCTCGCTGCTCGGGCACTTTCGCCACGAGATCGGTCACTTCTACTGGCAGAAACTCGTCGCTGACGAGGCGACAAGGATCGAGGCGCGCGCACTGTTCGGCGATGAGACACAGGACTATGCGGCAGCACTGCAACGCCACTACTATCAAGGCCCTCCCGACGACTGGCAGGAACGGTTCATCAGCCCCTATGCGAGTGCCCATCCGTCAGAGGATTTCGCCGAGTGCTGGGCCCATCTCTTCCACATCGTCGACGCCTTGGAGACCGGGCGCGCCTTCGGCATGGTCCTCGATCCGATCGGGCATGATACGCTCGAGGCCGAAATCCCCTTCGATCCCTATCGGGAGCCGAGCGCAGGCGTGCTTGTCGAGGCGTGGGTGCCGCTCAGCGTTGCGCTCAACGCCATCCAGCGGTCGATGGGCCAGCCCGACAGCTATCCCTTCGTCCTGTCGCAGCCGGTTATCCAGAAGCTGGATTTCATCAATCGGCTGATCCTCGGCGCCGCCACTTCGAGCCGGTAAAGGCCTCCGGATTTGAGGCTGGGGCGTGATCACCGAGCCGGGTTGGACAGAATGCAAGCGGAACAAAATCCCATCGCGCCGCGTTGCCCTGCGTTAGCAAGCGCTTGCGGAGGGAATTATGAGCGGCGCAGAAGCATTGGCGGCAGCGCTGGCGGGAGCAGCGGGATCGCAGACGATCGAATCGAGAGCTGTCCTCGACAGCCTTCCGATCGCGATCTACACCACGGATGCGGCCGGGGTCGTCACCTATTTCAATCGCGCTGCGGCGGAGTTGGCGGGACGCGAACCACGCCTCAATGCGGACCGCTGGTGCGTCTGCTGGCGCCTGCATCGACCTGACGGCACGGTGCTGCCGACCGATCAATGCCCGATGGCCGAGGCGCTCCTCAGCAAACGCGCCGTTCGTGGCGAGGAATTGATCGTCGCGCGTCCCGATGGGACAATGGTGGCGGTGGTTCCTTACCCGACACCGATCTTCGATGCCGAAGGCGAGATGATCGGCGCCGTCAATGTCCTCATCGACATCGGCAAGCGCAAGGCGGCGGAAGAGGAACTGCGCGCCAAGACCGACCGCATTCAGGCGCTCGATCGCATCTCCAGGCTTTTAGCCAGCGACCTCGATATCGAGCATATCGTCCAGACCGTGACCGACAGCGCCACGGAACTCAGCGGCGCGAAATTCGGTGCGTTCTTCTACAATGTCGTCGACGAGACCGGTGAGCATTTTCAACTCTTCACCCTGTCCGGCGCACCGCGGGAAGCGTTCGAAAAATTCGGCCCGCCGCGCAAGACGGCAGTGTTCGCGCCGACCTTCAACGGCGAAAGGGTCGTGCGCAGCGACGATATCCGCAAAGACCCGCGCTACGGGTTGAGCGAGCCGCATCTCGGCATGCCGCCGGGGCATCTGCCCGTTGTCAGCTACCTCGCCGTTCCGGTGATCGCCCGCTCCGGGGCCGTGCTCGGGGGATTGTTCTTCGGCCATGACGCACCGGGTGTCTTCACCCACGATTCCGAGGACATCGTCGTTGCCATCGCCGCCCAAGCGGCCATCGCCATCGACAACGCTCGACTGCTTGCCGACAGCCAAAAACAAAGCGAAAGCCGCCGGATTGCCGAGCTTTCCGCCCGCCATCTCGCATCGATCGTCGAATCCTCTGATGATGCCATTGTCAGCAAGGACCTGAACGGCGTCGTCACCAGCTGGAACAGGGGCGCCGAGGCACTGTTCGGATACAGCGTGCAGGAGATGGTGGGAACCCCGATCATGCGCCTCATTCCGAAGGGCCATGAAGACGAGGAAATGCAAATCCTAGACCGGATCCGCAAAGGCGAACGCGTCGATCACTATGAAACGAGACGGCAACGCAAGGATGGCACCCTCATCGACATATCGCTGACGATATCGCCGATCCTCGATAACGAGGGGCGTGTCGTCGGCGCTTCGAAGATTGCCCGCGATATCAGCGAACGCAAGGCAGCCGAGCTGGTGCTTTCCGAGCGCCTGCGCGAGCAGGCTTCGCTCTATCAGTTTACCGAGCGAGTGCACCGTGCGCGGTCGATCGCCGCCGTCTATGAGGCTGCGCTCGACGCCATTCAATCGGCGCTGCGCTGCAGCCGGGCATCGATCCTGCTCATCGACGAGACCGGCACCATGCGTTTTGTCGCCTCCCGCGGACTTTCGGAACGCTATCGCCTCGCCGTCGACGGCCACACGCCATGGAGCGCGGAGGCGCAGGATCCCAACCCGATCTTCATCGAAGATATTGGCCTGGCCGACATCTCGGATGAGTTGCGCGCAGCCGTTCGAACCGAAGGCATCGGCGCTCTCGGCTTCATTCCGCTGGTCTCGGCAGGCCGACTGATCGGCAAGTTCATGACCTACTACGACACGACGCATCACTTCGCCGCTTCCGAGGTCGACCTCGCTCAGACCATCGCCCGCCAGCTGAGCTTCAGCGTGCAGCGCATCCGGACCGAAGAGGCGAGACGGCGGGCCGAAGATCTGCTGCGGCACAACGAGGCAAAGGAGCGCGCCAGGGCGACGGAGGTGCTCGCGCTCATGGAAGCGGTCCCGGCGCCGATCTGGATTGCCAGGACCCCAGATTGTCGGGTCATCAGCGGCAACAGAAGCTCGTTCGAGCTGCTGCGGCTGCCGCCTGAGAGCAATCCCTCCCTCTCGGCACCGCCCGGCGAACGGCCCGCGCACTTCAAGGTCTATTCGCAAGACAGGTTGCTTTCGCCGGACGAATTGCCGGTCCAGCGGGCGGCACGCGGCGAAGAGGTGCGCAGCTTCGAACAGGAGATCCGCTTTGACGACGGCACGTCCCGGCATCTGCTAGGCAATGCCACGCCGCTGATCGACGCCTGGGGCATACCGCAAGGCGCAGTTGCCGCTTTCGTCGATATCACCGAGCGCAAGGAGACCGAACAGGCGATGCGCGATGGCGAGCGGCGGCTGCAGATGGCGCTCGAAGCCGGCCGGATGGGGGCTTGGGAATGGAACTTCGACACCGGCAAGGTGATCTGGTCGCCGGGCCTCGAAGCACTTCACGGGCTAGAGCCGGGCAGTTTCGGCGGCACGCTCGACGACTTCAAGGCGGACATCCACCCTGATGATCTCGCCATGGTCGAGCTTGAGATCCAATCCGCCATCGAAAGGCGCGAGGACTACCACACATCCTATCGCATCCGCCGCCCCGATGGATCCATTCGCTGGCTGGAGGCGTTCGGCCGTTTTCTGCAAGGCGCAGGACCCTCCTCGCTGCGCCTCGCCGGCGTCTGCATGGACATTACCGAACGCAAGGACGCCGAGGCGCAGCGCAATCTGCTGGTTGCCGAACTCAGCCACCGTGTCAAGAACACGCTCGCGACCGTCACCTCGATCGCCCGCCAGTCCTTCGCCATGACCCCCGACCGCAAGGAGGCCGAGCAATCGTTTCATGCGCGCATCCGGGCTCTCGCCCAGACGCATACCCGGCTCGCGGAAGCAACCTGGGCCGGCGTTTCGCTGGAAACGATCCTTTGCGATGAGCTTGCGCCCTACAAGAACGAAAACGCCGGCAACGTCTCCTTCGGCGGACCGGCGATCATGCTCTCGCCACGGCACGCTCTGGCCCTTGGCATGGCGGCCCATGAGCTCGCAACCAACGCCGCCAAGCATGGCGCGCTTTCGGTGGAAAGCGGGCATGTCGACGTCAGCTGGAGCCTGGATCGGGCCAACAAGGCGCTTCACATCGACTGGTGTGAAACCGGTGGTCCCGTAGTCGCCCCGCCTTCCAGAAACGGTTTTGGCCGGCTGCTGCTGGAACGCGTCGTCGGCTCCGACCTCGGCGCCGACGTCGAACTGGATTTTGCAAAGAGCGGTTTGAGGTACACGATCCACATGCCCTACGCCGCAGGTGCTGAACGATGAATGGCGGACAACGGAGCGTCTTTGTTGTCGAGGACGAGTATCTGCTGGCGATACAGATCCAGGACGACCTGCAGGCCGCGGGTTTCGATGTTATCGGCCCCTTCACCAGCCTGCGCAGTTCGATCGCCGCGGCAAAGCGGGAGACACCGCAGGCAGCGACGCTCGATGTCAATCTCAACGGTGAGTTCGTCTATCCCGTGGCAGACGAGCTGCTGGCCCGCGGCGTTCCGGTGCTGTTGCTGACCGGCTACGCCGCCTCCGACCTTCCCGAGCAGTATCGCAACCTTCCCCGCCTTTCCAAGCCGTTCAACAGCCGGGACCTCATCCGCACAGTTGAGGGCCTGCTGGCCGGCAAATGATCACGACCCAACTCAGGTCGCACGCCTCTTCGCGCGCGCGGCGTATTGGAGGAACCGCAGCAGGCGATCCTCCTCGGCACGCAACAGGTTGCTTTGCCTTGGCCGTGCCTCAAGCCGCCGCAGGTTGATTTTGCCCTCCCTATCGGCAAGGGCGATGATATCAGGGTGAACATAGCTCTTGCGGCAGACAGCTGGGGTGTTGTGCAACACGTCGGCCGCCGCCTCGCACATCCGCTTGACCGAGGGGCGCCGCTCCTCCGCCAGCGCCAGGCGCGCCTCGGTAAAAGCGGCGACGCTTCCCGCCCAGGTGCGAAATGTCTTGGCCGAGATCGGTGCACCGGAGATGTCGGCGAGATAGCGATTGAGCCGACCGGAATCGATCGGATGCAGATCACCGTTCGCGTCCCTGCTGACGAAAAGCTGGCGTCCGGGCAGGTCGGCAATATCTTCGAGCAACCGTTGCAGCCGCGGACTACGCAGCCGGCGAACGACACGCTTGCCGCCCTTGCCCATGAAGCGAAGCTCGATGCCCTCATCGCGCAGCTTGAGATGCCGTTTCAAAAGCGTCGTTGCGCCATAGGTGCCGTTTTCCTCGACATAGGTGGCGTTGCCGACGCGCAGGCTCGCCTGATCGAGCAGTGTCGAAAGGGCGGCGAGCACGGTGCGAGCATCGTCAAGCGGCCCATCCATATGGCGGCGAAGGGTCCGGCGAATTTTCGGCAGGGCAGTGGCGAAGTCGATCAACTGATCGAACTTGGCGTGATTGCGCATTTCCTGCCAGGCATCATGGTAGCGGTACTGCTTTCGCCCGCGCGCATCGAAGCCGGTCGCCTGCAGGTGGCCGTTCTGCTTGGAACAGATCCAGACACGCTCATAGGCGGGTGGCAGGCCGAGCGCTGCAATACGCGCTCGGGTGTCCGGATCCTTGAGGGTCGAGCCGTCCGGAAGGCGATAGCTGAAGCGCTTTCCCTTCCGGTAGCGCCTTATGCCCGGATCGGCGTCGGTCACGTAGATGAGGTCGGGTTCCATCGACGCGGGTGACAAGATTTACGCCACCGTCAGATCCGTCCCAGGAGCAGGAGGATCAAGAGAACGACGACCAGAACGCCGAGTATGCCCGATGGGCCATAGCCCCAGTTGGTCGAATGCGGCCAGCTCGGAAACGCACCGATCAGCAGCAGAATCAATACGATAAGCAGAATGGTTCCAAGCATGGCTCCACCTTCCCTAATGCGTTGTAACGTGTTGGGAAAATGCGGCGGAGGCGCATTGGTTCCGTCGCCCGTGCAGCAGCCAAGACGCAACGAGCCGCGACCGTCCCAGTGTGACCGCCATCGGCATGCTCCCTGCACCTCTCGTCCCGATGCGAATTGCGCAGCGTTTGGAACCGAACCGTTCTCTCGCGAATTGTAGCCAGACCACAGGTCCATCGACGAGGGAGGAACGGGACCCGAATATGCTTGATCGAACAGGTGATAAACGACAGGACTTCGATGAAGACAGCTGGTGGACCGTGCATCGCGGCGACAGTCCCGTCGTCGCTACGGCGATACACGACGGGCACGGCCTGCGCGCCGATCTGCGGTCGCTGATAGCCCTTGCCGATGAAGAGCGCCTGCGGGAAGAGGATCCCTACACCGCCTTTATCATTCAGGACTTGGTGAACCGGGTGATCGTGCATCGCTCGCGCTTCGAGGTCGATCTCAACCGTGCCCGCGACGGCGCGGTATATGTCGACCCCTTACAGGCCTGGGGGCTTACAGTCTGGCGAGACGCGCTTCCTCATGAACTTCACGAGGGCTCACTCGTCTTGCATGACGAATATTATCGCATGCTGCGATCGATGCTGCTGTCGATCGAGCGGCGGCATGGCAGCTTCGTCGTTCTGGATGTGCACAGCTACAATCATCGGCGCGGTGGGTCGACCGCCACACCCTCTGATCCCGAAGGTGCGCCCGAGATCAACATCGGCACCCATTCGATGAACCGCGACCGTTGGGCCGATGTGCTCGCGACACTGCTCGACACCTTTCACCGCTTCGAATTTCAGGGCAGGCGTTTCGACGTTCGCGAGAATGTCGCGTTTCAGGGGCGCGGCGAACAAACGCGTTTCATCCATGAGTACTTTCCGCAGACGGGCTGCGCGATCGCCATCGAGTTCAAGAAATTCTTCATGGACGAATGGACCGGCGAGCCGGATTTCGAGGTGCTGGAGGCATTGCGCGCGCTAGTGGCATCGACTGTGCCTGATCTCGTCAAGGCGCTGGATGCGCGCCGATGAAGAGCGCAGCGACGCCAAGGGATCACAGCGCCCGGGATCATCAGGAAGCCGGGCACCGGGCACCAGATGATGTGTGGCTCGGCGAGGTGATCGCCTGCCTTGAGGCCGGCAAAGCGGTGCGGCGCGAATTTGCCGAGGGCGGGCGCCTGCACATCGACCGACCGCTGCCCTTTCTCTGCGTGTTTATCGCCGAGGCGAAGCAAGCCGTCGTGGCACGCGAGATCACCCAGTCCAACGCCTCCTACCTGATGGCACCCGACGCCGCGGCGGCTGCCGCTGTCATCGAGGCAGTCGGAAGCGCGCTTCGACAGCGTCTCGGCGCTTTCTTCGTGCTCGAATATGGCGAACTCGAACGGGACGAGGCGCCCGCCAAGGACGCGCCCTATCTGCCGCCTTTCACGATCGAAGTCACCGCTGGCGAGGACCCGGCTGCTGAGGCCGCCGCGAAAGCCTTCCTCGGCTCCGTCAGCACGATCGAAGGCAAATTTCGCACCGCCCACATGGACCTGCTGTCGCCACCGCCGCAAGACGCCAACGGCAAAGCGCTGACGGCGTTCCCCCACATCAGTGTGCGATTTGCGCCGATCTATCGCGAGCCGGGCACGCGACGGATCTACCCGGAACTAAGAGAACGCCTGATTGCCAACATCTTCGATGCCGGTCTCAAGGCGCTGGCGGCAGCGACCCAATGCGCGACGGACACGCGCGTTTCGACGCACCGGGCCTTCGGCCGTAAAACCTTCGTCGAGACGGTGGCCCGCACCGACCGCGCCATAGACGAGATTGCCTCAAGTTTCGATTTCCTCCTGGCGGTAACGCCGATCAACGCCGATGCGGCCTGGGCGGAGTTTGTTTCGAGCCGATACGAAGTCGGCCCGCGGCTGCTCTATCGGCCGCTGACACTTGAAGTCGAGGCCGCAAAGAAGAAGCTTTTTTCGATCAGCTTCGAGCATCTCGAGGACCCGTTGCTCTACGCGCTCTATCGCCAGAAACAACAGGAGCTCGACCTGCAGCTTTCGATGATCTCGGCCCGCGAGAGCCGCACATTCGTCGAATTCGGCCGGGCGCTCTATGGTCCGGTGGAGGCTAAACTCCTCGACGTCGCCACCGATATCCTGGTGCAGACACAAAAGCGGACCGGCAAGCCCGGACAAAAACCGGCGGCTGACAATGTGGATTGCGACTACGTTCGCAACCGGGCGCAAACGATGGTTTCGGCCTATAAGCGGCAATATGCCGATTTCACCGCCTCGGTGGAGCTGCGCGACGACATTCCCGCCGGATTGCTGGTGTCGAGGAGCCAGCTGTTGATTTCGCGCAGCACGGCCATGAGCCGGCACCGCGTCGAGGCCCTGCTCAATCACGAAATCGGCGTGCACCTGCTGACCTATTTCAACGGCTCGGCGCAGGGGCTGCGGCTCTTCCGCTCGGGCCTCGCAGGCTACGAGGGCATGCAGGAAGGGCTTGCCGTGTTTGCCGAATATTTGAGCGGCGGCATGACGCTGGGGCGCCTGCGGCTGATTGCGGCGCGCGTGATTGCCTGCGCGGCGATGTTGAACGGTGCGCTTTTCCCGGAGACCTATCGGCTGCTCGTCGATCAGCATTGGTTTCAGCCTGATGACGCCTTCAACATCGTCCTGCGGATCTATCGCGGAGGCGGGTTGGCGAAGGACGCGATCTATCTGCGCGGGCTTCTTCAGCTGCTTGCCCATCTGGCCGCAGGCGGCAGTCTTGAACCCTTCTGGATGGGCAAGATCGCCGCCTCACATTTCGCAGCCATGCAAGAGTTGAGCTTGCGCGGCTTGCTGGGTGCGCCGGCGGTGCGCCCTATATTTCTGGATGACGCCCATGCACGTGCCCGGCTGGACCGGGCGCGTGGGGGAATAACCCCGCTCGACATGGTCGCAGAGTAGGAGATCCGATGCGCATAGCCTTCTTCGTCAACTCGATAGACTCCGAGACAGCGTCCTACACGACGACGGCGCTGGCGCTTGCCGCCCTCTCCCGCGGGCATGAAATCTGCTACGTCACCCCGGCGGATTTCATCCTGCGGCCCGACGACAAGCTGATGATCCGGGCGCGCAGCCTCAACGGTACGAAGCCGAAAAAGCCGGAAACGTTCATTTCGGCTTTGAAAGCCGACGATGCGAAGATGAGCGTCGTCGACATCAGCGAGATCGATGTGCTGTTTCTGCGCAACGACCCGTCCGAAGATGCGGAAGGCCGGCCGTGGGCCGCCAATGTCGGCGCCAACTTCGGGCGCCTCGCCTCGGAGCGCGGCGCGATCGTCGTCAACGATCCCTCCGGTCTGTCGCTTGCGCAGAACAAGCTTTACTTTCAGGATTTCCCCCGGGCCGTGCGCCCGACGACGCTGATTTCGAAGAACATCGAAGAGATCCGCGCGTTCATCGACGATCATCGCGACGGCGTCATCCTCAAGCCCTTGCAGGGCTCAGGCGGCAGGAATGTCTTCAAGATAAAGTCGAGCGAGGAAGCCAACCTCAACCAGATCTTCGAGGCCGTCAGCGAGATCGGCTATCTCATTGCCCAGAGCTACCTGCCAGAAGCCACGGCAGGCGATATCCGGCTTTTCCTGATGAACGGCCGCCCGCTCGTTCGCGACGACGTCTATGCCGCTTTTCGACGGGTTCCGGCCAAGGGCGAGGTGCGGTCCAACATCCACGCGAGCGGCACCGCCCAGGCGGCAACCATTACCCCGGCCATACTGGCGATTGCTGAAAAGCTGAGGCCCAAACTGATCGACGACGGCATGTTCCTGGTGGGCCTGGATATCGTCGGCGACAAGATCCTGGAGATCAATGTCTTCACACCCGGTGGTCTGCAATCCATTCGGGCCCTGCATGCGATCGATTTCGCCGAAGAGATCGTGATTGCCCTGGAAAACAAGGTAGCCATTCGCGAGGCCTATGGCGGCGCCCTGTCCAACCGCGCGTTGGCGACGCTCTGACATGGCCTTCACATCGCCTGGCCGACCAGGAGACGAGTTCCGCAGCAGCGGGACCTACAGCGCCGCGCGTCTTATTAGACGCGCAAAGGTCGCTGTAGCACTTTGAATTGCTGCATGTTTTTATCCCTAAATCGAAGGATTTAGGGAAACATGCAGTGGTATCACTCCTGGCGCGACGCCAAGAGCTTGTCGATGCGCATGCCGTCCATGTCGATGATTTCGAAGCGCCAGTCCTGGAAGTCGAAGGTTTCGCCGACATGCGGAAGATGGCCGAGGATCTGCAGTGCAAAGCCGGCAATGGTGTGAAAATCGCCCTCCGGCCGGTCATGAATGCCGAGCCGCTCAAAAGCGTCGTGCGCCGACATCAGCCCTTCAATCAGCAGCGAACCATCCGCGCGGGTGACGATGTCAGGATCGCTCGCCTCCGTATCCGGCAGGTCGCCTGCAATCGCCTCCAACAGGTCGGTCTGGGTGATGATGCCTTCGAGGCTGCCATATTCGTCGACGATGATCGCCAGACGGACGGGCGCGGTCTTGAAGGTTTCGAGGACACGGAAGACGCGCGCCGATTCGTGCAGCACCAGCGGCTCTCGCATCGCCTTCATCGGATCGAGCGTCTGGCCGTCGAGCAATTGATCGAGCAGATCCTTCTTCAGCACCATGCCCAAGGGATAGTCGATGCCGCCTCGGCCGATGAGCAACTGCTCATGGTGACAATCCCTGACGGTGCGCAGGATTTCCTCCCGCGTGTCGTCTGCATCGATCCAGTCGATTTCCATGCGCGGGGTCATGAAATCGGAAATCCGGCGGTCGCCGATGTTGAAGATCCGTTCGACCAGTTCCTGCTGGGCAACATCGAGGAGACCGGCCTCCTGGCTTTGGGCGACAAGCAGCTTCAGTTCGGTGGGCGAATGCATCGACGCCTCGCCGGTGCCGGGCCGCAGACCGACCAGTCGAAGCACGAGATTGCCGAGGCCGTTGAGAGCCAGAATCGCCGGACGCAACAGAAACAGGAAAAATCCGAGCGGACGCACGACCGCAAGGGCCGTTCCCTCGCTGCGCTGCAGCGCCAGGCTCTTCGGCGCCAGTTCTCCGAGCACGATATGAAGCGCGGTGATGATGATGAACGAAATCGCGACCGCGATCGCATGCGAACCGAACGAGGCCCATGCCATCGGCAGGCCGCTCAACAGCGGCTGGATCAGATGCGCCAGAGCGGGCTCGCCCACCCAGCCGAGCGCCAGCGACGATATGGTAATGCCGAGCTGAGTGGCGGCCAGGTTGGCGTCGAGATTGTCGACGGCATGCTGGAGCGCACTGGCGTTCATTCGCCCCTGTGCCACCAATTCGGTCACGCGGCTGCGGCGGACGGAAACCAGCGAGAATTCGGCCGCAACAAAAAAGCCGTTGGCGGCAACGAGCAGAAATACGGCCAGTATCCCGAGATAGTCGAACATACTGCCATCCGAGCCGGACATGGTCTCCCTTCGGGCGCGTCGCGCCTCGCATTGTTGAAAATGCGATCAGCCTAACATGCTCTTGCCGTACACGTCAGACGGGACGCAGGCGATCTTTGTGACTTCGCCCGCATCCCGGAATGCGCCCGGACGGCCCTGTCGGCCGGGCGTATCGCTTCGTCCTAGTTGCCGCCTTCAAGATTCTTGAGCGCCTCCAGATCCGCATGCGAAACGAACTCGCAGGCGAGCAAGGTCTTGCCGGGAATGGCTTCGCTTTCGCGGGCAACGATCGACACGATGCCCATCTCCGCTGTCGGCTGTTCGGCATCGGGCAGAACCCGTGCATAGCCCTTGGTGGACGTGCCGAGAATGCTGCTTTTTTCGCGCTCCAGCTGGTAGCGGGCCGCCAATTCGTCCGCACGCGCGCCTTCGATCAGCACGCCGACGGAGCTGCCGGCGAAGATAACCTCATTCGTCTTAAAGCCATCGCGCCCGATGTCGGACGGCAGCTTGTAGACATAGGCCGTCAGCAGCGACGTATCGGGTTTCACCAGCTTCTCGGCGGCGTCATAGAACTCGGTTGCCGATTGCATCGTGTAGGGCGGGTTGCAGAGGGCGCCGTCATAAAAGGCCGCGACATCTTCGGATGCAAAGGCTGCGGGCACGCCTGAAACGGCGAGGACGGCAAGGGCAGGCAGAAAAACTCTTGAAAACAAAATCATGACTCCAATTGCCCGCGAGGTTACTTCCCCGCTCGGCTGACGGCTGATCGACAGTTGTACACATGGCGCAACACCGAAAGGGATACAACAACTTGTCATGGCAGATCACGACAATCCCGCACGCAGCAGGCGTCGATTCGGCGGGTCAAACCGTCGCAGCGACCGGGGACGCGGTCACCCTGCCGCTCCGGACGGCCATATCTCGCAGAAGCATCGAAGCGGCCTTGCTCCCGCACGACATCGTCCTAACTTGCCAACTATCGGTTGCCGGCGAGACCACGCGGTCGAACGGGCAAAATCTTTTACGCGGGAGCACACATGACATCTCTTGAACCCCGTCTGACTGAGCTTGCCCATGGCGGAGGATGCGGCTGCAAGCTTGCGCCCTCGGTTCTGCAGCGGCTTCTCGCCAATCAGCCGGCCATGCAGCCCTTCTCCCAGCTTCTCGTCGGCAACGAGATGGCGGACGACGCGGCGGTCTGGCAGGTCGACGACCACACCTGCATCATCGCCACCACCGATTTTTTCATGCCTGTGGTCGATGACCCGCATGATTTCGGGCGCATCGCCGCAACGAACGCGATCTCCGACATCTACGCCATGGGCGGCAAGCCGATCCTGGCGCTTGCGATCCTTGGGATGCCGATCAACAAGCTTTCCCCCGAGACGATCGGCAAGATCCTCGAAGGCGGCGCCTCGATCTGCGCGCAGGCCGGCATCCCTGTGGCAGGCGGGCATTCGATCGATTCGGTCGAACCCATCTACGGCCTTGCCGTCATCGGCATCTGTCGCCCGGAACAGGTGCGGCGCAATAGCGGCGCGAAGCCGGGGGATGCCTTGATCCTCACCAAGGGCCTTGGCGTCGGCATCTATTCCTCCGCCTTCAAGAAGAAGGCGCTGCCGCGGGCTTGTTATGAGGAGATGATCGCCTCGACGACCCTTCTCAACCGGATCGGGTCCGAGCTTGCCGCCGATCCGCATGTGCATGCGCTGACGGATGTCACCGGCTTCGGTATTCTCGGTCATGGGCTCGAAATGGCCCGCGCGTCCGGCTTGACCGTGTCGCTCTCCCTCGCGAACATTCCGTTCCTGTCGCAGGCCGAAACGCTTTCCCGAGAAGGCTTCATCACCGGCGCGTCGGAGCGCAACTGGGCGAGTTATAGCAGCGAGATCAAATTGCCCGATGGTATGGCGGACTGGCAGCGTCTTTTGCTCGCCGACCCGCAAACATCAGGCGGACTTCTGGTGGCCTGCGATGCCGCCAGCGCTGACAGTCTGGTCAAGACGATCCGGGACGCTGGCTACCCGCTCGCCAGCATCGTCGGCTACACGCAACCTGGCCCCGTGCAGGTGGAGGTTCGCGCCTGAGTGAAAAGGGGAGATGGAACAACCGGCCGCAGCATCCCGTTGGTAGAGCAACGCTGAAGGAGAATGCCATGCGCGATCCCCGATTTGCCCTTGCCACCGCTCTCTTCCTCGCCTGTCTGGGCATGACTGTCCCTGCACATTCGCAGGAGAACGATGCCAACACCGGATGCGATGCGACCGCCGGGAAGGCGGACCCGGCGACGGAGCCCGACCGTTTGAGCGCGGATGGTACAGCACCCGGCAACGCCGGCTCGACCGGCTGGACCGGCGGAACAGGCGGCGCCCTTATCGGTACAAATCCGCAAGGCGCGTCCGAGGACTCCCCGACATGGCAACCACCGACCGCGCGTGGCCTCGATCTCGCAATGACGCCCGAGGATATCAAGAAAAACGGTTGCTAGCCTGCGCATGATTGCACTCAGCCTTCAGCACAAAGGCCGTGAACCGCTATTGCCGAACGGGACAAGACCGAGACTGGAGATCAATGGGGCTTGATCTCCTCAATCGACAGCCGCAATCCGTCGACATTGAAGAACTCGCCCTCGCGGATCAGTGAGCGGTCCTCGTTGAGATTGCGAACCAGAGAGGCAAGCCGTCCCCTGGCGACATGGTCTTCGACAAGACCCTCCGGGCCGGCGCGGTAAAACACGACGCCGGACCACTTGACGCCGGCGCCGGCGAAAAGAGCGTCCATATCCTGCCATCGGGTGTCGTCGCCGACGACGTGAAGATAGGCCGAGCGCAGGAGGTCTAAACGGGTCTCGCCGATCGCCAGCAGGACGAAGAGCATGGTGAAAGCGCCAGCCTCGCCATAGGTGGAAACGATCCAGTCATCGAAGTCGGTGCTGCAGGGCGCATAAGCCATCAGCGATCTCCCGATGGCGGAAGAGAATGGGAGTCGAACCCACCCAAGACAGCCTCGCTGCCCCACCCGGATTTGAAGTCCGGACGCCCCACCGGGGACGAATCTCTTCCTTGCTTCGCCTCGGGCGTGGCTCCGTCATAAAGGTCGAGCCTGTGGGGATTGACGCGCCGGATGTCGCCGCGCCGAAGCGTCACTCCCTGGCGATCGAAGAACTCCAGGATCTCGATCGCCACCTTTCTACCGCTGTTCACGCGATCCCGAAAGAGACCGGCGGCAAATTCGCCCCGTTCGGCCTTGCCCGCGATATCCCTTATGATTTCAACCATTTCTGCGGTGGTGGAACGGATGAAGAAATGATCGTGCCGGATCTCATCGACACGTCCGAGCCTCGCCCATAGTTTGAGCACGCGCCGGATCTCCCGCTCGTCGACGCCGAGCACGTCTGCAAGGTCGCGCACGCGCGGCGGGCGAAAGCGCTCCTCTCCTTCGAGATGCGGCAAGATTTTGCCAAGTAACGCCTCCTCGCTCTCGCTTAAACGAACCTCATGGCCCGGCAGGCGAACGAAGGCGCCCTCGAGTACGAGGCGTCCGGCGGCCTGTTCCTGCCTGAGCAGGAAGAGAACGGCAGGCATCGGCAATCGCGGCGTCACCTGCAGGCGCAGGCGCTCTCGGCCGATGCCTTGCAGATCCGGATTTTCGACATGGAAATCGGCGAGAATTCGTCCGACGTCCTTCGACAGGTCGTCCAACAGCGACACAGACAAGGCATGGCGCACATGCCCGGCCTCGATCACGATGGCGTGGGATAACTCGACGGCCTCGCGTAGCTCCTCCTCCGATACGGCCCTATTGCGCGCGAAGGCATCGAGATCGACGATATAGGGCGGCGCTTCCAGATGCGCGGCAAGGGCCGGGCCCGTTTCCGCAACGCCTGCCGCATCGAGATAGGCTATCCGCTCGGGTGTCCGGCGCTTGCGCAATGGCGCACGCAGATCGAGAAGCCGCCCGCCTCCGATGGTGCGCCGGGCGGAAACGTCGCGCAGGATGTAGCGATCACCGACCGCGGCGGCGATCGGCCGATCGAGAACAAGCTGGACCTTCGCCCGCTCGCCGGGACCTACAGGGTTTTCAAGCGGCACAATACGGACCCCGACTTCAGCACTGCCATGATGCAGGCGCGCGGAAAACCACTCGCTGATCGGCTTCGGCTCACCCTTGAGCACAAACAGGCCCGCATCGATGCGTGTGGTCGGCGCATGCAGATAGGGATCGAGCACCATGTCGCCGCGGCCGACCTTGTCCTTGGAGATGCCGTCTCCCACCAGATTGAGCGCGCAGCGTTGACCCGCGACCCCGCGTTCCGACCGCTGGTCCTGGGCATGGATCGAGCGCACGCGCGCCCCTTGTCCGGATGGCGAAATCATTACGTTGTCGCCGACCGCAACCGAACCGGAAAGGACCGTTCCCGTCACCACCGTTCCGGCGCCCGAGAGAATGAAGCTGCGATCGACCGAAAACCGAAACCGGCCCGCCGCATTTGCTTTCACGGTTGCCCTTTCGGCCTCGGCCAGGCGGTCTCTGAGATCGGCGATACCGAGGCCCGTGGCGGCGGACACGGGAAGGATTTCGGCGGTGCGAAGACCCGTTGCCGAAAGCATATTGCCGATCTCGACACTGAGCCCCAGCAACCGCTCCGCATCGGCAAGATCGGCCTTGGTGATCGCGACCAATCCCCTTTCGATGCCGAGCAGATCGAGAATGGCCAGGTGTTCGAGCGTCTGCGGCTTGATGCCGTCATCCGCCGCAACGACGAGGAGGGCGAAGTCGATGCCGCCGGCACCGGCGAGCATCGTATGGATGAAACGCTCATGGCCCGGCACATCGACAAAGCCGGTGACCGCTTCGGCAAATTTCGCATAGGCAAAGCCGAGATCGATGGTGATGCCGCGTGCCTTCTCCTCCTTGAGGCGATCGGTATCGACGCCGGTCAAGGCTTTCACCAGACTGGTCTTGCCGTGGTCGATATGACCGGCGGTTCCGACGATCATGGTCGCGCCTCCGCCGGGGGCTCAAGCGCGCGCCTCTCGGCGATGCCGATCTCGCCGGGCGACAAGCTCTGGCGCACCGGGCCGATGAAAGGTTGCGCCAGGGCACTGCCCCCATTGGTCGCGCGGATCAGCCAGACGAGTGCCGCGACGCCGTCGCGGGCCGTGCCGGCGCCCATGTGACAGGCGGCGCCAAGCATCGCCTGCGCGTCGGCATCGCCGGCCATGGCGCCGCGGCGCCACCAATCGACGGCCCTCTCCGGATCGCGATCGACACCCGAAGCGTTGTGATAGAGCATGCCGAGCCGGGTCATCGACGAAGCAATGCCCGCTTCAGCGGCACGTTCCGCCCAGTGGCGCGCCTCGACCGGATCGGACGGCATGATTTCGCCTTCTAAAAGCATCCAGCTCAGCATGTCCTGTGCCGGCGCATCGCCCTTCTCGGCGGCGCGGCGATAGTAGTCGGCGGCAATACTATAATCGCCATCCGCGTCCTGCATGTGGAAGGCTGCATAGTTGCGCTCGCCGACGGGATCGCCCGCTTCGGCCGCCAGCCGCAGCCATTTGCCCGCCAGGGCCCGATCCTGCGGCACGCCGAGCCCCTCGGCAAAACAGGCGCCGATATTGTTCTGTGCCCGCGCGACGCCGGATTGCGCCAGGGGCTCCCATAGGCGCAGGGCGGTCTCATAGTCGCCGTTCCGGGCGGCAGTCAGGGCTTGTGTCATCTCATCGGCGTCCGACGCCGCCTCGGGCATACGCCCTGTCAAACGGTCAAGCCAGTGCATGTCCGACGCCCTCGGAGAGGCTTTTCAGGAACTCGCTCTCGTCGGAAAGACAGCGAAGATCGAGGATGAGCGCCCCGTCCTGCAGACGCCCCAATATCGGGCGCGAAAGCGAACGGAAAAGCGCCGCGAGCGCTTCGAGCGCGCTGCCGCTTGCAGCCTCGATCCGGAGGCCGGCGCTTTGGATCGTGTCGACCGGCAGCGCGCCCGAACCGATCTGGCTCGAACAGTGGCAGATTTCCACCCGATGTCCGCTCGGGGCAAGAAGTCTCGCCACCTCGGGCGCGAGCCGTTCCGCCTGCGCGCGGATCTCGTGTTGCGGACGCGCCAGCATGCGAAGGGTGGGCAGCCGCGCTGCGAGCCGATCCGGGTCGCGGTATAGCTTCAACGTCGCGGCCGTCGCCGCGATGCGGATCTTGTCGACCCGCAAGGCCCGCTTCAACGGATTGCGGTTGATCGCGGCGATCAGATCGCGGCGGCCGACGATAAAGCCGGCCTGCGGGCCGCCCAGCAGTTTGTCGCCCGAAAATGTAACGAGATCTGCACCTTCGGCCACGGCTTCGCGAACGGTCGGCTCCTTGCCAAGGCCATAGCGCCGGAGATCGACGAGCGTCCCGGAGCCGAGATCGTTCAGAAGAACCAGACCGGCTTCGTGCGCGATCGCAGCAAGTTCGGCGCCGGAGACCTCGGCCGTGAACCCCTCGATCCGGTAATTCGACGTGTGCACCTTGAGGATGAGCGCCGTTTCGGGGCCAATCGCCCGACGATAATCCCCGGCATGAGTGCGGTTCGTGGTGCCGACCTCGATGAGCGCCACACCTGCACGTTCCATGATATCGGGCATGCGGAACGCACCGCCGATCTCGATCAGTTCGCCACGGGAGACGATCGCCTGCCGTCCGCCACCAACCGTGCCCAGCGCGATCAGCACGGCGGCGGCATTGTTGTTGACGACCGTCGCGTCCTCGGCGCCCGTCAGCTCGCAAAGCAAATCGCGCAGGTGGCTGTCGCGCTCGCCGCGCCGGCCGGTGTCGAGATCGAACTCCAGTGCCGCCGCCTCTCGCATCGCATCGACGGCGGCGACAATCGCCTCCTCGGCCAGGAGGGCACGACCGAGATTGGTGTGCAGCACGGTGCCGGTGAGATTGAAGAGCGGGCGCAGATTGGAGCGATCCCGATAGTCGAGCCGGCTCACAAGCGAGGCAATGACGCCGTCCGCATCGGGGATCAAGCCGCCACTGCGAACCGTCTCGCGGATTTCGCCGAGCACGAGGCGCAGCTCTTCGGTCACGACGACACGACCATGCCGCTCGACAAGCGGCGCGACGGCCGGCGCCTTCAACATCTGGTCGACGGACGGCAGGGTGCGGAGTTCGGCAAGCCCGCCCATTCCGTCAATACCCCACCAGGAATGGATTGAAGCCGGCGCGTTTGTATCCGGTATCCTTCATCAGCGCGTCGAGGCCGAGACTGCCGACATCGTCGGCCACGGCATCGAGCGCCGGGTTCCTGTTCTGGTACATGATCTTCGTCCAGCTATGGCAGCTGTCGCAAACCTCTGCCTTGACCGTGGCCTCCTCGTCCCCGGTTTCGACGGCACGGTATCCGATACCCTTCGTCGAGCCGCAGGAGAGACATTTTACCCGGACCTCGTTCCATTTGGTCGAGCAGCAGGCACACATGGCATAGCGGGTTCCCTCAGCGCCGTGGAAACCGACCACGAGCGAAGCGACGGGCTTGCCGCCGCAGGCCGGACAGACGCCGGTGCTGACCGGCACGAGGCGACCAGGATCGAGCCCCGCGACCAGGCGTGCCGCATGGATCTGCACGGCCGCCGCAACGAAAAGATGGTGCGCAAGGCTATCGAGCGGCAGATTGTCCGCAGCGATATTGTCAATCATCCACGCCAGCGTCTCGTCGTCGGCGGCAATGATCTGGGCAAGCGCTTCGGCCGCGGCCTTTGGCATTTCCAGTTGCTCCACCCGCGCAAGGAACTGTCGGACCGTGTCCCGGCACTCGGCGGAAGCGCCCATGGCCGAGCGATCGATTGGCGGCATCGCATTGTCGCGCGCCCGCTCGCGCTGTTCTGCGGAAATCGGCTCCAGCGGCGGCAGGCTGGAAAGGAGGTCACTCTGGATTACTGCTGTGCCTGCAAGGAAGTGTAAGTAGGGAGCAAGGCGGCTGCTTTCCGCCAGCACCTCGAAACGCTGGGCGCGATCCCTGAAAAGGCGCGTCAGATTGGACATCAAGACGAAGGGAGCCTTGGGAATTCCACCGATCATCGCGGGATCGGGCTGCACGGACGATATCGACATTGCACCTCGCGGGCCGACCGGCCACCGCTGTTATGTCGTTATTCTGCAGGATCAATCCGGCCCCGTCCAGCAAGTTCCTTCAGCCACTTGCGATGGTGCCGCCAGGCCCAGCCGCCGGTGACCGAACCCCGCGTCATCGCCCGCAGCGTACCGCGGGTCCAGATCGCGGCATAGACATGCAGGATGAAGATGAGAATGATCAGCACCGCGGAAACGGAATGGGTCAGCATGGCAATGCGCCTCACGTCGATGGGGGTGGCCTCGCCGAAATACTGGTCCCAGATGATGATACCGCTGACGATCAGCACGATAATGAAGAACGCCATGCCCCAGAAGATGAACTTCTGTCCGGCATTGTACTTACCGATTTCGGGCAGCCGCTCCTCATGGCCTTTGACCACGTCGCCGATCTGCGACACCCACTGCGCGTCGGTGCGGTTCGGCAGGTTGGCTCGCCAAAGCTGCGCGAAGAAAATGAAGAAGCTCAGGAACAGAACCACCCCGATCCAGGGATGCAGCATGCGCGTGTTCTGGCCACCGCCGAACAGATCCGTCAGGAAGAACAGCGACGGATGGAACATCGAGAGGCCGGAAAGCAGAAGCAGGATCAGGCAGGAAGCGGTGATCCAATGGTTGAGGCGCTTGCCGGGTCCATAACGACCGACGGTCACCGGCGGGCCTCGATGGATCGCGTCTTCGGACTGGACATCGTTCGGCCTGGCCATCAGGCACCCTCCCTGAGATCCTCGGCTTCCTCGACGAGCTTCTCGGCGCTGACCTCATCTTCAGGCGCAACCTGGTTCGCCTTGCCGAAAAGGCCGTGCAGGATCGCGCCCGCAGCCGCCAGCCCCATCGCCGCAAGGCCGGTATATTTGGTCACGCCCTTCCAGGCCTCGATGACGGCGGAAATCTTCGGGTCATCAGGCAGGTCGGCGTAGATATGCGGCTTGTCGTTGTGATGCAGGACATACATGACATGGGTCCCACCGACGCCGGGCGGATCGTAGAGGCCGGCATTGGCGTATCCGCGCGATTTGAGATCGGCGATACGTTCGTCGGCATGCTTCTTCATGTCGTCCTTGGTGCCGAACACGATCGCCTGTGTCGGGCAAGCCTTGGCACAGGCGGGGCCCTGCCCCATTGCGACGCGATCGGAACAGAGCGTGCATTTGTAGGCGCGATGATCGGCCTTTGAAATGCGCGGAATGTTGAACGGGCAGCCCTTCACGCAGTAGCCGCAGCCGATGCAGTTTTCATGGATGAAGTCGACGATGCCGTTGGAATATTGCACGATCGCGCCGGGTGAAGGACATGCCTTGAGACAGCCCGGATCGGCGCAATGCATGCAGCCGTCCTTGCGGATCAGCCACTCCAGATTGTCCGTTTCGGGGTTCACCCATTCGGTAAACCGCATCAGCGTGAACATGTTCTCGGTGAGATCGTGCGGGTTCGTATAGACCCCGACATTCTCCTCGATATCCGGATACGTGTCGTTCCACTCGATGCAGGCCGATTGGCAGGCCTTGCAGCCGATGCATTTGGAAACGTCGATCAGCTTGGCGACCGGTGTTAGCTGCCGCTCCGGCGGCGGCAGCTCGCTCGTGGCGGAGCGGCGAACGAGATCGCGCTGCGTGAGGTTGCTCTCCATCGGCTGGACCGGCGGATTGCTGACGGCTGTGCGCGGGCTATCCATCACACTGTGGCCTCCTTGTCCTTTGGCGGCGTCGAAGGCTCGATATTGACGAGGAAAGCCTTGGACTCAGGCGTCTCGATGTTGGCGTCGCCGACGAAGGGAACCAGAGAATTGGGGCCGAAACCCTTTTTCGCAGAGCCGGTGAAGCCCCAATGCAAGGGGATGCCGACCACATGGACCGGCTTGCCGTCGCAGATGAGCGGCCGGATGCGCTTGGTCACCACCGCCTTGGCCTTGACCTCGCCGCGCTTCGACCAGACCCTGACCCAGCCACCATTGGTTATGCCCTTTTCCTGCGCCAGCTCCTCGGAAATTTCCACGAAGAACTCCGGCTGCAGCGCCGAGTTGACGCGGTTGTGCTTGGTCCAGAAGTGGAAATGCTCGGTGAGCCGGTAGGAGGTGGCGGCGTAGGGGAACTCGTCTGAAAGCCCCAGCTGCTCGGCATCGTCCTTGAAGATGCGGCTGACCGGATTGCCGCGCATCTTCGGATTGAAGACGTTGGCAACGGGCGATTCGAACGGCTCCATATGCGCGGGGAACGGGCCGTCGCGCATCAGTCCGCGGGTGAACAGACGCGCGGTGCCTTCCTGGTTCATGATGAAGGGACCGACATCTCCAGGCTTGGCCGTGGGCGCAATGTCGGGAATGTCATAGCCGGTCCACTTGGCGCCGTCCCATTCCAACAGCTTGCGGCTCGGATCCCAGGGCTTGCCCTCTAGGTCCGCCGAGGCGCGGTTGTAGAGGGTGCGGCGGTTGAGCGGCCAGGCGAAGGTCCAGCCGAGATAGGTGCCGGTGTCGTCGGGATCCTGATTGTCCCGCCGAGCCATGTTGTTGCCCTGCTCGTTGAAGCAGCCGGAATAGATCCAGCAGCCGGACATGGTCGAGCCGTCGTCGCGCAACTGCGAGAAGTTCACCACCTGCTTTCCGGCCGGCACGAGAACCTTGGTCGGGTCGGAAGTGTCCATGACATCGCTCAATGCTCGACCGTTGATTTCCCGGGCGAGTTCTTCTGCCGTCGGTTCGTTCTCGTCGGCATACTCCCACGATAGGTTGAGGATCGGGTCGGGGAAGGCGCCACCTTCCGCCCGGTAGAGTTCGCGCATTCTGAGGAAGATCTGGGCGATGATGTAGGTATCGTGCTTGGCTTCGCCCGGCGGCGTACCGCCGGCCCAGTGCCACTGCAGCCAGCGGCCGGAGTTCGTCAGCGAACCCTCCTCCTCCGCAAAGCAGGTTGTCGGCAGCTGGATGACTTCGGTCTGGATGGAGGCGGTGTCGACCGGATTGAAATCGCCGTGGTTTTCCCAGAACCGCGCCGTCTCGGTTTCCAGCGGATCCATGGTGACAAGCCACTTCAGGTTCGAAAGAGCCTTGGTGTTCTTGGCACGATTGGGGAAGGCCAGCAGCGGGTTGAAGCCCTGACAGAGATAGCCGTTGACCTTGCCGGCATGCATCAGCTCGAACACGCGCAGCACATCGTAGGATGGCACGTCGAGCTTGGCGAGGTAGTTGAAGGCCCAGTCGTTGTCGGCCCGCGCGGCATCGCCCCACATGGCTTTCTGGAACGAGACCATGAACTTGCGGTAGTTCTGCCAGTAGCTTGTCTGCCCCGGCCGAAGTGGCTTGAACTGCCGGGTCGACATGTAGGTCTCGAAATCCTCGTCCTTCTCGGTCGGCGCCGTCAGGTAGCCGGTGAGCAGGTGCGACATCAGGCCGAGATCGGTCAGGCCCTGGATGTTGGAGTGGCCGCGAAGGGCGTTCATGCCACCGCCGCGTACGCCGATATTGCCGAGGATCAGCTGCAGCATTGCCATGGCGCGGATGTTCTGCGAGCCGTGCGAATGCTGGGTCCAGCCCAGGGCATACATTGACGTCATCGTCTTTGTCGGCGTCGAACATTCCGAGATCATCTCGGCGACCTTGAGGAATTTCTCCTTCGGCGTTCCGCAGATGCGCTCGACCATTTCGGGCGTATAGGGCGCCAGATGCTCCTTAAGCAGGTTCCAGACACAGCGGGGGTTCTGCAGCGTCGGATCGGTGACGACGAAGCCATCGTCGCCGAGCACATAGTCCCAGGTCGAACGGTCGTAGTCGCGCTTCTCGGCATCATAGCCGGTGAAGAGACCGTCCTTATAGGCGAAGCCGTCCTTGACCAGATAGGCTGCGTTGGTGAAGGCCTTGGTGTATTCCCACTGCACCTTGTCGTTGTCGATGCAATACTTCATGACGCCGTTTAGGAACGCGATGTCGGTTCCCTGGCGGATCGGCGCGTAATAGTCCGAGACCGAGGCGGTGCGGGTATAGCGCGGATCGACGACGATCAGCTTTGCACCGCGATGGGCCTTGGCTTCCGTCACCCATTTGAAGCCGCAGGGGTGGGCTTCCGCCGCATTGCCGCCCATGACGACGACGAGGTCGGTGTTCTTGATGTCGGTCCAGGAGTTGGTCATTGCTCCACGGCCAAATGTTGGGGCGAGACTCGCCACCGTAGGGCCGTGTCAGACGCGTGCCTGATTATCGAAACCGACTATTCCCAGGCTCTTGGCGAATTTGAAGGTCGCCCAGGCCGTTTCATTGGTTGTTGCAGACGCCGCCAGCATGCCGACGGTCGTCCAGCGATTGACCGGAAGGCCCTTGGCGTTGGCCGCAATCAGGTTCGCATCGCGATCGTCCTTCATCAGGCGGGCAATGCGATCGAGAGCATCGTCCCAGGAGATCCGTTCGAAAGTATCGGAACTGGGCTTGCGCAGCATCGGATATTGAAGGCGGGTCGGCGACTTGACGAAGTCCTTGAGTGCCGCCCCCTTGGGACAGAGCGTCCCGCGGTTGGTGGGGTGATCGGCATCGCCCTCGATATGCACAATGTCCGCCGTCTCGCCTTTTCGAGGGTCACCCTTCGAATAGATGATGACGCCGCAGGCAACGGAACAATACGGACAGGTGTTGCGGGTTTCGGTCGTGGTCTTCAGCTTGAAAGCACGCACATGCGCGATTTCCGCCGCCTCGGATTCGCCGAAGCCAAGTGCTCCGACGGAAGTTGCCACGACACCCGCTCCGGCCAGCTTCAGGAAGCTGCGCCGCGAGAGGTCTATGTTCATAGATGGCCTCCCTTTCCCGATACTTCGTACCTTGAAGTCTATTGCTAAGTGCTTGCAAGTCAAGGTGCGTTGGTTGCCCGCCACCCACTCTCCTGACGATCGGCAATGCCATCGCCTCTTGTCTGGCCGGGTATTTGCATGCGCAGAAAGATGCGCATATATTGATCGCTCAAAAGGAGAACAATCATGGCCGAGCATGCTCGATCTGCCTCTGCAAAGCGCGCAGCCAATTTGACGATTGACGCCGATCTTCTTGCAGAAGCACGGCATTTCGACATCAATATTTCTCGCGCTGCCGAGGCAGGGATCGCCAGGGCGGTGTCCGATGCCAAGGCTGCCCGTTGGAAGAAAGAAAATAGCGAGGCTTTGCAGAGCTCGAACGCCTTCGTCGATGCAAATGGCCTGCCGCTGGCGCAGTTCCGTCAATTCTAATGGCGCGTTATGACGTCTATGCCAATCCGGGCGGCGGTCTGGTGCTTGATGTGCAGGCCGATGTGCTGGACGAGTTGAAGACCCGTGTCGTCGTCCCGCTATTGCCAATGGAAGCGGCTCCTAAACCGGCCAAGCGCCTCAATCCCGTGTTTGAAATATCCGGCGTTCGCTACACCTTGGTCACTCAGTTCCTGGCCGCAATACCCGTATCGGCACTTGCAGAACCTGTTTCCAATCTATCGGAGCGGCACGACGAGATCGTCGCCGCTCTCGATATGGTTTTTCACGGCTTTTAGCGAACGGGTGACAGCAAGCGTCGTCACGCTCCAAGCCGCTCTCAACCAGCCTCCCTGTGCGATCGCGATCTGAACCGCAGCCGGCTCAGGAAACCAGTTGTCCCCTGGCCACGCTCTTGTTTCGGTAATGGCTCGGTGGTGCCCCGATGATCTTGCGGAAGGCGCGGCTGAACGAGGCCTCCGAATCGTAGCCGAGACGGCCTGCGACAAGGGCCACCCGCTGTCCTTCCTGTAGCCATTGATGCGCCTGGTGCATCCGCATGCGCGCAACATAACGGGCCGGCGTCTCGCCCATGGTGTCGACAAACCGCTGGGCAAAGCCCGACCGTGACGCACCCATGAGCTTTGCCAGTTCGGGCACGCTCCAATCCCGCGCAGGTTCAAGGTGGATCGCGGCAAGGACGCGCCCGAGCTCCGGATTGCGGACGGCCGCCAGCCAGCCGGTCGCCGTGCCGCAGCCATGCTCCACCCAGGTTCGAATGAGCGTTGCAGTCAGCACATCGGCAAGCCGCGAGAGAATGCCGCCCGAGCCGACGCGCTGCATTTCTGCTTCGCGCATCATGGCCTCAAGGAGTGCCGGTATCGAAGGTTCGCTCGCAGCAAGGTCGCTCGTGCGCATGACGGCGGGCATCAACTGCAGGAGAGGATGCAGACGATCGACATTGAACTGCATCACCGCAAAGAAGATGAGGTTCTTGCTGTCCGTCGACGGGCATTGCACATCGATGATGCCGTCACAAAGCTGTCGCCTCGGCAGGTCGGCTATCGAAACGGCAGGAATGCCCGGCTTGCTGGCAAGCACATGCGCGTCACCCCTCGGCAACAGCACCGCGTCGCCCTGGGCAAGATCCATCCATTCACCATCCGGTGTCTGAAGATGGGCCGAGCCCGCAGCCAGAAAATGGAATCGCGCGGGCTCCTGTGCCGGATAGGCCGTCGCCCAGGGCGCACAGGGTTGGCAACGCCCGTATTCGACGCCGTCGAGCCTCAGCCCGCGCAAAATCTCGGTCAATGCATCGCTCATAAGGCGCTCCGCAAGTTTGGACAAACGGCATAGTCTTTTGGATTTTCTAGCATAGAAACTCCTGACGGTCATGCCTACTTTCGCCACTAACAATCGCGGAGATGAAAATCATGGATGGCGTCGTGACGAAATCAGGTGCCCCGACGGACGAGCGGAACAAAGCCCGATGGGGCGCTGTCGTTTCCCTTTCGCTTGGGGTCTTCGGCCTGGTAACGGCAGAGTTTCTACCGGCAAGCCTGCTGACGCCGATGTCGGCGGATCTCGGGGTCAGCGTTGGAGCTGCCGGGCAGTCGGTGACCACCACTGCTGTCGTTGCGGCGGTCGCCGGCCCGGCGATCGTCGTCTACACAGGCCGGTTCGACCGGCGCACGGTGCTTCTGGCTTTGACGGGCCTGCTGGTCGTCTCGAGCCTTATGGCGGGCTTTGCGCCGAACCTTCCGTTCCTGCTTGCGGCCCGCGTGTTGCTTGGTATCGCGCTCGGCGGCTTCTGGGCGATGTCGCTGGCGCTCGCCATGCGGCTCGTGCCCGCCAGGCTGATGCCCCGCGCCATGGCGATCGTGATGTCAGGCGTCTCGATCGCGACTGTCTGCGCCGCCCCCGTCGGCGCCTGGATCGGCGCCACGCTCGGATGGCGCTATGCTTTCCTGCTGGCAGCCGTAGTCGGGGTGGTTACCTTTATCGTCCAGGCACTGACCGTCCCGTCGCTGCCGCCGATCGGAACCACCGGCCTTGGCACGATCGTGAGGGTTCTCAGGCGCCCGGCGATCCGGCTGGGTCTTGCCACGATCCTGCTGGTCGTCACCGGCCATTTTGCCGGCTTCACCTATATTCGCCCCTATCTTGAGCAGGTGCCGCGTTTCGACGTCGAAATGATCACCGCGATCCTGCTCGCATTCGGTATCGGCGGTTTCTTCGGCAATATCGCCGGCGGCTTCCTGGCGGAGCGCAACACGCGCCTGTCGATGACGCTGGCTGCCGCGGGCATCGCTGCCACCGCGCTCCTGCTTGCGGTCGCCGGCGTGCTGCCGGGCATTGCAGCCGCAGCGACGGCCGCCTGGGGCTTCGCCTTCGGTGCGCTCCCTGTCAGCGTCCAGTCCTTCATCAGTCGGGCCGCCGGCGACGAGGCGGAAGGCGCTGGTGCGGCGACGCTGACGTCATTCCAGATCGCCATCTCCACCGGAGCAATCCTCGGCGGCCTGATCGTCGAACTCCAGGGGCCTGCCGGCGTCTTCATGTTTGCGGCATTGGCCGCACTGCTGGGCGCCTCGCTCGTCGCCGTCTCCCGCAAGGTGGCGCTCCAGCCGGGCTGAGAGATGAAGGACTCATGGCCCTCCCGATCCTGGATTCCTGCGGGATCGGGAGAGCCATCATTAGGCCCCGTACTCAGCCGCGCTCAAGTCTCACTTGCGCGTCAGGGGCAGGGCCAGGAGCTGATCGGTCGTGACGATATCGCCGAAGGTGTCGTCGATCGAAGCCAGAGCTGCGCGGTGCAGCGCAACATGCGACACGGTCTCCCCATCTGCCGTATCGACGTCCCGCGTGGCGCAGGCGTCGTCGGCCACGATCACATTGTAGCCGAGGGGGACGGCATCGCGGGCAGCGCCGGCCACGCAGGCATGGGTCATCAGGCCGGCAATGATGAGCGTATCGACGCCAGCCTGTTTCAGCCTCTGGTCGATGTCGGTGGTTGGAAACACGCTCACCGACGATTTGCGCACCACCGAATGGTTGGCTGATGGCTGGATCTGGTCGTGGAACCGGGAGGTCGCACTGTCCTCGGCAAAGACCGGGCTTCCCGCCGGTGTCACGTGCTGGACATGATAGACTCTCATGCCGTCCTGATCAGCACGCTCGATGAGGCGCTTGGCGTTGGAGAGCGCCTTTGCGCCATCCGGGATCGGCATCCTGCCGCTGAAATATTCGTTCTGAAAGTCGATCACCAGCAGGGCGGTCTTGGCAGGATCGAGACTTTGCGGCGCTGTGGCTCCAGCCATGGTCCGGATGGTGGGGTGCTGCATCATGAAAGCGTCCTTTCGCATCGTTGTTGATGGCGGAAAAATCCTGCATGCGCCGGCTTCGCGAAAGTGGCCAGAATGACAATATGTGCTAGGTTCTGGCCAATTCATTAGATTGGGATCGCCACGCCGATGCACACCGTTGCCGTCATCGCCTTCGAACGCATCAGCGCCTTCCACCTGTCGGTGCCCTGCATCGTGTTCGGCGATGAGCTTTTGAAACTCGGAGCGCCCCGCTATCGCCTGTTGATCTGCGGCGAGAATACCGGGTCGGTTGCCACTGGCTCCGGCTTTCGCATTGAAGTGACGCATGATCTGAGCCACCTGGGGGAGGCCGACACCGTCATCGTGCCGGCCTGGCGGGATCCGGACGAGCGTCCTCCCGAAGCCTTGCTGCGGAGCGTCAGGGCCGCCCATGCACGCGGCGCGCGGCTGGTCGGGCTTTGCCTTGGTACATTCGTACTGGCGGAAGCGGGCGTGCTGGACGGGCGACCGGCATCCACCCATTGGGCCTGGGCGGAGGAGTTCCAACGAAGCTATCCGCGGGTCGCCCTGGATCAGGATGCGCTCTATATCGATGATGGTGACATCCTGACATCGGCCGGCACGGCCGCGGCCATCGACTGCTGTCTGCATATCGTACGTCGCGATCATGGGGCAGATATCGCCAACCGCGTCGCCCGGCGGCTGGTGGTGGCGCCGCACCGGCATGGCGGCCAGACCCAATATATCGAGAAGCCAATGCCTGCCGCCGCCGGCGAGGCGCAGCTCGGCGCGACGATCAATTGGGCAATCGAGCATCTGGACGAGCCATTGTCGCTCGAAAAGCTGGCGGCACGGGCCGGGATGAGCCTGCGCAGTTTTACCCGGCATTTCAGAAAGACGACCGGAACCACCTTTACGCAATGGCTCTTGAACCAGCGGCTGGCGACCGCGCAACGGTTGCTCGAAACCGGATCCTGCTCGATCGACCGGGTCGCAGAGATGGCCGGCTTCGGCTCAACGGTATCGCTGCGCCAGCACTTTACCCGCGCCTTCTCGATCTCGCCGGCAAGCTACCGCCGGCAGTTCAGGAAGAGACCGGATTTAGGGAAGCATTACGGTCACGGCTTTCCACTCCGCCATGGCCTTGAGGCGGTGAATATGGATGACCAGCGCTGAGTGATTGGAGCGTGGTGGATCCGTGCGCCTGCCATCAGGACGTCTCGGACACTGGCTATGCGGATGCGCGAATTTCAGTCATGCTTTAGGAGAGCCGCCCAGCCCTTGCGTATCGGCAATATGCGCGAGTGCTGCGTCTTCGGGGAGCAGGTAGACCTTGTCGATCGTCTGGTCGAGCAGGTTGCGCTCAATGGCCAACGCATCCTTCCGGCTTTCCGGCAGCACCGCTTCGAGATCGTCGATCATCGCGTGCAGCCGCCTTGCGATCTGCAGATTTTCCGCTCCATAGATCCGGATCTCTCGAAACGTAAGTTGCACGAAATCTTCCCAGTTCGGCGTCGGGAACACCACACGAAGGCGTCCCTGGGCATCGCGGACGTACTCGTTGCTCAGTTCGCGCCCACCAACGCTGCGTAGCAGTCGCTGCAACTGATCAATGGCAAGCACCGCTGTCGTCGGGTCGTTTATAGCCTTCGAAAGCGCCTTGCTGGCGATGTCGACAATAACCCTGAAGGCGAAGGTCGGATCCTGCTCGATGGTCCGCTCACGCCCGAAGACGACACTGTTGCGAAGGTCTTTGGCTGGTATTGCCTTGGCGCCGCCATAGAGGCGGAACAGTGGCTGCCCGGATGAGACAAAATCGCCGACGCGCGCAGCAAGTTCAATCACGCCGTCCGCTCGATGTGCTTGAATGGTCAAGGCCTTCACGTCGACTGCAAGAATGATGTCCGACGACCCGACATGCAAAACGATGTTTCCCGGCTTCTCGCACGGCTCGTCCGGTTGTGGTCGCTCGTCGGCATCCGACAGCGGGCCAGGATATACCGCCTCGATAACGGCAAAGCCCTGCTCGGCGACGCGATGAATGATGCTGACGGGACGTAATAGCCGGGCGGAATAATCGATGAAATAGAGGAAGGCGGCCAGCGACAGAACGCCAAGAATCCCCGAGATCCACATGATGGGAGACAGGGCCTGCGTACTGACGCGACTGATCGCCCCGATGGCAAAGAGAAGAGTAAAGATGAACAAGCCCACGGTGAAACGGATCACGTTATCGCGCAGCAGCGTGGTCGCGATAATCCGGGGCGTCAGCTGCCCGCTCGCAATCTGAATGGCGACGAGCAGGGAGCCGAACGTGAAGACGATGAACGAAAGCGCCAGGCTGATGATCGCCTGCATCGCTGCAATCGTACCCTCTGTCTCCAAGGGCCATATCGGCACCCATTCTGTCCACAGTTCGAATACAAGCACTGCGCGGAAGAAGGCTTGCTGCAGAACGAGCGCGAAGAAAGGCACGACCCACAGCGAGGACCGCATGTAGCTCTTGAGCGCATACAACTTGTTCCAGCGCATTTAGCCCCATCCCTCTCGTGTGGCCCTTCGAGCCGGAAACGGTCAAATCTGCCACAAGGGCACCGTACGCGACCAACTCCCGATACGAGACGATCGGCGCAAGCGACCTGGGGCCTAATATATACTATGCTGTCTCGTCGGGCCGCGAAAATCACAACTTCAGGTCACGGCTTCTCCCCCGAGCCGCCTCCGCAGCTTGAGCCTTTTTCATAGCCTGCCGAGGTTCTGTCACGTTGTTCGAAAAGGGACGGAATGGAGCATCGGGTCGTGATTTAGGTGGGCATTACGGTCACGGCTTTCCACTCTGCCATGGCCTTGCGGCGTTGGATATGGATGACGAGCGTTGAGTGTTTGGAGCTTGGTGCAACATGGTGGTTCATGAGCAGATCGGAAACACAGCGTTCGACCCTCCACTGCTGTCCCTCGAGCCTGTCCTATGCCATCTAGGAGAGTATCAACGACATATTCGCAGGCGGCACTATCGTGAAGAAAATCGGATTCCTTTCCTTCGGCCATTGGACCCCCTCCTCCCAGTCGCAAACCCGCTCGGCAGGCGATGCGCTTCTGCAGTCCATCGACCTTGCAGTTGCCGCCGAGGAGCTCGGCGCTGACGGCGCCTATTTCCGTGTTCATCACTTTGCCCGGCAGCTTGCCTCCCCCTTCCCGCTTCTGGCTGCCGTCGGCGCAAGGACGAAGCGCATCGAGATCGGCACGGCCGTCATCGATATGCGCTACGAGAACCCGCTTTACATGGCCGAAGACGCCGGTGCCGCCGACCTGATCTCCGGCTCACGCCTGCAGCTCGGTCTCAGCCGAGGATCGCCGGAACAGGTGATCGATGGCTGGCGATATTTCGGTTACCAGCCGCAGGACGGCGCGTCGGATGCGGATATGGGCCGCAGCCACGCCGAAGTGTTTCTCGAAGCACTGAAAGGCAACGGTTTCGCCCAACCCAACCCACGGCCGATGTTCCCGAACCCGCCAGGACTTTTGCGCCTCGAACCCCATTCCGAAGGGTTGCGCGACCGCATCTGGTGGGGTTCCAGTTCGAACGCCACCGCCGTCTGGGCGGCAAAGCTCGGCATGAACCTGCAGAGTTCGACCCTGAAGGACGATGAGACCGGCGAGCCGTTCCACGTCCAGCAGGCAGCACAGATCCGCGCCTACCGTGAGGCGTGGAAGGAAGCGGGCCACACCCGCACGCCGAGGGTTTCCGTCAGCCGCAGCATCTTCGCCATCGTCGATGATCGCGACCGCGCATATTTCGGCCGAAGCGGCAAGGAACAGGATACGATCGGCTTCATCGACGAGAACACAAGGGCAATCTTCGGCCGGTCTTATGCGGCCGAGCCTGATGTGCTCATCAAGCAGCTCGCCGGGGATGAGGCCGTCGCCGAAGCCGATACGCTGCTGCTGACGGTGCCGAACCAGCTCGGCGTCGACTACAATGCGCACGTCATCGAGGCGATCCTGAAGCACGTGACGCCCGCACTCGGCTGGCGTTGAGCGACAAGACGCGTTCGTTCGCACCGGCGATCGAATTCGACTGGCATGAAGATATCCGCGTGCGCCGACCTACCGCATGTTTCCTTAAATCCAATTCGATTTCAGGATAAAGTTGCGGCCATTCAAAGTGCTGCAGTGACCTTTGCGCGTCCAATAAGACGCGCGGCGCTGTCGTCGGCGCACACGGGCTTCTCATGCCAAACTGACGTCGAGTGTTATCGGAACCGCACCAAGTGCCTTTGACACCGGGCATCCCGCTTTCGCCTTGTTTGCCAGCTCAGTGAATTTTGCCAGATCCGCGCCCGGCACACGGCCCTTCAACGCCAGGTGGATAGCCGTGATGGCAAAGCCATCGGCGACGGACTCAAGCGTGACCTTGGCGGTCGTCTCCATGCTGTCGGCCGTCAGGCCAGCCTCCCCAAGGATCAGTGACAACGCCATGGTAAAGCAACCGGCGTGAGCCGCACCGATGAGTTCCTCCGGGTTGGTACCCGCGACGCCTTCGAAGCGCGCTGCAAAACCATACGGATACTCCTTGAGCGCGCCGCTCTGCGTCGAAATCTGACCCTTACCGTCCTTGAGACCGCCGGCCCATTTCGCCGATCCTGTGCGATTGATCTGCATGCTCTTCTCCTCGAGGTGAAATCCACAGGCACCAGATAGAGCAGTGGCGTCGGATTGGTATGTGTGGATAGCTTACGCTGCTACCCGCCAGCGCCCGAATACACGGCTTGCGGCCCAGCAAACGGGCGCAACGTAACGGATTGCCGGTTTCGCCCCTCCGCCATGCACCGTGGCCAAGCGTTCAACCGGGAAAATTATTCCACCTATGATTGGTCCCGAGCCAAACGGTTGCTTATCCTCTGTCACAACCTTGACTAATTTGTCGCCGTTGCGGAAGTTTCCTCCCGAACGCTCTGCTCCATCAATCAATCGAGTGTGAATCGTGTCCCAAGCCACTATCAAATCCCCGCCGAAGCCGTTTTTCATGTCCTTCGGTTTCCAAGTTCTGGCAGCCATGGTCATTGGACTGCTGCTCGGCCTCATCGCCCGAAACATGGGCGTCGATGCGGCCGGCAACCCCAACTGGTTGACCGTGACGCTCCAGACGATCGGCTCCATCTTCGTGCAGCTTCTGCGCGCGTTGGTCCCGCCGCTCGTGTTCACGGCGATCGTTGCCTCCATTGCCAATCTGGCGACGCTTCAGAATGCAGCGAAGCTCGTCTGGCAAACCCTCCTCTGGTTCGCGATCACCTCGTTCATCGCTGTCATCATCGGCATCGCGCTCGGCCTCATCATCCAGCCAGGCGTCGGCTCGGCGGTGTCGCAGGAGGCTGCCAAGGCGCCGTCCTATGCCGGCTCATGGCTTGATTTCCTCAAGGGCCTGGTTCCCGGCAACATGCTGGGCCTGGAGGCAAGCACCAAGCTGACGGAAGGAAGTGCCAGTACGTCGTTGAATTTCAACGTGCTGCAGATCCTCGTTGTTTCCATCGCCTTTGGTGCCGCCGCGCTGAAAGCAGGCGAAGCGGCCAAGCCCTTCCTTGCCTTCAACCAGTCGCTTCTCGCGATCGTCCGCAAGATCCTCTGGTGGGTCATTCGCCTGACGCCGATCGGCACCATCGGCCTGCTCGGCCGCGCCGTGGCGCAATATGGCTGGGGAACGCTGGCGCAACTCGGCTGGTATGCAGCTGCTGTCTATATCGGCCTCGCCATCGTGCTCTTCGTCGTCTATCCCGCGCTGCTGATCGCGCATGGCCTGAAGCCATCGCGCTTCTTTGCCGGTGCATGGCCGGCAATCCAGCTCGCGTTCGTCTCGCGCTCCTCTGTCGGCACCCTGCCTGTCACCGAAACCGTGACGGAGAAGAGCCTCGGCGTGCCGCGCGAGTTTGCCGCCTTTGCCGTCCCGCTTGGCGCTACGACCAAGATGGATGGTTGCGCGGCGATCTACCCGGCAATCTCGGCGATTTTCATCGCGCAATTCTTTGGCGTACCGCTCGGGCTGCAGGAATATGTGCTGATCATCTTCGTTTCCGTGCTCGGCTCGGCCGCGACTGCCGGCCTGACGGGGGCGACCGTCATGCTGACGCTCACCCTGTCGACGCTTGGCCTTCCGCTCGAAGGTGTCGGCCTGTTGCTTGCCATCGACCCGATCCTCGACATGGGTCGCACTGCCGTCAACGTCGCCGGACAGGCGTTGGTGCCAACGATCGTCTCCAAGCGCGAAGGCATTCTCGACGAGACCGTCTACAATGCCGGCAAGTCCATAGAGGATCCGGAACCGGCTGTAGGCCTCCAGACGGCCTGATTGGATTCACACCCAGAGGAAGCCGGCATCTCGCCGGCTTCTTGATTCTATTGCCTGGCTAAACCGCTCGGTGCCTCGGATCATTTGCGGCAGTCTCGTTCTCACATGAGTGCTGGTTCAAGCTTCCACCGGCACGGTTTGGCGCGCGCCAGCCAAACCGCCTGCATTATCCTGAGGTTGAGCAGCGCTTGTCGCACGACCGCGATGTTGCAGTTCGAGGAACCTGCGCACGCACCGGCTTCTAAGATGGCTGCAACGCCTCGCATCGATAGCGTCAGTGAAGCAGGACCGAAGGTCGGCTACCCCAAATCGTGGCAGATCATTCCGAACTCAAGACTGGCGGATTGCCGGTAATACTCGCGCTTCAATCAGCGCGTTTGAATTACTATCAGCAATACCGTAGAGTTGTTATCTGCCAGCGATTGGAATACTGAATGGCCGTGATTTCTGCCTTAACAGCACGTGACAAGCGGAGCTTGAATGCCGGTCATCTTCCAACGGATAAATGAAGACCACGCGTTGCGGGCGGCGGCCATCATCGTGAAGGCATATATCGGGCCGCCTTGGAACGAGGCGTGGACCTTGGAGAGAGCGACGGCACGGATGGGCGAGTTGTCGACCACTCCCGGTTGGCTCGGCGTCGGGGCATTGGAAAATGGCGCGTTGCTTGGCTTTGCGATCGGCCTCCCCCATACGTCGGCGGCCGGCAGGGGCCTGTACATTCCTGAAATCGCGGTTCTGCCTTCTCACCAGGGACGTGGCATCGGCAAGCAGTTGCTAAGATTTCTTGAGGCTGAAGCCTTGAGTTCCGGCTTTTCGAGCGCGTGGCTTTTGTCGCAAAGTGAGGGCGCCACTGCCGAATACTATAAGGCGAGCGGCTACAATCAGGCTACGAAGCTCAGGATTTATTCAAAGCCGCTAAAGTGGAGTCCTGGGTCAGCGCGCTGATGATTTGTGATGCAACTGGCCCGTGCCTGAGTTCGCTTGGATGATTGCTAGGCATCCCCCGCGCTGCATACGCTCTGGCGCCAGCAGTCCAAACTCGGGGCGTACCAAGTCACGCCGAGGCTTCACACCAGCATTGCGCTGCACCTTGACTCCATGGCCGAGACAATCCACGCCTTCAGCCAGGCTTGTGCTGCCGTTTTTTAAGCCGGCGCCCTACCCTTCGTAGTGCCCCGACGACGCGGCGGCAGCCGACTTGACGACCAACGCCACGTCGGCCCCCTTGATCACGCTCACCCCGGCGGCACGTAGATCGGCAACCGTCTTCAGTCCCCCGGCCTTCGGTGAATCCAGCGGCTCGACGCTGCGAGCCTTCAGATCGACAATCCAAAGGCCGTCCTCACCTTCGATACCTATCACAACAACTTTGGCCATCCGTATTCCCCTCTCACTATGGATCTGCTCGGTCTAAAATCCTGCCCTCTTCAAGCCTTCTCTGTAGAGGTCCTTGTGCCATTGTTCCTTGCTGGGAACGGCGGCAAGCCACGTGTCCAGGTCGAAATTGGGGTTGGCTTCGCGCACCCGGCGAACAAAGACACGCGCTCTGTCCCTATGGCCCAACATCGCCCAGTTCGCGGCCGAAAGCCTGTCGGCCAGGCTCGGATCGGCCATACGTCCGATGTAATCCAGCGATGTCTCGAATTCACTCAACGCGTAGTTCGCACCTGCGGCGGTCCAGAGATAGGAGTCCGGGCTCAACGGATTGAGCTCAATCGCATGTTCGATCTTTTCCAACGCCTTGCCGGGAAGCGAGCAATGGACGAGTGTATCGGCATGGTCGGCAATGATATCGGCATAATGGGGACCAAGCGTCTCCGCCAGTTCCATCGCTTCCGCGCTTTCATCGAAAGCCCCCTGCAACAGCTTGGCCACGCCGAACTCGCGATAGCCGTCAGCCAGATTCCGGCGGGCCCCGATGGCACGCGTAGCAAACACCTCGGCCGCCTTCAGCAGTTCGAGGTCGCCACGTGCCGTCAGCAGCCATTCCTTTGAGTAGGTCCTGGCGATCGAACTCAGCGCCGGCGCAAAATCGGCGCTCGCATGGAGTGCGGTCTTCATCTCCTTTCGAGCGCGCCGTAGGTCCGGCAGCGTCAGCCGGTTCAGGTGCCGCCGTCCCACGAGATAGCTGTGATACGCCGCCGGATTCAGCTCGCGATAAAGACGCGCCGCCTCATGCCGCTCGATCTCGCTTGAAACCGAAAGCGCGATGTTTCGTGCGATCACACGCCGGGTGGCGACGAGTTCCGGATGGCTCAGGCTGAACCTTTCCGCCCACACGACTTCATTGTCGGGAAAGAAGATGAGCTGGACGAACAACGTTCCTTCGCTTGTCTGACTGCTGATCCGGCTGTCGAGGATGTAGTTCAGGGAAAATCGCTCGAAGAAATCAGCCTGGTCCTCAAGCTGGCGCCCGATCCGGACGGCAGAATGGTGGGCGATCACCTGAAGGCTGTTGAAGGCGCAAAACCCGATGGTGATATCCTCGATCAGGGCGCTCGCGATAAAGCCAAAGTCCGGGCGCCCGACGTAGTCGCTCGGAGGCAACAGCACCAGACGAGGGATTGCGTGGCGGTGCGTTTGTCCAGATCCAGTCTGAAAATCAGGTTCGGACATGCTGGCGGCACGAGCGTACGGCCGTGCGACCGGTCCAGGTCCGGCATCCCGGCTCGCCAAGGTGTTCACGAGATCGGCACCTCGTGCAAGCGCATCGCGTCGCCTCTCGAGAATTTTCCTGAGGTGGTCGACTTGCTCTTCGGCTTGAAAGATTTCGACAAGCAACTGCAACGTATCGGGATTCGGATCCGCGTATTCCGCCTCGATGAGCAATATCCCCGCATCCTTGAGAACGTCAGCCTCTTCCTCCGAACGCGGCGCGCGCGCCGCTTTTCGCAACAAAGCTTTGAGAAGGGTATTTTGGCGGTCTTTCTGTTCCGCGAGCCAGCCATAAAAAGCGCGGCTCTGACAGCCGACCGCCCCCAGGAATGACCGATGCATCAGCGTTGCAAGGCTGCGGAGCTGGGGCAAGGGATCGGCTATTTCGCTATCGGTCGCCGGATCCATGTCCGATGACAACGACGCGCGATCCATATGGATCATGCTACTGGTAAAGGAGAGGAATTGCGCTCCAATTTCGTCCTGGCGGACCTTTATCCTGGAAATCAACTTGCGCATGTTCACGAGCGGAACGGCACTGTCTTCGTTGCCCCACAAGAATGCGGCCATCACCGTTCGGTGTTCGGCTCCATCTTTGGTCGTGAGCAAATAAGCGAGAAGTAACAAACCTTTCTCGGGATAGGCAATTTGCCTTCCCTCTGAATCGACGAGCCTCAAGCCCCCAAAGGTTTGCAGCAAGAAAGCCATTTGTACCTTTAAGCCGTTCCGCCAATATTGATTGGCATCCGCGTGCCGAAAAAAATTCAACAGCAGTCGGCCACTAATCTAGGAAGCGATTGGACAAACGATTGCGCGACAGAGTTTGTCTTAATACCTCACACAATTCAACCGGGAATTTACTGTGGGAGAAGGGAGTTTCCATAGCTTACGAGCACCAATGGGTAATCGACAGGCGGTCTATTCTACGTTCCACTCCAGGTTTTATTCCACTTTTTGACGCAACGACAGGGAATCGCGGCCGATGTCCCGCGGCGAAGGCCCTGATCGCTCTCTGCGTTCATCGAAAGCACCAATGCTGCAGCGGGGCTTGGCTGCTTGGCGCCACGGCTTGACCGAAGACCGCCAATGCACGCTCAGGGTGACTTGGCGCTCCGAGCCTATCGCGCTTGCGCAGTTACGGTTGTCATGCCGGCGGCATGTCCCTGTATCCGGGCACGCGTCAAGGCTCTCGGCACGACCTCAGGGTTGGACGGCGCTTATTCGATACCGGATGCAGCCGGCTCATCCGTTGGATCCGGTTCGGATTGCAACTCCTCCGCCGGCAAATCTCGTCTCAATGTCGCAATCTCTTGTCTGCCCCAGGCTTCGGCTCGATCCATCAGCGAGCGCATCTCGCTGTTGAGAGCATGCGAACGCATGACGTCGTCTGCATGGCTGGTATTGGTGCGCGGATCGTAAAAGCTACCGATGTCCGCACCGGCGGCGCGTCTGGCCTGCTCCAGCTGCGCTCGTAGCTCGGATAGCTCGGCTTTTGCCGCGAAATATCGTCTCATCACGTCGATGAGTTCGCGGTCGCGTGCCTTTGTCTTCATGGAAGCCTCCCTCAAAACGCAGCCTGAGTGATCCCACAAGATGTCAAAATCTGGGTACTTCGCCCATGCGGGCGTGTTGCCTGTGGACGGATTGTCGCGGCGCCGGATTGGCAGTGGGTTACGAAGCATCATCGTGATTGGACTTCGCGCCCAACAAGAGTCACGCTTTCGGTGGGGTAAAATGGGCTGGCGCAGAGCATCTATCGTCTAAATGGAGGCGACAATGAAGCACCACACACGCGAGCAATTGCAGGTCTTTGCACAAATCGAACCGGAATACCGGCCGCTGAGCATGTCTCGCAGGGAACGCCTCGAACGTTGGGCGGAGGTTCTCGAGCAGAGCCCGTCCCGACACCTGGCGACATTGTATGAAACCGAACACCAGTCCGCTGCCGTGCGCGATACATTGCGCAGCGACGGCTCGCCGATCTCCGTCGCGTTCGAAGATACCGTACTGCGTGCCGCAGGCATGGAAAACGACACCTACGGCGAGGCCCTCAGGTTCTTCGAGTTGCGCGACTGGCAGCTGCACGGCGTGATCTGCTACTGCCACTTCGGTGCAACGGTGAACGCGCAGACGGCCGCAGAACTCGTCAGGTCGATCTCGACTGGCGAACGCAGCGGCCTATTCGCCCGGCTGCGCGCGCTGTTCGTCGGCTGACGCGAGCCGCATTTCACCATGTTGTGAGATGCTGCGCGGCAGGATGGTAGTTCGCCGATGTAGAGATGTTGGCGAGATTAAAAGCGCCGGGCCATGCCCCCGCTTGCTTCAAGTCTTCGTCACTCGATCTCGGCGTCGCCAGGCACCGAGGCCAGCAGGGATCGGATCACGTGAAGCCCGCGCTCCAGGTCCTTGAGCGGCGGAGCGGAGATCGCGACGCGCACCGCGTTTGGTGCACGCCCTGGGATGGCACTAAACACGCCCGCAGGCGTGATGGCGACGCCTTGTACAGCGGCCGCCGAAACGAACGCCCCGGCACTCCAGATCTCCGGCAGTTCGAGCCAGATATGAAAGGCGTTGCTTTCCGCCGACGGCGACACATGGCCGAGAATGCGCGCCGTCAGCAACTGCCGATCGCGCCCATCCTTCCGCTTCAGCTCAGAAACATGGGCGGCTGTGCCGTCAGAGATCCAGGATAGCACCAGGTGCATTGATAGAGACGACGCCATCCAGCCCCCGGCACGCATCACCGCGGCAATGCGAACCTTGACCTGCGGCGGCGCGACGACAATGCCAACGCCAACGCCCGGACCAAGCCGCTTCTGCATGCTGTTGACGTAGACGACACGCTCCGGCGCATAGGCCGCAAGCGGTGCCGCGTCGGAAAGGAATGCAAAGGCAGCGTCCTCGATGCAGAGCAGCCCGCTCTCCTCGAGCGCCTCGGCGAGGGCAGTTCGTCGTGCGTGCGACATCGAAAAACCGAGCGGGTTATGGATGGTCGGCTGGATGTAGATCGCATCGAGCGGCTTCGCGCGATGCACCCTGATAAGCGCCGCAACGTCGACGCCGTCACCGTCGATCTCAAGCGGCACGAGCTGCAAGCCGAGCCGAGCCGCCATGCGGATGACCGAGGGATAGGTCAACGGCTCGACGCCGATGCGATCGCCAGGCTTGCAGACAGCTGCCATGGCGCATGCAATCGCTTGGCGTCCTCCACCGGCAAGAAGGATGCCGTCAGGCCTCGGGGACCAATGATCGTGCGCGAGATAGCGCGCAACGATCTCGCCAGCGCCCTTTGGCCCGAAGGGACCGAGAGCGTCCATGGCGTCAAAGAGTGTTGCCGGGTTGGCCATGTCCTTGAACGCCGGCGCCATCAGGGCCGCCTGCTGCAGGGAGCCCGATGTCGCCAGTTGCAGATCGATCGGCGCGTCGGCGATCTCGCTGATCCGCGCGGATTGCAGCCGGTCCGGCGTCCCGACGAAGGTCCCACGCCCGACTTCGCCGACAACCAGACCGCGGCGAACGAGTTCGGCATAAACACGGCTGGCGGTCGAGACCGCTATTCCTCTCTCATAGGCAAAGGTTCTTTGCGGCTGCAGCCGCGTACCGGGGGGCAGCTTTCCAGAGGCGATCTCGCTGGCGACAACGTCGGCGACGGCGCGGTAATCCAACATCTCAAATGCTCCGAGGGCAATACACCAATTGAACTCTTATGACATCGGTGCATTTGTAAAACAAATTGCAGCGCCGGATCAATGTCATGCCCTTCGCCACCGTCCCCACAACTTCCCTGCCAACTCTACACGATGTCGAAGCGGCCGCCCGCCGTATCGGCAAATACTGCATCGAGACGCCCCTGCTGGAATCGCCATATCTCAATCAGAAATATGGTGGCCGGTTGCTGCTCAAGGCTGAAAGCCTGCAGGTCACGGGTTCGTTCAAGCTGCGTGGCGCGGTCAACAGGGTAGGGTCGCTGACCGACGACGAACGGCGGCGTGGCGTCGTCGCCCGGTCTTCCGGCAATCACGGCCTTGCGATTGCCTATTGCGCCGGCCTGATGGGCACATCAGCCGTGGTCGTCGTACCGGAGACCGCACCGGCGGCAAAGGCCGAACGGATTGCCGCCTATGGGGCACGCGTCGTAAAGGTTGCGATGAAGGACCTCGCCGACGTGGCCGCCGAAATCACGCAACGCGAGGATCGGGTCCTTATACCGCCGGCCGACGATTTCTGGGTGGTTGCCGGTGCCGGCACCGTCGCGCTTGAAATGGCAGAACAGGCCGCGAGGCTGAATGCCCAGATCGATGTATTGCTGACCTGCTGCTCCGGCGGAGGACTGACCGCCGGCTGCCTGCTGGGGTTGAGCAAGGCGTCTCCGTCCACCAAGGTTTATGGCGTCGAGGCCGTTGGGTTCGAGAAGATGGCGAAATCGCTCGCAGCCGGCAAACGCATCAACCTGGCACCAGGCGGCCATTCGATCTGCGATGCCATCAGCGGGCTCTACATGGCAGAGATTCCCTTCGAGATCATCAGACCTGATCTGGCCGGTACGCTTGCTGTCACGGATGACGAAGCAAAGGAGGCCATGCGCGTGGCCTTCAGCGAATTCGGCTTGGCTCTCGAGCCTGGAAGCGCTGTCGCGTTGGCGGCCGTGCTCGCCCGCAAGATACCGCTCGAGGGACGTACGTTTGCCGTCACGCTATCCGGCCGGAACGTCGATTTGGACCTTGCCGGCGCCATCCTGGCGAGTGGAGAGCCAACGGTCGGCAGGGCATGAACATGTTCAGCCACGTCACCGTTGGTTGCAGCGACCTTGATCGTGCCTCCGTCTTCTACGACGCCGTTCTCGCGCCTCTTGGTCTTGTCAGGCGAACAATCACTCCGGATGGCGGACCGGCTGGAGCGTGCTGGATCGCACCAGGTCAGGCATTGCCGCGCTTTTATGTCTATGAGCCGTTCGACAGGAAGCCTGCCAGTGTGGGAAACGGTAGCATGGTCGCATTTCTCGCGCCGACACCTGCGGCGGTCGACCAGGCCCATACTGCGGGCCTAGCGGCCGGCGGTACGGACGAGGGCGTTCCCGGTCCGAGGCAGCACTATGGAGATGGCTACTACGGTGCATATCTGCGCGACCCCGACGGCAACAAGGTGCATGTCGTCTGTAGAGACGACATGCACCTTTTAACGTAACGGTCCGAATGCGCCGGCGCGTAAAGCGGGACGCAGCCTTATCGGCCTGCTCCGGCAACGATCGCCGCCGCTATCGTCGCATTAAACCCCACTTCTGCCAGCACCTCGGCCGTATGTTCACCAAGCGCCGGTGCCGGACGCCGGAAGCGTCCCGGTGTTTCGGACATGCGCGGCACGATGTTGTGCATGGGCAGCGCACCGTGCTCCGCATCATCCAGCGACACGATCACCTCGCGCTCGGCAAAATGGGCGTCATCGGTGGCATCGGCAATGTTGTAGATCGGCCCGACCGTTGCGCCACTGTCGCGCATGGTGGCAAGGGCTTCGTCATGCGAGCGCACGGCAAACCAGGCCCCGATGGCGTCATCGACCAGATCGCGATGCTTGAGGCGTTCGCTGTTGGAGCGGAAGCGCGGATCATCGTTCATGTCGGCCCGGCCGATGATCTCGAATATCCGCCGGGCGACCGCCGGCGTCGAACCGGAGAGCGCGACGTATTTGCCATCGGCGCAGCGGTAGACGTTGCGCGGGCATGCGGTGTTCGAGGCGCTGCCGATGCGTTCCTTGACCGTGCCGTTGAGTGCGTAGATGGCAGCTTCTGGACCAAGCACCGAGAAGATCGGCTCCAGCAGCGACAGGTCGATGACCTGTCCGCGCGCTCTGCCCTTTTCGCGGGCAAACAGCGCCGTCATCGTCGCCGACATGCCGTAGACACCGGCGATCATGTCGGCGAGCGCGAGCGGCGGCAGCACAGGTTCGCGGTCGGGAAAGCCGGTGCGGTAGGCATAGCCGCTCATGCCTTCGACGATGGTGCCGAAGCCGGGAAATTCCGCATAGGGGCCTGTCTGCCCGAAACCGGAAACGCGCACGACGACGAGATCGGGATTGCGCGCGAGCAGCGCTTCCGGGCCAAAGCCCATCTGTTCCAGGGTTCCCGGGCGAAAATTCTCGATGAAGACGTCGGCGCTCGCAACAAGCGCCCAGAGTGCCTCGCGGTCAGCCGTTTCGCGCAAATTCAGGACGACAGAGCGCTTGTTGCGCCCATAGGTCTTCCAGAACAGCGACAGGCCTTCGTCCTTCCATTCGCGCAGCGGATCGCCGGCCGGCGGTTCGATCTTGATCACGTCGGCGCCAAAATCGGCAAGCTGCAGCGACAGCATGTTGCCGGCGACCAGACGCGAAAGGTCGAGAACCTTGATCCCTTCGAGAGGACCCTCGGCGGTCGGATCCCAGTGTTTCCTCGCAAATTCGCTCACTGGATGCGCCCGCCGGTCTTGTCGTCGAACAACAGGATATTGGCGGTGTCGAAGCCGATCGTCACGTTCGCGCCCGATTGCAGCAATGCGCTTTCCCCGAGAACCACGGTGATATCGGTGGTCTCGAGCCGCAGCATCACTTCCTGCGCCTCACCGGTCGGCTCGACCAGCACAACCTCGGCGGCGATGCCGCTGTCGGCAAGCTGGATGTGTTGCGGGCGAATGCCGTAGACGAGCTTGCGGCCCTGCACGAGGCCATGGCCCGAAGGCAATGGCAGGCGGGCGCCATCGGCAAGCCGCAGCATCTCACCGTCCACTTCGCCGCGCAAAAGGTTGATCTCGGGCGAGCCGATGAAGCTGGCCACGAACAGGTTCTGCGGGTTTTTGTAAAGCTCCAGCGGCGGTCCCATCTGCTCGATCTTGCCGCCGTTCAGAACGACGATCTTGTCGGCCATGGTCATGGCTTCCGTCTGGTCGTGGGTGACGTAGATCGTCGTCTTGCCCAGGCGCTGGTGCAGCTTCTTGATCTCGCCGCGCATCTTAACCCGGAGCTTGGCGTCGAGGTTGGAAAGCGGCTCGTCGAAGAGAAATGCACGCGGATCGCGCACGATGGCGCGCCCCATGGCCACCCGCTGACGCTGACCGCCCGACAGTTCGCGCGGAAGCCGTTCGAGCAGATGCCCAAGGCCAAGGATGTCGGCTGCTTCATCGACGCGACGCTTGATCTCGCTCTTCGACACGCCGGCAAGCTTCAGCGCGAAGCTCATGTTGTCTGCTACCTTCATGTGCGGATAGAGCGCATAGCTCTGGAACACCATGGCAAGGTCGCGCTCCTTGGCCGGCATGTCGTTGACGATGCGGCCGCCGATGGTGATTTCGCCGGCGCTGATGTCTTCCAGCCCCGCGATCATCCGCAGCAGCGTCGACTTTCCGCAACCGGACGGGCCGACCAGGACCACGAATTCGCCGCTGCCCATGTCCAGCGAAATATTATCGAGCACCGGCAGGCTGCCGTAGCTCTTTCCCACATTCCGCAGTTCGATCTCGGACATGGTTTCTCCTCCCAATTGATAGGCCGATGCGGTTCTGGCCCGCCGGCCCGTTGGACCGGCAGGCAGGATCAAACCCGCTCAGGCGGACTCGATAATCTCGAACGTTCCGACGCTCATGCGACCGAGCGCGCCGAGGCGAAGGCCGGCCATACCATAGGCAAACTGGTCATCGCTCGCCTCGATCAACGGCTTGCCGTCGATGGCAAAGGACAGCGCATCGCCCTTTACCGAAAACGCGAAACCGTAGCTCTTGCCGAGCTCACGCTTGAACGGGGCGCGCGCGAGAACGGTGGTGCCGAAATCCTCCTTGAGGATGACGACGTCGTCGCCGTCGAAGCCCGCGGCATAGAACCGGCTCGTGCCCTGCACGCGGGCCGTTACCAGTTGCGACGGCCCGGCGAGCGGCTTGACATCCGCTAGGACCTTGACGTCGCGGGCGTAATAATGGCCCGTCCACATGTCGGCGTCACTGGCCGTATGGGCGTGAATGCGGCCGTCCTGCAGCGTCCAGTGACCGCGGTTCCAGGTGAAGCGCGAGATCGCGCCCCATTCCTGCACTTCACCCTTGGGATCGATCGCCGTATGGCCAGCGCCCTCAACCTTGAAATCGGCGAGGAACAGGCGGCCGAGGAATTTCAGACGGCCGAAATACTCGACCTGGATGCCGATCTCGTCGATCGCTTCGGCACCCTCCGGCACGGTGAATGCGTAGTCCTGCCAACCTTCGTGGTTGGGGACGTGCCACGCACCGGTCTCCTCGATCGCGCCTGAAATCGCCCGGCGGATATAGGGCGCGACGCGCAGGTTGCCGTCACCGTTCCACGGATCGAGCCACAGCTTGAACGACACTTTCTGGCCGGCATCGACCAGCGGCGAGAACATCGGACGATAGCGCTCGTCGTCGAAATCGGACCGGCTATAGAAGGGTTTCCAGAAGATGCGTCCGCCCTGGCCGCGCTCGAGCCGATCGAGCTGGATTTCGAGCGAGCCGCGCGAACCTTCGGCCTGCCTTTCGGTCGAGCCCTTGAGGCTGATCTGGTTGAAGCCCTCGGTGCGGAAACCATGGGTCGAACCCGGCAGATCGAAATCGAAGCGAACGCCGCGGCGGGTAAAGTCCTCGAGCCACAGGGCCGGCACATCGTCTTCGCGCAGTTGCAGCGCCAGCACGGTCAATTCCCGGGCGAAGGAGGGAATATCGACGATGTTGATCGAGCCGACGACGCCCGAGGCGACGATGAAGTCGTTGATTGGCTTCCGGTACTTGTCCCAGTTCGGCTGAAGCCCCTGGAACGTGCCGACGATGGCGCCGGCATTGCCGGCATTGCAGTCGGTATCCCAGCCGGCCATGGTCGCGATCTCGGCGGTGCGCGGCAGATCGCCTTCACCGTAGAGGATCGCCATGACGGTGACACCGGCGTTCGGGATGATGTGGCAGACGCCGGGATAGCGATCATAACCCCATTCGGCTGTCAGCATGTCACGGCAGGCGCGCCAGTTGCCGGGGTTGGCTTTGTGAAAGTCGATCACGGCCTGCACTACCTGGGCATAGGTCGAATTCGCGTCGATGGTTGCCATGGCAGCGTCGATCACCTCGGCGATCGACGTCGCCTCGAATGCCTTGGCGATTGCGGCGGCGCAGAAGCGGGCGCCATTCAGGCCGTCGCCGTCATGGGCGACGCTTGCCGCACGGGCAGAAGCGTCAGCCGCCTTCTGCGGCTCGCCCGGATGCACCCAGCCCCAGCTGTCGATGAAGATCTGGCCGCCGATCTGTTCGGCAACGGTTGCGCCGTTCTGGGCGATCGATCCGGACTGCGGCGCGGGGATGCCGGCGCGCAGGTTGCGGTAGGCGGTGTGTTCGGTCGAGACGCCGAAACCGCCCCACCAGTACATGCCATGCTCTTCGGCGGCATAGTTCACCCAGGTCTTGCCGACATCGGCCGCGCTGGCCTTGAGACCATAATCCCGCAACGCGCGGATGAAATAGACCGGGCCGTTGGTGTCATCGTCGGCGGCAAAATTCTTGAAATCGCGCAGGTACTGGGTAACTTCGCCATAGGTCTTCTGGACGCGCTCATAGCTCCAGATCGTCGGTTCGACCGGCGCACCAAGGCGAACGCCAATGGCCTTGCCGATGAAACCGGCATAGATCTTCTCGTAAATCGTCTCTTTGCTGAGCTTGGGCATCATGCGTCTTTCGTTATCAATCAGAATGTAAGGGCGGCGCGGAAGCTGGTCCGCCGGTCGGCTACCGCCTGGTCGGCGGCCTGGATGATGGTCGCCGTTTCGGTGAACCGATCGGCGGCGGCGGTGAGGTTCAACTTATTGACCTGATCGAGCAGGGCGTGGTCGGCAACGTCGATGACGCCTTCGCCGTGCATCGCGCCAAGAATCGCGCCGGCCATGACGCCGATGGAGTCGGTATCGCGGCCGGAATTGATGCCATCCTCGATCGACCGGCGGAAATCGCCGTCGTTGAACAGGCAGAATCCAAGTGCCAAAGGCAGTTCCTCGATCGAGCCGAGGCGGCTTGGCTGATAGGCGGCAGTCAGCCGCCCTGCCTTGGCGGGCGTGTGGTTGACGTCGTCGCCCATGGGAGAATAGGGCGCGATGGCCGCATGAAACGCGGCAACGACGGTCTGATAGTCAGCACCCTGCGCCTTGAGCTTGCGGGCAACTTCGGCGATGTCAGCAATGGCGTTGCGCGTGCCGTCCTTGGCCAGTGCCAGAACCGCTTCGATCACGCCTTCGATATCCGTTCCCGAGATGAAGGCCGCGGCGACTGCGGCGGCAAACGCGCCGGCAGCTTCAAGCCCGAAGCTTTCCTGGTGGCCGGAGGCGAATGCGATCGCCTCGTCATAGGCGGCATTCGGATCGCAGGCATTGACGACGCCGATCGGCGCCACATACATCGCCGCGCCGCAATTGACCATGTTGCCGATGCCACCTTGGCGCGGATCGCACGAGGTGAGCTGGTGGCGCTGGAATATCCACTTCTCGGGATAGAACAGCCGCTCGATCAGCATCGCTTCGCGCTGCAGTTCCGGTACGTAGCGCGGCACCCAGGCGATCTGCTTGACCATGCCGTCGGCCATGTCCCAGGCATCGAGATGCCTGCGGACCTCGCCATAGATATCCATCAGGCAGAGCGTCATCAGCGTGTCGTCGGTGACGATGCCGTTGCCGCGCACCCGGCCGTTGCGGGCCGTGGCATCCAGCGACATCTTGTGCCACTCGGTGTTAAGCGACGTCACCCGCCCATACTTGACCGCGATCTCCGCGGCCGGCAGCTTTTCGACCGGCGCCCCCATGGCGTCGCCGAGCGCGACGCCATGGATGAGCGCGCGGACCCTCCCCTTCAGGGAGAGCCCTTGAACGCTACTTTTCTGCATCTAGAACCGTCCTTGCATACTCGTTGAGACGTTTTCCCCCTGCCGCTTCCCACTCCGCGACATACTGGTCCCACTGATCCATCTTGGCGGCGCCGGAGATGAACTTGTAGACCCAGGACCGATAGACGTTTTCGGTCGCGTCGAGATCGGCCGCGTAGTCTGCCGGCCAGACGAAGGTGTTGTCCGGCTTGAAGTCCTTCTGGATCGTCGCCAGCGACTGCTGCGCCGCTTCGGACTGCCAAACAACGGGCGGGGTCCAGTTGGCCGCAACCATGAAACGGGCGTACCAGGTCGCGATCTTGTCGGTGACTTTGTAGCTGTCGCCGTCCTTGGTGTATTCCTGACCCTCGAAGCCGAAGCGATCGAACATCTGGCCTTCGGGGCTCGCCATGAAGTCGAGCAGCTTCATCACTTCGGCCTTGTGCTCGGAGATGGCGGAAATCGCCAGCCCGCGCGATTCCTTGGAGACGTCGACCGCTGCAAGGCCCTGCCCGCCCGGTCCCTTCGGTGGCGCCAGAAGCACCAGTTCGGTACCCGGATGGACCTGGCGCATCTTGCCGCCATAGATGTCGATGACTTCGCCGGAGGAGCCGAAGATCACGCCCGCCCGGCCGGTGTAGAACTTGTCTTCCTTCACGTCGAACTTGGTGGTGATGTATTCGGGATCGTAGAGGCCCTGCTCGCGCAGCGAGGCGTAGAAGGCGATCTTATCCTTCTCTTGGGAGGTGATGCGCGACTGCACCCACTCACCGCCTGCGTTCTTCATCCAGGTTCCGGTGATGCCGAAGGCCTGGTTGAAGATCGAATCGAGCTCGTTGGTGTTGTCGGCCGTGGTCACGCCGTAGCTGTCGGCGACGCCATTGCCGTCGAGGTCACCGTCCTTGATGGCCTTGAACAAGGTCACATAGTCTTCGACGGTTTCCGGCGCCTTGAGGCCGGTCTTTTCCAGCCAGTCCTTGCGGATCACCGGCTGGGGTCCGCGCACCGGATAGACGTAGAGCAGGTAGGGGTAGTTCTTCAGCCGCTCGACATTGTGCGGCCACAGCGCATCCTTGAGATATTTCGTATCGGCCAGCATCGGGCCGAGGTCTTCAAGCACGCCCTGCTCGACCATCTTGGCGTCGCCGCCCTGGAAGTAGATCAGGTCCGGGATATCGCCGGAAAGCAGCATGACCGATAGCTTGTCGGCATAGCCGGAAGACGGCAGGTCGACGAGTTCGATGTCGAGATCGGTGCCCTGCGCCCGGAGCGCTTCCTCAATGCGCTGCAGGTGCTTGACGTCGTCGGGGTTGGACGGGGTGAAGTCCTTGGACACGACCCGGATCTTGACCGGTTCGGCCATTGTCGGGGCGGCAGCACCAAGGCTGAGCGCCAGGGCTGTCGATGCCAGCAGGACCATTTTTCTAAGCATTTCGTCTCCTCCGTTTGGATAGGCTTCTTTGTTGGATCTCGTGTCGTGTTCAGCCCTTGAGCGCGCCGCTCATGGTTCCCTTGGTGAAGAATTTCAGGATCAGCGGGTAGATCGCCAGGATCGGCACGATGGTCAGAAGGATCATGCCGGCCTTGAGCGACCTCAGATCGATCTGGCTGGCGCCGGTGTTGTTGCTGGCGTTGTTGGCGCCGACGATCGCAACCTTGTCGCCGTCGATCACGAACTGGCGCAGCACCACCTGCAGCGGCCATTTGCCCTGATCGTTCAGATAGATCATCGCGCGGAAGAACTCGTTCCAGTGAAAGACGAGATAAAACAGCGAGATCGTCGCGAGCGCCGGCTTGGCGAGCGGAAGCACCAGATGCCAGAACACCTGGAAAGGGTTGGCGCCATCGAGTTCGGCGGCTTCCAGCAGCTCCTTCGGGATTTCCTCGAAGAAGCGGATGAGGATGATCAGGTACCAGGCATTGACCGCCTTGAAGAGGATGACAGACCAGTAGCTGTCGAGAAGGCCGAGGCGCTTGTTGACGAAGTAATCGGGAATGATGCCCGGCTCGAATACGATGGTGACGAGAACGAGGATGAACAGCGCCTTGCGGCCAGGCAGGCCGGGCCGCGAAAGGCCCCAGGCCATCAACGCGGTGCCGACGACGCCGATCACGGTGCTGACGGCGGTGATGAAGATCGAGTTGAAGATGCCGCGTTGCACATTGGGGTGCTGCAGGAGAACGCTCCAGACCTCGAAGGAGAAGCCCCTGGGTATGATGGTCAGCCCGCTCATGCCCGGCACCTTTGCCGGCTCGGACAGCGAGACAGCGAGCAGGTTGAGGATCGGCTGGACCGTGACGACGGCGAGCAACAGCAGCGTCGAAACGATGATCGCATATTCGATGCGTTCGATCGGGGTCTTGCGTGACAGGGCCATTACCAGACTCCCTTCCCGGTCAGGCGTTTGGAAACGAAGTGGGCAATCACGATCATCATCGTGCCGAGCACGGCCTTGAACAGGCCGGCGGCCGTTGCCAGCGAGTATTCGCCGGTCTGCAAACCGATGCGGTAGACATAGGTGTCGACGATATCGATCTTGCTGCGCACCACATCGTTGGAGAGGTTGATCACCTGGTTGAGGTCGGCGTTGAGGAACATGCCGGCGTTGAGGATGAACAGCGTCGCGATCGTCGGCACGATGCCCGGCAGGGTGACATGCCTGATCTTCTGCCAGCGGTTGGCGCCGTCGATCTCGGCTGCGTCATAGAGCTGCTGGTCGATAGCGATGATGGCGGCGAGATAGAGCAGGCTGTCCCAACCTGCCGAACGCCAGATTTCCGTGAAGACGAGTACCCAGCGGATAGCGCCGGTATCGGTCATGAACGATCGGGGCGCCATGCCGGCCATGCCCATGAGATTGTTGACGGCACCGTCGGTCGGCGACAGCGCCGCGATGAAGATGCCGGCGATCACCACCCAGGACAGGAAATGCGGCAGGTAGATCGCCGACTGGATGAACTTGCGCAGCGACCCGCCGCGAACCTCGTTCAGGAGCAGCGCGACGATGATCGGCACCGGCAGGAAGAATACCATCTTCATCGCGGAGATGATCAGCGTGTTGGCGAGCACCTGCCAGAACACCGGCGAGGAGAACAGCACCTGGAAATGCTTGATGCCCACCCAGATGTTGGGCGGCACGATCCGGACCTGTTCGAAGGCGATGCGCGCCTCCCAGATCGGCAGGTAATGGAAGACGAGGAAGAACAGGATGCCCGGCGCCATCATGACGTAATAGGGCCACCAGCGCCGCCAGCCGTCGGCGGCGAGCGCAACGCGTCCCGTCCTGCGGCGTGCGCTTGATTTGGGAACGTTCCCAAACTTAGGCGAGATCACCGCCTCGTCACGATTGGTCATTCCTACCCCCTCCCGGAGCTTGCTGCGCGTCTGGGCTGGTCAAGCGACAGATCGGCCAACGAGCCGCGCTCGATCAGCCGGCATGGCATGAACACCCGGCCATGCTCGGGACGGCCGGCGATTTCATCGAACAGGCAGTCGACGGCGCGCACGCCGATCTCACGCCCGGGCTTGGCAACCGTCGTCAGTCCCGGCCAGGAAAATGCGCCTGCGGGAATGCCGTCGAAACCGAGGATCGAGACATCCTCCGGGCAGCGAAGCCCGGCTTCGCGGACGGCGACCATGGCGCCGAGCGCCATCAGATCGTTGGCGGCGAAAACCGCGAGATGCCCGACCCGGTCGCGTTGCAGCAGCCGCATCATCGCCGTGCGCCCGCCTTCGACGGTGTACTCGCCATCTTCCATCGGCAAAGCCGCCGGGTCGATGTCGCGATCGACGCAATGCTCGTGGAAGGTCCGCAGAAACCGTGCACGCGCGATACGCGACTTCGGCCCCAGGATCAGTGCCGGCGCATGATGCCCCTTGGAAACCAGATGGTCCATGCCGAGCCGTACCGCCTGGGCGATATCGGAACCGACACTGGAGGTGGACGGAAAACGCTCGGCACTCGAGCCGATCAAGACGAAGGGCAGCCCGAACCTGTCGAGATCGTCGAAATTGTCGGCGACCGGATTGATAATCGCGCCATCGACCCGCGCCTGCCGCAGGGCCCGGAGATGGCTGGCTTCGCGGCTGTGATCCCAATCGGAAGAAAACACCAGCAGCGAGGCCCCGTTTTCGACCGCGCGATCCTGCGCGCCGCGCGCCACCTCGGCCCAGAACGGGTTGGTAATGTCAGGGATGACGAGACCAAGCAAACCGGTGCGGCCGGACCGCATGCCGACGGCGAGATCGTTGCGCTCATAGCCGACGGCACGGGCCGCATCGAGAACCCGCTCGCGCGCCTCGTCCGTGACATTGGACGCGCCGGAGAGTGCCCGGCCGGCGGTGCTCTTGGACACCCCCGCCTTGCGCGCGACGTCAATGATCGTCGGCCGCCTCCGCTGCATCAAACACGCCCTCCCATGGCATGAACTCATGGGAACGTTACCACGGAGATTTCGAGTCCGCAAGTCCACCCCTTCAGATGCGGCTTTGCCAGCGGTCGAACACAGAAAAAGAAAAAGGCCACCGTTCAGACGGCGGCCTCAAATTGAGAGGTGTATAACCTCCAGAGGGAACATCGCTATCGCAGCCGGGAGGATGGCTGCACGTCAAGCGACCCTGATAATGTGACAGCTCGGGCGCCGGTTCTCAATCAATGCAAAACCAGAACGGAAGCCAGAGCGGGATCGCTCTTCCAATATTCGCACGGCGGCCGCGATTTTGTTCCATCTCGTGAGGCTCCCGTCTCACCTTCAGATCCGAGCACGGCCAAACCAGCGTCCACCGTATTTCCGTTCAATTCGGCCGCTGCGCCGCAGTCAGCAACCGTGCTGGGCTGAGACCGGACGGGGGCGGCTGGCACCATTGGGCGGAAGGGCATGGGGAAAGTGCGGCGGTTCCGCACATCCGGCACATCGCCTTGACATACGCGCCGTCGCAATTACGATAGTGGCATGCTGATCGTGACTTCATATGCCCTTCGAGAACCCGCGCGCCTGAAAACGGGATCGTAACCCGGCCGCGGCTTTTGTCGTACGCGACCGGGGTATGTCACTCCATCCCAGCTATCTCTCTTTTGGCTGAGACGATGAAATCGATCGCCGGCTCGTGCCGCCTTGAGCGGACTTCCTGATAGCGAGCAGGCCCTTAGTTCTCGACAGCGTATATGAAAAACATCCCGCAAATTGACAGCTGGCACTCGGGCCTGTTCACCGAGCTCGAAATCGTCACCGCATTCGGCGAAAGTCGAGCAGCGCTCGGCGAACTTTTCGATTGCGACATGCTGAGGGGCGCGCGACGCCCGGCCGACGCAGGCGATCCGGAGTGCTTCGACCTGTCGGCAACGGCGCGTGTCAGCCTTGCCATCCTCCACGCCCTCTGGCGCGCCGCTGGTCTGCCGCTTTGCGTAGCCGAGCAAGCGCTTTCGAACTGGCCGCAAATCGCGGTCTCGGTCGCACGTATTGTCGACTTCGAGCGCGAAGCTTGGGAGGACAGATGCGCAAGCCGCGAACCGGCATCCGCCGCAGATCCCTTCCAGTTCTTCGGGCCGTTTGCCGAAGAGCCTCTGCCCGTCGGCAGGATCGACGAATATATCGACCTGATCGACGGACGATATCTGCTGTGGCGCAAACCGAAGGACGATCCGCACAGGATCGGGACGGCGATCCACGCCAGCCAGGAACGCCTTCTTCTCGACCCGCAGGATGCGGCCGCTCAAGCCGACTTTCTTGAGGCCGCGGCCTTTCTCCGGCGCCCCGCCGAGCACGAGCTGATCTGGTTGGGTTCGACGGGAGACGAAGTGTTCCAACCGACGTCGGCGCCAAGCGGTTCTCACGCTCCCGAGCGCTTGCCCACCTCCATCCTGTTGGGCGACGCAGGCAGGGCGGCGACATTGGCCACGAATTATCTCTCGAAGCGCTCGGTCAATATCTCGCTTGCCGCCCGCGCCATGAAACGACGGGCACTCGGGCTGCACATCAGATAGCCCTACTCCTTTCACCGACACCGCGAGCTTTTGAAGACACAAGGCACATCATGATCCAGACCCCCTATTACTTGATCGACAAGGCGAAGCTGCTTCGAAACATGGAGAAGATCGCTTACGTGCGCGACAAATCGGGGGCCAAGGCGCTACTCGCGCTCAAGTGTTTCGCCACCTGGTCGGTCTTCGATCTGATGCGCGAATACTTGGATGGCACGACCTCTTCGTCGCTCTATGAGGTACGGCTCGGGCGCGAGAAATTCGGCGGCGAAACCCATGCCTACAGCGTCGCCTATGGCGACAACGAAATCGAAGAGGTGATCGGCCATGCCGACAAGATCATCTTCAACTCGATCGGCCAGCTGGACCGTTTCGCGGACAAGGCATCCGGCATCGCCCGCGGCCTGCGCCTCAATCCGGGAATGAGCTCATCCAGTTTCGACCTTGCCGATCCCGCCCGCCCCTTCAGCCGGCTCGGCGAATGGGATGCGGCCAAGGTCGAGGCCGTCATGGATCGCATCAGCGGCTTCATGATCCACAACAACTGCGAGAACAAGGATTTCGGCCTGTTCGACCGGATGCTGTCGGAGATCGAGGAAAAGTTCGGCGCGCTACTTTCCCGCGCCGAGTGGATCAGCCTTGGCGGCGGTATTCACTTCACCGGCGACGATTATCCGGTCGATGCCTTCTGCGAGCGCCTGAAGGCCTTTTCCGGCCGCCATGGCGTCCAGATCTATCTCGAGCCCGGAGAAGCGTCGATCACCCGGAGCACGACGCTCGAGACCACCGTTCTCGACACACTCAACAACGGCAAGGATCTCGCCGTCGTCGACAGCTCGATCGAGGCGCATATGCTGGACCTCTTGATCTACCGCGAAAGCGCAAAGGTCGAGCCCAATGCTGGCCCACACAGCGTCATGATCTGCGGCAAATCCTGCCTTGCCGGCGATATCTTCGGCGAGTTCCGCTTTCCCGAGCCATTGAAGGTCGGCGACCGCGTCTCGTTCCAGGATGCGGCCGGCTACACCATGGTCAAGAAGAACTGGTTCAACGGCGTCGGCATGCCGTCAATCGCCATCAGAGATCTTGACGGCAGCGTCAGGCTTGTCCGCGAATTCACCTTCGCCGACTACGAACAGAGCCTTTCCTAAAGCATCCCGCCTTTAAGTGGAATCACTTAAGGCGGATAAGATGCTTTAGAATCAAAGGGCTATAGCGCCCTTAGCGCGTTCTTCTGAACGCACGGCGCTCTAGGCTCGTCATATCCCCAAGGGAAAAGGAGACATCCCCCGAAATGAAAAAGAACGTTCTCATCATCGGCGCCGGTGGCGTGGCTCAGGTCGTGGCGCACAAATGCGCACAGAACTGCGATGTACTGGGAGACATCCATATCGCATCCAGAACGGTCGAAAAGTGCCGCGCGATCGTCGATTCCGTGCGCGAGAAAAAGAGCCTGAAAACCGAAGTGACGCTCGAGGCGCACGCGCTCGACGCCATGGATGTCGAGGCGACAAAGGCGCTGATCGAAAAGACCAGGGCCGGCATCGTCATCAATGTCGGCTCCGCCTTCGTCAACATGTCGGTCCTGCGCGCCTGCATGGATACCGGGGCTGCCTACATGGACACCGCGATCCACGAAGATCCGAAGAAGATCTGCGAGACGCCGCCGTGGTACGGAAACTACGAATGGAAGCGTGCGGAAGAATGCAAGGAAAAGGGCATCACCGCCATCCTCGGCGTCGGCTTCGACCCGGGCGTGGTCAACGCCTATGCGCGCCTCGCCAAGGATGAGTATTTCGACAAGGTCACCGCCGTCGATATCGTCGACATCAATGCCGGCAGCCACGGCAAATATTTCGCCACCAACTTCGATCCGGAGATCAACTTCCGCGAATTCACCGGCGTCGTCTATTCCTGGCAGAACGGCCAGTGGCAGACCAATTCGATGTTCGAGGTCGGCAAGGAATACGACCTGCCGGTGGTCGGCAAATGCAAGGCCTACATGACCGGCCATGACGAGGTTCATTCGCTGGCAAAGCATATGGACGGCGCCGACGTCCGCTTCTGGATGGGCTTTGGCGATCACTACATCAACGTCTTCACCGTCTTGAAGAATCTCGGCCTCCTGTCGGAACAGCCGGTGAAGACGGCCGAGGGCCTCGAGGTCGTCCCGTTGAAGGTGGTCAAGGCGGTGCTGCCGGATCCGTCGTCGCTGGCACCGAACTATCAGGGCAAGACCTGCATTGGCGATTTCGTCAAGGGCCTCAAGGACGGGCAGGAACGCGAAGTCTTCATCTACAACGTCGCCGACCACAAGGACGCTTTCGAAGAAGTCGGATCGCAGGGCATCTCCTACACCGCCGGCGTGCCGCCGGTTGCCGCCGCCATGCTGATTGCCTCGGGCGAGTGGGATGTGAAGCAGATGGTCAACGTTGAAGAACTGCCGCCGCGCCCGTTCCTAGACATCCTCAACCGGATCGGACTTCCCACCCGCATCAAGGATGCGGACGGCGACCGCGCGTTGACGTTCTCCAGAGACCATAAACCGAACCACCTCCGGTAGGTCGTCATTTAGCGCGGCCGGCTGGCATATGGACGAAGCCCAGTCATCGCCAGGTGATTGGGCTTCCAACGTTTCTACAGATTTCTCGACGCGCACGTCGATGAATCCACCCGGCGAGCGAAACGCTTCGTTAACGCGATTCACTTAGCTGCCCGTACCCCGGCGTCTCGCCGGCCAACCACGTATGAGTTCCAACTGACATGCCCCCATTGACTGCCCCGGTTCACAGTTTTCATCAAAAGATTGCATCGTTTTGCGAGCTCCGGCTTGCCCGCGCCCTTCCCAAGCACGACTACGACAACCTCCGTCACTACATGCTTGATTTCGTTAACCGGCGGGCAATGCCGCCGCAGACCGGCAACAAGCTCGACTGGAAGGAAATCGGCCTTGCCTGCGATCTCGACGACGACAGCCTGCGAATCACCAAGCGCCTGGCCAAGCACGGCTTCGAGGCCATCATTCGCTGGCTGAAGGGCCCGAGCGCCAGCAAGCCCGACAGAAAGACGCCGGCCGCCCAGGGCTGGGTCAAGGCGCCTGCGGCACCGGCGCGCAGGATCGGCTTGGAGCAACGGCGTTTCGCCACCACGCGGTAATTTTCCGCCCATGGCGTCCCCGAAATCGCTTTTGATTCAGGCCGGGACGCTGCAGACTTCAGCGCTGCAGCTTTTAGAATCGTTACATAACGGCAGCGGGCAGGGCCTCCACGATCAGTCTCGCCCGCGGCACTCAGGATGCCGACAGCTCGATCTTCGGCCAGGTCTTTTGGACCGATGGGTCGGTCTCGATCGCTACCGAATGCCGCTCGCGGAAGGCGGCAGCAAGGGTTTGCAGGGCCTTGCGGGATCGCGCGTCGGTCAGGGTCGAATGCAGAACGATCTCCGAGGACGGAAGCGGCGGCAGGCCAAACTGTTTGCTGACTTCGATCGTGTCGGAGGGCGCAAGGCGACAGGAGAATGGGCCGACGGCGAGCCCCGCCGAGACTGCAGCGTTGACAGCGGTCGACACGCCGACGAACACCTCCACCCAGGGAACGCCGGCCGCGTCGAGCGCGCGCGTGGCGATGTCGCGCACGCCGCAGAGCGGCGCCAGCGCTGCCAGTCGCAGCGGCTCACCCGGTCCGCGCTTGAAGCCGGGTGAGGCGAACCAGCCGAAATGTTCCGGCCCAAGCGTCTCGCCATCGCGCCGGTCTTCGTCGCGCCGGATGATGACGGCATCGAGCTCTCCGCGGTCGAACGCGCCAAGCAGGTTTCGCGATGTCTCGAGCCTGACCTCGATGCACAGGCCGGGGTCATGGGCATAGAGCCGCGCCAGCAATGTCGGCACTTCCGGGCCGGCGACGTGGGCAGCAATGCCGAGGCCGAAGCGGCGACGTGTCGACGACAGCCCTGCCAGCGCGCGCTCATGGGCGGCGAGGAATTCGCGCGCGCCCTCGATGAAGACAGCGCCCTGCGCCGAGAGCCGAACCTGCCTTGGTGTACGCTCCAGCAGCCTGACGCCGAGCCGATCTTCGAGCCGCTTCAGCTTGACGCTGATTGCCCCTTGCGTGCTGCCGAGGAACTCCGCAGCGCGGGTAAAGCTTTGAAAATCGGCGATCGCGACGAAGGCCTGCACCGCATCCACATCCAGCGTCGTCATTGCAACCATCCGATTTTGTTATCTCTGAAATACCTAACCATCCAATTCAGTTGTGATCAAGGCCAGACTATGGTGCCCCGGTCCCCAAGCGATTTCAATTCGGGCGGAGCGTGTGGAAAGGCCGGAACCGGTTTTCCGCGATGCCCGCCAAAGCATCGAAAGACCGTGAGCATGAACCAACCCATAACCCGCCGCAGTGCGCTGGCACTGGCAGCCGTCTGCCTCTCCTCGCTGATGTTCGGCCTGGAGATTTCCAGTATTCCAGCAATCCTGCCGACGCTGGAGCAGGTGCTCGGCGCAGATTTCAAGCAGCTGCAATGGATCATGAACGCCTACACCATCGCCGTCACGGCGGTTCTGATGGGAGCAGGCACATTGGCCGATCGCTACGGCCGCAAGCGCATCTTCGTCGCCGGCATTATCGCCTTCGGCATCGCCTCGCTGATCTGCGGGCTGACCGACAACATATCAGTATTGATCGTCGCCCGCTTCCTCCAGGGTATGGCCGGCGGCGTGATGCTCATCTGCCAGATCGCCGTCCTATCGCAGCAGTTCCAGTCCGGCCGCCAGCGCGGGATCGCGTTTAGCTGGTGGGGCATCATCTTCGGGATCGGCCTCGGTTTTGGTCCGATCGTCGGCGGCGCGACGGTCGCGCTCTTGAGCTGGGAATGGGTGTTTCTCGTCCACGTCCTGCTTTCAGGCGTGACGGTGGCGCTTGCGCTCGCAGGCGTCAAGGAATCGCGCGATCCTGGCGCCGAGAGCCTCGACGTCGCCGGCATCGTGACGTTGTCGGCCGCGGTCTTCTGCATCGCCTATTTCATTACCCAAGGCCCCGAACTCGGTTTTGCCAGCCCGACCGCACTGTCAATCCTCGGCATTGCCATCGTCAGCCTGATCGGCTTCGTGATTGCCGAAAAAGTCAGCGCCCGGCCGATGTTCGACTTTTCGGTGTTCCGCATCCGCAGCTTCTCAGGTGCGCTGTTCGGTTCGGTGGGCATGAACATCAGCTTCTGGCCGTTCATGATCTATCTGCCGATCTGGTTCCAGGCGGGCCTCGGCTATGACGGTGTGACCGCCAGCATCGCCTTGCTCGCCTACACGCTGCCCCCGCTTATCGTCCCGCCGTTTGCCGAACGGCTGATGCTTCGCTTTCGTCCAGGGATCGTCATCCCGGCCGGCCTGTTCACGATCGGTCTCGGCTTCCTCATGATGAAGATCGGCAGCAGCGTTGAGAATGCCAGCTGGCTAACGATGCTGCCGGGGTGCGTGCTGGCCGGCATTGGCCTCGGCTTCACCAATACCACGGTGACCAACGCCGCGACCGGCGCGGTCGCCGCGGAGCGCGCCGGCATGGCCTCGGGCATCGACACCAGCGCGCGGATGATCTCGCTGGCGATCAACATCGCGCTGATGGGGCTGATCCTGGTCGAAGGCGTGCTGTCTTCGCTGCAAAGCTCGCTTTTCGGGCGAGTGACCGACACCGAGCTGCGTACGCTCGCCGAGAAGATCTCGGCCGGCGGCATGCTGACTTCGGACTATGGCCTGTCGGAGACGGTCATCCATACGGCGCTCGGCGAGGGTTTCGGCTGGGTCATGCTCTATGGCGCCATCGGTGTCTGGCTGTCGGCCGCCGCAAGCCTGCTCGTCTTCGGTCTCCGCGCCAAGACGGAAGCGGTGCTTGCGTGTTCGACGGCGAAATCGTCGTAACACACGTAGCCGACTAGTCACCGAGGGCAAGGCAGCGCATCGGGCCAGATAGACTGGCCTGATGGACCATGGATGGCGGTCCGCGCCGTAATCCGACCTCTGCCTCGCCGACAAAACGCGTCGGCGCGGCGAAAAGTCCATTCACGGGCACGCCGGCGACGGTTATATCGTGACCATCGTTGACGCAGATATATTGGACACGTTGCTTATGACCGACACTGTTATCGATCGCTTCCTTCGTTACGTCGTTATCGACACTCAATCGGATGCCAAGTCGAAGACCACGCCCACCACCGAGAAACAGAAGACGCTCGGCCGACTGCTGGTCGAAGAGCTGCTGGCAATGGGCGTATCGGACGCGCATCTCGACGAACACGGCTATGTCTACGCAACAATTCCCTCAAACGTCGACAAGCCGGTTCCGGTCATCTGCTTCTGTTCTCATATGGACACGGCACCGGATTTCACCGGTACCAACGTCAAGCCGCAGATCGTTAGGAATTACCAGGGCGGCGACATCCGGCTAACGGGCGACCCGCAGCAGGTCATTCGCGTCAGCGAGCATCCTGTGCTGCTCGACCAGATCGGCAATGACATCATCACCACCGATGGCACGACGCTCCTGGGTGCCGACGACAAGGCCGGCGTTGCCGAAATCATGTCGGCAGCACAGTTCCTGATGGACAATCCCGACGTCAGGCACGGCACCATCCGCATCCTGTTCACCCCCGACGAAGAAGTCGGCCGCGGTGCCGACAAGGTCGACCTGAAGAAGCTCGGCGCCCAGTTCGGCTATACCATCGACGGCGAAACCGCCGGCCATATCGAAGACGAGACCTTCTCCGCCGACGGTGTCGAGATCGCCATTTCAGGCGTTGCCATCCATCCGGGCTTTGCCAAGGGCAAGATGGAGAATGCCATCAAGATCGCCGGCGCCATCATCGATCGCCTGCCAAAGGACATCGCCCCTGAAAGCACGGAAGGCCGCGAAGGCTTCATTCACCCGACCGGCGTCACCGGCACGATGGAAAAGGCCAGCCTCAGCCTGATCGTCCGCGATTTCGAGGACGAGGGCCTGGCGACCAAGGAAGCCATGCTCGAAGGCATCGTCAAGGACGTGATCGCCGCCTATCCGGGGTCATCCTACACCTTCGAGGTCAAGCAGCAGTACCGCAACATGAAGGCCATTCTCGCCCGCAACCCCGAGATCGCCGACAATGCGCTCGAAGCGGTGCGACGTGCGGGCATGACGCCGGTGCGCGGCAGCATTCGCGGCGGTACCGACGGCTCGCGCCTGTCGTTCATGGGCCTGCCCTGCCCCAACATCTTCGCCGGCGGCCATGCCTTCCACTCGCCGCTGGAATGGGTGAGCCGCCAGGACATGGAACGGGCGGTCAAGACATTGGTCGAGCTGGCAAAGGTCTGGGAAGAGCGCGCCTGAGGCTGGTCATCCGAACGAGCGCAGCTTTTTTCGAGATAGGATCGTCGGAAGCAAAAAGAGCCGAAGCACGCGCAACGTGCTTCGGCTCTTGTCGTTTCGGAGAGTCGTCACGGCGACGCCGCGACACAGCGAAGTCAGCTGCGCAGACCCGGCGCTTCCTGGCCGGTGCGGGCGACATATTCGGTGTAACCGCCGCCATATTGATGCACGCCGTCCGGCGTCAGCTCCAAAACGCGGTTTGACAGCGCCGCCAGGAAATGGCGGTCGTGCGAGACGAACAGCATCGTGCCCTCGTACTGCGCCAACGCCTTGATCAGCATTTCCTTGGTGTCGAGATCGAGGTGGTTGGTGGGCTCGTCGAGCACCAGCAGGTTCGGCGGATCGAACAGCATCATCGCCATCACCAGCCGCGCCTTCTCGCCGCCCGAAAGCACCCGGCATCTCTTCTCGACGTCGTCGCCTGAAAAGCCGAAGCAACCGGCCAGCGCCCTGAGCGGACCTTGCCCTGCCTGCGGGAATGCATCTTCCAGCGACTGGAAGACCGTGCGCTCGCCATCGAGCAGATCCATCGCGTGCTGGGCGAAATAGCCCAACTTGACGCTGGCGCCGAGCGCCACACTGCCCTCGTCCGGATCGGTCGAGCCTGTCACCAGCTTCAAAAGCGTGGACTTGCCGGCCCCGTTGATGCCCATGATGCACCAGCGCTCGCGACGACGCACCATGAAGTCCAGACCCTCATAGATGCAGCGCTCGCCATATTTCTTGTGCACGTTCTTGAGGTTGACCACGTCTTCGCCTGAGCGCGGCGCCGGCCGGAACTCGAACGTCACGGTCTGACGGCGCTTGGGCGGTTCGACCCGGTCGATCTTTTCGAGCTTCTTGACCCGGCTCTGCACCTGGGCTGCATGCGAGGCGCGCGCCTTGAAGCGCTCGATAAACTTGATCTCCTTGGCGAGCATCGCCTGCTGACGCTCGAACTGCGCCAGCTGGTGCTTTTCGTTCTGCGCCCGCTGCTGCTCGTAGAAGGCATAGTCGCCGGAATAGCTGTTGAGCGAGCCGCCATCGATCTCGATCACCTTGGTGATGATCCGGTTCATGAACTCGCGATCGTGCGAGGTCATCAGCAGCGCCCCTTCGTAGCCCTTGAGGAAGGCCTCAAGCCAGATCAGGCTTTCCAGATCCAGGTGGTTGCTCGGTTCGTCGAGCAGCATCACGTCAGGGCGCATGAGCAGAATGCGGGCGAGCGCGACGCGCATCTTCCAACCGCCAGAAAGCGCGCCGACGTCGCCGTCCATCATCTCCTGGGAGAAGCTGAGGCCCGCCAGCACTTCGCGTGCACGGCCTTCCAGCGCGTAGCCGTCGAGTTCTTCATAGCGTGCCTGCACCTCGCCGTAGCGCTCGATGATCGCATCCATCTCGTCGAGACGGTCGGGGTCGACCATGGCGGCTTCAAGCGCGTGCAGCTCGGCGGCAACCGTGCTCACCGGCCCGGCACCGTTCATCACCTCGGCAACAGCGCTGCCCCCCGACATCTCACCGACATCCTGGTTGAAGTAGCCGATCGTCACGCCCTTATCGACGGCGACCTGGCCTTCGTCCGGCATCTCTTCTCCGGTGATCATCCGGAAGAGCGACGTCTTGCCCGCACCATTGGGGCCGACGAGGCCGACCTTCTCGCCCTTGTTGAGGGCTGCGGATGCCTCGATGAAGAGGATCCGGTGGCTGAGCTGCTTGCTGATATTCTCGATACGAATCATATTTTAGGGGCCCGAAACGTTGCGGCGCCCTTATGTCACGGGTGACAGTCGCGCCGCAAACGTTGATTCGCGACGTCTGCCCACCCAAAAACGCACGGGAAACGGGGCATCAAACGGCTTTGACACCCCGTTCAGCCACAGGATTACTGGTCGGAGTAAAAGCCGTAGAGAACCGGCATCAGCCCGACCAGCACCTCGAAGCGTTTGAAATTCTTGCGCTCCGGGCGGGTCCAGCCGGTTTCGGCCAGCGCCGACAGCCGCGGGAACACCAGGCGGTCGAACACACCGCGGTCGGTCATCGGCTCTGACCAGATGCAGCATTGCAGCCCGCGCAGATGTTTCTTCTGGGCGTCGGTCCAGCCTTCGATCGGGTCGAACAGGTAGAGTTTTTCCGGGTCCGACCAGCCGGCCCAGCTGCCGCCGGGCTCTGACCAGGCCGGGCTGTTGGCCATGTCGAGATAGTAGACCTGTCCCGGGCAAACGACGATGTCGTAGCCTTCGCCGGCAAGCTCGGCATTGGCTTCGACCGTTCGCCAGCCGAAGAGCAGCGACTTCTGCTTGTCGATGACGTTGCCATGGGCCGCCTCCTGCCAGCCGCCGGTAACGCAGCCACGGCTTGCGAGGAACCCCTGGACGCGCGCCAGGAACTCCGCCTGCAGCACGGCGGCACCCGATCCGTCGATCTCGTCGGCCCCGTGGGTGTTGGTGACGACATTGAGCCGCTTGGCGTGGGTCGTCGCCACCTCTTCGCCAGCCACCGCCCGCAACCGCTCAAGTGCCTCTGGCGAGCCCGACCAGGCGCCGAGCGGCACCTCATCGGCACCGACATGGATGATCTTCGACGGGAAGAGTTCGATCAGTTCGTCGAAGACGACTTCGAGCACACGATAGGTTTCTTCGCGCGCCGGGTTGAGGCAATTGTCCGGGAAGCCCTGCACGGAATAATAGCTGCCGGCTTCGTTGGGATCGCGCAGCTCCGGAATGGCCTGCAGCATCGCGAAGGAGTGTCCGGGCACGTCGATCTCCGGCATCACCTCGATCCCCAAGGTTTCCGCCAATGCAACGATCTCGCGAACGGCTGCCTTGGTGTAGTAACCGCCCGTCACCTGCGGGCCGGAGCCGAGCAACGGCGGGATCTTGCGGCCATGGCCGCGCCAGGCACCGACCTCGGTCAGCGCCGGATAGGCGTCGATCTCGATCCGCCAGGCCTCGTCGTCCGAGAGGTGCCAGTGGAAGCGGTTGAGCTTGTTCCAGGCCATCAGCCGCAGGAACCGCGAGACCTCGGCGGTGCTGTAGAACTGGCGGGCAACGTCGAGATGCGTGCCGCGCCAGCCGAGCGCCGGCTCGTCCCGAATCTCGCCGCCTGCCGGAAACAGGAATGTGCCGGGATGAAGCTTAGCACCCCGCAGGATCTGCCCGAGCGTGATCAGGCCATAGAGGAGACCGGTGCGCGTGCCGCCGGTCACAGCGACGCCAGCTAGCGAGAAGCGGATGACATAGGCTTCCTCCGCAAGGTCGCCCGAAAGCGATAGCGCGGCCGGAAGGCCGCCTTCCGCTACCGGCCGAACAAGTCCTTCGACCGGAAACAGGCTCCCCGTCAGCTCGGCAAATGCGCGTGCTGCGGCTTCGGCTTCTGCCCCTTCCGGCGCAAGGTCGAGCCCTGATGGCGGCGTCAGGCGGCCGGAGACGGATACGTCCTGCGGCCAGGGCACGACCGAAACGGCAACCGGTGCTACCTTTGGCACGGGATAGATGACCGCGCCACGTTTCAGCTCGGCGTTGTCGCCGTGGGCGCGCGACGGCACGACCGAGATCGGCGCGGTGCTGCCGTCGGCAAGGACGAGATAGGCGGAGTTGGCTCCGTCGGTCCAGTGCTGCGGCTCGAAGCTCATACCGTGCGCCTTCACGATCCACACGCTTCCCGGCTGAAGCACCAGGTCAGCCGGCGGCGCGAACTCGGAATAGTTGGAAAGCCGGCTCAACAACTCTCCGCCTTCGACGGCGGCGGCAGGGTCGATGCGTGCAGGTCCCGAAACGCAAAGTCGAAAATCCCGAAGCGGGCGATCGGAGGCGTTCGTCAGTGTCAGCGAATAAACCGCTGGGGTGTCCGTCTTTGCCGGCGTCCAGAGCGTTTCCAGACGGAATACCGGTTTCGTAGCGATCGTCATCATCATCTCCAGAAGGGTTAGTCGTCGATCTTGAGCATGCCGGCATAAATGCCGGGCGCGGAATTCGGGATTGGCATGGCGCCGACGGTCCGCTCGTAAAACGCCGACGGACCAACATCGCCGATGATGGCATAGGCGTAGCCCATCGTCTTCAAATCGAGCAAAGAAGCAAGCAGCAACGCGTGGCCTATTCCTTCGCCGCGTGCTGCTTCATCGACGCCGGTCGGGCCGAAGAACCCGCGCGCGATCGCCTCGTGACAGGCAAAGCCGATGAGCTTTCCATCACGCGTGGCGAGAAGGCAGGTTGGCGGCTGGCGGGTGAGCGCGACGGCGGTCTCGCCGGCCCAGCCCGATCCGAATTTTTCCCGGACCCACGCGATCACCAGCTCGAACTCGGGTGCCAGGGCACGCCTGATCGTCACCCCTGCCGCATCCATCCGCTGGTCGAGGTCGGGCTTTGGGCGAAGCAGAGACAGATTGACGAGATAATCCATGAGCAAACCTGTGATGTTGGAATTAGGCGACGCCGAGTGCGCGCACGAAGTGGTTGGGACCGACCTGTTCGACCACGCTCGAGACCGGCCGGCTGATGCGGCGAACCTCTTCGGCGTGACCGAGAAAGCGGGCGCTGGCGCCGGGCACGAACGGGCGATCCGGGTCGGGCACGGCGGAGAGCAGCAGCTGCGTATAGGGGTGGCGCGCATCACCGATCACGGCTTCCGTCGCGCCCCACTCGACCATCTGGCCCGCAAACATGACGACGACGTCTTCGGCAATATGCGCGGCGGTGGCGATATCGTGGGTGATGTAGAGCATGGCGAGATCGCGATCGCGCTTGATGCCGGCCAAGAGTTCGAGGATGTCGAGGCGGATCGAGACGTCGAGCATCGATGTCGGCTCGTCGGCAACCAGAACGTCGGGCCGAACCGCAAGCGCCCGGGCGATGTTGACGCGCTGGCGCTGTCCGCCGGAAAGCGCGTGCGGAAACTTGTGTGCGGTCAAGCCGGGATCGAGGCCGACATCGCTCAAGAGCGTGTCGACCGCTTCGCGCAATTGCGCCCTGCCCCTGGCATGCCCGTGAAGGGCGAGCGGTCTTGCCAGATGATGATAGACCGTGAACACCGGGTTGAGTGAGGCGAATGGGTCCTGAAACACCATCTGCACCGCGCGGCGATAGGCCTTCTCTGCAGCCGCACTACCGGTGGCGGTGATATCGCGGCCACGAAATTGCATCGACCCCGCCGTCGGGGCGTCCATGCGCGCAATGATGCGGGCGCATGTCGTCTTGCCGCAGCCGGATTCGCCAACCAGCGCCAGCGCCCGCCCCGGTCTCAACGCCAGCGAGATACCGCGCAGCGCCTCGACGTGACCAAAGCTGCGGGTGATCGCATCGAGCTGGACGATGGCGTCCGTCGGCACGGGCGCAAGAGGGGAAGCAACGGGCATGACGTTCATTCTACGGCCCCCACTCTCTTGACGGAAGCAGGCAGCTGCGGAATGGCGCCCCAGAGCTTGCGGGTATAGTCGTGAGCCGGCGCACGGCTGATCTGACGGACGTCGCCGACCTCGACCAGTTCGCCTTTCAGCATCACACCGATGCGATGGCAGAGCTGCGCCATCAGATGCAGGTCGTGGGTGATGAACAGGACAGAGAAGCCATGGGTGCTCTGAAGATCAACGACCTGCTCCAGGATTTCGCGCTGCACCACCACATCGAGCGCCGTCGTCGGCTCGTCCATGATGATCAACTGGGGCCGGAGCGCAAGGCAGATGGCAATGACGATGCGCTGTCGCATGCCGCCGCTGAACTGGTGCGGATAGTCATCGAGCCGGCTGGCCGGGATGCCGACCAGGCGAAACATCTCCTCGGCCCGCGCCCGTGATTGTGCCCGGGTCGCGCCGGTGTGCCGGTGCAGCACGTCATGGAACTGCGCCTCGACCCGCATCAGCGGGTTGAGCGAGTTCATCGCGCTTTGGAACACCATGCCGATGCGCCGCCAGCGTACGTCCTGCAAGGCCGTCTCCGGCATCTGCAGCAGGTTGCGGCCCTCGAGCAGGATTTCGCCGCCGGCCACCCAGGCCGGCGGTTTCGACAGGCGGGTGATCGCGTAGGCAATCGTGCTCTTGCCGCAACCGGACTCGCCGGCAAGTCCGAACAGCTCACCGCGGTTGATGTCGAAGGAAACGTTCCTGACCGCACGAAAGGCGCCGTCGTCGAGCAGGTAATCGACATCGAGATTGCGGACCTGCAGCAGCGGCTCGCTCATCGTCCCACCTCCAGCGCGCGGTTACGCCGCCTGTTGAGCCGCAGCCAACGGCTGAGCGCAGGGCCGGAACGAAGCTGCGGATTGGCAATCTCGTCGAAAGTGAAATTGAGAAGCGCGAGGCCGAGCCCGACCAGCGCGATGCCGGCCGCCGGCGCACCGATATCCCACCAGGCGCCGATGATGATCGCCGACGAGTTCTGGGCGTTGTAGAGCATCGTGCCCCAGGTGACGCGCAGCGGATCGCCGAAGCCGAGATATTCGAGCGTCGTCTGGGCGACGATGGCGTAGATGATGCTGCCGACGACGTTGATGCCGATCAACGGCACGAGGTTGGGCAGGATCTCGACAAAGATCACCCGCCAGTGCGGCTCGCCGACCATGCGGGCGGCAACGACGAATTCGCGGTTGCGCAGCGCCAAAGTCTGCGAGCGGGTCATGCGGGCGCCCCAAGGCCAGGAGGTGAGCGCGATGATCGCCATGATCGCCAGCGGCCCGACCGTGCCGGCGAAGGACGCGAGCAGGATCAGCAGCGGTATGTTGGGAATGACCAGCACGGCGTTGGTCGCGAGATCGAGCGTGGCATCGGTGCGCCCGCCGAAATAGCCGGCCACCAGCCCGACGATCGTGCCGAGTGCTGTGATCGCAAGGCCGGTCGCAAAACCGACGGCGAGCGACGGACGTGCACCCCAGACGAATTGGGAATAGACGTCGCGCCCCATCTTGGTGGTGCCGAAGACATGCTCGACCGTTGGCGGCTGATGCGAGCGCCCGACCCGTTCGCCGGGATCGCCGGGGGCGATCAGCGGCGCCAGAAGCGCCATCAGGCAAAGCGCGACGATGATGGCGAGACCGGCAACGGCCTTCTTCTGCCGCCATAACAATGTAAGACCCGAGGTCATGCGCGCCCCTCCCGGATACGCGGGTCGACGACGCCGTAGAGAATGTCGACAAGCAGGTTTGCCCCGAGCGTGGCCATCGTCATTAACAGCAGCTGCCCCTGGATGACGGGATAGTCGCGCGCGACGCTGGCGGTATAGAGCGTGAGGCCGAGGCCGGGATAATTGAAGACGATTTCGGTCACGATCGATCCGCCGAACACGGCGCCGAGCATCAGCGCGAGGTTGGTCAGCACCGGCAGCATGGCATTGCGGGCGGCATAGCCGAACATGACAGCGGATTCGGACAGCCCCTTGGCGCGACCCATGGTGACATAATCCTCGCCGAGCACGGAGATCATGCTGGAGCGCATGGTCGTCTGGAACTCGCCGATCAGGTAGGGAGAGAGCGTCAGCACCGGCATGATCGCATGCAGAAAGACACTGCCGAAGTAAGTGAAATTGAACCCCGGATCGAGGCTCGGATCGTAGGCATAGCCGACCGGCAGCAGGCGAAGGGTGACGCCGAAGATGAACAGCGTCGCCAGCGCGATGATCACGGGCGGCACAGCGATCATCACCACCGAGAACGGCGAGACGAAGCTGTCGAACCGGCCGCCGCGACGCCAGGCTGCCAAGGCTCCAAGCGAGACCCCGATCGACAGCGAAAAGACGATTGCGGTTACCACCAGGAACGCCGTCCAGCCGGCCGACCGCCCGAGAACCTCGAGCACCGTTTGCGGGTAGTACTTCACCGATACGCCGAGATCGAAATGCGCCAGCCCGACTATGTAGTCGACGAACTGTTGCCACATCGGCTGTTCGATGGCGCCGAACCGCGCCTTGATCGCCTCGATCGCCGCGGGCGTTGCCCGCGGTCCGAGCTGGGCGATCATGCTGTCGACGGGGCTACCCGGCATCAACCGGGGAACCGCAAAGTTCATCACGATCGCAAACAGGAACGCGACGCAGTAGACGGCAAGCCGTCGGCGAGGAAGTCGCATCAGTCAGCCCTTCCCTGAGCCTATTCGGCCGGCTTCAGCCGCAACAGATGCATCAACCGCATGCGGTTGTTGTCGTGATCCTCGGGGTTCATCGCGGGCTCTTCCTTCGAGACCCATCCGGTGAAGCGCTTGGTCGAGAACTGGTACCAGGTCGGACCGTTGAAGACGGGAACGACGGGCAGATTGTCGGCAACGATCAGCTGCACCTGGTCGAACAGCTTCTTGCGGTCCTCGTCCGTCGTCGCCCGGCGATATGCGTCAAACACCTCGTCGAGTTCCGGATTGGAGTAGCGCGAAGGCGCGCTGGTGATCCGTCCGCCGAAGGCGGTCGACAGCGATTGGAAATAGCCGCGGAAGGGGGTCGGCCCGTCGGCGCGCGAATTCATCACGGCCTCGAATGAGCCGTCGAGGATCTGCTTCTGCCATTGCTCGTATTCGGGCGTGGCCACCGAAGCATTGATCCCGATCTTGCGCAGGCCTTCGGTGGCGATCTGGACCGCATCGATCCAGTCGGTCCAGCCGTTGGGGACGATGATCGGGAAGGTGATGGGTTTGCCGCTCGGCGTCGTGCGGAACCCTTCGCCGTCCTTCTTGTAGCCGGCATCGTCGAGCAGCTTGTTGGCCCTGTCGATGTCGTAGGCGAGCCATTCGTCCTGGGCGCCCTCGGCCGCCTTGTTGCGCCAGCTATCAAAGCGAGGCGGCAGGCCGCTCGCATGCGCATTGACGACGGGATAGCCGAAGCCGGCAATGTCGACCATGGAAACGCGATCCATCGCCAGGCTGAAGGCGCGGCGGAAGGTCATGTCGTTGAAGGCTTCGGCGTTGCCGGCATTGGCCGACTTGAGGTTCATCTGGAAGGAAACCGTTTCGGCCGGTGGCTGCCAATAGGCATTGTGCTCCGGGTCGAGGCCGACATAGGTCTTGTCGATCTGCGGCAGGAACGAGCCGAACCAGTCAAGGCCCCCCTCGGGCAGAAGCGCCAGCATCTGGTCATTGCCGGCAATCTGCGGCAGTTTCAGGCAATCGACCTTCAGGGTCGCTGCGTCCCAGTAGTTGGGATTGCGGCATTGCTCGTAGACCTGCGGCGTGAAGCGGCGGATCTCGGTCATCGGGCCGGAACCAACAGGCTTCTCGTTCTTGAAGGCGAGCGGATCGGCAACATCCTTCCAGATATGCTCGGGCACGACAGGAAAGTCGGCGAGCGATTCCGGGAAATGTGTATCGACGCCCTTGAGGTTGATCTTGACCTCCGTGGGCGACACCGCCTCGACCGAAGCGACACTCTCGCCGACGCCGACGATGTCGACCGCCGGGTTCTTGAGCATCAGTTCGAGGGTGAATTTCATGTCGGCCGATGTCAGCGGCTTGCCATCCGACCACTTGACGCCATCGCGCAGCGTATAGGTGATCGACTTCAGATCGTCGGCAAACTTGTAGCCGGTTGCCAGCCGCCAGACCGGCTTGCCGCTGTCATAGTCGTTGAAGATCACGAGCGGCTCATAGACGAAGTCCATGGTGCTTTGGCGCCGCCCGCCCAGGTCGAACGGGTTGAAGTTCTGCACCCAGCTCGTCTGCTCTTCGATATGCATGGTCAGAACGGACTCGGCCTGCGCCTGGCCCGCTGCAAGCATGGCGAATGACGCGGCCATGACCCCGCCGAACACCCTTGCCGAAACTCTGCTGATGATGTTTCCGGTCCCCGTTACAATTGGTCTGGACCGCATTTCCTCGACTGCCGGCATGACGAACTCCCCTCCAGGTTTCGATGACGCATTTAATAAGTCAAGTAATTTGACTTAATGATATGTCCAGGATTGAACGCGTGTCAATCTGCGTCTTTTCGCTACGACTAAGGATGAAGAAGCGGTCGAGGACAGGCATCATTGCTGAGGCTTCGATCGCCGGCGGCGCGGATGCCAATGGCTGGAAGCCGGCTCAATGAAGGCATCGCAGCCATCAAGATCTCTGCGATTGCAGCGACTTGGGGGTACGGCAAACGGGACTGTCGAGCGCGAGCTGCAGCCGACCGGGTCGCTGTTCGTCGGATATCGGTTCTGATCGAAGGGCGATGGCTCACAGGTATGGTCGCCACGTCATGGCGGCCTCTGGCGTTCCTGATTTCGTCGTCGTGAAGACGCCCGCAGCCCGGCGTACCGTGAGCCCGCACTATGATGCGGGCCCGATGCCGGGATGCTTATGCCGCCGCCTGCCTACCGAGTTGCTCAAGGCTCGCCTCGACGATATCGAACATCTCGTCGATCTCGGCGGCGGTGATGATCATCGGCGGGCAGAAGGCGATGGAATCGCCGATGTTGCGGCAGATCAGGCCGTTCCTCTGCAGGATCGCACCAACCCGCGCGCCCGTTGCGCCTGCGGCCGCCCCATCCGCCGCCTCGAGTTCGAGCGCACCGATGAGGCCGACGCCGCGCGCTTCGACAGCCAGCGGATGCCGTTCGAGCGCATTGAGCCGACCGAGGAAATGCGGCGCAAGACGGCGGACATTGCCGACCAGGTCCTTCTCCTCGATGATCGCCAGGTTTTCGAGCGAGACTGCAGCGGCGACCGGATGGCCGCTGGCGGTAAATCCATGCCCGAGCGCACCGATCCGATCTGCCTCATTGGCGATCGGCTCGTAGACGTTGTCGTTGATCATGAGAGCCGCGATCGGCTGATAGGACGATGACAGCTGCTTGGAGAGCGTCATGATATCCGGCCGCATGCCGAAGGTCTCGGATCCGAACATGTTGCCGGTGCGCCCGAAACCGCAGATCACCTCGTCGGCAATCAGCAGGATATCGTATTTCCGCAGCACGTCCTGGATGGCCGCCCAATAGCCCTCCGGCGGAACGATGACGCCGCCGGCCCCCATAACCGGCTCGCCGATGAAGGCGGCGATCGTCTCCGGCCCCTCCTCGAGGATGAGCGCCTCCAGCTCTTCTGCACAGCAGCGCGAAAAGGCAAGCTCATCCTGCCCCGGCTCCGCACCGGTGCGATAATGCGGGCAGGTCGTGTGCAGGATGTTGGGAAACGGCAGATCGAACGATCGATGGTTGTTGGGGAGGCCCGTCAGGCTGGCGCTCAGCGCCGTCACGCCGTGGTAACCCTTGATGCGCGAGATGATCTTTTTCTTTTCCGGTTTGCCTAGCGCGTTGGAGCGATACCAGACCAGCTTGATCGCTGTATCGTTCGCCTCGGATCCGGAGTTGGCGAAGTAAACCTTGGACATCGGCATCGGCACCGGCGCCATGCCGACCAGCTTCTCCGCCAGATCCGCCACCGGCCCGTGCGATTTCTGCGAGAAGGTATGATAGTAGGGTAGCCTCGCCATCTGGCTGCGCGCGGCTTCGACCAGCCGTTTCTCGCCGAAGCCGACGGCCACGCTCCAAAGCCCGGCCATGCCCTCGATATAGCGCTTGCCGCTGCTGTCGAAGACGTGGATGCCCTCGCCGCGGTCGATGATCAGCGGCCCTTCCCGCTCCAGCTTGCGCGGATTGGTGTAGGAATGGAGATGGTAGGCCATGTCCCGCGCTTCGGTGGAATTAGGCTGTGCGGTCATCGGCGTCTCCCGTTTTGATGCATGATCACTCTGGTGCGTGGTTACAAGGCGATATCATAGGTCAGCCAATCCGTTCTGGTGGCCAGCTGATCATAAAGGCCGCGAGCCCGGTAGTTGTTGTCGCGCGTGATCCAGCGGATGACGGACCAGCCGCGCTCTCGCCCGATATCGGCAACGGCGCGGATCAGCGCCGGTGCTGCGCCGCTGCCGCGCGCCTCGGGCGCAACGAAGAGATCGTCGAGAAAACCCCCGCGCGCCGCCATCAGCGGCCGGATATATTCGCGAAAATGGGTCAACCCGATCGGGCGACCCGAGCCATCGAGCGCCAGCCGGCATTCGAGCTGGCCGTCGCGGATCCAGCTCCACACCCGATCCCGCATCTCGTCGGTCTGATCAACCCCGTAGAAGGCGGCAAATCCCGCATGAAGCTCGTTCCATGCGGACCTATCGGCCTCAGCGGCCGCAACGATCGTAACACCCGCCATGACATCCCCCCGTATTCGGGTAGGCGAACCGCCCACCCACCAAGCATTTGCGTTGCTACTGCCAGGCAGCCACTGAGCGTTTGCGATACATGTTGCGAAACTGTTCGGTGGAGACGGGTAGCAGATCGCCCGTATCCCAGTCGAGGATCACGGCATAGCGGCGCACCGCGTCGAGCGCATTGATTTCCCCCGCCTTGAACTTTGCCGAGACCTCGGCCGGATCTGCGCCCAGCCAACCCAACCGGTCTGCCCGGATCTGTCGCCGCAGTTCGGCCGTCGCGGTGGCATCGATCTCGTAGGCGCAGATTTCCGGATCGACGGGATCGATGACGACGCCATAATCCTTCGCCGCCCGCTCGACCGAGACGTAGTCGTCGATGACATCGGCCAGCACCCGTTGCGGATCGCGCTCGAGCGGATCGCCGAAGCCGCCGCCGCCCGCGGTCGGGCGCGAGAAGACGTCCCCCGCCTCGATTGCCACATCGGAGAAAGTAGCGCCGAGCCATTCCGTCTTGCCGGTCTTTTCACGGGTCAGCGTTAGCCCGTGCGGCATCGACGGCAGCCCGCCCTCGATGCCCCAAACGATGGCGCGCTCGCGGTCGCAGATATAGGAAATGACGGTATTTTCGGCTTCGAGCATGCGGGAAGTCTTGAGCACACCGGCACCGCCGCGCCACTTTCCGGGGCCGGCAGAATCCGTCAGCACCTCGAACTCGGTGGTCAGGATCGGATTTGCCCGTTCCTGTCCCTCGACCGGCTGGGCCATCAGGCCGGTTCCGAAGCAGGCCGTCGTCACATTGCAGCCGTCCATGCCGTTGCGCCCGCCCCAACCGCCGGGAAGCCAGTCGTAGAACATGAAGATCGGCTTTTCCGCGGCGCGTGCATCACGCCCGCCGGTCAGCAGGTATTCGAGGTTGAAGGCACAGGCGATGGCGCGCTCCGGGATGATCTTCGACCAGATCTCGTAGATCGCGTTCATGATCTTCTCGAAGGGCATGAGGAAGCCGGTGACGGCCACCGGCCACTTCGCATCGACGATCGAGCCTTCGGGCGCGATGATTTCGAACACCCGGTAGAAGCCGCTGTTGAGCGGCAGGTCGGGGAAGAAGGTCTTCATCCCCGCGGCGACCGCCGAGAAGGTCGCGCCGAAGGCGGAATTGTAGATCGAGCCGATGGTCGGGTGGCTGCCGGTGAAGTCGTAGATCGCCCGGTCACCCCTAATCGTCAGCTTGACCTTGATCGGGATCATGCCCTCGTTGCCCGCCGGATCACGGTCGATGAAGTCCTGCGTTTCCCATTCGCCGTCCGGCAGTGCGGCGATCCGCTGGCGCATGGCGCGCTCGACATAGTCCTGCACGGCGCCGAGCCCCTGTTTCACCGTGCCCTCGCCGTATTTGCCGACCAGCCGCAGGATCTCGCGCTCGCAGACCTGGGTCGCCTGCGCCTGGGCATGGATGTCGCCGATGATCGAGGCGGGGTCGCGGGTGTTGGAAGCGATGAGGTGGGCGACATCCTTGCAGAACCGCCCCTTGTCGAACAGGCGGATCGGGGTGATGCGCATCCCCTCCCTGAACATCTCCTTGGCGGCGACATCAAAGGAGCCTGGGACGCTGCCGCCGAGATCCGACCAGTGTCCGTTCGACTGGCTGAAGGCGATGATCCTGCCGTCGACGAAGATCGGCCGGATCAGCCGGACGTCGTTGAAATGCGTGCCGCCGGCATAGGGATCGTTGATGGCGTAGACGTCGCCGGGATGCATGTCGCCATCGAAGGCGCGGATGACGTCCTTGCAGGTGAAATGCAGGGTGCCGACATGCACCGCGATGTCTTGGTTGCCCTGAGCGGCCGAATTGCCTTCGGCATCGTGAAGGGCACTGGAGAAGTCGCGGTTGTAGATGACAAAGGAATAGCAGGTTCTCAGGATCTGCTCGGCCATCTGATCGACGCTGGTGATGAAGGAGTTCTTCAGGACCTCGAAGGTCACCGGGTCAAGGTTTTGCTGTTCAGACATTCGCTTCACCTTCGATGCGGATGATGATGTTGAGATAGGTGTCCACTTCCGCGGTCGTTCCCGGCGGGACGACGACGGTCGAATCGAGTTGCTCGACGATGGCAGGGCCCTTGAAGACGAACCCTGCGGGCAAGGTTTCGCGATCGTAGACGGGCGTATTGAGCGCGGCCTCGGCTTCAAACCATACGCTCCGCCGCGTCTTCGGCTCGGGGATCACTCCCGTCGGCTCGTGGCGTGCCAGCGACGCCTTCGGCACCATGCCGACGGCCTTCAAGTTGATGCGGAACAGGCTGACCGGCGTTTCGTCGCGACGGAAATTGTATTCGCGCTGATGCTCACGGTGGAAGGCTTCGACCAGCGGCGCGATGTCGGTGACCGGCGCTGGTGCGGTGACGGAGAGCGAACGCCACTGCCCGAGATACATCATGTCGATGCTGCGCTGGAGCACCACGTCCTTAGCCGCGACACCTTCATGGGCAAGCCGCTCCGATGCTTCCTGTTCGAGGCGGAGGAAGGCCTCTTCGATCGCCGTTGCGTCGGCGTCGGCGGCCGCCTTCAGGTAGCTTTCGGAAAAATCGTGCTGCATGTCGACGAGCAGGCAGCCGAGCGCCGAAGTGACGCCGGGGTTCGGCGGAACGATGACCGCGGGGATCGACAGTTCGCGAGCGATCGCCGCGCCATGCAGGGCTCCGGCACCGCCGAAGGCGACGAGCGCAAAATCGCGTGGATCGTACCCACGGCTGATCGAGATCAGCCGCACCGCGTCCGACATATTGGCATTGGCAACACGGATGATCGCATCGGCGGCCGCATGCGGCTCTAGCCCGAACGGCTCGGCGACCCCTTCGCGGACGGCCTCGAGGGCAAGGTTCGCGTCAAGCGTGATCTTGCCGCCGGCAAGGCTGGTACCGAGGCGACCGAGCACGACATTGGCGTCGGTGTTGGTCGGCTGGCGGTTGCCCTTGGCGTAGCAGGCAGGGCCCGGACTGGCGCCGGCCGATTGCGGACCGTTGCGCAGCGATCCCGCCTCGTCGGTCCAGGCGAGCGACCCGCCGCCGGCACCGATCGTCAGAACCTCGATCGAGGAGAAGCGGATCGGATAGCCGAATTCGATGAACCAGTCCTTGGTGATGCGCGACTGGCCGTCATAGGCGAGCGACACGTCGGTCGATGTGCCGCCCATGTCGAGCCCGATCGAATTGCGGAAGCCGCAGAGCTCGGCGATGTATTTGCTGGCGATAGCACCGGCAGCAATGCCGGAACCGGCAAGCCGTGCGGCAAAGTCCTCGACGCTCTTCGGGGTCATTACCCCACCGCCTGTGTGCAAAAGCAGAAGATCGCGTTCATAGCCTTCCTGCTGCAGCCGCTTGCCGAGCCGCGATGTATAGTCGACGACAACGGGGCTTAAGGCCGCATTGGCGACGGTCGTGGAGAACCGCTCATGCTCGAAGATCTCGGGCAGGACTTCCGACGAGGTCGACACCGGCACGCCGGGCATCACCTCCATCAAGATTTCCTTCATGCGGCGCTCGTTGGCGCCGTTCATGAAGGCGTTCATGAAGCAGACGGCGACGGCCGCGACATTGCGGCGCTTGAGAATGCGTGCGACCTCCCGGGCCTCGTCTTCGTCGAGCGTGGCGACGATCCCGCCCTGCGCGTCGACACGCTCCGTCACCACCAACCGGTCGCGCCGCGGCACATAGGGCGGCACTACGTCCTTGTAGGTATCCCAGAGGTCTTCCTTGTTGGCGCGGCGGATCTCGATGACGTCGCGGAAACCTCTCGTGCAAACCATCGCCGTGCGCGGCAGGCGCCGCGTGATCAGGGCGTTGGTGGCAACGGTGGTGCCATGCGAAAACAGCGCCACCTTCGACAGGTCGATGCCGGCTTTTTCGACGCCAGACATGATCCCGTCGATCGGATCGGCGGAGGACGACGTCTTTTCGACCCGGATCCGGCCCGTGGTCTCGTCCATGATGCAGATGTCGGTAAAGGTGCCACCGACATCGACCGCAACTCGAAGGTTCTGCAAAATCCGTCTCCTGTCTTTCATCCGTTTAAAAGCGGGCATCCGTTGAAAATCGGGCAAGGCTTCGCCCTTCGCCCGGTCGGGCGTGCGACCGCCTCACGTCTGTCTGGGGTTTGTCGCCGTCCGGCTCAGCCGGGGCTGCTCGGGCTCGTCAGATGGGAGCGCTCGCGCGCTTCGCTCGGGCTGTAGCCGAAATGCGCCTTGAAGTGGCGGCTCAACTGCGCGTGGTCGCTGAAGCCGAGTGCATAGGCGATTTCCGAAACCAGCTTGCGGCAGGTGGGATCGCGCAGCATCTCGTCGCAGCGCAGAAGCCGCTGGACCCGGATCCAATGGCACACGGACGTGCCCTGCCTCTTCATCAGTTGGTGCAGGTAGCGCACCGAGATGCCGCAGGCATCGGCGATCACCTGCGGACCGAGATCGGCCCGGGCGAGATTGGCGCGAATGTAGCTCTCGACGCGATGCAGGTGGCCGACCTGAACCGAGCCTGCGTCCGACGTCAGCATGCGTTCGTCGGAGATCAGCGACATCGCGAGGATATCGACCAGGTGCTTGCCGGTCATGTCGCGGGCGGGCGCATCCATCTCGACAAGCCGCGGCGCAACAAGCCGGATCATGTCGACGAACAATGCGCCGGTGCCACGGGTGGAATCGAAGCTGAGCGACGCGATACGTTCGGGAAGGCCGACACGCGGACGCAGCGTGGCAATCGGCACCTTCAGCACCCAGAGCGTGTTCTTGGCCGTATAGCTGAATTCGTACGGCAGATGGCTGCGCTCGACGAGGAAGGCCCCCGGCTTGCAGCGCACTGCCTTACCGGCCTGCTCGAAGCTGATCTCCGCCGTCTCCGGCACGGTGATCAGATAGCTTTCTTCGCGCTCATGCAGCAGGTGCCGTTTCTGTCGGCGATAGAGCAGCCCGTCGGATTCAAGCCGCGACAGCGATACCGCGCCGAGATCCCAGACGTTCAACTCGCCGGAAAACTCCGCCGAGTTCTGGAAGCGCAGATCGAGCGGGAAGTAGGTGCTCGATACCGCCTCGTCCCAATAGCGCTTGCGCTCGAACGCAACCGTGCCTGCCGTGGAATAACTCACGTCCATGCGAAGCTCCCATCCAGTCCGCCGTCCGTCTGCTTCAGCTGTTCCCGTGTTGCCAAGGCGACGGCCGATCGCGGCCTATTCTTCCTGACCGGCTGCCTTGAATGTCGCGGCCTCTTCAGGGCCTTTGCGACCGGCGTTTCCGGAAGGTCGTCAAGCAGTAGACTATCTCTTTCCCGCCCCGGCTAGTCGCAAAGTGCGCTCGCTCTTGTCGGTAGGCGTAGTTTCCGAGCGACCTGCCCCTCAATCGGCACGAACGATTGCCTCGGCCGCAAGCGCCATCGACAACAGATGCGCATCGTGATGCGGCTGGGCGGAAAGCAGCAGGCCGACCGGCATACCGGCGGCGCCAATGCCGCACGGTAGTGAGACGCCGCACCAGTCAAGGAAATTGCCGATCGAGGTGTTGCGCAGGGTCCGGGCGTTGGTTTCGACGAACAGGGCGTCGTCATTGAGAAGCGGCGCCGTGGGTGGCGCCACATGGGCAACGGTGGGATAAGCGACAAGCTCGTTCGACCCAATATGGGCGGCGATCTCGGCGATCAGCGCCTCCCGCGTGTTTAGCGTCTCGACATAATCGGAGAGGCTTATGTTTTGCCCGAGCCGGGCCCGTGCCACGACGCGCTGGTCCATCGATGCCGCCTGCGACCCTTCGAGCCGGTCGCGATGGAGCGCGAAGGCCTCGGCCGTGACCAGCGGTCCGTGCCGCGCCATGGTCTCGAAAATGCGCTCGAATGCCGGAAACGGCTGGCGGCGCACACGGGCGCCGGCGCGCTCCAGCCGCCCGAGTCCGGCTTCGAAAGCGGAAACGACACCGTCTTCGGCACCGTCGAAAACCACCGTTGTCGGCACCACGAGCGACAGGCCATCGAGACTGCCCCGCCGGATTTCCGGCGCGGGCAGACCTCGCATCGCCGCATCGACCCAGACGGCGTCCTGCACCGTCCGGCAGAGGGGACCGAGCGAATCGAGGCTCTTGGCGAGCGGAAAGACGCCACGCATGGAATAGCGGCCGCGCGTCGCCTTGTAGCCGACGATACCGTTGAAGGCGGCCGGAATGCGGATGGATCCGCCCGTATCCGTGCCGATCGAAACCGGCACGAGGTCGGCGGCTACGGCGGCACCGGAGCCGGAGGACGAACCGCCCGGCAGGCGGTCGACATCGCGCGCCCGCGGATTGCGCGGCGTGCCGTAATGCGGGTTGATGCCGAGCCCGGAGAAGGCAAATTCGCTCATGTTGACGCGACCAACGCTGACCATGCCGGCATGGCCGAGCGCGGTCACCATCGCCGCGTCCTCTTGTGCCGCCGGCGCGTCCTTCAGCACCACCGATCCCGCCGTCGTCGCCACGCCTTTGATGGCAAACAGGTCTTTCCACGCAACGGGAATTCCGTCGAGCAACCCAAATGAACGGCCGGCGGCGATGCGCCGGGCGGAGGCCTCCGCCTCCCGCATCGCCCGCTCCGGCAGAATCGTGGTGAAGATCGCTTGGTCGTCGTGACTGCGGATCCGCTCAAGCGTCCAGCGTGTCAGCTCACGCGGATCGAGCGCACCGGACTGCAGCAGCACTGACAGCTGCGCGATCGACCGTCCACTGAAGTCCTGCGTCATCCCGTTTCCCTCTATCGTTCGACCAGCTGCATCCAGCGGCGAACCAGATAATTGTGCTCGTCCATGGTGGTATTCCAGACCGCGATGCAGTTGGCGCGCTGCCAGTAGGAGCCGCCGCTCCTGACCGATCCTGCCCGAATGCGTATGGTGCCGTCCGGGCCCGGCAGGTCGCATGCCGCCGGCAGGCCGCCGTACCAGTAGTCCCATTCGGCCACCGACATGAATTGCCTCGAACGCTCCGGCGTCGAGATGTAGTAGCCTTGCCGCGCCACGACCGAGCCCGGCCAGCCGGATATCCACCAGTTGAGATACTCATAGGCGACGTCGCGCATGCGGCCCGACAGATGGCGTGCGAGACACAGGCCGCCATGCCAGGCACGATATCCCTCAGCCGGCACCGCCTGTTCCACCGGAACGCCCTGGCCGTTGAGGATGCTGATGCCCGTCGACCACATGCTCTGGATATCGGTCTCGCCGCGCACCATCAGCCGCGCTGCATCCTCGGCCGTCCGCCAGAAGGCGCGGAAGTAACCATTCTTCTTGCGCTCTTCCAGGAGCCCGATCAGCCGGTCGATCTCGTCAACAGTCATGGCGCCGATATTGTCGAACGACATCAGGCCGGATGCCTGCGCGGCAAGGGCTGCATCGAAGATACCGATCGCCGGCTCGTCGACGAGGGCTGCGCGTCCGGCCCAGCGCTCGTCGAGCAGCGCCGCCCAGCTGTTCATCGAAACCGTATTGGGGGCAACGTCGGTCCTGTAGGCGAAGCTGTCGAAATTATGCGTCGTCGGCAGCATCGAGATCGTGCTCGACGGCGTGTCGCCCAGTTCGAGATTGGGCTGCACGAACAGCTTCTTGACCGGCGCATCCCCCTGCCCCAGCCTGGCATTCGGGCCGATATGGCCGGTCTTCGTCAGATCGTTGATCTGGTCCCAGAGCGCGATGCGGCCAATCTCGATCGGCTGGATCGCCCGCCAGTACCAGACGATATCCAGATTATGGAAACACTGGTCGTAGATGTCGTAACTATCCGGCTCCTGCGCCGCCTTGTGCTGAGTGGTCAGGAAGTCGTTGTTGTCGAATACGACCTCGATGCCGAGATCGGCCTCGGCGCGAACCCGCAACTCCTCGAGCAGAGAAATCGCCGTGCCAAGCACGCGCAGGCGTGGGCGACCGGAGAGATGGAGGGATGGCGTCGCCATCGTCGCTTGGTCAGGCAGGTGCTTGTTCATGAAGACGACTGACGTTCCTGAAGACTGCGTTTCGGGACGGCCGCATCCTCGACGGAGGACCGGTCGAGGGCAAAAGCCTCGAACGACCGTTTCAGCAGTTCGACATCCAGACCGTCAACAATAAACACGATGCGCGAGCGGCGATCTTCGTCCGGCCAGCGCTCCATATGAACAGGCGTGTGGACCAAATGCTGAACGCCATGAATGGCGACAGGGCGCTCCTCGCCTGCGATGTTGAGAATGCCCTTCACCCGCAGCACCTTCTCGCCGTGACGGTTGAGCAGCATTGTCAGCCAGAGGCCGAAAGCCGTCCAGTCGATGGCGCGCTCCACGGTCATGACGAAGGAGGTCACCGCGGACTGGTGCACGGAGCCTTCCGCCGTTGCCAATTGAACCGGCGCCTCGCAATAGAAACCGCTGGTCGATTGCAGCGCGGCGGCGCGCAGGCCGAGGTTCTCGTCGACAAGCTCGGCAACGGCGAAGGACAGATCGGTCGCCATCAGCAGCGGCGCGTCCGGATTGATGTTGCGCAATTTCTCGACAAGACGGGCGACATCGGCCGGCAGCGCCAGATCGGCCTTGGTGACGACCAGCCGGTCTGCAACAGCAGCCTGCCGGTTGGATTCGACATAGGTGCCGAGTTGGCCGAGCCCGTTGACGGCATCGACGGTGGTGATGACGTTGCCCGGGCGGAAATGGTGGCGCAGCACCGGGTCGGATTTGATCGTCGACAGCACCGGGAACGGATCGGCAAGCCCGGTGCTTTCGACGACGATGCGGCGGAAAGGCGGAACCAGCCCGCGCTCCCGCTTCGAATGCAGATCCTTGATGGCATCGGCAAGCTCGCCGCGCACCGTGCAGCAGAGACAGCCCGATTGTAAGAGCACCATGGTATCGTCGATGCGCTCGACAAGATGATGGTCGAGCCCGACCTCTCCGAATTCGTTGATGAGGACCGCTGCATCCGAAAGAGCCGGATCGGCGAGCAGTCGCGCAAGCAGAGTCGTCTTGCCGGAGCCGAGGAAGCCCGTGAGCAGGTTGATCGGGGTCAGCAGCGGGATCTGCGGCTCAGTCATCGATCGCGGCCTCAGCAGCAGTAACCAGGGCCACATCGAGCGGATCGCAGGGACGGCCGCAAAGCCGTTCGGCGGCCGGCCAGAGATGACCGAGATCCTCGATGATCTCAGTCTTGCCCGTCCGTGTGGACAACACGAAGGACGCGCCCTGCCAATCCGAGATTGTCAGACCGAAGCGCGCCAGCATTGTGTTGGCGATGCGCACCCGGTTGGCGCGCTCGCGCCTTCGATCGATGCGCTCGACATTGCGGGTATAGACGCCTGGCCGCGCCACCGCATCGGCCCAGTGTTCGTTGCCTCCAAGGACGCCGCAGAGAGAGCACATCGTTTGATCCAATCGGTGTAAAAAGCGGGGACGGCGCTCGGACCGCCCCCGTCAGTCGCTCACTTCTTGCGCGGGAAGCGCTTGGCGAAATCGTCGGCGATCTCGTTCATGGTCACGAACTTCACGCCCGGATGCTTGATCATGTGGGCATAGAGCCGCTCCAGCATCATCAGCACCTGCGGCCGCCCGGCAACATCAGGATGGATCGTAATCGGAAAAACCGCATAGTCCATCTCGCGATAGACCCAGTCGAACTGATCACGCCACATCTGCTCGATGTCGCGCGGATTGACGAAGCCGTGGCTGTTCGGGGCCTTCTTCATGAACATCATCGGCGGCAGGTCATCGAGATACCAGGAGGCCGGAATTTCGATGAGATCGGTCTCCTTGCCGCGCTGCAGCGGCACCATCCATTCGGACGGCTTCTTGGAGTAGTCGATCTTCGTCCACTTGTCGCCGACGCGGACATAATAGGGCGTGAAGTCGTCATGCATCAGCGAGTGATCGTACTTGATCCCGCGTTCCAGCAGCAGCTCGTTGGTGACGTTGGAGAACTCCCACCATGGCGCGACATAGCCGGTCGGGCACTTGCCCGAGAGCTTGGTGACGAGATCGATGCTCTTGTCGAGGACTTCGGTCTCCTGCTCGCGCGTCATGGCGATCGGGTTTTCATGGGTGTAGCCGTGAATGCCGATTTCGTGGCCGGCGTCCGCCACAGCCTGCATCTGTTCCGGGAATGTCTCGATCGAGTGGCCGGGAATGAACCAGGTGGTCTTGATGCCGAAGCGTTCGAACAGTTTCAACAGTCGCGGGCTGCCGACCTCGCCGGCAAAAAGGCCGCGCGAGATATCGTCGGGCGAATCCTCGCCCCCGTAGGACCCGAGCCAGCCGGCGACCGCGTCGACGTCGACGCCGAAGCTGCAGAGGATTTCCTTGGCCATGGTATGTCTCCTTCGTGTTTTCTCTTCTCGTAAGTCAGAGCGGGATGCGGGCGGAAAACCGCACACATTGTTCCTCATCCCGCTCGCGTGATCAGGCTGGGATGACCGTGGCTTCGCCCGGCTGCCAGCTCAAAAGAATGTCCGCGCCTACGGGGAAGGCGTCGGGCTGGTACTTGTCGACATGGGCTTCGAGCGAAACGGTGCGTCCGTCCGCAAGTCCCGCCGTCAGGTGGGATACATGGCCGACCACGTCGAAGCGGCGCACACTGGCGCTGACGACGTTGCCGCCGACCGCATGGGCAATCTGGTCACGCGAAACCAGGGCCGCCGGATGCACCTCGATCGCTTCGGCCGGGATGACGACATTGACCCGTGACCGCTTGGAAAGGGCCCCGTTCGGCCGGCCGGAAAGCTGCCCGAGCGGCGTCGAAACCAGCGTCCGGTCGTCCGATGCGCCTTCGACTTCGCCCTGGAAGATCGTGTTGTTGCCGATGAACTGGGCAACGAAGGCGGTGTTTGGCCGGGTGTAGAGCTGGTGTGGCGGGCTGATCTGCTCGACCCTGCCCTGGTTCATCACCACGATACGGTCGGAAAGCGCGAGCGCCTCGGACTGCGCATGGGTGACGAAGACGAAGGTGACGCCGAGCGTTTTCTGCAGCAGCTTCAGTTCGTTCTGGATCGCCTTGCGCAGATTGGCGTCGAGCGCGCCCAGCGGCTCGTCGAGAAGCAGAATATCCGGTTCAACGACAAGACCGCGGGCAAGCGCGATGCGCTGGCGCTGGCCGCCGGAGAGCCGGTCCGGCTTCTTCTCGGCGATGTCCTCGAGCCCAAGCGTTGCCAGGATACGATCGACCTTGGCGTCGCGTTCGGCTTTGGCCATGCCCTTGACGTCGAGCCCGTAGCCGACATTGCGGCGCACGGTCATGTGCGGAAAGAGCGCGTAGCTCTGAAAGATCATCGACGTCGGCCGGTGTTCCGGCCGGATGTCGTTCATACGCTTGCCCTTGATCAGCATCTCGCCGGAAGAGATCTGCTCGAAGCCGGCGATCATGCGCAGCGTCGTCGTCTTTCCGCAGCCGGACGGGCCGAGGAACGCGATGAACTCGCCCTTGGAAACCGACAGGTTGAAATCGATCACGGCGGGGGTGCCGTTGTCGTAGACCTTGCCGACATTGTTGAGTTCGAGGTCGAAGATCACGGTCGTTCTCCGGTTCTAATAGCGGATGCGTTGGGGGAAAGGCCGGGGCGGGTTTGCGCCCCGGCCGTCCTTCATCAGGCGTTGAGGAATTCGTCCCACTTCTGGATCAGGTGGTCGTATTCGTCCGGCCACTGGTGCCAGTAGGCGACGTTCTTGGCGCGTTCTTCGAGCGAGCCGCCGTCGCGCAGGTCGCCTTCCTTGATGCCGCGCTCCTCGGCGCCGACCCAGGGTTTGCCCTCGTACCAGAAGGCATATTTCTCCGGCGCCATGACGTTCTTGATGTTGGTCGACGGCGAGTAGTAGCCCTGCTCGGAGACGGTGATGCCCGGCTCGCCCGAAAGCCAATAGTCGGCATAGGCAATGACCGCCTCCTTGTTGGCAGTGCCAGCAATCATCGCCGGACCAATCGCCCAACCGCGATAGCCTTCCTTCGGCACGGCGTAGCGGCAGGGCTTGCCCTGCGCCTTGACCGCCATGACCGCCGGCTGCCAGGCGTCGCAGACGACCATTTCGCCCGACGCCATGAGGTTGACGAGTTCACCGAAATCGCCCCAGAGCGCGCGGAACTGGCCTTCCTTCTTCTTGGAAATCAGGAAGGCGGCAGCCTCGTCGATTTCGGCTGCGGTCGCATTGCCCGGGTTCTTGACGTCGGAAAGGCCGAGCGAGTTCATCGCCATCATCGCCTGGCCGATCGCGATCAGCGGGTCGGTGTTGATGCCGGACTTGCCCTTCCACTTCGGATCGAAGATCGCGGTCCAGCTGTTGGCCTCCTCGGCCGACAGCACATCGGGATTGTAGCCGATCGAATCGTAATTATAGACGGCGGGCACCATGTTCAGCGCCGTCTGGCTTTCATCGGTCCAGATCTGGCCGATGATCTGGGCGGAGCGATCCCACTTGTCGCTGGCCGTCGTGAACGTATCGCGGATGTTGGCCCAGTTCTTCAGCGCCGAAGCCGGGATGGGCTCGACATTGTTGGTCATGACGATCGACGGCAGACGCTCGGCGATGATCTCCCAGCAATCATAGTCCTTGGAGCCGGAGAGGATCTTCGTCTGGGCGTCCGGAAAGGTCGCCGCCGTACCGGAGGTGCCGCCGACGCCGGCAGCAGCCTTGAACTGCTCGAGGATGCGCTCCTGAACGGTGACCGAAAGACCGATGGTGCGCAGCTGCTGGCCCGCCAGATCGGCGGCCTGCGCGAAGGCGGCGCGCGACGACAGGAACGGCGTGCCGCCGCCCATCGCCAGCGCCATCATCCCGGCGGACCGTTTGAGGAGGGAGCGGCGATTGAGTTCCATATTTGGCATTGTCTCTTCTCCAGTTGTTGTTGTTCCCCGGAGCCCGTTTGCCACGCGCCCCTTGTTCATTCGCCGCGGTGCGCGGCGTTTCAGTAACGCCCCACCAGGAGGCCCCCATCCACGACCAGCACCTGGCCGGTCATGTATCTCGCGCCGTCGGATGCCAGGAACGCGATCACGTCGGCGATATCCTCAGGCGTTCCGAGCCTTTTCATCGGGATGAAGGCGGCAGCGGCTTCCGCGCCGTCAGGCCCGAGCGAGTTTTCCTCCGAAAGCAGCTGGGCTGTGCGGATGTAGCCAGGCGCAACGCCGTTGACGCGAACCCCGTCGCCGGCAAGCTCAACGGCAAGCCCACGCACTAGACCGACGACGCCGGACTTGGCGGCGGAGTAATGCACGTGCTCGTCCCAGCCATAGGCAACGCCCATGATCGAGGAGAGCGCGACGATGCTGCCCTCGCCGCGCTGGCGCATGCCGGGTGCGACGGCACGCGCCAGTCGGAAGATGCCCTTGAGGTCGATGTCGAAGGTCAGATCCCACTTGTCGTCGGTCAGCCTGGCAAGCGGGGTGCGATGGGCAATGCCGGCATTGGCGACGACGACATCGATGCGACCGTGGCGTTTTTCCAGATCAGTGACCAGCGCGTCGGTCGCCGACGTCGAGCGGACGTCGTAGTAGGCGAACTCGGCGGAGCCGCCGGCATGCCGGATGGCGTCGACCGTGGCCGATGCCTCACGCTCGAGAATATCGGTCACGACGACATGGTCGCCTTTGGCGGCAAAAGCTCTGGCGGTCGCCTGGCCAATGCCGATGCCGGCACCGGTGACGATGACAATGCGGGACGTCTTGGGAGGATTTTGCATTTTCATCTTTCCTGTCAGAGCATCACGTCGCCGGAGTTCGGTCCGAGCGTCTGGCCGACGAACAGGCTCGCCGACGGCGAGGCCAGAAACGCGACCGTCGCGGCGATTTCGTCCGGCTCGCCGAAACGCCCGAGCGGCAGCTGCGCCTTCTTGGCGGCCCGCCAATCCTCGGACAGCCCCATGACGAGCGGCGTGTTGATAGGACCGGGCGCGACCGCATTGACGCGCACGCCGCGGCTCGAAACTTCGCGCGCGAGCGCCTTGGTCATGCCGATGATCGCAGCCTTGGCCGACGAGTAATGCACGAGCTCGACGCCGCCGATCTGGCCGAGCTGCGAGGCCATGTTGACGATAACGCCCTCGCCGCGGGCAAGCATGGCCGGCAGCACCGCCTTGGTCATCAGGAAGGTGCCGCGCACATGCACCGCAAACATCCGGTCGAAATCGGCGACCTCGAGATTCTCGAACAGCGCCTGATGGGCGATGCCGGCATTGTTGACGAGCAGCGCCACGGGGCCGTGGAATTGCGCTGCCTTCTCGGCCGTCGCGGCGACGTCGGCTTCATTTGAGACGTCGCCTGATATCGCGAGCGCCACTCCGCCGGCAGCAGCGATCTCGTCTGCAACCGCTTCGCAGCGCTCCGGCGACAGATCATTGACGACGACGGCATAACCGTCGGCCGCCAACCGAAGCGCGATGGCGCGACCGATGCCGGAACCGGCACCCGTGACGATTGCCGAACCAAGAGCCGAGCTGGCCATCACGCCTCCTCCTGGATCGCCATACGCTTGGCGCGGCGCACCGAAAGCATCATCAGCGCCGCATAGGTGCCGAGCAGCGCGAAGGAGAACAGCGTCGTCAACACGCCGAAGGCAAAGACGTTCGGATGCACTTCGACGGAGAAGGTGCCGTAAATTGCCAGCGGCAGCGTCAAGTCGCGGCCGGAAGCGAAGAGCGTGCGCGAGAACTCGTCATAGGAGAGCGTGAACGCAAAGAGCATGGCGGAGAGCACACCGGGGAAGATCAGCGGGAACGTCACCTTGCGGAAGGTGCGCGCCGGCGTGACCCCGAGCGACCAGGACGCCTCCTCCATGCTCGGATCGAAGCGGTTGAAGATCGCCAGCATCACCAGGAAGGCGAAGGGAAAGGTGTAGACCACGTGCAGAACGAAAGCGGTGCTCCACCAGTGGCGGTCGACGCCGAGCGTATTGGCGACGAGCGCCATGCCGAGACCGACCAGCACGCCGGGCACCATCATGCCGAGAACGATGAGGTAGAAGACCACGCCCGAGCCGCGGAACTTGCGGCGGAAGGCCTGGGCCGCCGAGACCCCCAACACCGTCGAGACGATCATGGTCATCACCGCCAGCCCCAGCGAGCGGACCAGCGCCTGCTCGATCGGCAACGGTGCGATGCGCGACGGCGGCGTCAGGCCGAAGAGGTGCTTGTACCAATAGGTCGACCATTCGATGATCGGAAACTGCGGCCCGCCTTCCGGCCCCGTCTGGAAGGACAGGATGGCAAGCACGACGAGTGGGCCATAGAGGAAGACGAGGAAGAGCGCTGTGTAGGCGCCAAGGCTGAGTTTCATGCCGCTGGCATTCATGATCAGAGCTCCTTCCTGAGATCGACGACCCTGAGCAGCGCGGCCACGACCGCGCCCATCAGGATGGTAAGCACGACCCCGGCGACCGCCGCGAAGGCCCATTTCAGCGAACCGACCTGGGTGACGATGATGTTTCCGAGCAGGTTGACCTTGCGGCCGGAGAGGGCGGCCGAGGTTGCGAATTCACCGAGAACCATGACGGAGACGAAGATCGCCCCGACGACCACGCCCGGCATCGACAGCGGCAGGATGATCGTGCGGAAGATCCGCCAGAAGCCGGCACCGAGATCCTGCGCGGCCTCGATGATCGAGGTGTCGATACGGCCGAGCATGAAGGCGATCGGACCGACCATGAAGACGCAGTAGATCTGGGTCATGCCGATGATCACCGACAGTTCGGAAAACAGCAGCACCTCGATCGGCGCGTCGGTGATGCCGAGGTTCATCAGGATCATGTTGATCGCGCCCTCCTTGCCGAGCATCGGCCGCCAGGCGAGAACGCGGATCAGGAACGAGGTCCAGAAGGGGATGACGCACAGCACCAGAAGCACCGTCTGCAGCGCCTTGTTCTTGACGAACAGCCCGACGAAAAGGGCTGCGGGATAACCGACCAGCACGGTGGCAACGAGCACGATCAGCCAGATGCGCACCGTCGTCCACAGCGCCCCAAGATAGGTGTCGCTGGTGAAGAAGGTAATCCAGCTTTTCAGCGTCAGCGTCGGTTCGATCGTGAAGGTCGTCTGCGTCCAGAAGGAGACATAGACCATCATCAGCATGGGCAGGACGAGGAACAGGGTCATCCAGATGACACCGGGTGCCAGCAGCCAAAGCGCTTTTCCCGGTGGTTTCTTCTCGGCGACGGTCTCTGTTTCCGTCTGCTCCGCAACGGCCATCATGCTCATCTCTCATTCTCCGGGCAGGAACGGTGCGGCGCGCAGGCGCCGGGTTTTTCCAAAAGGATTTCAGACGTAGACAAGGGCGTCCTCCCGCTTCCACACGAGCGCGTAGCGGCCCTTTTCGGCATAGGTCTCGGGCGCTGCATGGCTGAGATGGCTTTCGACCTCGAAAACCCGGCCGTCATCGAGCGCGAAGAAGGAATTGACCGCCGCGCCGGAATATTCGCTGGCGACGAAATTGGCCTCAATGCGGATCTCGTCCTCAGTGATGGCTGCCTCGGGCGGCCGGACCGAAACACGATCGTAGCGGATCGCATAGGCCGGCGACGTCGCCCGCGTCGGCGCCGCTGCCCCAAGCGCAAACCGGCCGACGCCGCCGACGAAGGCGCCGCCTTCGATCCGCCCGGGAAAGAGATTGTAGCAGTTGAGAAAGCGGGCAACCGCCGGAGAGGCGGGCCTGTTGTAGACGGTGTCTGAATCCGCCGACTGGGCGATGCGGCCGCTTTCCAGCACCAGCACCGTGTCGCCCATGGCCAAGGCCTCGGCCTCGCTGCCGGTCACATGCAGGAAGGTGACGCCGCAGCGCTCGCGGATAGCCCTCAACTCCGCCCGCATCCTGGCGCGCAGATTGGCGTCGAGCGCGCCGAGCGGCTCGTCGAGAAGCACCATGCGCGGCTCGGTGACCAGCGTGCGCGCCAAGGCGACGCGCTGGCGCTGGCCGCCGGAGATCTGGGTGACGGCCCTGCCTTCCAGACCGGAAAGTCCGACGAGGCTGATAATGTCGCGCACCCTGGCTTCGACGACGCGCCGGTCGGTGACCGGCTCGTCCTCCCTGTTTTCCAGGCCGAAGGCGATGTTCTGCGCGACGGAGAGATGCGGGAAGAGCGCGAAGTTCTGGAAGACGAAGCCGATGCCGCGCTTGTGCGGCGCCACGGTGTCGATGCGCTTGCCGTCAAACAGGATGGCGCCGCCATCCGGATGTTCAAAACCAGCAATGACCCTCAGGAGCGTCGTCTTGCCGGAGCCGCTCGGCCCCAGAAGCGAGATATAGGCGTCGCCGGGCAAGGCAAGATCGATGCCGTTGAGCGCGCGCATGTCGCCGTAGGTTTTGGTGATGTTCTTGAGCTGAAGGACCGTCGACATTGGTTTCCTGCCAGTTTGCCGTCCGGACGTTCTCCACCCAAAGCTTCGCCGTCGCCGGAGCCGACGAGGCATCCGAACGGACATGCGATCGCGTTCGCGCATGGTCACATGCGCTTCGGGGATGAAGGTCCTTTGCGGTTCAAAAAATAAGTTCCACCTGCACGCTTCTTCTGAGCGCTTGCATGTCACGAACAATGACATGAATGATTTTTGTATGCAATAGACTTTTATTCGTCATTTAGACCGGAATGAAATACGGCTTCGCTCCGCTGGCAGCCATCCAGGCTAGAATACGCATCAAGCCGCCCTAAACACCCTGCAATCCCGAAGGAAGAACGATTCCACCCTTCCGTGTGGGCGCTACCGGATTGCGCCTGACTCACCGAAAATCCATTCACCGGCAGCCGGCATCCACCCCATCAACACCAAATGCCGCAAACAAATGCACATTTAATTTGCCAACGTGTATGCAAAATGCATTTATTTTCAGCTGTCACATTCCCCGGCAAGTGGCGTAAAGAAAGAGGACGAAATTGCCAGCCAAACGGAAGACGCCCGACCGCATGAGCGAGCCACGCCTCGGCCAGAATACCCAGCGCCGCTACGAAATTGCCGAGGACGTTCTGCGCAGCAACATCGCCGAAGGCATCCTGCCGCCCGGCCTCGTTCTTCTCGAAGGGCCGATTGCCGAGATCCTGCAGATATCGCGTGCGCCGGTTCAGCGTGCGCTCTTGCAACTGGAAAGCGACGGGCTCGTCCACCGCTTCAAGGGGCGCGGCTATCTCGTCGGCCCACCCGGCCGCGCGATCGAACCCAACCGCACCGACATCAAATCGCTCGGGCTCACCATCCCGCAACACGCCGACGAGGCGCTGCAAAGCCGCTCGTCCTGGGAGCGCATCTACACCGAGATCGAGAACGACGTCGCCGGCTGCGTCATCTTCGGCCAGTATCGCATCATCGAAAACGAACTCGCCAACCACTTCAGCGTCAGCCGTACCGTGGTGCGCGATGTGCTCACGCGGCTGCGCGAGCGCGGGCTGGTGCGCAAGAACCAGAGTTCGCACTGGATTGCCGGCCCGCTGACGGCACAGACCGTCAAGGACCATTTCATGCTGCGCCGTCTGCTCGAACCGCAGGCGCTTGCGCTCGGCGCCGGCCATATCGATCGCAACCGACTTGCAGCCCTCTTCGTCCGGTTGACGGAACTCGACGGCGCGCAGGCGGCAGACGCCTGGCAGAGCCTCGAGGACATCCGCACGCAGTTTACCGAATGCTGCGTGCTCGCGATGCCGAACGAACGGCTGCGCGAACTGATCCGCAACAACCTGCTGCCCGTCACCGCGACCGAACGGCTGCTGCGGCAACTGGGCCTTCCCGGCGATCCCGCGGTGATCGCCGAAATCCGGCTGATCGTGGAGTTGATGACGCGCGGCGCGACCGCGGCCGCAGCCGCGATGCTGGAAAACCATATCGACGCCTCGATGAACCGCACGATCGCGCAGATGAAGATCGTCGCAATCATTCCGGGCCCGAGCGTCACCGCCGCCTATCTGACACGCGTGGTCGAATAGCCGCTCGCAATTGCGACCCGAGGCATTGAGCGCGGCTGCCGATCTCTTGCTTCGATGCCCGCGCTCCATCTTTCCCTCCGTTTCCCCTGAACCGTCAGCTCAGCGACGCGCGCAGCGCTTCCAGCCGCGCGGTTTCCTCAGCCCGAGCCGCCAATGCCTCATCCATCGTCACCTCCACGAACCTGGTCGGTGTATGCGGCTGCATCTGGCCGATCAGGTCCATATCGGCCGAGATCACGGTTCCGAGCATGAAATAGCCGCCGCCGGAAACCGCATCGCGATGCAGGATGATCGGCTCGGTTCCGCCGGGGACCTGGATCGAGCCATAGGGATAACAACTGTCGACGATATTGGACGGGTCGGAGCCGGCACCGAACGGCTGTTCGCGCTCGACGAAGGAGAGCTTGCGGCCGCCACGGAAGCGGTAGCCCATGCGGTCGGCTTCGGGCGCCACCTTCCATTCGTCGGCAAAGAAGCTCTGTTTCGCCTCGTCGGAAAGCCGGTCCCAGTAGAGACCGGGCAGGACACGCAGGGCGACGGGTGCGGCCGGCAGCCGCCGCAATTGCTGGTCGACCGAGCGAGCCTCACCGGAGCCATTGCCGGCACCAACCGGCAGTTCGTCACCTGGTGCCAGCGGCCGGCCGTTGTAACCGCCGAGCGCGCCGATCGGGTAGGTCGAGCGACTGCCAAGCGCCAGCGGCACATCGATGCCGCCGGCAACGGCGATATAGATGCGGGCACCGGACTTGAGGAAATCGAAGGTCAGCGTCTGTCCGGCGCGAACAGGGAAAGCCGTCCATCCCGGCTGCTCCACCCCGTCGACCTTTGCCGGCATGTCGGCTCCGGTCACCGCAACCAGCGTGTCTTCGGTAAATTCGAGCTTGGGCCCGAGGAATACCGCCTCCAGGCCGGCAGCACCCTCTTCGTTTCCGACCAGCAGATTGGCAGCGCGCATCGCGTAGCGATCCATCGCTCCGCCGAGCGGTATGCCGAGATGAAAATAACCGGGACGGCCAAGGTCCTGAACGGTGGTTGCCAGACCGTGATGCAGAACCTTAATGGCCATTGAGCATGCCCTCCAGCCGGGTGTTGTAGCCAGTGATATCCTTCTGGAACTCGCGCAGGTCGAAGCTAACCTCGCGGACCGGCGGGCTGAAGCGCCCCTTGTCGACATCCTCGACCGCCTGTTCATAGGCATCGCGGTCGATCGGTTTGAACTTGACGATGTCGCCCGGACGGAAGAACACCATGAAATCGCGGAGATAGCTGGTTGTCTGCGTCGGGTCGAAGATCGGCATCGGCGTGATGCCGAACATCTGGTAGCCGCCCGCACCGCGCACCGAATAAATACAGCCGAAGCAGCCACCATGGCCGACGGTCAGCCGCGGCGTGTCGGTGCGCGGGCGCAGATATTTCGGCACCTGGATCTGCCGTTGCCGTTCGACCATCTGGTACATGAACGGCAGGCCGGCAACGAAGCCGACCATCGACACGAACCAGGGCGAACCGGAATGGGCGGCGACGAAATCGTCGACGTCGCCGTAGCCGTTGATCCGCGTGGCATAGTCGAGGTCAGTTCCTGACGGTTCCTGGTGGCGCTCGCGAAAGCGCATCAGCGTCTCGTGCGTCCAGGGGTCGTTGTAGAAGACTGGGATTTCGACGATGCGGGTGCGGATGACAGGCTCAGCCCGCTCGGCCGCACCCTCGATCGCCCGCACTTCCCTCAGCACATCATCGGGCTTGATCTGATCCGGGTTATATTTAATCTGGAAGGACGCATTGGCCGGGCAGATCTCGGTGATCCCCTTGATGCCGCTCTCCTTGACACCGTTGGCCATGGAGAGGCTCTTGAAGAAGGCTTCCAACGACATCTCGTCGCTGCATTCGACGAACAGGTGCTCGTCGCCTCCGAAGGTGTATCGTGTCGGCATCATGCGACCTCCGCGGCACGGCCGCCATCGGCGGCAAATTCAGTTTCAAGCCATGTCTCGAGAAAGCGGGTATGGAAGGCGCCCTTGGCGATCTGCGCGTCGGCAGCCAATGCCCGATGCAACGGGATCGTGGTCGGCACGCCCTCGATCGTGAGCTGCGCCAGCGCCTGCGAAAGGCGGACGAGGCACGCCGTTCGGTTCTCGCCCCAGACGATCAGCTTGCCGAGCAATGAATCGTAGAACGGCGGGATGACGTAGCCTTCGTAGAGCATAGTGTCGAAACGGATGCCTTCCCCCTCGGGTACGTCGAGCCTTTCGATCCTGCCTGGCGCCGGCATGAAACCGCGCCTCGGGTCCTCGGCATTGATCCGGCACTCGATGGCATGGCCCTTGACGGCGATGTCGGCCTGGCGGACAGAGAGCGGCGCGCCGGCGGCGATGCGGAACATCTCCTCGACCAGATCGATGCCGGTGATCATCTCGGTCACCGGGTGCTCCACCTGGATGCGGGTGTTGACTTCGATGAAATAGAACTGGCGGGTCTCGTCGTCGTAGAGATATTCCACCGTTCCGGCCCCGCGGTAGCCGACGGAGCGCGCCAACGCGACGGCGCTGTCGCAGAGTTTCTGCCTGACCTCGGGCGGAAGCAGGAAGGACGGAGCCTCCTCCCAGACCTTCTGTCGGCGGCGCTGCAGCGAGCATTCGCGCTCGAAGCAATGCACGACGTTGTTGCCGTCGCCGAGGATCTGGACCTCGACATGGCGGGCGTGGGTGATGACCTTTTCCAGATAGAGCCCGCCGTCGCCGAAGGAGGCCAGCGCCTCGGCCGATGCCTGGGGAAACTGTGTCTCCAGCTCGACCGCATTGTTGACGATACGGATGCCACGGCCACCGCCGCCGGCTGCCGCCTTGATCATCACGGGAAAGCCGGTGCGCTCGGTCACTTGATGTGCATCGGCAAGGCTGGAGATACGACCGTCGCTGCCGGGAACGGTGGGCACGCCGGCCTTCTCGGCAACGGCACGGGCGGCGACCTTGTCACCCAGAAGGCGGATCGCATCACCTGATGGCCCGATGAAGATCAGGCCGGCGGCAACCACGGCGTCGGCAAAATCGCCGTTCTCCGACAGAAAGCCATAACCGGGATGAACCGCATCGACATTGGCGCGTTTGGCCGCCGCAATCACGGCCGCGATGTCGAGATAGGATTTCTTCGGCGCCGGCGGTCCGATCTCGATCGCCTCGTCGGCAAGCTTGACGGCCAGCATGTCGGCATCGGCGGCGCTATAGATCTGAACCGTGCGGATACCGAGCGCCTTGGCGGCGCGGATGATGCGGACGGCGATTTCGCCGCGATTGGCGATAAGGACCGAGCGGAGTTTCATTGTTCGACCTCGGCGATTACCTGGCCGGCCATCACAGGTTCTTCGTTGTCGACGAGAAAGCGGATGCTGCCGCCCGCGACACCGGCCTGGATCTCCTGAAAGGTCTTCATGACTTCGATCAGGCCGATGGCGTCGCTGGAAGAAACATCATCGCCATCCGATTTGAAGGGCGGGACATCCGGAGCAGACGAGCGATAGAAGGTTCCTGGAAGGGGCGATCGGATTTCGTGCTTGCTCATGGTTGCCTCCGCTATGTTATCTGGTTTTGACCTGAGAGACGGGAGCGATGCGAATGCCCTCGGCACTCAGCCCCTCCCGCATGAGGCGCACGATATCGAGCGCGCCGAGCGTATCGGAATGAAAACAGATGGATTCGAACGGAACCGCGATATCGGCGCCCGTGATGGTACGCACCCGGCCATCGCGGCAGGCGCGAACGACCTTGCGGGCGATCGCCGCGGCATCCGGCCGGCCGGCATCCCGGGTAAAGACGATCGAGCCGCTGTCGTCATAGTCGCGGTCGGCGTAGAACTCGCGAATGACAGGCTGGCCGATTTCCTGTGCGGCAAGCTCCGTCGCCGATCCGGCCATACAGAAGACGAAGGCGTTCGGCGCGACCGTACGCATATATTGCATGAAGATCTGGGAGAGTTCGCGGTTGACGGCCATTTCCATGTAAAGCGCCCCGTGCGGCTTCACATGTTGCAGGGGCGCACCGTGCCGGCGGGCGAATTCGCGGATCGCGCCGACCTGGTAGACCATGTCGTTGACGAGCTCGCGGGCCGTGCCTGCTATCTTGCGGCGGCCGAAACCCTGCAGGTCGCGATAGCCGGGATGGGCGCCGATGCCGACGCCATGTTCGGCGGCGAGCCGAACCGTCTCATCCATCAGGTTGGGATCGCCGCCATGGAAGCCGGCGGCGATATTGGCGGAGCTGATCAGCGGCATCAGTGCCGCATCGTCCGTATCGCCGATGCGCCAGCGGCCGAATGCTTCTCCCATGTCGCAATTGATATCGACGACGTCGAGCAATGCCTCATCCCTCTGTTGCAGGTCGCTCTCCTGGAGATTGCTCTCCCGGCAACCCTAACCTCCGGGGAACGCTAGGGTGAAACAGAGCATTTGAAAAATTCTATTTTCACATGTCAAATATCTGAATTTCAGAATTCTCAGTTGCAAAAAACGCCTGCGAAAATTAGCGTGTTTAGAGCGGCCTACGGTGAAATGCCTGAGGGATGACCAGACGACTGCTCAAAGACGTGGCAGACTTTCTGATTTTCCGAGCCGCTGTATAAAATAATCAGATGGGAGATGGGCTTTGTCGATCAGTCTTCGCCAGCTTCGCTATTTCGTCGCGACGGCAGAACTTGGTCAGATATCCCAGGCGGCGGTCGATCTCTCGATCTCCCAGTCCGCGGTGACCACGGCGATCAAGGAGCTGGAGCGCATCGTCGGCGCCAACCTGTTCCTGCGCACGCCGAGCGGTATGGACCTGACGATGGCAGGACGGGAGTTCCTGTCCCACGCCTATGAGATCCTGAAGAAAGTGGACGAGGCGACGCATCTCAACGTCGTCAGCAGCGCCGTCGAGGGCACGCTTGCGATCGCCGCCACCTATACCGTCATCGGCTACTTCCTGCCGCAACATATCGAGCGGCTGCGACGGCTGTTTCCGAAACTCGAGCTGCAACTGTTCGAGCTCAAGCGGGAATCGATCGAAGAGGGTCTGCTCACCAACCGCTACGACATGGCGGTTCTTCTGACCTCCAACATCCTCAATCCGGCGCTGACGACCGAAAAGCTGATGAGCTCGACGCGACGGCTCTGGGTGCCGGCCCAGCATCCGCTGCTGCAACGTGACAGCGTCGGTTTTCGCGAGATCGCCGAGGAGCCCTATATCATGCTGACGGTCGACGAGGCGGCGCATTCGTCGCTGAAATACTGGAGCACGTCGACCTACCAGCCGCGCGTCATCCTCAGGACCTCGTCGGTGGAGGCGGTGCGCTCGCTGGTCGCCAATGGCCAGGGCGTTGCCATACTCTCCGACATGGTCCATCGCCCCTGGTCGCTCGAGGGCCGGCGCATCGAGACGATCAACGTGCGCGATCCTGTGCCGGCCATGGACGTCGGCCTTGCCTGGCGGCGGGGAGCGGAATTCACGCCGCCGATGCAGGCGCTGCGGTCCTATTTCCAGCAGACGTTTCACATTCCGGGCGTGCGCGACTCGTCGTTTACCACGCCCTGATGCGGAAACATCCTCGGCTGGCGATCAGTTGCCGAGGGCCAGTTCCAACGCCCGGCGATGCGCAGCCGCGGCCGCCCGCTTCACCAGATCGGCCAGACTTGGCTCAGACGTCAGGACATCGAGCGCGGCGGCGGTCGTGCCGTTCGGGCTGGTCACCTGCCGGCGCAGCTCTGCCGGCGAAAATGCGCTGGTGCTGGCAAGAGCAGCGGCGCCAATGACCGTCTGCTTTGCCAAGGCAAGAGCGGTTTCCGGCGGCAGGCCGCCGGCAATTCCCGCGCCGGTCAGACACTCGATGAAATGGAAGAGATAGGCCGGCCCGGAACCGGATATCGCCGTTGCCGCATCGACAAGCCGTTCCTCCGCCAGCCAGTGAACACTGCCGACGGCCGCCAGAAGATCGGTGACAAAACCCGTCTGATTGTCGTCGATGTGAGTGCTGCCAAAGGCTGCAATCACCCCCATGCCGATCGAGGCCGGCATATTGGGCATGGCGCGCACGATCGCGGCGTTGCCCAGGGTATTCTCGAAGGTCGAGATCGGCACGCCGGCGGCGATGCTTACAAACACCGACGTGTCCCTGAACCGGCGGTAGGCGCCAAGCATCGAGCCGACGACCTGCGGCTTGACGGCGATTATGACGGCGCGCGGCCGCAAGGCAGCCGGCAAGCCGGCCGCATCATCATAAACCGTTGCGCCACGCGCGGCGGCGCGGTGGCGAAGAGATTCCGCAGGCTCGACCACATGAATTTGGGCTGCAGGAATACCGGCCCGATCAAGCCAGCCTTCGAGCAAGGCAAAACCCATGTTGCCGCAGCCGACCAACACGATTTCCTCTGACTGTTCCATCTCGTCGCCTCTCTTCATTCGCCGTGTTCGCCCTAGACACCTCGGTCCTACTGTCGTGCCAGCCGATCCCAGCAATTGTCGAGACCGGCGGGCAGCCGGTGTTTCATGATGCGCTGGCTCGGCGTGCGCTCGAATTCGTCGACGACGGCAATGTAGCGCGGGTTCTGGTAGGGCGCGAGCCGATGGGCCAGCCATCCTGACAGATCGATCGGATCGATGGCGCTGCCGGGTTTCGGCTTGACGAAGAGCTTGATGTCCTGCTCGCCGACATCGGCGGCAACGCCGATCATGGCGCAATCCTCGACCGCTGGGTAGGCGGCGGCAACATGCTCGACCTCCCAGGCGGAGACGTTTTCGCCCTTGCATCGCACACTGTCGGTGAGCCGACCGTGGAACCAGAGATTGCCGTCGACATCGAAGGAGCCGGAATCGCCAGTATGAAGCGCACCGTTGCGAAGGGTCTTTTCCGTCGCTTCCGGATTGCGCAGATATCCCTTGAACAGTGCGCCCTCAAGCGAGGTGCGCACGACGATCTCGCCCTTGTCGCCTGCCGGCACCGGCTCGCCCTTTTCGTTGAGAATATCGACCGAGAACCAGGGCATCGGCTGCCCGACGGCGCCGACGACGCCGGTGGCGTTGCAGGTGGTGATGCTGGAGGCCTCCGTCATGCCGTAGCATTCGCGCATTTCGACACCGAAGCGTTCCTTGAACTGCGGCCAGACCTCCTTCGGGCAGCCGCCGCCCCAGGCGATGCGCACCGGATGCTTGCGGTCATCTTCGCTTTCCGGCTGCTTCAGCAGGATCTGCAGAATGCCGCCGAGATAGTGGATATGGGTGGCACCATAGGTGCGCACCTGATCCCAGAAGCGGCTGGCGCTGAACTTGTCGACCATGGCGAGCGACAGGTCCTCGATGATCGGCAGCACGATCAATTGGGCGCCACCGATATGATAGAGCGGCTCCCAGACGAAGAAGACGTCGCCCGGCCCTCCCACCGAAAGCGTGCGCACCGCCTCGCCCGCAAGCCGGATCATGCCGTGGGTCACCAGCACGCCCTTCGGTCGGCCGGTGGTGCCGGAAGTATACATGATCGCAAACAGATCGTCGGCCGCAGGCGGCTCCTCATTGAAAGCGACACCACCCGACGACAGAATTGCTTCCAGCGACGCCGGGCCAGCCTGTTCGCCTGCAAGGATTATCCCGGCAGCGGGCACAGCAGCACCGCTTTCATTGATGGTTTCGGCAAGCTCAGCGTCGCAGATGACGACGCCCGGCTCGCAATGCTCCAGGATATAGCGCAGGCCTTCGCCGCGAAGCTGGGCGTTGACCGGGACCCAGACGACACCGGCCCTGGCAAGTCCGAAGAGCACGGCCAGCGACAGGCGCGAATTGCGCATCATCACGGCGGCGCGGTCACCGGATTTCAGGCCGCGTTGGCGGAGGTCGGCGGCAAGTGCTGCCGACATCGTATCGAGGGCGGCAAAGGTGATCGGCTCGCCATTGAAACGGGCGAACACCTGTTCCGGTTTGCGGGCAGCCTTGGTCGTGAAGCTTCCGAGGAAGCCTTCGAGAGATACGGTCATAGGAGGATCTCGGATATGGTGTCAGGTGGAGCGGCGGAGTTTTTCCGCCGCCAGGAGAAGTGTTGTCACGACGATGAAGACGACGACCGAAACCGCCGCGAGCGTCGGGTTGAGCTGCAGGATCATGTCATCCCACATCTGCTTCGGCAGGGTCGTCTTGACGCCGCCGCTGACGAAGATCGCCACGGTCAGCTCGTCGAACGAGGTGATGAAGGCAAAGAGGAACGCTGCCGTCAGGCCGCTCTTGATCAGCGGCACGGTCACGAACCGCAGGGCCTGAACCCGATTTGCCCCAAGGGTTGCCGCAGCCTGGTCGAGCCGCCAGTCGTAGCTCTTCAGCACAGCGGCAATGGCGACGAAGGCAAAGGGCAGCGCCAGCACCGTGTGACCGATCACCAGGCCAAGGTCGGTGGCAACAAGTCCCATCTGGGCAAAGAGGTAGAACAGGCCGACGGCAATGACGATACGCGGCACGATCATCGGCGCCAGGAAGAAGGCGAAGATGATGCCGCGCCAGCGCGAACGCGAACGGGCAAGCGCCAGCGCCGCAAAGCCACCGATCACCGTTGCAACGATGGCGGTCGCGAAGGCGACGCCGAACGAGCGGATGGTGGCCGCGACCCAGAGGTCGGAGGTGAAATAGGTCCGGAACCATTCCAGGCCATATCCCGGCGGCGGGAACTCGAGGAACTGCGAACTGGTAAAGGCGATCGGCAGGACGACGAGCGTCGGCAGCATCAGGAAGGCGAACAGCAAGACGCTGTAGATGCCGAGCATGCGGCTTGAAACCGCCGCTCCCAACAGCCGGTGGCTGCCGGACGCAATGGCGCTGCTGATGCTCGCCACCCGATCGAGGATCGCCAGGCCAAGGGCGCGCAGGAAACCGGTTTTGCCGGCCTTGCCGTCGGACGGCTCGCCCGAAAGGCTGGAGAGCCCGAACACCCGATCGTAAACCCAGCACGTCACCAGTGCCGCCAGCAGCATCATCGCGGCAAGAGCCCCGGCGAAGGCCCAGTTCAGGATTTCCTGAACCTGGACGATGATCAATTGAGCGAGCATCGTCTGCTGACGCCCACCAAGCAGGGCCGGAACAATGAAGAAGCCGAGCGAGGAGATGAAGGTCAGCAGGCCGGCAGCCGCCGCACCCGGAAGCGAAAGCGGGAAATAGACGAGCCAGAAGCCCTTCGCAGGCGTCGCGCCCAACGTTGCCGATGCTTGCGTCAGCCGGCGGTCGATGCCGGTCATGACAGGCAGCATGGTGAGGATGGCGAGCGGCACCATGGCATGAACCATGCCGATCATAACGCCGAGTTCATTGTGCAACAGCTCCAGCGGCTGGCTGAGCACACCTGATCCCAGGCCGATCTGGTTGATGATCCCGGTGCGTCCCAGCACGATGACCCAGGCAAAGCTCTTGACGAGGTAGCTCGTCCAGAAGGGCACCATCACGAGCAGGATCATCGTGCCGCGCGTCCGATCCGGCAAGCGCGACAACCAGTAGGCCAGGGGATAGCCGAGAAGCAGAGAGAAGAGCGTCGTCAGTCCGGCGATGCGGAAGGTGATCAACAGAACGCGGAAATAGACGTCGGTCTCGAAGATCCTCGCATAGTGGCTGGCGGTCATCGCGCCGGTGTCGGCGTCCTCGAGGCTGAGGCCCATCAGCCTTGCGACGGGAACGAGGAAGAAAATCAGAAGGAAGGCAAGGCCGGGCGCTGCCAGCCAAAGCGGCCCAAAGCGGAAGCGGTTGGAGCGCACAGAGCGCGGAGTGGAGACAGCCGCCGCGGTCATGGCGTCACCAACACGGCGGCTTCCGGCGCCCAGTTCAGCGTGATGTTGTCGCCTATACCAGGCAACGGCTTACCGGGAAGGACACGAACCGTGACCAGCTCACCGACAGAGATGTCGACGAGCAGTCGGGTTTCAGAGCCGGCATAGACGACCTCTGCGACGCGACCGCTGATCTCGTTTGCGCCGGTCGAGCCGAGTTCGAGATGCTCCGGCCGCACCACCAGCGCCATCTCGGCATTGTTGGAAAGGCCGGTGCCATCGATCCGGAAGCGTCCACTCGGGGTCGAAAGGTGCGCGACACCGCCCGAGCCAAGCTCGACGCGGCCGCGGAAGATGTTGGAGATGCCAATGAAATCGGCGGCAAAGGCGGTGCGTGGCCGGGCGTAGATTTCCTGCGGCGGACCGATCTGCTCGACCATGGCATGATTCATCAGGCAGATGCGGTCGGAGAGCGCCAGTGCCTCCTCCTGGTCATGTGTCACATAGATGATCGTGGCGCCGGTCTGCCGGTGCAGCCGCTTGATCTCGAACTGCATATGCTCGCGAAGCTTCTTGTCGAGCGCGCCCAGCGGCTCGTCCATCAGGATGATCGACGGCTGGTAGACGAAGCAGCGGGCAAGCGCCACGCGCTGCTGCTGCCCGCCGGAAAGTTCGCGCGGGAACCGCCCGGCCAGATGGCCGAGCTGAACCATGTCGAGTGCGCCTTTGACCTGCCTGTCGATCTCGGCAGTGCTCTTGCCGCGCATCTTCAAGGGAAAGCCTATATTCTCGGCGACCGTCAGATGCGGAAACAGGGCGTAGTGCTGGAAAACGAGGCCGATGTCGCGCTTGTGTACCGGCGTTTCCGTCTCATTGCTGCCGTCGATGAACAGGCGGCCCTCCGTTGGCAGGACCAGCCCGCTGATCATCTGCAGCAAGGTGGTCTTGCCGGAGCCCGAAGGCCCGAGAAGCGTCAGGAACTCGCCGGTCTGGACCGCGACGTGCGTGGGCTTGAGAGCAACGGTGGCGCCGTAGCTCTTGGCCAATCCGTCGACGAGAAGTTTTGGGCGAGTGGCTTGTTCGGGCTTCGCGAGCATCAGATTTCCCCTTAACCCAGGATCCAGGCGTTGAAGCGCTCGGTCATTTCGGAACGGTTGGCGCTCCACCAGTCTTCCCGCGCAATGGTCATGACCTTCAGATTGGCCTCGGAGGTGGGCAGGGCGGCAGCGCGTTCTGCCGGAATATGCTCATAGGCCTTCAGGTTCGTCGGGCCGTAGGCGAGGAACTCGGTAAAGAGCGCCTGCTGCTTCGGATCGGCGCAGAACTTGACGAACTGCCGGGCGATATCGGCACGCGGCGAGCCTTTCGGAATGCCCCAGCCCTCGATCGAGTAGAGCCCCTGGTTCCAGCCGATCTTGACCGGCGCACCACCGTCGATCACCGCCTGGGCCCGGGCGTTCCACAGGGCGATCAGGTCAACTTCGCCGCTCTGGATCAACTGGCTCGACTGGGCGCCGCCTGTCCACCAGACATCGACATGCGGCTTGATCTTTTCGAGGCTGGCATAGGCGCGCTCGATGTCGAGCGGGTAGAGTTCGGCGATCGGCACGCCATCGGCCAGCAACGCCTGCTCCAGCGTATCGATCGGGTTCTTGCGCAGGGCACGCCGCCCCGGGAATTTCTCGACATTCCAGAAATCGGCCCAGGAACTCGGACCGTTGGCCGCGTCGAAGTGGTCGGTGCGATAGGCCATGATGGTGGAATAGACGTCGACGCCAAGCCATAGCTCGGTCAGGGCGTCGGGCATCAGCCCGGGAACGTCGGCTGCCGGCAGGTTGATCGGCTCGAGCAGGTCGCGCTTTTCGAGAATGTCGCGGGCGGAAAGCGTCAGCGTGCAGACGTCCCAGCTATAGGACTGCGTCTCGACCATCGCCCGGAACTGGGCGGTCGGTTCGGCGTCGCGGGCAACATTGATAACTTTGATACCGGTCGCCTGTTCGAAGGGATCGTAGAATGCCTTGCGGTAACCGGGGCTGTAGGGGCCGCCGGGATCGGCGACGGTCAGGGTTTCGGCGGCAAATGCGGACCGCGTGAAGACGGCAGGCGCGGCCAGGGCGACGCCCAGGCCTCCGCCGATTTTCAACAGGCTGCGGCGGTCAATCAGTATGCGTTTGTTGCTGGTCATTGTTCTACCCTCTTGTTTTGGATTGCGCGCCGCCTCCCATAAGCGGCCTGGCCCTTGTCAGGCCTTGCTTGCCGCACGCCGTACGAGAAACTGTTCCATCATCCGCGCCGGTTCGCCGGAGGCGTAGGCTTCGCGCTGGATGCGAGCGCCGGCTTCGAGGCAGTCGCGGAAACCAGCCTCTGTCATCTCCCTGAAGCGCTGTTTGTCAAGCCGCATGGCGACCGGTGGCTTGGCGGCGAGTTCACGGGCCAGCGAGAGGGCTTCATCCATGACGTGTTCCTGCGGGACGATGCGGTTGATGATGCCGATGGCCTGGCATTCATCCGACTGCATCAGGCGACCGCTAAGCGTCAGGTCGATGGTGCGGGAAAGACCGATCATCTCGCGCATCATCCACGGGCCTGTGGTGCTGGCGATGCCGGAATTGATTTCCGGCTGCCCCATACGCACGCCCGGATGAGCGACGCGGAAGTCGCAGAGAAGTGCCACCTGAAACGCAGAACCGGCGGCAACACCGTTGAGTGCCGCGATCAGCGGCTTCGACAGCGAGCGCATCGCATCATAGAGCCGTTCCCATTCGCCCACCCACTCCTGCCCGCGGGCACCGTCGAACGTGCGGGTCTCGTTCAGATCCTGGCCTGCGCTGAACGCACGATCACCGGCACCGGTCAGGATAATGGCGCGGACCGTCTCGTCTTCTTCGAACGACGTGAAGGCAGCAACCAGCTGCTGGCGCATCGGGCTGTGCCAGGCATTGAGGATTTCGGGGCGGTTCAGCGTGATGACGCCGACCTCGCCACGCCGTTCTGTCAGGATGAAGCGGTCCATGATTTTCTCCGTTGCAATTAAACAACTATTGCAATGCGATAATTGTTATGTCATAGTGTGATTAGGTTTATTTTAGCTGTCAAGCACCTTTTCCGATGCTTGGCGATTCTGTTATCGATATGTGGGAAACCGCAGGGACCGGGGATACATGGCGCGCAAGGCGAACAAGGCTGCGACAGACGAAAACGAAACGCCGGGAGAAGACCGCGATCCCTTGCTGGTGCAGTCGGTCGAGAAAGCCTTCAGGGTTCTCAGAGCCTTTGACGGTCGCCGCCCGAACCTCAGCCTGTCACAGATCGCCGAGGAAACCGGGCTCGACATGAGCGCCGCCCAGCGCTTCACGCACACGCTCGCCAAGCTCGGCTATCTCGGCAAGAACGCCGATACCAAGCGCTTTGAGCTGACGGTGAAGGCGCTTGATTTCGGCTATCACTACACGCGCGCCAGCGGCTTCGTCGAACGGGGCATGCCCTATCTTCTGCACTTGAGCAAAGCCACCGAAGAAACCGTCAACCTGACCGTGCTCGACGATACCGACATTGTTTTCGTGTCGCGCTTCATGAGCCGTCACGTGCTGAACAACGACGTCATCACCGGCACGCGGCTGCCGGCCTATTGCACGGCTCCGGGGATCGCCATCCTCTCGGGCCTGCCGGAGGAGACCGCCCATGCAATCCTCGAAAAATCGGATCTCTACCCGTTTACGCCGCACACGACATGGGACATCGATGCGCTGAAGACAAAGCTGAAACAATCGGCGACCAAGGGCTACGCCACCGCCTTCGAGGAATATTTCCACGGCGACCTATCGATCGCCGCACCGGTGCTGGATGCCAATGGCACGCCTTACGGCGCGATCAACATCGCGGTATCGCGCAGCCGCTACACGCCGGAGGAAACGGAAGAACGCTTTGCTCCGCTGGTGACCGCCGCGGCGCGCTCGATCTCGCTCGTTGGTGGCGCCCGAAGATAGCTGTTCGACCCAGGTCAATCGCTCATGCGACGCCCTGTGCCGCGTGGATGATGATATCGCCCAACCGGCGGGCACCCGGTCCGGCACCATCAGGATCGGGATAAACCAGATACATCGCGCCCCAGCGCTCCGCCCCTTCCCTGAGCGGCAAGGGCTTGAGCTGGCCTGCGGCCAGTTCTTCGCGGATCCAGTCTTCCGGATACCAGGCAAAGCCCATGCCCATGCAGGCCGCCCGTATGGATGTTGATTTGTGGCTGACCGTGAGCCGCTGTTCAGTCACATTCCAGACGCTATGGCGCACCCGTTGCAGCCCGCTGTCACGGATGACAAGGTGGCGGTGCCCTTTCAGATCCTCCATTGCCAGTTCGCGGCCGATCTGTTGCAGCGGATGGAACGGGGCGGCAGCCGCGATCGCCCGATAGCGCATCAGCACCTCGCCCCTGTGGCCGGCCGGCAGGGTATCGGCGCAGACCGCAAGATCGACGGCGCCCGAGAGCAGCATTTCGTCCGTGCCGCCCATGACGGTTTCGAAAAGCTCGATCCGCGTCTCCGGGTATTCGGCTGCGAACTGGTCCAAACAGCGCAGCAAGAGCCATGTGGGAAACAGCCCCTCGACCGCAAGGCGAAGTTCCTGCTCCTGACCCTTGGTGAGGTTCATCGCCGCGCGCTCCAGTCTTGAGGCTTCGTCGACGAGCGATTTGCCGCGCCGGTAGAGCACATGGCCCTGGCGCGTCAGCAGCGCCTTGCGGCCCTCGATCTCAAAAACCGAGACGCCCAGGCGCTCCTCGATCTGCCGGATCGCGTAGCTGACGGTCGATTGCGACTTGTTCAGCGCTTCCGCCGCCTGCGCGAAGCCTCCCGCCTCGACCACAGCGACCAGAGCCTTCCATTGATCCAGGGAGATACGAGGTGACATACATCTATCCATTCGATCATTTAGCGCTAAAAATCGAACTTTTTTATCGATCCACTGCCTGATTGTATAGCGCCATACAGCAGACAGGAGATCAGCCGTGAATGTTCTCATCGTAACAGCCGATCCACGCAGCCCATCCTTCGCGGCATCGTTGGCAGGGCGCTACCTCGCAGGCGTGCAGAGCCAGGAAGCGCCAACCGTCGAATGGGCAGATCTGTTTCGGGAGGCATTCGACCCGCGGATGACGGAAGCGGATCTGGCGCTTTATCGCGGAGAGGGGCCGGTTCCGCAGGATGTGCGTCGCGAACAGCTACGGGTCGAGCGCGCCGATGTCCTTTGGTGCTCGCCTTCCCTGTCTACTGGTGGTCGATGCCGGCCGTCCTGAAAGGCTGGATCGACCGGGTATTCACCAACGGCTGGGCCTTTGGGGCGGAGGACCGATTTTCAGGGCCACTCGCGACCAAATCCGTGCGCCTGATCGCCACGGGCGGATCAAAGCCTGGCGTCTACGAGAAACACGGCTATCGCACCGCCATCGCCGCGCAGATCGAACACGGGATCTTCCATTTCAGCGGCATTCGCGACCTGCAGACGCATCTGTTTCTCGACGTCGAAAACGGCGACAGGGCGGCCCGCCTGCGCAACCTCGCAACCGCCTTCGAACTCGGGCAAGCGCTTGGCGCCGGACACAGCGCCCGCGCGACCATACCGGCCTCATAGGCGCCGCCCCCTCCCATCAAGACCCTCAACGAAAGGAACGACAATGAGCACCAACACGCGTGAAATCCGCCTGAACAGCCGACCGCACGGTCTACCGACCCCCGCCAATTTCGACCTTGTCGAGACGACATTGCCAACGCCCTTGGCCGGCCAGCTGCTCGTTCGCAACACCTGGATGTCCGTCGATCCCTATATGCGTGGTCGCATGGTCGATCGCGAAACCTACATCCCTCCCTTCAAGCTCGGCGAAGCATTGGAAGGAGCGGCCGTCGGCGTGGTCGAACGCTCGAACGATCCGGCATTTTTAATTGGTGACCGGGTGGTGCATTTCTCCGGTTGGCGCGATCACGCTATCGTTGCGGCGAACGGCGCAACCAAGATCGCCGACGCCGACATCGCGCCGCAGACCTATCTGAGCGCGCTCGGCTTTCCCGGCCTCACCGCCTATGCCGGGCTCACGCGGATCGCCAAGATCAAGGCCGGCGAGACCATCTTCGTTTCGGCGGCAAGCGGCGCGGTCGGCAGCATCGTCGCCCAGATTGCCAAGAGCAAGGGCTTGCGTGTCGTTGCCTCGGTCGGTTCGGCCGACAAGGCGAAATGGCTCATCGACGAGGTGGGTGTGGACGCCGTCATCAACTACCGTGAAACGCCTGACCTGATCGCAGCGCTTGCAGAGGCGGCGCCTGATGGCATCGACATCTACTTCGACAATGTCGGTGGCGAGCATCTGGAGGCCGCGCTGGCAGTCGCCAATGTCAACGCCCGCTTCGTGCTCTGCGGCATGATCTCCGGCTACAACGCCGAACAGCCGCAGCCTGGACCGTCAAACATCTTCGCCGCCATCGAAAAGCGCATCCGCATGCAGGGCCTGATCGGCTCGGATCATCTCGACCTCTCGGCCGACTTCAATCGCGACATGGTCGGTTGGCTGAAGGCGGGTCAGGTCAAAATCCGCGAAACCGTGGTCGACGGTCTCGAAAATGCGCCCTCCGCCTTCATCGACCTCTTCAGGGGTGCCAACCATGGCAAGATGCTGGTGCGTCTGGTGGCGGACGCCGCCTCGGGAGAATAAGGACCTTAGCGGCCCTCCTCGATCTCTCCACCGCCTGCTTTCCGGGCGGTGGAGAAAGTCGATTGGGTTACAGCGGCGTCGGCCGATCTGATCTCCCGACAGACGAAGACCGGCTGCCCATCTTAGCGCAACGGCCTCGGCATTTTGATCATTCCCGACTAGACAGAGCTGGAGCGCCGCTTCACATTCCCTGCCGATATCGGGGCTCGATCGACACGCCCCACCGAGGCGGACACTGGTTGGGATATTGCGCATGTTTTTGAATGGTGGCGAACTGGACGAGATCACCGCGTTTCGGCGTGAACTCCATCGCAAGCCGGAGCTATCAGGCGAAGAGGTCGAGACGGCCAGAATGGTCGCACAGGCTCTGGGGTCGAGCCAACCGGACGCGATTGTCACTGATCTTGGCGGGCATGGGGTGGCGGCCGTTTATCAGGGAGCGACCCATGGTCCGACCGTGATGATCCGCTCCGAACTCGATGCCTTGCCGATCGAAGAACTCTCCACCCTGCCCCACCGATCCGAGATCACCGGCAAGGGACATCTCTGCGGACACGACGGCCACATGGCAATCCTGATGGCGCTCGCCAAAGGGCTCTCTCGGAAAAGACCGGCGCGCGGGCGGGCGATCCTGCTTTTCCAACCGGCCGAAGAGAATGGTGCCGGTGCCGCCGCCGTGTTGGCGGATCCTAAATTCGAGCCACTGAAACCGGACTTTGTGTTTTCGCTGCATAACTTTCCCGGCCTACCGCTGGGGCACGTTGCGCTGGCCGAAGGGCCGGTCAATTGCGCCTCGCGCGGCATGAGGATCGTGCTTTCGGGCAAGACCGCGCACGCGTCCTGCCCGGAAGATGGCGTCGCCCCGACCTTCGCCATGGCTCATCTCCTGAGTGAGTTGACTGCACTTGGCGCCGGCGGTTCGCTCGATGCCGATTTCACGCTGGTAACCGTGACCCACGCGCGCCTCGGCGAACCCGCCTTCGGCATCAGCCCCGGCCATGCAGAGATCTGGGCAACATTGCGCACGCTGACGGACGAGCGGATGGGTGAGCTGGTGAGGCGTGCCGAAGCTCTCGTCCATAAACATTCGACGGCCGGCGGGCTCACATCGTCGATCGCCTACGAGGATATCTTCCATCAGTGCAGCAACGCGCCGGCGGCCGTCGACCATTTGCGCCGCGCTCTTGGCGAGGAGCGGATTGGCCACGACGCAGGCCCGACCGCCCTGCCGATGAAGGCATCGGAAGATTTCGGCCTTTTCGGCCGCGTCGCCCCGTCAGCAATGTTCTTCCTCGGTGCAGGTGAGGACCACCCTCGCCTGCACAATCCGGACTACGACTTTCCCGATGCACTGATCGAGGTGGGCGCCCGCGCCTTCATGCGGACGATCCGCAACCTGCTCGGCTGATTGCCGGCAGGGAGCAGCAAGCGGCATCACGGCCGCGGCCAGCGTCATTGGGCATTCGATGCCCCCCGGATCAAGAACTTTGGTCCGGATCGCCTGTAGGACTATGCCGAATAATCGGGCTGCGCTGCGATCTTTGCTGCCCGCCGTCGACCGTGGCACCGTCGTTCAAGGATCAAGAGCTGACGCCTGAGTTGACCTACAAAGCCGAGGCGAGCCGAACATCCGGTCAAGACCGTTTGCCGCCCGTGCAACTGCGCAACCGGCTACAATATCCCCCAACCGCGGTAACGCCCCCTGCCGGTCATTTCCTTGGCCCCAAGTTCGCGGACAAGATTGAGCGCGCCCCGCTGGGTGACGCCGACATGACGCGCCACCAGCCCGGCGGAAACGATCGGCCGAGACAGCAGAAGCTCGATCAGGCCCGGCAGGCTGCTATTTGAGCGACGGTCGCGCACGCGCATTTCCATCTGGGTCTTGGCGAGAAACAGTCGATCCAACTCCTTGAGGCCAAGTTCGCCGGTGAGAACCAGAGCCTCCAGAAACGCCCTCAGCCGAACCTCCTGATCTCTTGCACGACGCCGTTCGTGGCGAATTGTCTTCAGGCCCGTATGGAAGCTGATGAGATGCGACGTCACTTTACCACGCGCGCGCAGGTAGGCGCCAACGAGCAACCCTCCCAGCCAATGCTGCCTGCGAAGCGGCTCGATCTGCTCCCAGGCATCGAAGAGCATCGCCGCGCCAAGGCAGGCCGGCATTCGGTCCGCAGCCGCAATCAGGGATCGCCACGCCTCGAGCCGCGCGCCCTCGTCCCATTCGTCATCGAAAAGCAGCCCCAACTGTCCCTTGGGCTCTGAGGCGGACGGGCGCTCTGTCCCCCCAAATCCGCTGTCACCGACTTCATCCGCCTGTTCATCGAGCAGACGTTGCGATCGCGCGATCGCCGCATCGATCTCCGCGAACTCGAGGGAAAGCGGATTGTCGTCGTCATCGCCGTCAGCGATGACATTATCGTCATCCGCCGTCCCCGGCGGAACGCCTCGGTCCATCTCGATCGACGGTGTCTCGCCGCCGACTTGTTCGCCGCGAAGGACCGCCAGACCGGCGGACGATAGCGCCCAATCAGGGTCGGACAACCAGATCCTCCGGCGCGCGCGCAAGACAGCATGCGCGATCGTCAACTCGTGTGTCGGCGCACGGGCATCCATATGCGCATCATGCAGCACCAGATCCTCGACATGGACCAACTCGCCGGCAACCCAGAGGGCACCGGCCGCGTCGAAGAACTGACCACGCTCGCGAAAGCCTTCGGCGACGGGATGGCGTCCGGCACGCTCATCCAGCCGCGCGAGGCGATCTTCAGCCTCGATCGTTGCGGAAAACAGCGTCTGCAGCACTAATTCCGGGATTTGGTATCGCATTACAATCACACGCTATTTCTGGCAAACGGAAGGAAAACGGAGAGTTTTCTTCCGACACACATGACATGCCGTTTTAGCGGATACCGGGATGTTTGTCGTCGGGTTTCTGCGTTGACCAGTACGGAAGGCTAGAATGGCCTTCTTAGCGCTTAAAATGAGCGCAAACCGGATTCGAATCGACGAATTCGACCATCACATTGTACGCTCTTGAGGGCCATTCGCAACGCAGGAAGGCCAGCATTGCCAACATAGCAGCATTTCCTTTCCATTCGGCTAACGTCTCGAAAGACGGTCGTGAAGGGATTTTGGTCATCGAAGTCGACAGGTCAGGCCGGACAGGATTGCGGACGGATAGCGGTTCGAGAAGAAGCCATAATCCCAACCAGCATTGCAGGTGGGGATGCCAGACGAACGTCTGCGTGTTGACAGCTGTCAACACTCGTCTATGCGACAGATGGCCCCTGCCCTTCTCTGGGCCGAAAAGGCATTGCGCAACCTATCACGCAGGCGCTTTCTCGCTCTGGCGAAACTAACTCGCCTTAGCATCGCGAAGGGCATGGCGCCCACGCAGCGGCTTGCGTTCGTTCATGCTGCCGAATGTGTAGGAGCGACACTTTCCGACAAAACGGCCCGTCATGCGTTGACAGCTGTCAACATCGGCCCCGCCAGGGGGTAACAACAAATTCAGGCCAAAGACCAATCACATCTATCGACGGTTCATAAGGCAACCCTCCGGCATGTCCGGAGCCTCAATGCATTAGAACTTTGCCAGATCGCGTTTCGCCCCGTCACACCCCGAGCGCGCGGGGAAACTCACCCGATGCAATGCCTGACAGAATAATGCTCGTCTGAAGGTGCGGTTGGGCAGCTTCATGCCTGCACGGCCTCAGGACGCGGTTGAGGTTGTGGACCGCTTGCGGGTGTAGACACCTTGCAGCCTCAGCGTTTGTGCCATCTTTCTGCCGGGGACGACAGGAGCCGGTGGGGCAGTCCTTGATCAGAAGTCCGCGAACTGGACGACCCTCTCGTCGATAGAGGTTAAGTGTACGGATCTGCAGCGGGCTGGTGGTTGTGGTATTTTCCATTCGGATGGCCTGAGGTGAAACCGTTGACAGCTGTCAACTCACCAAGGGACCGATCTAACGTTGCCCGTCGCAAGCCGGTACTCAGCGCCGCGCACGCTGCAATTTGGCAGGGATCGGGATCGGCTGCTGCGAGGTGTTGGACCCGGCAAACTCGATCTCAACATCCTGCACAGGTCGGCCACCAGTCCGCCTCATTGGACATTGATTGCCGAATGAGGCGCACAACTAGCCGCAGTTGACAGCTGTCAACGTCCGTCGAAACAGCCGCGTTGGTCTAGCTCAGCTGGCTAGCGCCATACTGCCGGGATTGGCACGCAACAACGCCATGACCATCGGCCCAACCACGAACTCCTGTCGCATAGATCGCCGCGTCAGGTCCCGCAGGTAACCACCGGCAGACGCGATGTGCGGCGAGCGCTGGAGGATACATGCCAGCACCGTCGCGGCCGCTTCTGGGCCGAGCACCCGGCACGCTTCATCATGCGCTCCCTGACTGACATTGAGCATGGAACGGACCACAGCGGCAGCCACCATCAGATCACGCCAGGACTGCACCTTACCGCCAGGACCATAGTCGACGATATCAGGGCAGGCTTTCAGCACGGTTGATAGCGGGAAGGTTTGCGGAGGTTGATGCGTTTTACCCCGTGTCACCTCCGGTGTTTCGGTCTGGGAGGCCGCGTCTGTTGCAATTGCCGTCCGATTGCTCGCCTGCACAACGGCCATGCTGTCGGACGTTTGGCGTGAGTTCGAGAACGTCACAGCGTCACTTCCAAAGCCCGGTTCAGATTCAGTAGAAGAGTCTGGATGTGAACTCTGTATGTGGCAGCCATTTTGGCTATCATTGGTGTCCGAAATTTTTAGATTTACCAGTTTTTCCAATTGGTTGAGCACTTCCGCGCGCAACGCGTCCAGTTGCTTGAGCACAGGCTCGATTTCAGCGAGGCCAGGTTTCCGCGGAAGGGTGTCGACGGCGAGAAGATAACGGCTTTGAAGGTTGTCCCAGTTGGAAGTTTGGTCGGTTTCGCGCAACACGTCTATGAGCTTGGTCAGATCGCGACGGCAAAGGCTGAGACGCTCACGGGCAAGCTGCGCCTCCTGTCGGGCCAGAGCGACTGCGGCTGCGGCCGTTTGCAATTCATGGGCGCGTGCAAGCAGCGGTGACAGATCGAACCCGAAGGCGTCGCCGATGGCGCCCTTTGTATCTCTACGGGCGTAACGCTTGCCATTTGGGCTATCCTTGCGAAGGATAAGGCCGGCCTCCACCAATGTTGCCAGGTGGCGACGCAGTGTGGTGCCTGCCATGCCATGGGTGCGCAGGGCCAATTGGTTGTTTGATGGAAACACCACCAACCCCTTGCCTGACGTCAGCTCGACCTTCGGGTAGAAGCTGAGCAGCGCATTGAGTACGGCCAAGGCACGGTCGGACACGCCGACGACAGCCTTGGCTTCACAGACGGTCCGAAACAGTTTCCATTTATCGATCGGCTGCTGCGAATCGATTTCGCTCGCGATGACTTGGCTTGCGAACATGCCAAGCGTCATCGCGCGCCGCCCGAAGGGCGTCGTCACATTTCCACGCTCCATCTCTCTTCACCTTTTCAAAGGCAAAAGAAGTCCGTTCGCCGAAACGACGTTAAAAACGCTTGACAGTGATTCGCGGAAATGGGATTCTCTAGTTGCTACACGAGAGAAGGGTTTCCGCTGCGCTAGTCGTTCGGAAGCCTTTTTCTTTTGCTCTGTTAGTCTCCTGTTTCCTCTTGATATTCGAGGTACAGAGATTTGAGCCTCTGCCTCACGAAATCTGCAAAACCGGGCGCCACCTTCTTGTTGAAGGAAAGCGTCGTTTCGCTGTTTGTTTCTCGGATGCGCACCGGGCGCGTATCATCTGGCGCCACCCAAGGAACTGCCTGGCTCCGGGCCTTCACAGTGCTCAGGAAGGAAAACAGCGTCTCAAACCGTTGATCGCTCTCCCTTGCCAGGAATTCAGTGCGCCCTAAGAACGCGTTGGTCTTGATGAGCTCATCGTCGTTCTCAACAAGCTCTGCAAGCTCCGCCCAGCGCCGCCGTCCGATGGCCGGCGCGGCACCGATTGCCTCGATCACATCGATGGGTAGCCGGCGCACGATCGCAATCATCTTCGACAGGGCCGCCTTGTCGACGCCAAGCGATGACATGATGACGTCACGCGAGAATTCGCGGTCTTCGAGACGGGTGGCGAACAGCGACCGCTCGATGAAGGACAAGTCCGTGCGAGCGTTGTTTTCCTGCCCTTGCGAGATCACCAGCTGTTCGTCGCTGAGGTCACGGACGACAGCTCTGACCTTGCTGCCAAGCTCACGCGTGGCGGCAAGACGACGATGGCCGTAAGCGACCTGATAACGCCCGTCCTCGTTGGGATGCGGGCGCACGAGGATCGGCACCTGTTGTCCGTGATCCCGGATCTGTTCGAGCAGCGAGCGTTCGACATCGGCCGCGACGCCGAGGCGATCGACGACGAAGGAAACGTCAACCAGATCCGGGTCGAGCTCTATCACCGCCAGGCCTTCTGCAAGCTGGCGTTCAAGTTCTTGAGCTCGCTCCACCTTCTGCGTGATGTTCGACAGAGACCGGGTGATGCCGCCGATCGGGCTGTGTGGTCGCTGGCCGGGATCGAGGCCGATGATCGGCCGTCCGGCCAGCGGACGATTATCCTCGCCATCTGCAGCATGACTGTCTGAAACACCGATCAGGTTCTTGCGGGCCATGGGTTACTTCCTTCCCCACACCTTGCGCAGGAGGTCCTCGATCTCGCCATTGACGAGCGTCAGGGAATCCATCGCGCGGTCATAGGTGCCGCGGACAAACTGCGAGCGTTCCACCTCATATAGCGTTTGCTTGGTCACGCCGGCGTCGGAAACGGCCGTCGATTTGACCATGGCGTTGTGCAGCATGCGATTGCCGAAGATGGAGCGCATGAAACCGGTCATCTGGCTTTGCGGACCGTCATTGGGTTCAAACCGGGTGACGAGGTAGCGCATCCAGTCATAGCTGGTCCGGCCGCCGGCGTTCTCGACGACGCGCATCAATTCGCTGGTCATCGAGAGAAACTGGGACATGGACATGACATCGAGCATCTGCGGGTGCACGGTGATCAGCACCGATGTCGCCGCGCACAGCGCCGACATGGTGAGAAAGCCAAGCTGCGGCGGGCAATCGATGATGACGATGTCGTAAAAGCTCTCGATATCGGCCAGCACGTCGCCGATACGCGCAAAGAACATGGTTTCCGCCGAACCGCTGGTCATGGCCTTCGGCGTTTCGTGCTCGAATTCCATCAGTTCGAGGTTGCCGGGGATCAAATGCAGATTGGGCAAATGGGTGGAACGGACAATCTCTGCGATCGGGCGAGGGTTCTCATAGCGAATGGCGCCATAGATCGTTTCCGCCTCGCCAACGTCCAGTTCCGGCTGGTGACCGAACAGGGCCGAAAGTGAAGCCTGCGGATCAAGATCGATCGCCAGCGTGCGGTAACCGCGAAGTGCGAGGTATTGCGCAAGATGCGCCGAGGTGGTCGTCTTTGCCGATCCGCCCTTGAAGTTCATGACCGAGATGACCTGCAGCCGCTCGTCGCCGCGGCGATGCGGAATGTATTTTCCCGACTTGCCACCTTCGTCGAGAACACGTCGAATGCGCTCGATATCCGAGATCGCATACATGCGGCGTCCATTCGGCAACGGCTCGGGCCCATGGCCCTCCGAGGCGATCTGGCGCAGGTAGCCTTCGGCGATCCCGATAAAGGCGGCCGCCTCGGCCGGACTGAAAAGTCGCAACGTCTTTTGCGCTTGCGGCGGGAAGATTTTCTTCTGATGCTGCTGGAGTTGGTGCGCAAGTTCCATGGCATCGGCAGCCAGGAGCGTTGGCAAATGCTCCTGTACATCGAGGCCGTGGATTTTCTGCTGCAACATCGAGTTCTCCAAAAACTGCGCAAATATTGTCATATCGAGGCAATATGCGCAGATGCACTATGATCCGATTCGGCCTGAATGTACAAATGGATAGCCGAATGGCCGTGTTGCCGGCTCAAGCAACGGAGGGCGCGCAATGGCGCCAGTTGTCCGCGGACAACTCGTGCGACGGCCGACCAGGTTGTTAACATGTCGGCCCGATTCCAACCAGCAACTACAGCTCCCCGCGAACGGCGCGCGCACCTGTTTTGCAGCCGAGGGGGAGAAGAACGCTGCCTTGATGCTCCATCGCAAACTGTGGCTATTAAAATATGGATTTAGTCGACTATTGACAGCGAGTTGAATTGTGGCAAGATCGTGGTGCGATGAGGATGATGTCAGGTGGACTGGAAGGGATGCAGCATGTTCTATCTCGGCGGGATGACACTTGGTTACCTCGAGCCGCCAGCGCCGAAGGCCGTCGTGCAGTCGGTAAAGCCGCGCATTGAATTGACGCCACACGAACCGGCTGACGATCGTGAGCGCGATCGCGATCAGGAATGGGCCCGCGCCTTCCTGACGCCCTGGCATCTGTTTTATTGATACGACCCTGGTTGCCCAAAATGTGCGGTGGCCAATGCAGCCGTCGCATAGGGTCCGGCCCGAACGCCGCTTTGCCGCTGGACCTTCTTTTGATTGCGTCTCCTCGTTGCGAAACAGGGAGCTTATGACGCGCCCAAAATGATTGGCCGTCAACGTTGACAGCTGTCAACCGCCCGCGCTCTTCTTGTCCAAGAAGCGATATCGAGCCAACTCGGCGGCAACGGCTGAACGCTCGGCTTCGAATAATGCCGAACACGAAAATAAAGCCATAAATTACAATAAGGTAGTATGGTGGAGGCCGGCGCCGGAATGGGCGAGCCGCGGGGCAGTTATCGCCCAGCTTGGGGTGGACGCCGCCGAAGTGAGGCTGATCTCGGCAAGCGTCATTGGTGCTGCCGTTAGCTGTGTCGCGAGGATTTGCGTCCGCGGTTGGAAGTGCGTGCGCCGCTTACATAAGCTGCAGCCACCCGTCGCGTAACCCGAGGGCCGAGGAAGCTTTGGCGAAAAAGCGGGAAAGGGCGAGGGGAGGGCTGTCGCGGCGCCGGGAAATGTTTAAGCTTGCCGGCAACAGCAAACCATTGAGGGTGCCGACATTCCGAGCGATCAGCCAGCCGACGAAGTGGGCAACCAGCCCCAGTCGCTTTCGTTGCACCAGAGAATCCTCGGTGATGTGGAAGGTTACATTCTTTCCGGCGCGTGGCCACCTGGACATCGCATCCCGTTCGAGCATGAATTGACCGAGCAATATGGCTGTTCGCGCATGACCGTGAACAAGGCGCTGACCGAACTGGTCAAACGCGGACTGATCGAGCGGCGGCGCAAGTCGGGGAGCTACGTCACTTTCCCGCATGTGCAGTCGGCGGTGATGGAAATCCACGATGTCAAGCTGGAGGTTCAGTCCCTTGGACTGGATTACAGTTTTCACCTGGATGAACGCAGCATCCGCAAGGCCGAGGGCAGCGATGCCGGTCGGCTCGACCTGCCGCCGTCTGCAAGACTGCTCGAAGTGAGTTGCCGGCATTTCGCCGGCGGTCGCCCCTTCTGTTTCGAGGAGCGGCTTATCAGCCTGGCGGCTGTTCCCGAAGCCGAGACAGAGCTTTTCGAGACGTCAGCGCCCGGTTCCTGGCTGCTCGGAAAGGTGCCGTGGAGTACGGCCGAACATCGCATCCGGGCCGTGGCGGCAGGACGCAACGCGGCGCAGGCGCTCGACATTTCGACAGGCGCCGCTTGTCTCGTCATCGAGCGGCGCACCTGGAGCGGTCGCGCCCCGGTCACCCATGTGCGATTGACTTATCCGGGTGATCGACATGAATTGGTGGCGCAATTTGCGCCGAGCCCGCTCGGTTAGATCGAGCGCCGCACGGTTGCCGCGACACGACGCGCTGTCTCACGCCGCTGGGTCGGCTCGCCGTTTGCGTTTCTTGCCGACGGCATTTGAAATTTTCTGGTGAAGCGCGTGATCGTGCGCATCTCGCGCATGCTGCTTCAGGAGTTCCGTCAGTCGTTCCAGCTCATGTTCCTCAAGTTTCTCGATCCCGATATATTCGTTTTCGGCCGAGCTGGTCAGGATCAGTTCGTCGAGTTTGGCCTGAAGGGCGGCGCTGTCGCGGTTCTGAGAGTTCTGAAGAACGAAGACCATCAGGAATGTAATGATCGTCGTCGCCGTGTTCACCACCAATTGCCAGGTCTCGGAAAAATCGAAGATCGGACCTGTGGCCGCCCACAGGAGAACGGCACCGACTGCGAATGCGAATGTGCCTGGCTTGCCGGACTGTTTCGAAACGGCATTGGCAAATCGGGAAAAGGCATCGATCTTGCCGGACATCTGAGCACCTGAACGGCTTTCAACTGTTCTTTAACAGGCAAGTCACGAAGAAAGTTCCGTTCAGTGTCACAGCGGCCAGAATAGCAAGACGGGAATGATCTGCGGATGAAGGAACATGAAAAACCGTGGGAGCCGCTGTTGCCCGAAGACATCGCGGTACTCTTCGCGCCCGCACCCTTTCCCTGGTGGATCGCTGGTGGGTATGCGATCGAGCATTTCGTCGGTCGCCCTTTTCGCAGTCACGGCGACATCGATATCCTCGTGCTGCAGAGAGACAGCGCGCACGTTCGTTCCTTTCTTCGGCAATGGGATTGCTGGGCTGCGGATCCGCCGGGGCATTTGCGCCGGTGGAGCGAAACGGAAAGCCTGCCGAAAACGGTAAACGATGTCTGGTGCCGTGGCGAGCGGCAAGGGCCATGGCGCTTTCAACTGATGTTCGACCACAGTAATGGGGAAAGCTGGCGTTCGCGCCGAAATCCTCTGGTGACCCGGCCGATCAGCGCGATGGCGGCTGGCGGGGATCCACCGTTCCTCGCTGTTGAGGTCCAGTTGTTCTACAAGGCAAAAACGCCCCGACAAAAAGACGAGTTCGATTTCGGGGCCTGCCTACCGCTATTGAGTGCGTTGCAGCGCGACTGGTTGCGGCAATCGATCGTGACTGCTTATGGTACGCTGCACCCCTGGCTCACGGCGCTCGACATGCTACAGCGCCGCGCGTCTTATTTAGACGCGCAAAGGTTGCTGTAGCACTTTGAATTACTGCATGTTTCCTTAAATCGGATACGATTTAAGGAAACATGCAGTAGAAAACACGTTGACCCACGAGCCACGTCGACCAAAAGACGCTGGCGCAGCATAAAAGTCAGCATTTCATTGGCGGATACGCCGGATGGTGTCGAGATGGAAAAGACGATGTTGTTTGATGGGCCAGAGAATGCGCCGGTGACCATCTTGCTGGCGCATGGTGCCGGCGCGCCGATGGATTCGGCTTCGATGACCGCATCGGCCAAAGCGCTGGCTGCCGAAGGCTTTCGTGTGGCCCGGTTCGAATTCGACTACATGGCGGGGCGTCGATCAGGCGGCCGCAAACCGCCACCGCGCGCCGAAACGCTCAATCCGGAGTTCAGGGCCGCCGTGGCGTCTCTTGGTGCGGTCGGCCCGTTGCTAATCGGCGGCAAATCGATGGGTGGGCGTGTCGCCAGCATGATTGCTGACGAGCTCTATGCCGAAGGCAAAATCATCGGCCTGCTTTGCCTCGGCTATCCGTTCCATCCTCCAGCAAAGCCCGATCAGCTGCGCACCAAACACCTCGGGGAGTTGAAGACGCCGACGCTGATCTGCCAGGGCACGCGCGACGAATTCGGCACGCGCGAGGAGGTCCCCGGATACCCCCTGTCCGGTGCAATAGAAATCCTTTGGCTCGAAGATGGCGACCACGATCTCAAACCACGCAAGACGATCTCCGGCTATTCCGCTGCAGATCATCTGAAAACGATGGCGCAGACCGTCGCGCGTTGGGTCGGCGAGCGGTTGCCTTAAACGGTCGCGCCCGCCCGATTGGCAAAAACCAAGACTCTGCACCGATCATTCCGCCGCCTGAGCGGTGCCGGACGAAAATGCGAAGACGTCAATCGGATCGTCGAGGCCCTTCACGGGAAAGGCGCCCAAATGCTCCATGTCGCGCGTGCGTCCCGCCAATTCGACGAAGGCGCGTGACAGCAGCACCGGGCGCTTCGCCTGCTTTGTCAGGTTCTCTAGGCGCGAAGCGATATTGACGGCCGGTCCGATCACTGTGAAGTCGAGCCGCCGGCGAGAGCCGATGTTGCCGTACATCACATCGCCGACGTTGACCCCGATGCCGTAGCCGAGGGCCTCGCGCCCCCGTGCCAGATTTTCCTGGTTCAGGGTGGCGATCGCGACCTCCGCCTCACCGATTGCCTGCAGCAGGTTTTCGCAGGCCCGCGGATTGCTGAGCGGGAAGATCGCCAGCAGGCCATCGCCCATGAATTTGAGGATCTCGCCACCATGCCGCTCGATCGGCTCGGACATGGCATCGAAGTAACCGTTGAGCAACTCGATCACATCATCGCGCGGCCAGAGGTCGGATAGTTTGGTGAAGTCGCGAAGGTCGCAGATCAGGATCGCGGCGCTGACGGTCACGCCGCTCCCCCGTGTCGTCGCACCGGCAAGGATCTGCTCGCTTGCATGCGGCCCGACATAGGTTTCGAGCAGCGTTCGCGCCATCCGGTTCTTCAGCCGGATTTCGCTGACAAGGGCCAGAACCGGCAACAGACTGGTGAGAACCTCGAGATGAACAGTCTCGAAGCCGCCCTTGCGATCACTGGCGAAGGTCACCACGTGGCGCTTGCCGAGCGTGTGTTCCAGCGGCAAGGCGACGTAGTCGGTGAAGCCGTCGGCACGGAGTTCTTCATAGAGCGAGTTCGGCACCTCATCGTCGGTTGCCGCCTCGAGGTTCTTGCGAACCTGGCTGGCGCCGTTGTTGACGGCATAGAGCGGGCTGTTGAGATACTGCGTCGTGTCTTCGACACCATAATCGAACATGCGGATATCCGCCTCCGTCAGGCCCTTGCGCCAAAGGATGCGGGCGCCGAGCCACTGCGGGTGATGGATCCGGAAATGCAGGGTGGCCCGCGCGAGCGGAACGCCGGCCTGGACCAGTCGTTCGCACAGATCCACGAAAATATTGTCGATGAAGCGCTGGTCACGGGTCTCCATGATCAGCCAGTCGAGAATTCCCTTGCTGTCGATGGGACGGGCGCCGCTGTCGTGCAGCGGTCCGGCCATTGCCTCGGATGAAGTCTGCATCGCAATTCTCCACTCTGTTCTGACGGCCTTGCTGCTCTCGAAGCGGAAGCTCCGGAGAACGCTGACCTCGAAACGCCGAGACATATGTGGACCATCGGCCGACCGTTGATAAGGGCTAAGGCGAAAAGTGATCTGAAAAGTTGCAAAGCCGTTGACGCCTTGTTCGACCGACCGACTGCCGCCCGGTGCTGTTCAGGCGGAGGTGGTCGAAAGCGCCGCGAGGTGATGCCCGTCGACCACCGGCAATTGCAGCCTGATCCGCGCGCCGGACCACGAACCGTAGAGGATATCGATACGACCGCCATGCAGCCGGGCGATTTCGCGGGCCAGATTGAGCCCGAGGCCAGCGCCGCTCGAACGCGGGCGCAGGCGGTAGAAGGGTTCGAAGACACGGTCTCGCTCGTCCTCAGGAATACCGGGACCCTCGTCATGGATCTCGATCCCGCCGCGGGCGTCGACCAGTACGGTGATCGTTCCGCGATTGGCGCCATGCTCGACGGCGTTGCGCAGGAGATTGGCGACCGCCTGCTCGATTTGCTGAACATGAATGCTGACCGGCACTGGCCGCGTCGCATTCGTCTCGAAGGCCAGTTCGTAGCCGGCCTCGAAGGCGAGCGGCGCGAAGTCGGCGGCCAACGTTTTGGCGAGCGCCACAAGGTCGACGACCTCGCGGGTGCCGCTGCCGTGCTCAAGCACCTGGCGTTCCAGAAGCTGTTGGGCCAGATGCGACAGCCGCTCGATATCTTTCCTTAGCCGCGCACTCTGCGGATCTTCCTGCAGCAATTCGGCGCGGGTGCGAAGGATGGCGATCGGCGTGCGCAATTCATGGGCCGCGTCTGTCAGGAACCGATTGCGTTGGTCGTAACCCTCGTCCAGACGAGAAAGCGCGTTGTTGAAGGCATGCACCATCGGCGCGATTTCCGTCGGCACCTGGGCGGTTTCGAGCTGCACCGCGCGATTGTCGATATCGATCCGCCCGGCCTGATCGGCTGTCGCAACGAGACCGGCAAGCGAGCGGCGCACAACGGCCGGCGTGGTGACCAACGTGGCGACGCCCATCACCAGGATGATCGGCAGCAGCAGGCAAAGGATAAGCAGCGCCAGGACCGGCAGCACGCGAAGCCAGTCCGGATTGCCATTGGCATCCTTTGCCATCTCGGCGTTCACGTTGATCTCGACTTCGAGCCCATCGTTCTCGTCGCGCGACGAGATCGAGGAGGCAAGGATCTGCACTCGGCCGACATCGGTGTCGACATTGGCAAGGGCGGCTTCCGGTCGAAGGTCGCCCTGATCGAACCGCAGCGTCGCGCGGCCGATATTCTTCAACAGCTCTCCACCAGCCGCTTCATAGGCGGCCGGAACGCTGCCTTGCTCGACCACATGCCCGTCGGCATCGCGGATGATGAACCAGAGATTGGGGAAGTCTTCCCGGAACGCACGAAGCTCCTCGGTGTCGCGCACAATGAGGCCGCCGCTCTTGTCGCGCGCCACCGCCTCGGACAGGTGCTTGATGGCCGCCTCGTTGTCGATGATCAGCCGAGGCTGGGCGATCGTCAGGATCGCAGCCAGCAGGGCGATAAAGGCGACGAACGTCGCCGCCTGCAGCAGGATCAGGCGGCGCACCAGGACCCATTGAAGCGAGCGAGGTTTTCTCATGCCGTTGCGCGCAGGAGATAGCCGAGGTTGCGGATTGCCCTGATCTCGACGCCGGCTGCGACCTCTTCGAGCTTTCGTCGCAGCCGCGAAAGGTGGGAATCGAGCGCGTTGGAATCGATCTCGTCTTCCATGGCATAGACGGAATCTTCCAGCGTTGCGCGCAGGACCGTGCGGCCCGGGCGGCGCATCAGCGCCTCCAACGCCAGCCTTTCCCGCCGCAGAAGGTCGAGCGGCTTGTCGTCGACGACCGCTTCGCGATGGCGGAAATCATAGGTCAGGCGGCCAACCATGATCTGGTCGGACTTGAGCGTGACGGGACGGCGACCAAGTGCACGAAGGCGCGCCATCAGTTCCTCGACCGCAAACGGTTTGGCGAGATAGTCGTCGGCACCGCCATCGAGACCGGCGACGCGGTCGTTGATGGCGCCGAGCGCCGTCAACATCATGATCGGCGCTTCGACGCGCAGCGCGCGCAGCTTCGGAATGAGGCTGAGGCCCTCGCCGTCAGGAAGGCGGCGATCGAGTACGATTACGTCGTAGGACCAGAGCTCGACCACGGCCTCGGCGTCGGCGAGCGTCGAAACATGATCGACGATCACCTGCCGACGCTCGAGCGCGGCCTTCAGGGCCGACGCCATTTCGGGCTCGTCCTCTAGCAGCAGGATGCGCATGCCGATCTCTCCTGAATGCGGTTCCGAAAGCGCCGGAGCCGCGGTGTCGAATGCATCATTTCTCAAATCGGGGGCGAGTTGAAGCGCTCACTCGCATTCGAGCTTCGGTTGACGGAAGTTCGTCACATACCAGCGGCCGCCCTGCTGTCGGGCGTAGAATGTATAGAAGCACTCCTGCTCCTCGACATAGCCCGGCGTTACGGTCTCTTCATAGCGCTGGCCGCGCCGCGTGTCGCGAATCTCGCCGCTCGTCGAGCCGGAAACGACATTGGTGGAGATCTTGCGCCATTGGTAGGCGCGCTGATCCCATCCGAGGTCAAGAACGGCGGTCGGCGGGCCGTAGTCGATGACGACCGATTCCACCGTCTGGCCGATATAGTTCTTCATCACGGTGGAGGCGCAGCCGGTCAGAATCAGGGCTGCGGTGATAGCGATGGCGGCGAAGGTGCCGCGCGCTTTGCAAAAGGGCATGTTCGATCCCGGGTTCGAATTGTCTACCCCGGAGCTAATCTGCCAAGATTACATAGACATTGCGGTCCTATTCGATAGCTTCCCCGACACTTCGACCGGTGTCAGGCGGCGCGGTCTGCAGAAGCGACGACGTCGTCGCCGATACTGGCATAGACCAGCCCCGGTTGAACGATCCATTCGCCCTTGCGCAGCGACTGTACGTCCGGACCTCCGGCAGCGTTGCGCGCGGCGACGCCGACGAACTGGTATCGAAGCCCGCCGCCGTCGGTCGCTATTTCGCGGATTGGCCGTCCGGCGAGGTATCCGACGACCTGCCCTTCGAAACGCACATTCGCCAGAATGAAATACTCGGTGGGCAATCTCCGGCTCTGTTTTGGCGCAAGCCTGAATGCGTTTCTCATCTTCATCGTCTGATACTCGTCATAGGATCTGTCGTTTGCTCCTTGAGGCATCGCTGCTGGCCGTGACGCCGCAAAGGAAAGGGGGCCGGCGTCTCAAGCCACCCGAAAGCGGCGCAAGCATGGCAGTGGCGTTCGAGCGCTGCCTCGGCCGATATTTCATTGGCGCACCGACTGATCACGCGTCGGGGCGCGGCAACACTTAGCCCAAGCGTGCATAGAAAATCGCTTGGGAAGAGGGAGTTTGGGAATAAGGAAACCGTAAAGCGCGGTGCTGCATACCATCCGTGTCAACGGGCCAAGTGGCCTCGTGGCCTTGGCGCGCGACGTTGACGGGACGCCATCAGGGCTGTTTGCGGCGCTGGTGTCGCCGCACATGTCTTTGCGCGACATGATACGGCCGGCATCGCTCAACAGATTCGATCGGACGTGCATTAGGATTGCTGGACGCAGAAGATCGCGAAGTTGAGAATGAACAGCACAAGAAGGCTCGCGAGAAAGCTTCCGAGGGAGACGAGCGCCCTTTCGCCGGCGGCTTTGCCACGGTGCTTTTGGGAGAAGATCGTGATGATCGCAACGCCCAGGGATATGCCGGCGACAACCGGCATGGACATCAGCTGCATCGTGAATCCTGTTTGGCGGTGCGGAACCTATCGGGCGCGCGCGGTGATCTTGAACGGACCGCCGTGGATGGGACCTACGGAATTCATCCGTTCACCGGCCGGCCGGTGGTCCGACCGCGGATACGCAGAGCGCCTTCGAGTGCATCCTTGACCTGCATCGCGCGGCGAAGCCCCGGAGACTGGGTCTCGCCCGCGGCCTCGATCGCGTTCTGTGCGTGGGAGATGGCGATACTGATTTCGGCATCGCTGACCGAACGGTCGAGCGCCAGCGCCTGGGCGGCTGCCTCATTTTCCATTGACATCATGTCACTCCATTCAATCACCCAGCATCGGGTGAGGAGCGTGTACTTAGGTGAAGCTGTGCGCGTCCCCAAGTGCATCGGGCGGCCCGATTCAAGCTATGCTTAATGAACCTTTAACGCGCGCGGTGAACTGCCGAAGATCGACGGAGTCGGGCCACGCAGCCTCATGGCCGTCACATGCGTTCGCCGGGCAGTTGGCTGGCTTGCCCTACCCAGTCGGTGAACTGCTCTTCATCGAGTTGGTCGTCTTCGCGAATGTCGAGGTAGCGAACCTCCTTGTGCTTCGACTGGCCGGGCGGCATCGGATTGAGAGACGAGCCGCGGAAGAACGCCACCTTGACGTACTTCGTGAAGACATGGATGCCGAGGAACCAGCCCTCACCCTCAATGCCATAGAGCGGAGAGTTCCATTTGACGGCCTTGTAGACGCCGGGGACTGTGCGTTCGATCAGCGCGTCGAGGCGCCGGCCGACATCGCTCTTCCAGCCCGGCATCGCGGTGATATAGGCCTGGACGGGGGCGTCGCCATAGCCCTTGGCGATCTGCGGGTTGCCACCGGACAGCAGGGGCACGTCGCCGGCCTGAGCCGGTGCCGCGGCGCGTGGTTTGTCTGCCTTTGCCGCCGCCGGCTTCTTGGATGTCTTGCTGGCCATCGCGCTTTCTCCTATCCGGCGGTGCGTCGCCCGCTAAGGTAAGGCAGCACGAACATGTAGAGACCGGTGGGCACGAGAATGGCGAGTGGGAACAGGGGTAGGAAATAGACCCATTCGGCGGGCTGCTTGCCTACGCCCAAGGCGATGAAGATGGCGGCGACCACCACTGCGAAGACAAGCGACGTCCAGCGGTGAATTTGACGAATCCAGTTGTTCCAGTTCATTGGCACCTCCTCACAATACCAGCCGCAACGGATCGGGCGATCCGCGTGGCGCGAACTCAAAGAATAGGGTTGGTCTTCAGTCCATCCGGCCCAGGACCGCCTCGAGCGCCGAAAGGAATCTCGGCCATCCGGCCGTTGCACCCTGATAGTACGGCTGCTGATCTGGCCGGAAACCGGACTGCTCCATGCGCAGCCGGGTACCGGCGCCCGTCGGGGTGAGCGTCCAGGTCACGAGGCTCTTCAGATCCTTGGTGTCCCAGCTATAGGATAGCGATTTGTTGGGTTCGACCGCCTGCACCTGACAGTCGACGGCGCCCCAGTCGGCAGTCAGATTGAAGCGGTGCCCACGGTCTGGCTTGAAATTGTTCTTCATCAGCCACTCCTCGATCAGGTGAGGCTGGGTGAGCGCGCGCCAGATCTTCTCCGCCGGATAGGGTACCTCCCGTTCGACGATGACGGTGAGCGTTTCGGTTGATGTTTCGGTCATTGGTCCATCCTTTTGAGCAAGTCTTCGAGGTCGTCGAAGCGGTTGTGCCAGAACCCGGCCATCTGGTTTGCCCAGCCGATCAACGGGTCAAGCGCGCCGTGCTGCGCGCTATAGTGGGTCAGGCGGCCTTCGTGCCGATCTTGCACCAGGCCGGCGCGCTTCAGGATCCCGAGATGTTTGGAAACGGCCGGCTGCGATATCCCGGCGTGCGCCGTAAGTGCCCCGACCGTCTGGTCGCCGTCGCGGCACAGCCGCTCAAAGAGCGCCCGTCGCGTCGGATCGGCAAGGGTTTTGAACAGGATCTCGTGCGGCTGTGGCGTCACAATTCAATAACTCGTTGGCTATGGATTGGATCAATAACCGCCGAGCTATGGGTAGTCAAGCCCGGTTCCGACGTCGTCGACGTTAGGTACAGCGGCAAACCTTGCGGAAGTCCGTGGCGTTGGAACCCTTCGTGCTCGAGGGCCTCAGGGCCTGCCATCCGTAAACTGCACAAGATCCCAAAGGTTGCCGTAGAGATCCTTGAAGACCGCGACGGTCCCGTAGGGTGCATCCTTGGGTTCCCTGACGAATTCGACGCCGCGTGCCACCAGATCGGCGTAGTCGCGCACAAAGTCAGCGGTCCGCAGGAAGAGAAAGACGCGGCCACCCGCCTGGTCGCCGATATAGTTTTCCTGGTGGGGACTGGAAGCGCGGGCGAGTAGCAGAGAGGTATTGCCGTCGCCGACCGGCTTGACGACCACCCAGCGCTTGTCCTGTTCCGGTTGATAGCTGTCCTCGACCAAGGCGAACTTCAGCTTGTTCACATAGAAATCGATCGCTTCGTCATAGTCTCGAACAACAATAGCGATGAGTGCGAGCGTCTGGTTCATTTTACCCTCTGTCCTGTGCTGGAAGTGCGCGGCGTTGCCGGCGTCAGTTTGATCGAGCATCGGCCAGCGTTCTGTGGAAAGCCACCATCGGTGATCGGCGCGGCCGGGCATGAGGCAGCAGACGGCGTCTAATCTGTCGGATCTACGATGTTGCAATCTTTGCTGGCGGTACCCAGCTAACACAAGCACTTTTGAGGTCGCGGGAGTCTTCGCATTGAGTTTGTCACATGAATTTTTCGGGCGTTCGCCCTTCGAATGGGTGCCGGTCGTCACGGGAGAGTCCGGAGATTTCGTCTATCAGCGCAGCGACGGACGAGCCTATGCCAAGGTCGCGACGGCGGACCGGTCGGCCGAGCTTTCCGGAGAGCGCGATCGGCTCCTGTGGCTGCAGGGCAAAGGCATCCTGACGCCTGAAGTGACTGATTGGCACATTGCCGACGAAGGTGCCTGCCTGATCATTTCTGCAATCGAAGGCATCCCGGCAGTGGATCTTTCGGCTGCCGACCTACTCGAGGCCTGGCCGTCCATGGCCTGGCAACTCGGCTCTCTCCACGCGCTCGATGCCGGCCAATGCCCATTCGACCGCGGTCTGGCGCCCATGTTCGCGCGCGCCGCGGACGTGGTGGCCCGGGATGCCGTGAACGCCGATTTTCTTGCGGTCGATGATCAGGAGACACCCGCCCACGAACTTTTGGCGCGCGTGGAGCGCGAACTTGCGGTTCGCCTCGAGCAGGAAACGGGTGACAGGGTCGTCTGTCACGGTGATCCGTGCATGCCGAACTTCATGATCGACCCTCGAACCCTTCGCTGCAGCGGCATGATCGATCTCGGTCGTCTCGGAACGGCGGACCGCTACGCCGATCTGGCGCTGATGACAGCCAACGCCCGTGAAAGCTGGACGAGTCCGGATCAGGAGCAGCGGGCTTTTGCCATCCTGTTTGATACATTGGGAATTGTAGCACCCGATCGTGCGCGTCTCGATTTCTACCTGCGTCTCGATCCACTGACGTGGGGCTGATGGCGCCACCCGTCGATGGGCCGGTTCCAGCGTGAGCCTGATGGCTCGGCTATGATGTCTACGTCGCCGTCCGCGCGGCAGGTCACGGGCACGACTTGCATCATGCCCGTGTTGCGCTATGGCGACAACCGCCTTGCCCGTTGGGTTGGGCGGTTGCCTTCCACCTCAGTTGATCAGAAGCGACGGGGCCCACCGAGGCGATGCCCACGCAGTGATCCAGGGGTCGTCGGGCGGTTCGCGGACTTCGGGAAGCCCGATATCGCGGCGCATCTGGTTGGAGAGGCCGGTTGTCTGGTTGATCAGTCGGTGATGCCGCCAGGCTGCCCTGACGAGGCCGGCTGTTGTTCTCCAGATGCCAAATGTACGGCACAGTTCGTCGAGGGCTGCCGGCAGAGTGCCGGCGGCCGGAAATGATGTTTCACGCATGTGTTCATCCCGATGCTGCGACGCGATCGGGTCCTCTAAAAGTTGATTTGGGCTTGGACGCGAATGGTCTCGCGGTGGGCCGGTAGCGGTAGGTCAGTTGGGAAATGCCGAGCCGTCGAAAGTCAGCGTTTAGGCGCTTCGTGAACCCGATGGGTCGACGCAGGATGCGAGATGCATCCCGAGCACAGCAACGAATCCACCAGAAGTGCGCATATTAAAGAGAGTATATGTCATCTCACGCCTCCTAAAGTGTGGGTTGCTGACAATGCAACGTCGCATGAGAGTATTCTCTTCGCAAGTCGCAATTTCGAATTGCAAATATTGATGTGAGATATGTTGCTGAGTTGCAACACCGTTCTGTTGCCCGGGCATCGATACACCAGCGCACGCTGGCTCTGCCGTTCTATGAGACAAGGCTGCTGCCGCAAAGACTGTCGCTGTGCTACGGCCACTGGCGCCCGTCGCCTGGAGCGGTGATCGCGGAAGCGTTCCGCCGTTCTTCTCGCTGCCTTTGCCTGCCGAAGTTCTTAGTGAAACCGGAAGGACGAGGCTCGTCTGTTCGGGGGTGTTTTTCTGTTGGCCGATTGATGGCAGCCGCATTTATCGGCCGGGACGCCAAGGGGGATGATCCCTGCATTGGATGGCGACCGTTACCCGCGCCTAGACAGTGGCAGGCCAGGCCGGCTTCGCTGTTCGAGCGATGCCAGCCTGGCCGAGACCATGCATAGGAGTGTGAGCAAAGGCCGCCGATCGCACCGGAAGGGCGGGTCCTACCGGCGGTCGCCCAAGCGCGTCGCGATGTCAAAAATTCGGTCGCTGCGCTCTGCGCCTTGTCTTTCCATGTCGCGCAAAACTGCTGGGCTTTTTTGGGCGACATGCTTCTGAATTACTTCAGCTGGCCGGCAGCCTTTTCGATCGCGGCCGCTGCGCAGGCCTCATCGAGATTGCCACCAGGAGCGCCACCCACGCCGATTGCGCCGATCGTGACGTCACCGGCCTTGATCGGTACACCACCGGCGAGCACGAGAAAGCCTTCGATGTTGACCAGCTCGGCTGCGGCCGGGTTCTTGGCGACGTTCTCTGCCATTTTCGAGGTCGGTGTGCGCGAGGATGCCGACGTGAATGCCTTGGCGCGAGCCGCCTCAACCGTATGCGGTCCGGCGTTGTCGGCGCGCACGAGCGCGCGCAGCACGCCAGCGCGGTCGACCACTGCTGCCGTCACGTTGTACTTGTCGGCGGCGCAGGCCTGGACCGCATTCGTGGCGAACTCGACGGCCAGGTTCGACGGGATATTCTTTTCGGTCAGCAGTTCGGCCTGGGCGGTGCCGCTGACGATGACGAGCGCGGAAGCCGTTGCGAGAAGGGTCTTGATCATGGCGTGGTTCCTGTCCTTTTTCCGGAGGAAGCGTTTCGCTTTTCCGAAACCAGAACTATCCAATCGGCCCCGCCTGCTGAATCCGCGATGGCACCACCCTGCATAGGTAGGACAACCTATGCCGGTCCCTTATCCGCGAGCGTTAGCCGCACGAACTCGGCCACCGAACTGGTGCCAAGCTTCTCGGCTATCTTCGCCCGGTGCGCATCGATGGTTCGTGCCGATATGTTGAGCGCTGCCGCGATCTCCTTGCTCGCCCAACCCAAGGCGACCATATCGAGAACCTCCCGCTCGCGTTCGGTCAGCCGTGCGAGCTGCAGTCGTGCCTCGCGCTTTTCGAGCCGTGCATCGAAGCTGGCGAATGCCTGCTGCAGCGCCTCCACCAACACCTCGCCGTCCACCGGTTTGGTCAGGAAATCCTGGATACCCGCCTTGAACGCCCGTCGACAGGCTGCGACGTCGCCATGGCCAGTGATCATGATCGTCGGCCAATCAATGCCGCGCGAGGCCAGTTTCGCGTGCAGTTGCAGCCCCGAAACCAAGGGCATGCGCAGATCGACGATAAGGCATCCCGGCTTCTCCTCATCGATATGCGTCAGGAAAGTCTGGGGATCGCCAAATGTTTCGACATTGATGCCATAAGTGCTGAGCAGAAAGGCGATCGCTGTCCGTACCGCCTCATCGTCGTCGATCAGATAGACCCGGTATTTGCTCACTGCGGCTCCTGTTCCTGCGCACGTGGCAGCGTAATCGTAAACCACGCCCCGCCACCTGCAGCATTTTCCGCTTCTATTCGGCCGTCGACGCGCTCGATCAGGGTCGAACACAGCGAGAGCCCCAGGCCCATGCCATCGGGCTTGGTCGTAAAAAACGGTTGAAACAGCTTGGGAAAAGCATTTGGGGCGATCCCCGGTCCATTATCACGCACAATGATCTTTACCTCGTCACCAATGGCTCGTGTCTCGATTTCGACCTGCGCGTCTTTGGTCCCTGCGCCCTCCAGCGCGTCGGCCGCGTTGCGGATCAGATTGTGTAATACCTGCTCCAGCTCAATCGGATCGACGTCGGCTGCAAGCGGCTCCTTCGTCAGGTCGAGGCTAAACTGGATGCCGCGTCGCTGAAGATCGGAGCCGGTAAGCGCCGCGATTTCGGCAACGATACCATTGATCGCGCTGGTGACGGGCTCGGGCGTGCGGTTGGAGGCGTAGTCGCGCATCCGCCGCAGCATCTCTCCCGCACGCTTCGCCTCGCGGACATTGACTTCAAGCGCGTCTGAGATCAGCCCGATATCGGGCTTGTCCGTGCCGGCCAATCTGAGCGCCGCCTGGCTGCGGCTGAGCATTGCCGTCAAGGGCTGCGTCAGTTCATGCGCTATGCCTGACGCCAGTTCGCCCATGGCGTTGACACGCGAAGCATGAGCAAGCAGCGCCTGTCGCTCCTGCAAGAGCGCTCGGGCTTCGGCCTCTCGCGTCGACTTCTGGGATTTCTGGACGGCGGCGCGCTGGCGCAATGCGAACACTAGCGCGAACGACGCCAGTCCGGCCATTGCCGCAAAGCCGATCAACGGTCTCAAAGGCAGGAGCGCCTCAGTCGGCATCGGCCGGTCGAGTGACAGCGAGATCCTTTGGCTCTCACTGTCGATCGTCGATTCGAAATGGGCGGGCGCGACGAAAGATGTGTTGCCACTGACGGCATCCTCGGCCGGCAGGTCGAGCAACAGCTGCTCGTTGAGCGTAAGCCTGACGTGCGCCCATCGCGGTTGTTCCTCCTGCTCCAGCAGATGGCGCGCGTCGATGGAAATCACCAGCGCGGTGTCCGAAGGCGCCTGTGCCCGCTTGGCCAGCAGATACCGGCCATTACTGCCGACATAGGCCCCTCCCTTGCCGCGCTGTTGTCGCGTGATTGCGTCGCGCAACGGGGAAAGATCTTCGCCCCCGCCGGAGGGGACTTCGAGCAACAGTTTAGGTGCACCGCCACTTTGCGCCGTTGCGGCGCCTTGCAGTCCGACCTTGCCATCGAGCGAAACAAGCGCGAGCCAGGCGATGCGCGGATAGAAACGCGCAACACTTTCCATCACCTGCCGGGTGGCGTCCAATCGTGTGGGGTCCGTGTCGCTGGTCAATGCGATCAGGCTGGTCATGTGGGCGTCGTGCTGCGCGGCACGCTGGGATATCAAGCGGTGCAGGGTCCGGCCCGTCACCGCCAGTTCATCGGTCAGCCGCTGCCGCGACGCTTCGACGGAATAGAGCGCAAATGCCGAGACCGCAGCGAGCCACAACGCCACGCCGAACAACCAGGACTTCAAGAGGGTGTTGCTCACTCAAACTCAACCAGGGTCAAAGATGACGTGGCTGGTCTGCTGCCGATGTCTTCGGCCTGATCCAACACGCGTAGCGTAAAATGAGCACTCAATTCAAACATGTCTCTGCTTCGCCGGCTACCGCATCCCAATCTGATGATTGACCCCAAAACGTTGGGGCCGTGAGACGTCATACCACACGCACGTGATGATGAAACCTGGCGGAACCTGACGCGCGGTGGCACACACCGCTGCAGCCCCACAGCGCCGCGCGTCTTATTAGACGCGCAAAGGTCGCTGTAGCACTTTGAATTGCTGCGCGTGCCATGCAGCAGCCGCATGGCCGGCATGATTTGCTTATAGCCGCTGCGATTTCCATATGAGGTGCAACACCAGAATTCGAACGTGATACCAGCGCCGCGGCTCATCCTGCCGGGCGCGAAGGAGATAACATGGTCGGGATCCCAAAAACGCTTGAAGACATGAGCATGCGCGAACGGTGCTGCATGCTCGAAACGGTCGCCGGTGCGCTCGATGCTGTCGCCGAAGAGGCCGAAGACCTGGGCGACGCCCGTTTTGCCGCCAACTCGAAGTGTGTTGCATGCACGATCCGCGGATATGCCGACAACCTCGGAACGCAGGATCTCAAATCTGCCGAGCTTCTTCTCGAGCTGGGGATTACGCTCGTGCATCTGTCCTCGACGAGATCAACTGCTGCCGTGGCTGCTGTGATGACCCACACACCGGAAGCCTGCCATTAGAGGATTTCCAGGAAAAGCGCGAAGCGGTTTTCCGTCCGGAAATGGGTAAAACATGGCGTTAGAGCGTTTCGCGGAAACGCTCTGGCCGTCCTGGCAATGCCGTCATTGGCATCGCCGAATTGGCGAAAGACACTGACGGTTTCAACGGTCGCTGCACCGGGCAGATTGGCGCGCAAGTCCCGCAAGGGTATCCGCACGCTCGTTGCCAACGAGCCCGGAATGGCCCTTGCACCACGCGATAGCCAGTTGGGGATTGCGAGACAGCTGAAGATCGATCGCCATCCAAAGCTCGGCATTGGCTATTGTCCGGCTTCTGGCCTTCGCATTCGGGACAATCTTTTTCCAGCCGTTGTTCTTCCAGATCTGGCGCCAGCTGTTGCAGCCATTTACCGCGTAAACGGAATCGGACCAGACGATTGCGCGTTCGCCTGAGGCATTGCCGTTGACCCACAGCGCTGCCTTGAAGAGCGCGGTCAACTCCATTGTGTTGTCGGCGGAAGGTCGGGCGCCGCCAAACTCGGATGCTATTTCCGCGCCATTGCGATAGACGACGAATGCCCATCCGCCTTTGGCAGAGGTCGGTTCATACGAGCCGTCCGTAAAGACGTGAAGGCCCTCGGAAATGGGCAGTATCTCGGCGGTGTGATCGGGAGCACAGAGCTTGGTGAAAATGCCGTTCATCTTGCCATTTAATCCTGTCGCGTACATCTGCCTAACGTTTTACATTCTGAAGTGGGCTCAAGGCAGAAGCCGCCGTACGATCCATACGGGGTTTGTGGAAGCGGATGCCGCTCGAAATAGGCTGGCGACGCCACGATCGCGATTGGGACGCGCTGAAAACGCAAGTTGGGCAGGAGCTGGAACGCCTGTCGTTCCAGCTCCTCACGGCGGTTACTCGGCGAAATGAGTCAGCCAGTGGCGCGGCTTGTTGTCCGCCAGCTGAGCGACCCGGTCGATCTCATTGCTCATCGCCCAGGCCATTGGCTGCTGGTGCAACGGCAACATGATCATTTCGTCCTTGACCATCTGGAGTGCCTTGGTCTGCAATTCGAGCCGCTTCGTTCGATCCATTTCGGTCGATGCCTGGATGATCAGCCTATCAATATCTGGATAGCTCCAGCCACCCCAGTTGAAAACGCCCGCCTTGTCGCTCCTCGTCTCGATCATCTGGAGCAGGATCGAGTAGCTGTCGAGCATCGGCTCGTTCGCCCAGCCGATGAGGTAGACATCAGATAGACCCCCCGTGCGCTTGGGCGCCTGTGCAGCCGTCGGGCCTATGTCGAGCTGCGGCTTGAAACCGGCGCGGCTCAGCATGTTGACGATACTCTGGCAAAGCTCCTCCTCGTTGATATAGGCCTCGTTCGTGCAGACGAGGGTGAAGGGGAGATCGCTGGCGCCGGCTTCGGCGAGCAGCTTTTTTGACAATTCGGGATCGAACGGCACCACCATGTCCAGTGCTTCGGCATACCCGGGAATCTCAGGCGCAATGATCGTCCCCGCGATCCTCGACTTGCCGCGCATGACCCGCTTCTGAATGAGGTCCTTGTCCAGCGCATGGGCGACAGCCTGGCGGACACGCAGGTCGTTGAACTTGTTGTCGACGCCGTTGGCCAGGTTCGGTTTGCGGTTGAAACCGACCATGATGGTGCGCAGGTCGGTGCGCTCCATGACCTTCAGGTCCGGCTGCGCGACAAGGCGCGGGATATCCTGTGCAGGCGCATTCTCGGTGAAGTTGATCTCGCCCGACAACAGCGCGGCTACTCGCGTCGCTGCCGAGATGATCGGTGTGAACTCGATGCGATCGATGTTGGACTGCGACGCGTCCCACCACTCGGCGTTCTTGACGAGAACGGTTTTGCTGTCGGGCGCGCGGCTCTCGAGCTCAAACGGACCAGTGCCGTTGGCGTGGTAAGTGGCGTAGCCTTCGATCCTTTTGCCGACATCCGTTGGCTTCAGCGAGTTGTTGTCGGTGAGCCAGGTAGCGTCGAAAATGTGGATATTCGTCAGGTCGTTCAGCAGCAGCGGGGAGGGTCCGACCAGTTCGATATCGACAGTGTGGTCGTCGACCTTCTTCGCCGACTTGTAGGCCGGAAGGTTGCCGCGGAGCGGGGACACCGGATCGCTGACCCGAGTAAGAGAGGCAATCACGTCGTCCGCGGTGAAGTCGGCGCCATCATGGAACTTCACGCCCTCGCGCAGATGGAACCGCCAGACCGTATCCGATACGGTCTCCCAGGATATCGCCAGCGCCGGCTCGATCTTCAGTTCGGCGTCAAAGCGGACAAGCCCCTCATAGACGTGATTGAGAAAAGACAGCGTGTAGCTGTCGCCATAAGAATAAGGGTCGAGCGAATAGATGTCGCGCGAGGCGCCCCATTTGAGCGTTTCCGCGTGACCAGCCGCGGAAAGCGCAGCCGACATGACGGCCGCGAGGGTCAGTTTCTTGAGCATTCTGCAGTTCTCCCTGGTTGAGGTCACCTATCCCCTTGACGGGAATCTTTTTCGTAAAAGGCACGGACGGCTCGCAGCCGATACGTCGGATCGCCGGGTCAGCCAGTGGCGCGGCTTGTTGTCGGCGCGGACACGATCTGCTCAATCCTGACGGTCATCGCCCGAGGCCACCGGCTGCCGCTACAGCGGGAACATGAGCAACGCGTGCTTGAACTGAGCGCCCCCGTTTCGATCGCCAAACGCTTTGGCGGTCGAGCTCCTTAGCCAGCAAGGTAATCAAGTTGTCAGCGTTGAAATCCGTATCGTTGCCAAACTCGCCACCTTGCGTCGCTTGAAACGCCAAATCTTGTTGTCGATAAACACCATCGACGTGGTTGAGGAACGTTCGATGCGGAATGGGGATAGAGTGAGAAGATGCACGCCGATCGGCTCAGCGGAGCGTGTTGGGTGTGCGCCACTCGCAAAAAGCCCAGCGGATACGCTGTCGCGACGGTCTTCCAAGGACCTTGCATCAACACTGCTCCTCCCTAGCTCGTGCCTGCTAACCGGGACCATCGCACACAGACAGCATTTGTCAACGTAATTGTCGACAATGTTGAGTACTATTTATAACTGATTTGTTGACAATCAGGACGGCCAGTCTTGGCATCGGCTTTGCGCCGGAATGGACGCTGGATCTGCCCAACCGCAATTTCGAGCTCAGGAAGGTGAGGGGTATCACGCTGACCGTGGCCCTTCAGCCGAGCGGTGCCCTCCTCGTCGCGGAGGCTTATTCCCCGCAGGACGCTCTGAACTGGTTCGGCGTCAAGGCCGCAAACGCCGCCAACCGGGTCCCCGAGTGCCTCGAACAATTCTCGCCCCATTCCTACGCCGCGGCCGGCAAGGAACTCCACTTCCTTCGTCACCCGGAAGCCCCCGGTCGTCTCTATGCGCACGACGGCATGCGAGCGACCCCTAAGACCACCCGCTTTTGGCTATGAGGGCAGCGCCGGCATTGTTACCTTGAGGTGGCTTAAGGGGCGGTGGGACAGTCTGTATTACGGTGATCGTTTGTTGCGGAGCGCTCGGAGCTCGGCAAGAAAGGAGGCATAACTGCCGTCTGGCGCAGGGACGAGACTGAGCCTTGGAGGTCCTGGTCCCAGGTTTGCGAATCGTTGTTTGGGCGGCGGCCTTCTTGCCTGGTCGAACCGCGGAGGGATAGCCGAAGATTGCAAGATGTAGCCTTCGAAGAAGCTGCCGAAGCCCGGCCTGTAGCAGCCGATGGCCAGCGTTCCTTGTTAGCTTTGGCGGAGGGGCGTGGTCGATTCACGAAGAATAAGCTCGACCGGCCAGAGTTCGTGGATCTCGGATGCGGGTCTGCCGGCGAGCAGTTGCAGCACGAGATCGGCGGTGCGCGCGCCGGCGGCGCGCATGGACGAACGAGTGGCGGAGAGCGAGGGGACCATGGTCTCGGGTGTCAGATAGGGAAAGACGTCGTCATGGGCGATCACGGAGATATCGCGTCCGATTTCGAGCCCGATGGAGCGCGCTGCCCGGTATACTCCAAGTGCCGTCATCATTGAGCCGGCGACGAACGCCGTCGGGCGGGGGGTCTGCTCGAGGAAGGAACGTGCGAAGCGGAAGCCAAGCTCGTCGGTAAAGTTGCCGTGGGCGACGAGACGCGGGTCAAACGGGATGCCTCGCTGTTGCAATGCATCTCTGTATCCCTTGTCGCGATGAAGCGAGAACGTTCGGCCCTCGCGCCCATTGATCATCGCGATGCGTCGGTGCCCGAGATCGAGCAGATGTGATGTTGCACGGTGAATGGCGCCCTCATTGTCGATATCGAGCCAGGCATGGGGCACGTCGGTTTCGGAACGGCCATGGACCAGGAAGGGCATGCCGAGCCTGTGCAGCAAGGTGATGCGTTCATCATTCGGTTCCGGCGAATGCACAATCACGGCGTCCACCCGGCCGCTTACGGCCAGCCGGCTGTAGAGTTGGATCTCGCCCTTGGTGGCTTTCTCGTCCATTGGGCTGACCAGGATGTCGATGTCCTGGGTTCCCAATCTCTCCGCCATGCCACTCATGAACTCGGAGAAGTGGAATTCACCGGACCGCCCCATGACGACGCCGATGGCGCCGGCGCGCCCGGTGACGAGCCGCACAGCATTGATGTTCGGACGATAGCCGAGGCGGGCGGCTTCCTCGGCCACCCTTGTTCGCGTTTTCTCGCTGACCTCGGGATAGCCGCTCAGAGCACGGCTGACTGTCGTCGGCGAAAGGCCCAGTTGTTGCGCGAACTCCCTTAGCTTCATGCGATACTCGTATCCTCAGCCCTCATTATCCTGCAGGAATATACGCCTTCACCGCCGGTAACAATCCAATTGTCGGCGCGTTCCCACATGCATCTCCTCGCGAGCAAATAACCAAAGCGTTTTAAATTTTGACCGAACATGCGTAAATCCATATTTGCCGCTTGTCTCCATCATAAACGATCATGCACTCGGCAATATATTGAATCATAATAATAAAATTCTGAGTACCCATGTATTTGCAGGGGGTTTCTCGAAAGGGTTGACAGATTTTTCTGCTTCTGGCAGCTTTTTCCAACCAAACCGCTTTCGAATTACTGAGGAGTTTTCGAGCGGCATAGGGGAACCAGGAGGAGTCAACCGACATGAGAGCCATTCTCAGCGCCTTGAGTTTTTGCACGGCCATCGCCGCAGCCGATGTCGTCGTAGCCGCCGAGCTTTCGCTGGCGGCCAACACGACCGGGAAGAACGTCAATTTCATCCGCGAGCAACTCGACGTCTTCGAGAAGCAAACCGGGCACAAGGTGAGCCTGGTCACCATGCCGCCGTCGAGCAGCGAGCAGTTCAGCCAGTACCGTCTGTGGCTTGCCGCCGGAAACAAGGACGTCGACGTCTACCAGACCGACGTCGTCTGGGCGCCGCAGCTCGCCGACCAGTTCGTCGACTTGACCGAAGCGACCAAGGATGTCGTCGGTCAGCACTTCCCGTCGATCATTGCCTCGCAGACCGTCAACGGCCGCCTGGTGGCCCTGCCGGCCTTTACCGATGCGCCGGCGCTCTACTATCGCAAGGACCTCTTGGAAAAATACGGCAAGGCGCCGCCGAAGACCTGGGACGAACTGGCGGCGACCGCCAAGGAAATCCAGGAGAAGGAACGCGCCGCCGGCCAGGCAGACCTCTGGGGCTACGTCTTCCAGGGCAACGCCTATGAAGGATTGACCTGCAATGCGCTCGAATGGGTCAAATCTTCAGGTGGCGGCCAGATCGTCGAGCCGGACGGCACAATCTCGATCAACAACGAGAAGGCGGCGGCAGCCATCGACCGCATCAAGGGATGGATCGGCACGATTTCGCCGCAAGGCGCGCTTGCCTATCAGGAAGAAGAATCGCGCGGTGTCTGGCAGACCGGCAACGCCGTCTTCATGCGCAACTGGCCCTATGCCTATGCGCTTGGCAATGGTGACGACAGCGCGGTGAAGGCCAAGTTCGCCGTCACGCCGCTGCCGACGGCGACTGATGGCGATCAACCGTCCTCGACGCTCGGTGGCTGGAACCTTGCCGTCTCCAAATATTCCGACGATCAGGAAGCGGCGATTTCTCTCGTCAAGTTCCTCGCATCGCCTGAGGTGCAGAAGCAGCGGGCCATCCAGCTCTCTAACCTTCCGACGGTTGCTGCTCTTTACGACGATGCGGAGATTGCCAAGGCACAGCCGTTCATGCCGGCCTGGAAGCCGATCTTCGAAAGTGCCGTGCCGCGGCCGTCGGCGGTCACCAAGGTCAAATACAACGAGGTTTCCGCCAAGTTCTGGAATGCCGTTCACAACACGCTGTCCGGCAACGGCACGGCGGCAGAAAACCTGGAACTGCTCGAAGTCGAACTCACGGAGATGAAGGGCGACAGCTGGTAATCCTCCCGGGGGCGAGGGAAGTGCTTCAGGGCCTTCCCTCGCTCCACCGAGCCACTCCGGCGCGCTGGAATACAGGAAATTCCGGACAGAGAACAGTTTCACACTTTCCCCGGAATTGCCTTGGCGGCGCCGTTCCTCTCAGGCCAACCGCTCGGCCGTGCGCCGAATGGCAAGGGTGAGTATAGACATGACCGACCTTTCCCTCGCAGAGCCTCCTGGAACACTCGAGAGTGGTGCCAGAATCGGCTCCGACCTCAATGCTCAGCGCATTCGTTCCGCCTGGGTCTTTCTCGCGCCGACCTTGCTGGTGTTGGCGTTGGTGGCGGGCTGGCCGCTGCTGCGCACCATCTATTTCAGCTTCACCAATGCGTCGCTGACCAACCTTGAGGGCGCCGAGTTCGTAGGCTTCAAGAACTATCTGAGCTGGATCACGCTGAAGAGCGGGCGCACGGTCTATAACGGCCTGCTTGCCGATCCCGCCTGGTGGAACGCCGTCTGGAACACGCTGAAATTCTCGGCGCTATCCGTCACCATTGAGACGGTGTTGGGACTGGTTGTGGCGCTGGTGCTGAACGCCCATTTCCCGGGGCGCGGGCTGGTGCGGGCGGCGATCCTGATCCCGTGGGCCATTCCGACGATCGTTTCCGCCAAGATGTGGGCGTGGATGCTCAACGACCAGTTCGGTATTCTCAACGACCTGCTGCTCGGCCTTGGTCTGATCAGCCAGAAGATCGCCTGGACGGCCAATCCGGAGACCGCGATGGTCGCGGTTTTGATCGTCGACGTCTGGAAGACGACACCGTTCATGGCGCTGCTGATCCTCGCCGGGTTGCAGATGGTGCCGTCGGATATCTACGAGGCGGCCAAAATCGACGGGGTCCATCCCGTCAAGGTCTTCTGGCGGCTGACGCTGCCCCTGATCCGGCCCGCTCTGATGGTCGCCGTGATCTTCCGCATGCTCGATGCGCTGCGCATCTTCGATCTCATCTATGTGCTGACGCCCAACAATGCGCAGACCAAGACCATGTCGGTACTGGCGCGCGAAAACCTGTTCGACTTCGACAAGTTCGCTTATGGCGCCACCGCCTCGACGATGCTGTTCCTGATCATTGCGGCGATCACCGTCGCCTACATGTGGTTCGGCCGGGTCAATCTCGAAGGAGAGCGCTGATGATCGCCACTCTTACCAGACGCACGGCGTTCTATGCCCTCGTCGCCGCCATTATCATCATGGCCGTCTTCCCGTTCTATTACGCGGTCCTGACGAGCTTTAAATCCGGAACCGCGCTCTTTCGGGTCGATTACTGGCCGACTGAGATCTCCTTCGAGAACTACGCAGGGATCGTCTCGAGCAGTGGCTTCCTGCGCAACCTCGCCAACTCCCTGCTGGTCGCAACCGTCGTCGTCGCGGTGTCGCTGCTGCTCGCGGTCACCGCTGCCTATGCGCTGGCACGGGTGCGGTTTCGCGGACGCGGGCTTTTGCTTCTGACGATCCTGTCGGTGTCGATGTTTCCGCAGATCGCCGTGCTTGCCGGTCTGTTCGAACTCATCCGCTCGGTCGGGCTTTTCAACACGCCGCTGGCGCTGATCTTTTCCTACATGATCTTCACGCTGCCCTTCACGGTCTGGGTGCTCACCACCTTCATGCGGGATCTGCCGATCGAGATCGAGGAAGCGGCGATCGTCGATGGCGCCACACCCTGGGTGATCATCACCCGGGTGTTCCTGCCGCTGATGTGGCCGGCGCTGGTGACGACGGGCCTGCTCGCCTTCATCGCCGCCTGGAACGAGTTCCTGTTTGCGCTGACCTTCACGTCCTCAGACAGCCAGCGCACCGTGCCGGTCGCGATCGCGCTTCTTTCGGGCAACAGCCAGTACGAAATTCCGTGGGGCAACATCATGGCCGCATCGATCATCGTCACCGTGCCGCTGGTGATCCTCGTTTTGATCTTTCAGCGGCGGATCATTTCCGGGCTCACGGCCGGCGGCGTCAAAGGATAGGGGAGAAAAACATGGCAGAGCTTCAATTGCGCAACGTGCGCAAGTCCTTCGGCGCCTTCGAGGTGATCAAGGGCGTCAGCATGGATATCCGGGCCGGCGAGTTCATGGTCTTCGTCGGACCGTCCGGCTGCGGCAAGTCCACGCTGCTGCGCTTGATTGCCGGGCTCGAGGAAATCACGTCCGGCACGCTTTCCTTCGACGGGCAGGTGGTCAACCAGTTGACGCCGTCGAAGCGCGGCATTGCGATGGTGTTCCAGTCCTACGCGCTTTACCCGCATATGACGGTCTTCGAGAACATGTCTTTCGGCATGCAGCTTGCGGGCAAGGACAAGGAGAGTTGCAAAAAGAGGGTGGAAGCGGCGGCGGAGATGCTGCAGCTCACCCCCTATCTCAAGCGACTGCCCCGGCAGCTCTCCGGTGGCCAGCGGCAGCGCGTCGCGATCGGCCGCGCGATCGTACGCGACCCCAAGGTCTTCCTGTTCGACGAGCCGCTCTCCAATCTCGATGCGGCACTTCGGGTCGCGACCCGGATCGAGATCGCCAAGCTGCATCGCAGTATGCACAAGACGACGATGGTCTATGTCACGCATGATCAGGTCGAGGCGATGACATTGGCAGATCGCATTTGCGTGCTACGGGATGGCGTGGTCGAACAGATCGGCACGCCGCTCGAACTCTACGAGAGCCCGAATTCTGTGTTCGTCGCCGGCTTTATCGGCTCGCCGAAGATGAACTTCCTCTCGGGCGCTCTTGCTGCTCCCTACGACGCCCACACGATCGGCATCCGGGCCGAGCATCTGGAAATCAGGGCGGGTGACGGCAAATGGTCCGGGACGGTGGTGCATTCCGAGATGCTGGGGTCCGACAGCTACATCTATCTCGATATCGGCTCCGCCGAACCGGTCATCGTCCGGGAAGGTGGCACCTCGCTTCACCAACCGGGAGAGATCGTACAGATCTCGCCGGTCGGCGACAACATTCACCGCTTTGATGCGTCGGGGCTGGCCCTGGGCCGTGCGCCCATGAGAGGGGCCGCCTGACAAGCCCTGGTGAACACTGAGACGGCCTTAAGCTTCGGGGTCGCCAATTCATGGCGACCCGATCAATCGTAAGACGACATGCCCGTGACGGGCGAACACGCAGGGAGAATGACCGTGCCTATCAAAACAGTCGTATGGGGCGAGAATATCCATGAGCAGACCAATGAGGTGGTCAGGAGCATCTATCCGAACGGGATGCACAACACCATCGCGGCGGCGCTGAACACGGACGTTTCGATCGAGGCAACGACGGCGACGCTGCAGGAACCGGAGCATGGCCTGAGCGAGGAGCGACTGGCGAAGACCGATGTGCTTCTGTGGTGGGGGCACAAGGACCACGGCGCCGTCAGCGACGAGGTCGTCGAGCGCGTTGCCAAGCGCGTCTGGGAAGGCATGGGCCTGATCGTCCTGCATTCCGGCCATTTCTCCAAGATCTTCAAGCGGCTGATGGGCACGCCCTGCGCATTGAAGTGGCGCGAGGCCGGCGAGCGTGAACGGCTCTGGGCGATCAACCCGCGTCATCCGATCGCCGAGGGCATCGGCGAGAACTTCGTGCTCGAGAACGAGGAGATGTA
>NZ_JACVAN010000011.1:0-186117 GCF_014851895.1 Ensifer sp. ENS11 | reverse complement strand
TCAAAATGAACGCCTTTTGGGCGTCCGAAAAATTAGATGCTTTCATCACTTCCGCTCCTGTTCCCAGCCGGGAATCTAGCGCGGAAAACTCCAATCAAAAACGGTCCAGTTTTTGGGGATCAGAGCACGGGCCTTTCCTTCTGATCACGGGTCAAACCAGACCCGTGATCCCCCAACTCAAGCCACCGACAGCAGGCCCATCATCGGCTCGATCCGCGCTTTCATCGAATTTGCCGGTTTTATCCGCCGGAAGCACGAAGAGAAGGCTGTGCGAGACAACGATCGCGGCGGCAAGCAGCAGGCCATAGGCCATCAGGATCACCATCATCGGAACGACGAAATTGAGCTGTGGCAATGCGCCGAGCATCAACGGCACGCACCAGGAGGTTGCCGATATTACACCGGAGACGAGGAAGGTGCTGCGCTGCTTGGTCGACATGCCTTCCATCAGCAAGCGGCCGATCTGCATCTTCACCTTCGGCAAGATCACCGAGCCCGTTGCTTGAGTCGACGCTGTCATTAGCCGATATCGATGGCAACGATTTCCGGCGGCGATCCGATCCGGATCGGCAAATTCGAAAGACCCAATCCACCGGAGACGATCATGTGACGACCGTCCTCGACGACGTGGCCGTAGGCATAGCGGTTGCCGTATCGCGACGGGACAAGCGGCGCATAGCCGAGAATCCTGACCTGCCCGCCATGGGTATGGCCGGCGAGTGTCAACGATACACGCCGGGGCACGTCGACAAAGATGTCCGGCTCGTGGGCCATCAGGATGATCGGATCGTCACCATCCATGCCGGCCATCGTGCCGGGCAGGTCATCGAGCCCGGGGATCATGCCTGAGCCGTCGGGAGCCAGGTAGGTTGGCTCGAGTTGATCGGCCAGACCGGCGAGCCAGAAGGATCGTCCGTCCTTTTCGAGCCGCAGCGCACGATTGTCGTAGACCGGGATGCCAACGCCGGCAAGCGCCCTGTGGGCTAGCGTCGGACCATGCCCGGCCAGACGGGCGACCGGATCGTTGAGCCAGTCGTGATTGCCTATGATCGCGTGGACCCCGAGAGGCGCTTTCAGCCGCGCCAATGCCTCGGCCCAACGGGCGGGTTCGATGAAACCGGTCAGGCGCAGGCTGCTCATATAGTCGCCGAGAAGGAGGATGATGTCGCCACCAAGCGCACTGGCCTGATCGCAGATGCCGGCAATCCGGTGCACAGGCATCCAGGGTTCGCAGGCGTGGATATCGGCCAGGACGACGACCCTGAGCTTGAGGCCTGGCGGCCAGTTGGCAGGCCGCAAAGCGTAGGACGTCACCAGCGGCCGCTGCAACGGCTCGACCCCCACCGCATAGGCGCTGGTGCCAAACCCAGCCATCACCAGCCCGCCGAGAAGCTTGAGGAACCCGCGCCGCGCCAGCATTCACTCTTCCCTTCAATGGATGGACGCCAAGCCGCCTGCCACCTTCATCGAGGCGATGCAGGTAATGGAAAGCGCTCGTCCAACGTCGACGGCCGGCTCTTTCCCTACTGCATGTTTCCTTAAATCGTATCCGGTTCAAGGAAACATGCAGCAATTCAAAGTGCTACAGCGACCTCTGCGCGTCTCATGAGACGCGTGGCGCTGTCGCGGATCATAGCGAGCCCGCCGCCACGCCGAAATACGCCATTTGGCCGCGCGCCTAAGCCATGCGGCCGGAATCCCCTCAGCCGAGGTCGATGACGACGATCTCCGGCGGCACGCCGAAGCGGACCGGCGCGATCGAGCAGCCGAGCCCGCCGGAAACGATCAGGCTGCGATCGTCTTCAACCATATGACCATACGCATACCGATCGCCGAAGCGCGAGGGTAAGACGGGAGCATGACCGAGAAACCGGACCTGCCCACCATGGGTGTGGCCCGAGAGCGTCAAGGCAACGCGCGAAGGCACTTTCGGAAAAATGTCGGGCTCATGGGCAAGCAGGATCACCGGCGCGTCGTCTTCTACTTGTGCCAGCGTGCCATCGAGAGCGTCGAGGCCCTGCATATGCTTGCGCATCCATTTCTTGCCCGGCACCAACGCGAGTTGGTCTTCGAGGCCGGCGAGCCAGAAGCCGAGGCCATCCTTTTCCAGGCGGATGGCGCGATTGCTGTAGACGTTGATGCCGACGTCGGCGAGCGCCTTGTGACCGAAGGTGAGGCCGCCGCTGTTCTTCTGCGCGGTCCTGTCCTCCCACCAGTCGTGATTGCCCATGATCGCATGCACGCCGAGCGGCGCCTCAAGCGTCGCGAGCGCCTTCGACCATTCGCTGGAATGCACATAGCGTGTCACCAGGTTCATGCCGGCGGCATAGTCGCCGAGAAGGACGGTGATATCGCCACCAAGCGCATTGGCCTGCCGGCAGATCGAGGCGATGCGGTTGGCGGACATCCATGGCTCACAGGCGTGGATGTCCGCAAGTGCCACCACCCGCAGCTTCAAGCCCGGCGACCAGCCCGGCGGCGTCAGCGCATAACGCGTCACGCTCAGCCGGGCGAGCGGCTCGATGGCAAAGGCATAGCCGCCAAGCGCCGCCATGCTGGCAATCCCGCCGCCGAGAAACTTCAGAAGCCCACGGCGCGTGATCATTTACTCGTCCTCGAGCGTCAATCGAAACTGGGTCGCCTCGACCTCTTTTGGCGGATTGAGGCCGATATGTTTCCAGGCATTGGCGGTCAATATGCGGCCGCGCGGCGTGCGCTGGATGAAACCCTGCTGGATCAGATAGGGTTCGATGATGTCTTCGATCGCATCGCGCGGTTCGGAAAGCCCGGCGGCAATGGTCTCGATGCCGACAGGCCCGCCAGCGAAATTCTGGGCGATCATGAAGAGATAGCGCCGGTCGAGCTGGTCGAGCCCCATATTGTCGACGAGAAGCCGCGTCAGCGCCTCGTCGGCGATCTGCTTGGTCACCGCTTCGGCCCGGGCCACTTCGGCAAAATCACGCACGCGACGCAGCAGGCGGCCGGCGATCCGCGGCGTTCCCCGTGCGCGCCGCGCAATCTCGCGTGCGCCGTCGTCGGTCATGCCGAGCCCCATCAGCCGGGAGCCGCGGCGCACGATCGATTCCAGTTCCTCGACCGTATAGAAATTGAGCCGCACCGGAATACCGAAGCGGTCGCGCAGCGGCGTCGTCAGCAGGCCGAGACGGGTGGTTGCAGCGACCAGCGTGAACTTCGACAGATCGATCTTCACCGATCGCGCCGCCGGTCCCTCGCCGATGATCAGATCGAGCTGGAAGTCTTCCATCGCCGGATAGAGGATTTCCTCGACCGCCGGGTTGAGCCGGTGGATTTCGTCGATGAACAGAACGTCGCGCTCTTCGAGATTGGTCAGGAGCGCTGCCAGATCGCCCGCCTTGGCGATAACAGGCCCGGAGGTCGAGCGGAAGTTGACGCCCAGCTCCTTGGCCATGATCTGCGCCAGCGTCGTCTTGCCGAGACCGGGCGGCCCGACGAACAGCACGTGATCGAGCGCTTCGCCGCGGTTCTTCGCCGCTTCGATGAAGATCTTCAGGTTGGCGCGGGCTTCCGCCTGGCCGGTGAATTCGTCCAGAGACTGCGGACGCATCGTCGCATCGAGATCTTCGCCGCGCTTTTCCGGCGTTATCAGGCGTGCGGCTTCAGTCATCCATCCGTTCCAATCGATCGGGCATTCTTGCGCGTGGTGTTAAAGAGAATGCCCGTTTTGCATCGGCCGGCACGACAACGCAAGGAATCATCGCGCCAGCTCCTTGAGGCCAAGCCGGATCAGCTTGGCGCTGTCGGCGTCCTCGCCGCCGTTCTTCAGCGCCGCGGCAACCGCATTTGCAGCCTGGTCGCGGGAATAGCCGAGGTTGGTCAACGCCGACACCGCGTCTGAAACCGGCGCCGAGGCAACACCCTCGCCAAGCTCCTGCTTGAGGCCGATCGTGCCGGACATTTCGCCGGCAAACGCCGGTGCCTTGTTTTTCAGTTCGGTGACGATGCGCACCGCCACCTTCGGGCCGACACCCGGCGCGCGCGACACCGAGGTCTTGTCCTGTAGCGCAATCGCGTTTGCAAGCTCGCCCGGCGTCAGCGTCGACAAAAGAGCGAGCGCCACCTTGGAGCCCACCCCCTGGACGCTCTGCAACAGCCGGAACCACTCGCGCTCCAGCGCCGTCAGGAAGCCGAACAGCTTCAACTGGTCCTCGCGCACATAGGTCTCGATAAACAGCACCGCCGCCTCTCCCGCCGAACCGAGCTTCGACAATGTGCGCGCCGAACAATGGGCGACATAGCCGACGCCATGCACGTCGAGAACGACATGATCCTCGCCGATTTCGTCGATAGTACCCTTCAATTTGCCGATCATGTGGCGTCGTCTCTCATGGATGGATTGCGGGATGATCGGACCGACCATCGGAAATTAACGGCACCAGCGCAACTACCCCATCAGGGCCGCAAGCCGGCTGGTCACCGACAGGCGGTTGTGCGCGTGGCAAATGGCAATCGCGAGCGCGTCGGCAGCATCGTTGCCCTTGAACTCGGCCTTCGGCATCAGGACTTTCAGCATCATGTGGATTTGCTGCTTTTCACCGTGGCCGACACCGATGACGGCCTTCTTGACCGCGTTCGGCGCATATTCGGCAACCCTCAAGCCCGCGCGCGCCGGCACCAGCATGGCGATGCCGCGCGCCTGCCCGAGCTTCAGCGTCGCCGTTGCATCCTTGTTGACGAAGGTCTGCTCCACCGCGGCCTCGTCTGGCTGATAACTGTGCACGACTTCCGCCAGGCCATCATGCAGCTGGCAGAGCCGCGAAGCGAGATCCATGTCGCCATCGGATGTCACCGTGCCGGAGGCGACGAAACGCAGCGAATTGCCAAGCGTTTCGATGATGCCCCAGCCGGTACGGCGGAGGCCCGGATCGATGCCGATGATGCGAATCGTGGTTTGCATGAATTTCACCCTATGCTGCGTGTCCGGACGCTGCCAGCAAAAAGTGAACAAAACAAAAACATCCACATGAGGCAAGCGCGGCTGTCGGAAATCTCAAGCGCTACCCTTGGATTGAGGAATTTTGACCTTACATAGCCATTCAATCAATTTCGCTCAATAAAGGCCTGGCTCATGGCGACTTTCTCCGTCCTCGATCTCTCCCCGATCACCGAAGGCGGCAGTGTCGCCCAATCGCTCGAAAACTCGAGGCTCTTGGCGCAGGCGGCCGAAGAAAACGGCTACAAGCGCTTCTGGCTGGCCGAACATCACGGCATGAAGGGCATTGCCAGCGCGGCGACCTCGATCGTCATTTCCCACGTCGCCGCAGGAACGAAGACGATCCGCGTCGGCTCCGGCGGTATCATGCTACCGAACCATTCGCCGCTGGTGATTGCCGAGCAGTTCGGCACACTTGCCGCCCTCTATCCCGGCCGCATCGATCTCGGGCTCGGCCGCGCGCCGGGCACCGACATGCGCACCGCCCAGGCGCTTCGCCGCAATATGGAGGCGAGCGCCAACAACTTCCCCAATGACGTCGTCGAACTGCAGGCACTGCTCGGCCCCGTCGCCGAGGATCAGAAGATCATCGCGGTTCCGGGTTCCGACACCAATGTGCCGATCTGGCTGCTCGGATCGAGCCACTACAGCGCCCATCTCGCCGGCATGCTCGGTTTGCCCTTTGCCTTTGCCTCGCATTTCGCGCCCGACATGCTGCTGTCGGCGCTTGAGATCTATCGCGAGCGCTTCACGCCTTCGCAGACGCTCAACAAGCCGCACGTGATGGTCGGCGTCATGGGCGTGGCAGCTGCCACCGACGAGGAGGCGAACTACCTCTTCACGTCGATGCAGCAATCCTTCGTCGCCCTGCGGCGCAACGCCCGCGGCCGGTTCCCGGCGCCGGTGGCGTCCATGGATGGGCTATGGAGTTCGGATGAGAAGATCTTTGTCGATCACGCGATGTCCTATGCCATCGTCGGTGGACCGGAGACCATCCGCAGAAAGATCGAAACGTTCCTTGACCAAACGAAGGCGGACGAACTGATCATCTCGATGCCGATCTTCGACATGGATGCCCGGCTCAAGTCGCTTCGGCTTTTCGCCGAGGCGCAGCAGGAGCTTGCCAAGGCGGCCTGATCAGTTGGTCAGCCCCGCCCCGCGACCCGAAAGGCCGGCAGGATCTCGTCGATGCGATCGAAGAAACGATCCGGCCCGAGCGATTTCAGGAACGCCGGATCGGCGTAGCCCCAGCCGACGGCGCCCGCCGCAATGCGTACTTTGCGGGCTGCCTCGATGTCGCGAGCCTCGTCGCCGATCGCAAGCATCCGCGAAGGATCGATGCCGGCAAACTTGACGACCCTCTTGAAATGCTGCGCCTTGCCGAACAGTGTGGCGCCGCATTCGAACAGGTCGATAGCGCCAGCGGTCTCGCCCAGCGCCTTGCGAACGGCCGCTTCGCCATTCGAACTGACGACCGCGATGCCGATGCCAGCCGACTTCAGCGCCGTCAGCATGCCCGAAACGCCGGGGAAAAGCTGAATGGCCCGAGCCTGGGCGGCCATTTCCTGCCGCATGAAAGTGGCGATCTGCGGCAGTTTCCACATCGGTACGCCGAGATGCGCGATGATCTCGCGACTGCCCATGGCGCGCAGCCCCTTGAACTCCTCGACCGTGAGCTGGCGAAACCCAAAGCGCGCGGCGGCAAGGTTGCTCGCCGCCATGAACAGCTCCGCCGTATCGGCGAGTGTACCGTCGAAGTCGAAGATCGCGAACTCATACGTCATCAGTCACATCCCATCGGTGACGCCCAAAGAAAAACCCGTGCCCTTTAGGACACGGGTAGATCAAGACGTCTACAGCGCAGTGCGTCCGATTGGACGCGCAAAGGTCGCTGTAGCACTTTGAATTGCTGCATGTTTTTGTCCCTAAATCGGATGGGACTTAAGGAGACATGCAGTAGGCCTGAAAAAATCCGGATCAGGCCGAAAGCTTCGCCATGACCTCATCGGACACTTCGAAGTTCGAATAGACGTTCTGCACGTCGTCGTCGTCTTCAAGAATGTCGATGAGCTTCATCAGCGACTGCGCCTTCTCCTCGTCAACAGGCACGGTGTTCTGGGCTTTCCAGATCGCATTGACGGTTTCGGCTTCGCCGAGCGTGTCTTCCAGAGCCTTGGAGACTTCGCCGATCGCTTCGAAGCCGCAGATGATCGTGTGGCCGTCCTCGTCGGTGGTCACGTCGTCGGCACCGGCTTCGATCGCCGCTTCCATCACCTTGTCGGCGTCGCCGACCGAAAGCTTGTAGGTGATCTCGCCGACACGGTCGAAGGAGAAGGAAACCGAACCGGTTTCACCAAGCGCGCCACCGGCCTTGGTGAAGGTCGAGCGGACGTTGGAGGCGGTACGGTTGCGGTTGTCGGTCAACGCCTCGACGATAACAGCGACGCCGCCCGGGCCATAACCTTCGTAACGGACTTCTTCGTAGTTCTCCGCGTCGCCGCCGGAGGCCTTCTTGATCGCACGTTCGATGTTGTCCTTCGGCATCGATTGCGCCTTGGCGTTCTGGATCGCCAGACGCAGGCGCGCGTTCATCGACGGATCGGGCATGCCGGTCTTCGCCGCAACCGTGATTTCGCGCGCGAGCTTGGAAAACATTTTCGAGCGCACCGCATCCTGACGGCCCTTGCGGTGCATGATGTTCTTGAACTGTGAATGGCCAGCCATGGCACCCTCTGCATGCATGAATTTGAATGGAATGGGGCGCCTTATAGTTTTATTGCCGCTTTCCGTCCAGCAGGGGGCGTTTCTTTTCAGTTGGCGGAGATGCGCCCGCGACTGAGAACGAAGGCATGGCCGTCCTCGCGGCGGCAGGAAAGGCCCGTTCGTTCCGAGATGCAGGAAAAGGGCCCGCCCTGCCATGTCGCCCTATATTCGAGGATCGGCCCGGCCGAACAGCAGCTCGGATCTCCGACCTCGCGATTGATCGTTGCCGCGCCGGCCCGTCCGAGCGTTGCCCTGACGTAACGCGGCGCGATGATATCGCAGGCGAGCTCCGGCCCGCCGTCGGCAGGCTGATAGGTCGGCGTGCCGCCCGGGGGTGTGTAGATGCAGCCGATATTGCCCGATGGCATCACGAACTCTTCCTGCTCGGCAACGGGCGCGACAGTCGCCTGGGGAACAGCTTGCGGGTGCTGGGTGTCGGGAGGCGGCATGCGCGGCGCAGGCGCGCCTCCAGCCAGAGCCGCCGTTACCAAAACCATTGTTGAAAAGGACAGAAACGCAACGACGCCGGCTGCAAACGATCTCATTGGGCAATCCCGATGTTCAGACGCCCTGGAGGATATAAATCAGCGGTTTGCTTGGCAAGGAACGCAGCGAGACTTTGACGCTCGCTCCGGTCGCGAAGCTCTTGTCGAAATCGTCGCCGAACATGTCGAGGAAGGCGTCGATCGGGGGACCGCGCCGATGCATCGGCAGGATAAGCGCCGCGCGCAGCCGCGAAACGACGCGGCTCATGCTTTCGGCCCCCATCGTCAGCCCGCCATCGACCGGCACCATCAGCACATCGAGCCTGCCGATCTGCCGGTAGTGGCTGTCATCGAGCTCGTGGTGCAGATGGCCGAGATGGCCGATGCACAGACCCGCCACCTCGAAGATGAAGATGGAATTGCCATCATGCTCCATCGTCACGGCGCCGGAGCGGATGTCCGTGGTGACATTGCGGATATAGGCATCGCCGACGACGAGGTCGTGCCGCGCCGGCTCGCCGTCTTCACCCCAACCATGCAGCACCGTGCGGATCGCCGGATCCGGCGTCAATGTGTAGTGGCTGGAATGCGCCTTGTTCATCGTCACCACGGTCGGCGGCGCCGACGGACGGAACCAGCCATTATAGTCCGTGGCGATCGACACGCCGCCCGGCGTCTCGATCAGAAAGGTCGAGTGGCCGAGATAGCTGATCGTCACTTCACCAGCGGCCGTCTGCCCCTTCGTTGCGGCGGCCGGTGTAAAACTGGCGAACGCGGTCTGAGGCAACGCCTCGGCGATCGCCTGGCATTGGCTCACTTGTGCGGGCGCTGCCTGTGCATGCGCGGCCGACGGCCAGAAGGCATGCAGAAGCCAGATGGCGGCAAAAGTGTAGGCAAGGTAGCGGAGCATCATCCATCACCTTTCACACCGCGCACGCATGACCTGTGCTCAAGCCCATTCGGCTTGGGTACAGGTCATGCGGCCGTTTGAGAGTATCGGCAGCGAACACGTCAATTCGAGAAACGCTGCCGTCACGGGCGAAAGGAGGATTGTGCAAGCGCGCCGTAACGTCCAGCGACAAAGCTGCGTCAAGCACTCACGTTTGCGTCATTGTGCTGGCATTGCGAACAGCGTCGCGCGTCCTGTTCACAGCGAAACGCCCCGGCGCTGCCACCGGGGCGTTGGATCACAAGCAACAGCGCTCGTGTTACTCGGCCGGCGTCGCCATCGGCTCGGTCGCCGCAACCGGCTTGCGCCGGCGGAACGAACGCAGCGTAACGTAGAAGACCGGCGTCAGGAACAGGCCAAGGAAGGTCACGCCGAGCATGCCGGAGAACACCGCCGTTCCGAGCGACTGGCGCATTTCGGCACCGGGTCCCGTGGCGATCATCAGCGGCACGACGCCGAGGATGAAGGCGAAGGCAGTCATCAGGATCGGCCGCAGACGCAACTGGCTGGCCTCGACCGCCGCTTCGATCGGTGTTTTCCCCTCATCCTCGCCCTGGCGGGCGAACTCGACAATCAGGATCGCGTTCTTCGCCGCAAGCCCGATCAGCACGATCAACCCGATCTGGGTCAGCACGTTGTTGTCGAGCCCCCGTAGGAAAACGCCGATGAGTGCCGAGAGCACACCGAGCGGCACGATCAGGATGATCGCCAGCGGCAGGACCCAGCTTTCATACTGCGCTGCCAGCGCCAGGAACACAAAGACGACCGACAGCGCGAAGATGAAGACCGCGGTGTTGCCCGTCTGGCGCTCCTGGAAGGCGAGTTCCGTCCACTCGAACGATGTGCCTTGTGGCAGCATCTGGGCCGCAAGCACCTCCATCTTGTCGAGGCTCGTGCCGGTCGAGACACCCGGCGCCGGGTTGCCCTGCAACGGTACCGAGACATACATATTGTATCGCTGCACCAGGGCGGGACCCGCAGTGTCGCGAATCTCGACCAGCGTGCCCATGGGCACCAGTGCGCCGGTGGCAGAGCGGACCTTCAGCGCCAGGATGTCGTCGCGCTCCAGACGGTACTGCTGGTCGGCCTGTGCCCGCACCTGATAGACGCGGCCAAAGGCATTGAAGTCGTTGACATAGGACGTGCCGAGATTGATCGACAGTGCCTCGAAGATATTCGGGATCGGCACGTTCAAGGTCCTCGCCTTGTCGCGATCGATCGCCAGGAAGTATTGCGGGCTCGACGCCGAGAACGTCGTGAAGACGCCGGTCAGCCCCTCGGTCTGGTTGGCAGCACCCATCATCTGGTAGGCCAGCCCCAGCACGCGGCGCATGTCGGCACTCTGCCGGTCGACAATCTGCATTTTGAAGCCGCCGGAGTTGCCGATGCCACGCACCGACGGCGGGGGAACGGCGATGATGAAGGCCTCCTGGATACTTTGCAGGCTGCCATAGAGTTGGCCGATGATCTGGTTGGCGCTCTCGCCGTGCTTGAGCCGCTCCTCGAAGCTCTTGAAGGACGCGAAGATGACACCGGCATTGGACGCATTGGTGAAGGTCGCGCCGTTGAAACCGGCGAAGGCGACGGCGTTTTTCACGCCGGGCACTTCCTGGATGATCTTCGAAGCGCGCTTGACCACCGCATCGGTCCGATCGAGCGACGCGCCGTCGGGAAGCTGGATGACGACGATGGCATAACCCTGGTCCATGGTCGGTACGAAGCCGCTCGGCACGATCTGCGCCATGTACCAGGTGGCGCCAAGCAGGCCGACGAAGACGACGAGCGCCGCAGCGAGCGCCGTTTTTGTCGAAATCAGCTTGCGCACGATCCAGGCGTAGCCTTCAGCCATGCGGTCGAAACCGTTGTTGAAGCCGTTTGCCAGCGACCGACCAAACCGGGTGAGCGGGTTGCCGCTTTCGTGGTGATTGTTCTCGTGCGGTTTCAACAGGATTGCCGCGAGCGCCGGCGACAGCGTCAGCGAATTGAAGGCGGAAATCACCGTCGCCACTGAAATCGTGACGGCGAACTGCAGATAGAACTGGCCGGCAATACCCGGGATGAAGGCCGTCGGGATGAAGACGGCGGTCAGCACCAGCGAGATCGCGATGACCGCTGCCCCCACTTCGTCCATGGTCACGTGCGACGCCTCGCGCGGGGTCATGCCGCGCGCCAGGTTTCGTTCGACGTTCTCGACCACGACGATGGCATCGTCGACGACGATGCCGATCGCCAGCACCAGGCCGAACAGTGTCAGCATGTTGAGCGAGAAGCCGAAGGCGTAAAGGAATGCGAAGGTGCCGACAAGCGACACCGGGATCGCCACGATCGGGATGATCGCCGTGCGCCAGGATTGCAGGAAGATGAGAACCACGAGCGCCACCAGAATGGCGGCTTCGCCGATCGTCTTGTAGACCTCGTTGATCGATTCGGAGATGAACTCGGTCGGATTGTAGACGATCCGGTATTCGAGGCCCTCCGGAAAGTCCTTCGAAACGTCCGTCATCACCTTCTGGATCGCGTCGGCCGCGTCGAGCGCGTTGGTACCCGGCCGCGAGAAGATGCCGAGCGCCACGGCCGGGCTGCCGTCCAGATAGCTGTTGTTGACGTATTCGCGGGCGCCGAGTTCGATGCGCGCCACGTCCTGCAGCTGCACCAGCCGTCCGCTCTCCGTCGCCTTGACGATGACGTAGCGGAACTGGCGGGCATCGCTGAAGCGGCCGTCGGTGGTAACAGTATATTGGAACGCGCTGTCGCCCGGTGTCGGCGGTGCGCCGATCGAACCGCCCGAGACCTGCACGTTCTGCTCGCGCAGCGCCTGCACGACGTCGCCTGCCGTCATTCCGTAGGCCGAGAGCTTTTCCGGATCGAGCCAGACGCGCAGCGCATATTCACGCTCGCCGAACAGGATGACGTCACCGACGCCGTCGAGACGGACCAGCAGGTCGCGGATGCGGGTGCGGGCATAGTTCGAGACGTAGAGCTGGTCGTAACGTTCGTTCGGCGACAGCAGATGCACGACCATCATCAGGTCGGGTGAACTTTTCGCCGTAGTGATGCCGATGCGCCGGACATCTTCGGGCAGGCGCGGTTCGGCGATGGACACGCGGTTCTGCACGAGAACCTGGGCCTGATCGAGGTCCGTTCCGAGCTTGAAGGTGATGGTCAGCGCCATCGAACCGTCGGCGGTCGAATAGGAGGACATGTAGAGCATGTTCTCGACGCCGTTGATTTCCTGTTCCAGTGGCGTTGCCACCGTGTTGGCGATGGTTTCGGCATCAGCGCCCGGATAGGCGGCGCGAACGACGATGGTCGGCGGTGCGATTTCCGGATACTGCGCCACCGGCAGCTGGAAGTAGGCGATGCTGCCGACGATCAGCAACACGATCGAAAGCACCGATGCGAAGATCGGGCGGTCTACGAAGAAATGGGCAAACCTCATTGAGCGCTCCCCGCCGCTTGAGCTTCAGGAGGCAGTTCAACGATCTCGGGCTTCACCTTCGTGCCCGGACGTGCCCGCATCAAGCCGTTGACCACGATGGTTTCGTCGCCGGTCATGCCGCTGCGGATGACACGATAGCCATGAAGCTTCGGTCCGAGCCGCACCGGCTTGGTCGCAACGGTGCCGTCTTCGCGCACCTCATAAACGATGCGTTCGTTCTGGTCGGCGCCGATCGCTTCATCGGGAATGAGCACAGCCTTGTAGGTGTTCGAGCCCTCGAGTTCGGCGCGACCGAAGAGACCCGGCTGCAGCACGTAGTTGGGATTGTCGAAGCGCGCACGCACCCGCATCGTGCCGCTTGCCTGGTCCAGCCGGTTCTCGGCGAAATCGAGCTTGCCCTTGAACGGCGCCTCGTTGGAATCAGCGATGGTGACCATGACATCGAGCGCGCCGCCGCCCTCCTGAAGTGCGCTGCCGCGTTCGCGAGCAACACGCGCATAGGAAAGCAGGCGACGCTCATCGACGTCGAAATAGAAGTCGATCGGATCGAGCGAAACGATCGTCGTCAGCACGGTCTGGTCCGCTTGAACGAGGTTGCCGGTCGAGATCAGGCGGCGATCGACGCGGCCGGTCAGCGGTGCGATGATCGTCGTATAGTCGAGATCGAGCTTGGCGCGCTCGGCCGCGGCTTCCGCTCCGCGCACGGCGGCTTGCGCCGAAAGCAATTCCCGGCGGTGGTCATCGAGCGTCGAGACGGAGAGCGTGCCGGTTCCAGTCAGGGATTCCGTGCGCTTGAACTGTGTCTCGGCAAAGGCGAGAGACGAACGCGTCGACTCGAGCGTCGCCTCCGCCTGCGATAGCGCGGTGCGATAGGGGCGTTGGTCAATGACGAAGAGCTTGTCGCCCTTCTTCACCAGGGCACCGTCGGTGAAGTTGACCTCGTCGAGATAGCCCCCGACGCGGGCGCGGACGGAAACTTCATCGACTGCCTCGAAGCGACCGATGAACTCGTCGCTGTCGATCACATCGCGAACGACCGGCTTGGCGGCAGTGACGGTGGGAAGCTGCGCATCCTGCGCGACGACGTTGGCTGCAGAGAAAAGGGAAATCGAAACGCCGAAAATCATCGGCAAATGCCATCTTGAATACATGCACGCTCTCCGAATGCACCGACAGCGCCGCGCGTCATATATGAAGCGCAAAAGGACGCTGTCACGCTTGAAACTCGCCGCATAATTTGCTCCTCAAATCGACGCCGATCCAAGGAATTATGCAGTAAAATCGAGAACGCCCGGCACGGGACATTGGTCGTCCGAGTACCTGCGGCGACATTTCGAACCCGCAATCCTGTGCTGCGGATGGTACTAAGTATGGAAGACTTGCGAGCGTCAGCCGTGTCCGAACGGCGCTGACGTGGCGTTACCCTGCCATCATTTCGCCGGCTTGTCACCTTGAAAAAAATCAATTCCGGGAAGGTGATACGTGTGCAAACCCGCGCCTTGGTCAGGCGCGGGCGAGACGATCAGGCAACCAAAAATCGTCAACCTGAGGATGGCTCAGGCCCAGAAATCCGGGATCGTTTCGGTCAATCTCGGACCGAGGCGCAGCGGCGCGATCTTTTCGGCAAGGCCGGTGCGGTCGGAAATCTCGACGCCGAGGCCGCAGATGGTCGCCGGCCCCGATGCCGCCTCGAAACGCCCCTTCGGCATCTTCGAAATAAACCGGTTCAGCGGTTCTTCCTTGTCCATGCCGAGCGAGGAATCATAGTCGCCGCACATGCCGGCGTCACTCATATAGGCGGTGCCGCCGTTGAGGATCTGATGATCGGCCGTCGGTACATGGGTGTGGGTGCCGACGACGAGGCTTGCCCGTCCGTCGACGAAATGGCCGAAACACTGCTTCTCGCTCGTCGCCTCGGCATGAAAGTCGAAGACGATGGCATCCGCCTGCTCGCCGAGCGGGCAGGCATCGAGGATCGCTTCGGCCGATTTGAAGGGATCGTCGAGTTCGGGGTGCATGAAGACGCGACCCATGACATTGGCAACCAGCACGCGTGCGCCGTTGCGGGCAAAGAACAGGTTCGATCCGCGCCCGGGCGTGCCCGCCGGATAGTTGGCCGGCCGTAAAAACTGGTCATGCCGCTCGCAGAAGACGACCGCCTCCTTCTGGTCCCAGACATGGTTGCCTGTGGTGACGACATCGGCACCGGCATTGATCGTCTCGAGAAAGATATCTTCGGTGATGCCGAAGCCGCCGGCGGCGTTCTCGCCGTTGACGATGACGAAGTCCAGCTTGAGGTCACCGACCAGCCCCGGAAGACGCTCCCAGACCGCCGTGCGGCCCGTCTTGCCAACCATATCTCCCAGAAACAAAAGCCTCATGCCCGTTCAATCCCACCAGAGCAGTTCCAGGAGGTTTTGCGTCCGGAACTGCGTAAAACAACAAAGAGATAGAGCGTTTCCACGAATCCGTAGATTGCCTGAAACCCTCTAGAAATGTCGAAATCCGCTCTCCGTGAGGACGGCGTCCAGCGCGACGTCGTGCGGTTCAGCGGGCACTGATGCCACTTCCTGGCAGTCAAATGCAATCCCGATCAGCTTCGGCAGATGCCCTTTGTTGCGCAGTTTGTCGATGGCGCGGTCGTAATATCCGGCGCCGTAGCCGATGCGATGACCGGTCGCATCGAAGGCCGACAGTGGCACGAGCATGATATCGGGGTCGAGTTCCGGCGCATCCGGGCCAGGCCCCGTCGTGCCGAAACCGGTCTCGATGACGGAAGCGCCATTGAGCAATTCGCGGAACACGATCGTCTTCTTGTCGATGATTACGGGCAGGCAGAGCCGCGCGCCGCGATCCCGAAGGCGCGCCATCAGCGGCCGGATGTCCATCTCGGAACGGATCGGCCAAAAGCCGGCAACGATATGGCCGGGATCGAGCGCAATGACGTCGCCAGCGTGATCGGCCATGGTCAGGCTTGCCTCGATGCGGCTCTCCGGCGCCATCGCGTCGCGAAGCGCCAGCTTCTCCTTGCGCAGAGCGGCCTTCAGATCCTTTGGTGACATCATTCCCCTCCGACAGACTGCGCGCAAATATTCGACCGCCCGCACATTCTTTTCCCAAAATGAAACAGAACATCGTGGACCGATCGATTTCCCGCCTCGACGCCTGTGGCATAGCGCGTTGCGGCCTTTAGCTCGAACCACGTCACCGCCGGTTTTGCAACAGTTTGCGACAGTCGAACAGCGCATTCCCGCAACGGCACAGAGTTAGCGTTCCGTTCATCATGGACAACGGTTCCGCTTTCTCATGAGTGGGGCCGCGTGCAAATACAGTCGTGATTTCAAATAATTAGCAGGAACTAATGCCCGCGTTCGATGTATGGACGCGCTCCTGCAGGCAGCAGTGGAAAAGCCGACGTCCATGAAGGACCAGATGATCGAACTCGATCCGTTGGAATTGCGTTGCCTGACGCTGGCCGCCCGCGGCCGCACCCGTCAGGACATGATGCGCGAGACCGACATTCCCCTCGACCGCATCGACAGGGCCTTGCAGGACGCCATGCGCAAGCTGCAGGCGGGCAATCTTGCAGAAGCGATTTTCCGCGCCGCCCGTCTCGATATTATTTCATAACATCCAGAGCGACCGATAGACCGCATCCCTGCCCAAACCCTCCCGCCAGCGGTCGTCGAACCGCAGCTCACGGCGCCCTGCATCGTGCAGCAGATGCGGCTTGTCGCGTGGGATCGCAGGCCGCGGCTCCACGGAAGCGGCTATTAGCATCCAGCGACTTGATGACACGAGCCGGGCACGGATGGTGGTGTGAAGATCGGAGAAGAAGACAAGAGCAAGAACGCTCATCGGGGACAGCCTTGATGTCTATAGGACCGGCTAATTGTCCTCGCCTCGTTGACATCTGACAAACGAATTGCAAGCATGACTGCCATCAGAAACTCTGATGGTAGAGACAATGTCCGTCCCCCTCGACAGCGATCTGCTCAGAACCTTTCTCGCCGTTGCCGACGCCGGCAATCTGACACGCGCCGCCGACAGCATCGGCCGCACACAGTCCGCCGTCAGCATGCAACTCAAGAAACTCGAGGACATGCTCGGCGACCCGCTGTTCGAGCGTCATTCGCGCGGCGTGGTGCCGACGGCGCAGGGCTTGCGTCTCGTCGACAACGCCCGGCGGATCGTGGCTCTGCTCGACGATACCGCGGCATCGATGCGCCAGCCGGCGCTCGACGGAACGGTCAGGATTGGCATCTCCGAGGAATACATCAACTCCACGCTTCCGAAAGCCTTGGGCGCCTTCGCCGCCGTTCATCCCGGCGTGGAGGTGACGGTACAGCAGGGTGTGTCGATGTCGAACGTCAACGCCCTTGCTGCCGGCGAAATCGACATCGCCGTGGTTTTCGAGCCTGGCGGACCGACGAAAAACGAAGTCCTCATGATCGATCCCACTGTATGGGTGACCTCGGACCAGCACGCGGCCCATGAACGCCAGCCCCTGCCGATCGCCACCTATACCTATCTGGCAGGAGGGTGGTGCGATGACCTTGCGATGAAGAGCCTGTGGAATCGTGGGCACGAAAGCCGCGTCGCCTATGCGAGCCGGACCAGCAACGGCCTGATCGCCGCCGTGATCTCGGGGCTTGCCATTGCGCCGTTGTCGCGCAGCGCCATACCGGCCGGTTGCCGCGAACTGACCGAAGAAGACGGCTTCAGCGTCATCGATTTTTCCAACGTCGTACTGCGCACCCGACCCGGCAAGCGCTCGCAGACCGTCGACGCGATGGCCGACGCCATCCGCAGCGCTTTTGCCGCCGGTTAAGACTGATGGAGAAGAGGGAAGAGGTGCGATCCACCCAACCGATGGATATTTTACGATCCCGGGTGCCTACAAAGTAGGTGGGCGCCATATGTCCGAGCCCACAAGCCCGGCCAGGGACAGCTCCCTTGAGATCGAGTAAGGCCCCGGGGATTGTGGATCCTGTCGGGAAGCGCAGACCGCATCCGACATATAGAGCCTATCCCTGCTTCGCGCCAGTGGCAGCCCGACGAAAGAGCTCAGTTTGTCGAAGACGTTGCCCGGCCATTGAGCTTGGCGGCAATGGTGTGGATTTGCGAGGTGACTTCGCTCAGCGCCGAGGCCAGGAGCTCCTCGCTTCTTGCCTGGTCGGTGAGGGTACTGTCGCGCCCCCGCTTGAGGGTGTCGACTTCCGCTTCGAGCGCCTTCAGCCGGCGGTTCACTTCGCTGAGTTCGTCCATGACCATGATGCCGGCCATGACCGTCAGCCGCAGATCGCCGATCTCGCCGAACTGCGTCTTCAAATGACCGACATACTGATCGAAGTTGGTGGCCAGTTCGATCAGATGATCTTCCTGTCCCTCTTCGCAGGCCATGCGATAGGCCTTGCCGTCGATCGATACTGTCACCTGCGCCATGTCGCTTAAACCTCAGCGGTCGAGCACCGCTCGAATGGTTTCCATCGCCGTCACGAGGCGTCGGGAAACCTCGCGGTTGACCTCTTCAAGTCGGTTTGCCCGGAATTGGGATTGGTCGAGTTCCTGTGCCAGTCGCGACCGGTCCGAATTGACCCGCCGGACCTCGCCCTCGAACTCGCCGAGATCGCGTTCCCTGTCAAAACGGCTGTCGATCGCGTTTTCCAGGGACTGAACCGCGTTCTTCAGTTCGTCGATCGCCGCTTTGACCGTCTTTGCCGGCATGTTTTTCGATACCTCGCCCGTGAGGCCGAATCGCCAGCATCCCGTCCGCCGCTTCGGCTCACTCCTTTTTAAACCTATTACGCAAATCTCAACAATGCCAACTGTAGCAAAGCATTACGGAAGCTGTGGATGGTTTGTATAGCCGGCTCATCCGGCCGCAGCGCAAAAACTCTGCTGCGACGCGATATCACCCCTTGAAAACCATGCTGCCAATGGCCGCAAAAGGCCTGTATTTGTTGACTCGCGCGGCGCAGATGCTATTTGTCTGCCGCTTCTTGCACGGTCTTTGGAGGATAGAGACCGTCCCCTGACCACCGAACTCAAAACGGAACAGTCATGATCTCTCGCGAAAAACACGACCGGATGGCGAATGCGATCCGTTTCCTCTCCATGGACGCCGTCGAGAAGGCAAATTCAGGTCACCCCGGCCTGCCCATGGGTGCGGCTGACATAGCGACAGTCCTCTTCACGCGCTTCCTCAGCTTCGATCCCAAAAACCCCTCCTGGCCGAACCGCGACCGCTTCGTGCTGTCGGCCGGTCACGGCTCGATGCTGCTTTATTCGCTGCTCTATTTGACGGGCTACGAAGACATCTCCATCGAAGAGATCAAGAATTTCCGCCAACTCGGCGCCCGCACCGCCGGTCACCCGGAATATGGCCACGCCGCCGGCATCGAGACGACCACCGGCCCGCTCGGCCAGGGCATTGCCAATGCCGTCGGCATGGCGATCGCCGAGCGCAAGCTGCGCGACGAGTTCGGCGCCGACCTGATGGAGCACTACACCTATGCGCTCGCGGGCGACGGCTGCCTCATGGAAGGCATCAGCCAGGAAGCGATTTCGCTTGCCGGCCACCTCAAGCTCAACAAGCTGATCGTCTTCTGGGACGACAACAACATTTCGATCGACGGCCCGATCTCGATCGCCGACTCGACCGACCAGCACGCCCGCTTCCGCGCCTCGAACTGGAACACCATTGCCGTCGACGGCCATGATCCGGAAGCCATTGCCGCTGCGATCGAACAGGCGCAGAAGTCCGACAAGCCGACCATGATCGCGTGCAAGACGACGATCGGTTTCGGCGCGCCGAACAAGGCCGGCACCCACAAGGTTCACGGTTCGCCGCTCGGCGCCGAGGAAATCGCCGCCACCCGCAAGGCACTGAACTGGGAATCCGAAGCCTTCGTCGTTCCGTCCGACGTGCTCGACGCCTGGCGCCTGGCCGGCCTGCGTTCGACCAAGACCCGCAAGGACTGGGAAGAGCGCCTCGACAAGAGCGACGCCGAGAAGAAGGCACAGTTCGTTCGCCGCTTCTCCGGCGAACTCGAAGGCCGCCTGTCGTCGGCCATCGACGACTACAAGCGCAAGCTGGCCGAGACCAAGCCGTCGCCGGCAACCCGCAAGGCTTCCGAAGACGCGCTCGAAGTCATCAACGGCGTTCTGGCCGAAACGATCGGCGGCTCGGCCGACCTGACCGGCTCCAACAACACCAAGACCAGCCAGACCAAGTCGATCACCCCGGACGATTTCTCCGGCCGCTACATCCACTACGGCGTGCGCGAGCACGGCATGGCGGCAGCGATGAACGGCATGGCACTGCATGGCGGCATCATCCCCTACTCCGGCGGCTTCCTGATCTTCTCGGACTACTGCCGTCCGTCGATCCGCCTGGCCGCCCTGATGGGCATCCGCGTCATCCACGTGCTGACGCATGATTCCATCGGCCTTGGCGAAGACGGCCCGACGCATCAGCCGGTCGAGCACATGGCGGCGCTGCGCGCCATCCCGAACCTCCTGATGTTCCGCCCGGCCGACGCCACGGAAACGGCCGAGTGCTGGCAGCTGGCGCTTGAAAGCCACAACCGTCCGTCCGGCATCGCGCTCACCCGCCAGAACCTGATGGCCGTGCGCACCGAGTATGAGGAAGAGAACCTCTGCGCTCGCGGCGCCTACGACCTGATCTCGGCAAGCGACGCCAAGGTGACGATCTTCGCCACTGGTTCGGAAGTCGAAATCGCCGTCAAGGCCTGCCAGGCGCTGACCGCCAAGGGCATCGCGACCCGCGTCGTCTCGGTCCCCTGCTTCGAACTCTTTGCCGAGCAGAGCGAAGACTACCAGCAGGCGATCATCGGCAACTCGCCGGTCAAGATCGCCGTCGAAGCCGGCATCCGCCAGGGTTGGGATCATTTCATCGGCAGCGACGGTGCCTTCATCGGCATGTCGTCCTTCGGTGCTTCCGGTCCCTACAAGGAACTCTACAAGCACTTCGGCATCACGCCTGAGGCGGTCGTCGCCGCTGCGGAAGCCAAGCTTTCCTGATCAAGCCGCGGGGCGCGCGTGAAAGCGCGCCCCGCTTTTTTCCGACCATGCCATTCAGACAGGGAGAGACCCGATATGACAGTGAAAGTCGCCATTAACGGTTTTGGCCGCATCGGCCGCAACGTGCTGCGCGCCATCGTTGAATCCGGCCGCAAGGATATTGAAGTCGTTGCCATCAACGACCTCGGCCCGGTCGAGACCAACGCACACCTGCTGCGTTTCGATTCCATCCACGGCCGTTTCCCGGCTGATGTGAAGGTCGAAGGCGATGCGATCATCATCAACGGCGGCAAGCCGATCAAGGTCACCGCGATCCGCAACCCGGCCGAACTGCCGCACAAGGAACTCGGCGTCGACGTCGCGATGGAATGCACCGGCATCTTCACCGCCCGCGACAAGGCAGCCGCACACCTGGAAGCCGGCGCCAAGCGCGTCATCGTTTCGGCTCCGGCCGAGGGCGCCGATCTCACCGTCGTTTACGGCGTCAACCACGACAAGCTGACGAAGGATCACCTCGTCATCTCCAACGCATCGTGCACGACCAACTGCCTTGCACCGGTCGCCAAGGTCCTGAACGACGTCATCGGCATCGACCACGGCATGATGACGACGATCCACTCCTACACCAACGACCAGCCGTCGCTCGACCAGATGCACAAGGATCTGTACCGCGCTCGCGCTGCAGCCCTGTCGATGATCCCGACCTCGACCGGTGCTGCCAAGGCCGTTGGCCTGGTTCTGCCGGAACTGAAGGGCAAGCTCGACGGCTTCGCCATGCGCGTTCCGACCCCGAACGTCTCGGTCGTCGACCTCAAGTTCGTCGCCAAGCGCGAAACCACCAAGGAAGAGATCAACGCTGCGATCAAGGCAGCTGCTGACGGCCCGCTCAAGGGCATCCTCGGCTACACGCTCGCTCCGAACGTCTCGATCGACTTCAACCACGACCCGCATTCCTCGGTCTTCCACATGGACCAGACCAAGGTGATGGAAGGCAAGTTCGTGTCGATCCTGACCTGGTACGACAACGAGTGGGGCTTCTCCAACCGCATGTCCGACACTGCGGTTGCGCTCAGCAAGCTCATCTAACTCCGATGTTTCGCGCCCTTTCCCAAACGACGGTCCGCTGGCGTCCGCTGGAGGGGGAAGGGCTCGAACATCTGACGCTGACGCAAATCGACACAGCCAACGGCGCGGTCATCCGCGCCGTTGGCGTTCTGATCGGCAACCGCGGCGGCACGCCCTACGGTGTGCGCTACCGGATCGATTGCGATGCCGGATGGCTGGTTCGAAAGCTCATGGTCGATACGACCGATGGCCGGAGCCTTCATCTGCGCTCGGATGCTCCGGGCCAATGGGCGACGTCGGGAGGCACGGCGCTGCCCGAATTCGACGGATGCATCGACATCGACCTTGCCGGCACGCCCTTCACCAACACCCTGCCGATCCGCCGTCTCGGCCTTGATTGCAAGGCCGGCAAGGCGCGGCTGAAAATGCTGTACGTGCCGTTCGACACCTTTGAACCGGTGGTCGACGGCCAGCACTATACCTGCTTCGATGATGGCAGGCTCTATCGCTACGAGGCCGAGGACCGCAGCTTTGCCGCAGACCTGCCCGTGGACGAGGACGGCCTCGTCATCGACTACCCCACCCTTTTCCAGAGACTATCACCGGAGACAATCTGATGACTTTCAAGACCCTCGACGACCTGACCGACATTGCCGGCAAGCGCGTGCTTGTGCGTGTCGACCTCAACGTGCCGGTCAAGGACGGCGTGGTCACCGACGCAACCCGCATCGAACGCGTCGCGCCGACTATCCGCGAACTGTCGGAAAAGGGCGCCAAGGTCATTCTGCTGGCGCATTTCGGCCGCCCGAAGGGTGAGCCGGTCGCCGAAATGTCGCTGAAGACCATTGCACCGGCAGTGGAAGACATCCTCGACCAGCGCGTTCACTTTGCCGCCGACTGCATCGGCGACAAGGCCGCAAACGCCATTGCCGAGATGAACGACGGCGACGTGCTGCTGCTCGAAAACACCCGCTTCCACAAGGGCGAAGAGAAGAACGAACCAGACTTCGTCAAGGCACTCGCCACCAACGGCGACATCTATGTCAACGATGCCTTCTCGGCCGCGCACCGCGCCCACGCCTCGACCGAGGGCCTTGCCCACCACCTGCCGGCCTATGCCGGCCGCACGATGCAGGCCGAGCTCGAGGCACTTGAAAAGGGTCTCGGCCAGCCGAAGCGCCCGGTCGTTGCCATCGTCGGCGGCGCCAAGGTCTCGACCAAGATCGATCTGCTGCAGAACCTCGTGAAGAAGGTCGACGCCCTCGTCATCGGTGGCGGCATGGCCAATACCTTCATCGCCGCAAAGGGCGTCAATGTTGGCAAGTCGCTCTGCGAGCACGATCTCGCCGATACCGCCAAGGCGATCATCACTGCAGCGGCTGAAGCCGGTTGCGCCATCGTCCTGCCGGAAGACGGCGTTGTCGCCCGCGAATTCAAGGCCGGCGCCGACAATGAAGTGGTGGAGATCAACGCCATCCCGGCGGATGCGATGATGCTGGACGTCGGTCCGAAGTCGATCGCTGCGGTCAACGACTGGATCTCCAAGGCCGAGACACTGGTCTGGAACGGTCCGCTCGGCGCCTTCGAAATCGCCCCCTTCGACAAGGCGACGGTCGCCGTTGCCAAGCATGCGGCTGCCCGCACCCGCCAGGGATCGCTCGTGTCGGTCGCCGGCGGCGGCGATACGGTTGCAGCCCTCAACCACGCCGAAGTCACGGACGATTTCAGCTATGTCTCGACCGCCGGCGGCGCCTTCCTCGAGTGGATGGAAGGCAAGCCGCTGCCGGGCGTCGACATCCTCAAGCAGCAGAAGTAAGTCAGGCGCTCAGGCGCGCGGGTTACCCGCGCGCCTGAGACACAGAAAAAACCAAGATAATTCAAACGATTAAAATTATTTAAATCGTTTCAGTCGCTTTTCCTGCCTTTTTCCCGGACAATTTCCCCTGTTACTCACGCCCTGTTTGGGGGCGTGGCGGTCACGTGCGCACCGATTGCCCCGAAACGGTTTCAGTGGTTGCCTGATCCTTGCTGATCGGCGCTGAGCGGGATGAGGAAAACGCCTGCTTTTTCCGTCCGTATCCCGCTCTACTTATTGGGAACGATCACGGTTATGATTTGGTCCGGCCCGGCCCAAATCATCGTGACCTAGGGAGAAAAACATGAGCGAAAGACTGGAAGACATCGCAGTTGCCATGGTCGCAAACGGCCGGGGTCTGCTTGCCGCCGACGAGTCCACGGCGACGATCAAGAAGCGCTTCGACGGCATCGGTCTGGAATCGACCGAGACATCGCGGCGCGACTATCGCGAAATGCTCGTTCGCGCCGACGAGGCGATGCGCAAGTACATTTCCGGCGTCATTCTCTACGAAGAGACACTGTTCCAGAAGGCGGCCGACGGCACGCCGCTGGTGGACGTCATCCGCGCCGCCGGGTCGATCCCGGGCATCAAGGTCGATGCCGGTGCCAAGCCGATGACCAATTTTCCGGCGGAAACGATCACCGAAGGTCTCGACGGGCTCGCACAACGCCTGACGAAATATTACGAGGCCGGTGCCCGCTTTGCCAAATGGCGTGGCGTGATTGCCATTTCGGACACGTTGCCGAGCCCAGGTGCCGTCAGGGCTAACGCCCATGCGCTCGCGCGCTACGCCGCCCTTTGCCAGGAAGCCGGCATCGTTCCGATCGTCGAGCCGGAGGTGCTGATGGATGGCGCGCCGGGCGATCACTCGATCGACCGGTCGCAGGAGGTCACCGAATGGACGCTGCGCGTCACTTTCGAGGCGCTCGCCGAGATGCGTGTAAAGCTCGAAGGCATGATCCTGAAGCCGAGCATGGTCATCGATGGCAAGAAGGCGCGCAAGGCGTCCGTCGCCGAAGTCGCCGAACGCACGATCAAGGTGCTGCGACGCACGGTGCCATCAGCCGTTCCCGGCATCGCCTTCCTTTCCGGTGGCCAGACGACCGAGGAGGCGACGGCCCATCTCTCGGCCATGAATGCGACCCACAATCTGCCCTGGAAGCTCACCTTCTCCTACGGCCGCGCCCTGCAGCAGGAAGCGCTGTCCGCCTGGAACGGCAAGGCCGAGAACGTCGCTGCCGGCCAGCGGGCCTTCTCGCACCGCGCCGAAATGTGCAGCCTGGCCGCCAAGGGCAGCTGGAAGAAGGACCTGGAGAAGGCCGCCTGAGCGCCGCCGTCAGCCAAGTCGAAGACGACGCAAGGGGCCATTTATTGGCCCCTTTTCGTGCGGCCCCCGCATGGTTTGCCGCTCGCCGTAGAGTGTAAATGCCGATCTTGTCACCAAGACAAGTTGGTGTCTTTGCCGGTTTCGCCGCCTGCCTTAAGCCTTTCGATCCAGGCCATCAGGCGGCGCTGATCGCCGCCGCATCCAGCGGAAGCGAGCGTTCATGACTTCTTTTGCCCCCGTGCACTCCGTCGACTACATCACCGTCGACGTCTTCACTGAAAATCGTTTCGCCGGCAACCAGCTTGCCGTCATCCCGGACGCACGGGGTTTAAACGATGCGCAGATGCAGGCGATCGCAACCGAGTTCGGCTATTCCGAAGTCACCTTCGTGCTGCCGCCGGAGGATCCTGCCAACAGCGCGCGGGTGCGCATTTTCACGCCGACGATGGAGATCCCCTTCGCCGGACACCCGAATGTCGGCACCGCCTTCGTGCTCGGCCAGCAGGCGGAGATTTTCGGCCGGGCGCCCGGCGATCACCTGCGGTTTGAAGAGCTCGCCGGCCTGGTCGAGGTCGCCCTGTCGCGCGCCGATGGCGCGGTGAAGGAGGCGCGTATCGTCGTGCCGCGCGCCTTGAGCATCGGACCCAGCATCGATGTCGAGACGATCGCCGCCTGCGCCATGGTCGCACCCGATGTCGTCAGCACCGCCAACCATGCACCGGTGCGCGTTTCCGTTGGCCTGCCCTTCGCGGTCGCGGAACTGAAAGACGTAGCCGCGCTGTCGGCGGCGCGTCCCAACGTCACCGCCTTCGAGGCCGCCAATCGGCGCTACAAGCCAGACGAAGACAGCTTCAGCCTGTTCCTCTATGCCCGCTCGGCCGAAAATCCATGGCAGCTGCGCGCCCGCATGTTTGCGCCGCTCGACAACGTCATTGAGGACCCGGCGACCGGCAGCGCCTCAGCCGCCCTTGGCGCCTATCTCGTCTCGCTTCTGCCCGAGGAGACCATCGACGTCGATCTGACGATCGAGCAAGGCTTCGAGATGGGGCGCCGAAGCATCATCGAGGTCAGCGTCAGCAAGCAACGCGGCACCGTAGGCAAAACCAGCATTGCCGGCGCCTGCATGACTGCGATGCGCGGTTCCATCGCGCTCTAAACACCCGCAAGACGCTGACCGGCGGCGCGAGCGAACCCGCATGCGTGCCTTCGGCGAACCCATTGACTCTTAATTTGGCGCCATACTATATGGCGCCTTATGGATATACTTGAGCAAAAGCACCTCGCCCTGATCACCGAAGCCGAACAGCGCGGACACCTACCAACCGCCAACCTGCGTCTGTGCTTCGAAGTCATGGCACTTGCCGCCGCCATCGATCGCGACTGTGCTGCGCGCCTCGCGCCACACAATCTCTCAGAGGGAAAGTTCGTTCTGCTTTTCCTGCTGCACCAGCTGCCGCAGGGATTGTCACCATATGAGCTTGCCGATCGGGCCGGCGTCACACGCGCAACCGTTACCGGACTTCTGGACGGGCTGGAGCGGGACGGCTTTCTCGCGAGGCAGCAGAGCAAGGACGATCGCCGAAAGGTGCTGGTGCAGTTGTCGCCGAAGGGCGAGCATGCAGCGCGCGAGCTGTTCGACACGCACACGCGCTGGATTGCATCGCTGTTTGCCGGTTTCGACGAGCGCGACCGACAGACGCTAAGTACGCTCATCCAGCGCGCGTGGCGCAACACCGACGCCGGCCGAAAGGCCGTATTGACGACGGCTGGAAGCGAGATCGAGCCGTGAGCCCTGCCCCACGGCGCGTGCAGGATATCGACCCGCAACGGCTCGCGCTGTTGAATGCGGGAGCGGCGCAAACCTCGACGCTGACCCAATGCCTCGCGGTCGATTTCGCGGCGCTGATGCGGTCGGCCGTACCGGAAGTCGGCGACGATGCACTCGCCAGCATCGGCGCCATAGCCGGCACCGGCATTTCCAAACGCATGGCGCTCGCAGCAGGATTGATCCGCGGCCGGCTTGGCGATGGCGCAGTGACAAGGCTGCAGCAACACCAGTCCGACACGGTCAGGGGCTGGGCGTGCTTCGTGATCGGCGCAAATCCAGCGCTCACGCTTGAACAACGCCTCGAAGCGATCCGGCCGCTTGCCGACGACCCGCACTTCGGCGTGCGTGAATGGGCCTGGATGGCCGTGCGGCCGCATCTCGCCGCCGATCTCAAAGCGGCGATAACGCTTCTTGGCCGCTGGACCGCCTCCCGCTCCGACCGTCTGCGCCGGTTTGCAAGCGAAGCGACGCGCCCCCGCGGGGTCTGGTGCAGCCATATCCCGACGCTCAAAGACAATCCGGAAATGGCACTAATCATCCTCGAACCGTTGAACGCCGACCCCTCGCGCTACGTTCAGGACTCCGTCGGCAACTGGCTGAACGACGCGGCCAAGGACCGGCCCGACTGGGTTCGCGATCTCTGCGCCTCCTGGCAACGCAAGCAAGACAGCGCCGCCACCGCCCGGATCTGCAAGCGCGCACTTCGGTCCATCGATTGATCCTGAAAAGAGAATGCATGCCCCACTATCTGAGCGAACTCTATACCTCGAAGCGAACATGGCTGTCGCTTGACGCCGTCGCGCGGCAGCAGTTTTTCGAGACCGTCGGCCATGGCATGGCCAAGTTATCGGATCTCGGGGTCGAGCCTATCGCCTTTGGCGAGGTGGATGCCGGCAAGCTTCATGCCGCATCGCAGTCCTATTTCGCCATCTGACGCTTCCCCGATGAAGCAGCGCTTGATGCCCTGGTCTCGGGCATCGCGGCGGCCGGCTGGCACGACTATTTCGAAACGATCAACGCCGCCGGTCGCGGGACCGACCTGCCCGGCCACCTTGCCCAACTGGCGGCAGCCCGTAGCTGACGCCACGCGAGGGGGAGAGGGCCGTTCAACTCCGGCCGGCGCACTCGACCACCTGCTCGATAAACTGCGTCTTGGCCGCGGTATAGCCGTCGCCATCGAAGGCAAATGTCGCGGCAAGGCTTCGCTTCAGCGCTGCGTAGGCGTCGACCGTCTCGCGGCTTTGACGAAGCTGATCACGAAAGATCAGGCGACGGCGATGGGTGTCGTTGTGTGGCGGACAGAGATAGACGCGCTGTCCCGGCGATCCCTGCTTGGCGAATGCCCAGACACCATCGTCATATCTGTTCCCCCGTGACATAAAGCCGTCGGCGACGAGCGCCGCGCCGCCGGCGGCAATCGCTTCCGGCCTGCACAGCGTCACATCGATATCGATGATCGGCTTGGCGATGAGCCCGGGAACTGCAGTGCTGCCGATATGGTCGATTGCGATCGTGGCGGAGCCAAGCAGGCATCGCCAGATGCTTCGACATCTCCGCAAACGCCTGCGGCCACGCATCGTCGTAGGCGATGACTTCGACCAGCGTCGGCATGCTCTTCCCTTTGCTCGAAGCCCTGTCGCTTGCCGGATCGTGCCCGGCGGTCGAGGGGTCGCAGTCAGGCGTTTTCTTTCGGCACCAGGGCAACGATATCGGCAAAAATATCCTGCCATTCGGTATCGTCCATTTCGGCAAAACCGAAACTGCGCAGCAGGAAGGCGCCTTCCGTTGCGAGAAAGGCAAGACGCGCCCGGCGCCCCTCCTCGGTCGACAGATCGAGGCTGTCGAGGCGCCCGCGATACCAGGCCCGGTTCTTTTCCATATGGTCTTCGCGCTGCAGGAGCGCTGCCATCATCCCGGACGTGCGGGCATTCTCCGCCGTGTTCATGCGCGCTGTCACCTCCGCGTGCGCACGCATCGCCGTTACCGGATCCGTCTCGTCTCCGACTTCGGCGGCGACCGCGCTGTCGAACTCGTTGAACCAGCGTTCCATCATCGCGTCGATCAGGCCGTCCTTGTTACCGAAGCAATATTGAACCCCGCCCTTGGTGATGCCCGCCGCCTTGGCCACCGCGTCGATCGTCAGGCCGGCAGCACCGATGGCGCTGACGGTCGCCTCCGCCGCATCCAGCACCTTGTCGCGATCGATCGTCCGGCGTCGTCCCATTTCAGATTCCCACTTTCAATTCCATACGTATGTATTTATATAATCGCTCTGACGTCAACAAGGCCAAAGGTCCCGCAGGCAGGGTCGGCCACAGAGGTGTACCATGTCCCCGCATAATCGCTGGCTCATTCTTGCCATCGTGTCGAGCGCGCTGCTGCTGATCGTTGTCGATATGACCGTGCTTTACACGGCGCTGCCCCGGCTGACCCACGATCTTGGCGCGTCCGCGTCGGAAAAGCTCTGGATCGTCAATGCCTATGCGCTGGTCGTTGCCGGCCTGCTGCCGGGGCTCGGCACGCTCGGCGACCGGCTCGGCCACAAGCGGCCGTTCATTGCCGGTCTTGCCGTCTTCGGCCTCGCTTCACTGCTGGCGGCCTATGCCTCGAACCCGTCGATCCTGATTACCGGCCGCGTGCTTCTTGCCGTCGGCGCCGCGCTGATGATGCCGGCAACGCTTTCGATCATCCGGCTGACCTTCACCGACGAACGTGAGCGGGCGCTGGCGATCGGCGTCTGGGCTGCCATCGCCTCGGGTGGCGCGGCGATCGGCCCGGTGCTCGGCGGGTTCCTGCTCGAATACTTCTGGTGGGGCTCGGTCTTTCTCATCAACGTGCCGATCGTCGCCGTGGCCTTGCTGCTCGGCGTTGTCGTGCTTCCCGACAGCAAGGGCAACAAGGATCACCCGTGGGATCCGCTCGGCTCCGTCCAGATCATGGTCGGCCTGGTCGGGCTTGCCTATGCCATCAAGGAGATGAGCAAGCGCGAACCCTCGGCTGAAGCCGGGCTCATCGCCGCCGCCATCGGCGTCGTAGCGCTTCTCCTCTTTGTGCGCAGACAGAGGCGCAGCCCGCACCCGATGATCGACTTCGGCCTGTTCCGCAACGCCGCCTTCTCCTCGGGCGTCGCCGCAGCCCTTGTCGCATCCGCGGCCATCGTCGGCGCCGAGCTCGTGCTCAGCCAGCGGCTGCAGCTTGTCGCCGGGTATTCGCCGCTTGACGCCGGCATTTTCATCCTGCCGATCCCGCTTGCGGCCTTCGTCGCCGGTCCGCTTACCGGCATGATGCTGCCGCGCCTCGGCGCCGAGATGGTGCTGCGCACCGGCCTTATCACCGCAGCCGCCGGCCTCGGCGCGTTTCTTGCCGTGCACGAAGCCGGCGTGCTCGCTCAGATCGTCAGCCTCATCGTGCTCGGCCTTGGCATTGGCGCTTCGATGACGGCAGCCTCCAGCGCCATCATGTCCAACGCCGCGCCGGAACGCGCCGGCATGGCCGCCTCCATCGAGGAGGTTTCCTTCGAACTTGGCGGCGCCATCGGCATCGCCGTGCTCGGCAGCGTGATGTCGGCGGTCTACACCGCCTTCGTCATGCTGCCGGAAGGGGCGGGCATATCGGCAATCGCACGCGACAGCCTGGACGAGGCGTTGATATTGGCGGAAAAACTGTCGTCGAATGATGCCGAAAATCTAGTGGCACTCGCCAAAGCGGCCTTCGAGAAGGCGTTCGTCGCCGTCGTCCTTTTGGCAACAGGCCTCCTGTTTGCCACCGGCGCCGGCATCTGGTGGTTTACGCGCGGCAATCGCCTACAACGCCGCGCGTCTTATTAGACGCGCAAAGTTCGCCGTAGCACTTTGAATTGCTGCATGTCTTTATCCTTAAATCGAATGCGATTTAAGGAAACGTGCAGTCGCGCCGGTCGGGTCCTACCGGGCGCACTGATTTCAGGTGGTCAGTGCTTTGCTGCCTCGCACTGGGCGATCGCTGCCACCATCGCCTCGAAACGCACATGGTGGCGAACGGCGTCCAGGTCGGAGTCCTGCTTGAACCAAAGCAGCTGGTAACAGGAACTTTGCGGCAACAGGCTCTCGAGCATGTCGAGCGCCGTGTCGACATCGCCGAGGATCGAATGGACGCAGGCCGTGTTGTAGCGTGCGACAACATCATCCGGATCGATGGCGATCGCACACGCCGCCCATTCACGCGCGCGCTCTGCTTCGCCCATATGGGCCAGCGCCAGGGCGCCGCGATGGGCCGGACCGGAATTCTCCGGATGCAGCTCCAGCGCCCGCTCGGCCCGGGAAATACCAATCTTCGCCCAGTGTCCCCGCTCGGTTTCCTGGCCCAGCGACTTGTAGGCGCTCATCAGGTGGATCGGCGAGAGATAGTCATCCGGGCTGATTTCCGCGGCCCGCTTGAAGAACTGGATCGCCGTCTCGAACTCGCCGCGCATGAAGAGAAAGCGGCCATAGTGAAAGTTTGCCTCGTAGAGCTGCGGATCAAGCGTCAAGGCGCGCTCAAACTCGGCAACGGCCTCTTCGCTTTGCCCGTCCTGGTGCAGGACCAATCCCCGGGAAGCGTGCGCTTCCGCCAGGTTCGGATCGAGCGCCAGCGCCCGCTCGCTCGTGCTCAGAATGCTCTCGAGCGGGAATTCGTGCTCGTGCCAGTCGCGAAGAGCGGATTCGCAATCGGCGATGCCGGCATAGGCGCGGGCAAAATTCGGGTCGAGCTCGACGGCCTTCAGGAACATCCGTCGGGCGAGCAGCAGATAGGAACGGGTCCAGGCGTGCGAGAATCGCCGCCCGCGCAGATAGTAAGTGTAGGCCTCGACGCTCGTCGTCGGATCGCTCTCGATCGCCTTCTTCTCCTCAGGCAACAGCTTGATGCGCAATTGGTCGACGATGGCGTGAGTGATCTCGTCCTGGATGGCGAAGATATCGGTGAGATCGCGGTCGTAGCGGTCGGCCCAAAGATGCGTGCCTGTCAGCGCATCGATCAGCTGCCCGGTGATGCGCACCCGCGCGCCGGCCTTGCGCACACTGCCTTCGAGGATGAACCGAACGCCCAGTTCCTGCGCCACGGTTTTGACCCGGACAGACCGTCCCTTGTAGGTAAAGACCGTGTTGCGGGCGACCACGTGCAACTGCGAGATCTTCGACAGGTCGGTGATGATGTCTTCGGTGATGCCGTCGGAGAAATATTCCTGCTCCGGGTCATGGCTCATATTGGTGAAGGGCAGCACGGCGACGGAAAGCCCGTAACCATCGTCCACCGTTACCGTATGGGACCCATTCAACACCTTGGCGATCTTGGTCGGCGCCCCCAGCGCCACCGAATAGACATGCACACCCGCTGCGATGTTCTTCAGCGCGTGCTGTCCCTTGTCGACGAAGCCGACATCCAGCCTCGAGCCGACATGGTCGCGAACGGAGGCGGAGACGGCAATGCCGGAGGGCTCGGCCAGGCCTTCGAGCCGGGCTGCGACATTGACGCCGTCGCCGAAGATATCGCCGTCCTCGACGATCACGTCGCCCAGATGCACGCCGATGCGCAGTTCGATACGCTTCAACTGCGGCACGTCTTCGTTGCGGATAAGCATGCCGCGCTGAATGTCGACGGCACAAGCAACCGCGTTCACGACACTCGCGAACTCGACCAGAATGCCGTCGCCGGTCAGTTTGACAATCCGACCCTTGTGTCGGCTGACCTTGGGATCGACCAGCTCGTTCTTGTGCCGCTTCATGGCGGCCAGCGTGCCGGTCTCATCAGCGCCTATGAGGCGGCTGTAGCCCACGACATCGGCAGCAAGGATGGCAGCAAGGCGGCGTTCCAAGTAACCCCCGATTTCATCTCCTGGGTGAAGTATACAATCTAGCGCGTTCTTCATCATCTGTCCTGCGCGCTTTTCTGGGTACGACGAATGACCGAAGAACCGGATAACACACTAGGCCAGATGGCGAAGTTTCCAAGGAAACCACCATCCTAACACTATGGGATTACTTCGTTCGCCGTATCACGGTCGAATAAGAACCGTGATCATCATCATGACGATCGCAAACACTGCGATCTTCCAGAAATCGCGACGCTGCCTCAGACCGGGCAGGCCGATCGGCCAGATCAGCTGGATGGCCATCGCCAGAAGCAGAATGAGCGCCAGCGCCTTCGACATATCCAGCCTATCCCCGGGTAAATTCCCGCAACTCGGCGGAACTGTCACGCCGCCGTCACCTTGTCGTCGTAGCAGCGCAGGCCGTCAGCACGCGCAACTGCTTATGATCCCGAAATTCGATATCGATTCTTGGGATGATGCATTAGAGGGCTATTGTTTCCGCCGCCGATTTGCAATGACCGGCCGGACAGAATCCGGCTGGCAATTCCGGGCACACCGCCCTAACTTGCTGACGGCAGAACGATTTTCGGATGGATGATGAGAAAAAACCTGCTCCCCGTCGCCTCGCTCCTGCTGGGCACGCTGTTTCTCTTCCTGGGCAACGGCCTGCAGGGCCTGCTTTTGCCGGTCAGAGGCACGGCCGAGGGCTATCCCACCACCATCCTTGGCCTGATCGGCACGTCCTGGGCGGCCGGCTTCGTGCTTGGCTGCTTCTTTGCACCTAATGTCGTCAAGCGCATCGGCCATGTGCGCGCCTTCAGCGTCTTTACCTCGATGATTGCCATCGTCGCGTTGATGACCGGCATCCTGATCGACCCGACCTGGTGGCTGATCCTGCGTGCGCTGACCGGTTTTTCCACTGCCGGCACCTCGATGATCATCGAAAGCTGGCTCAACGAGCGCGCCACCAATGAGAGCCGCGGCGTCATCTTTTCCCTCTATATCGCCATCACGCTCTTCGGCGTCGTCGGCGGCCAGATGATGATCCCGTTCGGCGATACCTCCACCAGCACCCTCTTCATGATCTGCGGTATTCTCTATTGCGTCGCTATGCTGCCGACCCTGCTCTCGAAGGCCGCCTCGCCGCAGCCGCTGAAGCAGGTCCAGCTCGACCTGCGCGGGCTCTATCGCAATTCCCCGGTCTCGTTCCTCGGCATCCTGCTCGTCGGCATCGCCAACGGCGCTTTCGGCACGCTCGGCGCCGTCTTCGGCCGCCAGGCGGGCCTCTCCGACAGCACTGTCGCGGCGATGATGAGCGTGGCGATCTTTGCCGGCGCGGTGATGCAGCTGCCGGCCGGGCGCCTGTCCGATCGCATCGACCGGCGTTACGTGCTTGCCGCCCTTGCCGGTGTCGGTGCGCTGGCGGGGCTCCTGATCTTTCTGGTCGAACCGAGCCAGGTCTGGATCGTGCTTACCCTGATTGCGATCTATGGCGCGGCGGCCAACGCGCTCTACCCGATCGCCGTTTCGCATGCCAACGACTTTGCGACGGCAGAGGATTTCGTCAAGGTTTCCGGCGGATTGCTGCTGCTCTACGGCATCGGCACCATTATCGGCCCGACCATCGGCGGCCCGGTGATGACTGCGACCGGCCCCTACGGGCTGTTCATGATCACCGCCTGCGCCCATATCCTCATCACCGCCTACGCCATCATCCGCAGCCGCATGCGCGCGCCGGTTCCGGTCGCCGAGCGCGATGCCTTCTCGCCGATCAACGCCGGAACGGCGATGACGCCCGAGAGCTTGCAGCTCTCGCCGCGCGCAGCACCGTTCGATGAAACACATGATGACGACGACGGCGATATCGACCCCGAACAGGAGGAGAAGTCGAATGGGCCTGTTTGACGAAGACCAACCCAAGAAGAAGCTGGCGCATGAGATCGGCAGCGACCTGTCGCTTCTGTCCGTCGACGAGCTCACACAGCGCATCGCGCTGCTGAAGGAGGAAATCGCCCGGCTCGAGGCGGAGCGCGAGCGCAAATCCGCAAGCCGATCTGCGGCCGAAGGCCTGTTCCGCTGACGATCGCACAAGGACAAACGGCCCGAAACGGCGCTTTCTTAACGGTATATTAAGCATTCTCTGCGATTGTCTGTTTATCCGGAGCTTTCCGGACTCAGACAATTTCTCCGACTGGCGAATGGGTCTGATTTTTCTCCCTGTTTTACCTTGAGAGCCGCTTTCCGCGGCTCTTTTTTTGTTTTGATATATGTCGCTGCAAAGAATTGTGGAGATTAACCCTTTCTTAAGAATGCTCTTGCGCGAAATGCGCTATGGCATCATTCTTCAGGCATAGAGGCGGCAAGGAAACTTTTCCCAAAACCGCCCGTTACCCGACTGTCGTGATGCGTTTGAACCAGGGAAAACAGGTCATGTCCGAAAGAGGATTGAATACCGTCAGTTTCGCGGGACACGCGGCGGCGTCGGCGCAGTTCAAGGCGCTCTATTCGGAAGGCATGGGTCTGGTCGAAGAAACCGCGAGCTATCTCGACGGCCCCGGTCGCCTGGCCTCCAAGGTCCTGCCGCGCATGGCATCGGTCCTCTATGCAGCAGAATCCATGCGTCTGACCACGCGTCTCATGCAGATGGCATCATGGCTCCTGCTTCAACGCGCTGTCAACAACGGCGAGATGAGCCGCGACCAGGTGCTGTCGGAAAAGAGCAAGGTTCGCCTCGACAGCTTCAACGTCGACCGCAGCGCGCCCGGCTGGAGTGAGCTGCCGGAAGCATTCCGCGACCTCATCGAGCGCTCACTGCGCCTGCAGAACCGCGTCGCCCTGCTCGATCGCGAGATCTACCGTCCGCAGGAAGCCTCGACCTTCGTTCCTGATAACCAGAACGGCGTCAAGGCGCAGATTAAGCTCTTGCAGACGGCCTTCGGCACCAACTGATTTCAAGATATTCGGCAGTTCGCTGCCAACGAAACGAACCCGGCCTCTAGCCGGGTTTTTTCATGCGCGGCTTGAGCCGGCTCGCACGATCAAAGATCGGCCTTAAGTCGGAACGGAAATCCGCACAACAAAAAGCCCGGCAGAGCCGGGCTTCGAAAACGCGCCAAGAGAGCGTGCGATTAGAGGCCGAGGCCTTCGAAACGCTTCTTGAACTTGGAGACGCGGCCGCCGCGGTCCATGAGCTGCTGGTTGCCGCCCGTCCAAGCCGGGTGCGACTTCGGGTCGATTTCCAGGTTCATGGTGGCGCCTGCCGAACCCCAGGTCGAGCGGGTTTCGTATTCGGTGCCGTCAGTCATGACCACCTTGATCAGGTGATAGTCGGGATGGATGTCTGCCTTCATAACGATCTTCCTAGAGTTCCAGGGTCCAATTGTCGCAAGGCATTGCGACTTCGAGACCGAACACGTAAATGAAGCCGCGGACCGGCTGATGGGCCACGGCTTCCCAATTCGATGCCGTGCCTATACATCAAGGTCCGCGGGATAACAAGTGCCGCGCGGAAGACTCATGGGCAAACCCGCCCCCTCCGTGATTGGCGAACGGGGGTCATGTGTCCGAACGAGCAAACCAGTCACCAGCGCGTAAATCCATTCGCCCTCTCGCCACGCTGCTGCCCTACCTCAAGCGCTACCGCCATCTGGTCATCGGCGCCGGGATTTCGCTCGTTATCGCTGCGGTGACGACCCTGACGCTGCCGCTCGCCGTCAGGCGCATGGTCGACAACGGCTTCTCCAATTCCGACAGCGGCTTCATCAATACCTATTTCTCGATGCTGATGATGCTCGCCATCATCCTGGCTTTGGCCAGTGCGGCCCGCTACTATTTCGTCATCACCCTTGGCGAGCGCATTGTCGCGGATCTCCGGCGCAACGTCTTCCAGCACGTCACCCGCCTTTCCGCGTCGTTCTTCGACGTGAACCAGTCGGGCGAGATCGTCTCGCGGCTGACCGCCGATACCACGCAGCTGAAGTCCGCCGTCGGCGCGACGGCATCGGTAGCACTTCGCAACCTGATCCTGTGTCTCGGCGCCATCGGCATGATGGTCTATACCAGCCCGAAGCTGTCGAGCCTGGTGCTGGCGGCAATCCCGGTGATCGTGTTTCCGCTGGTCGGCTTCGGCCGCTCCGTCCGCCGCCGCTCGCGCGAGGCACAGGACACCCTGGCGATGGCATCGGCCTATGCCGGCGAGGCGATCGCCGCCTCGCGCACGGTTCAGGCCTTCAACAGCGAGGACATCGCCAACAACCGCTTCGGCAACGCCGTCGAAGATGCCTTCGGCGCGGCACGCGCGGCCATCAAGGCCCGCTCGGTGCTGACAGCCTTCGCCATCACCATGGTGTTTGGCAGCGTTGTCGCCGTCCTGTGGTTCGGCGCGCGCGACGTGCTGGCGGACAATCTCTCGGCCGGAACCCTCAGCCAGTTCCTGCTTTATTCGGTCTTCGCCGCCGGTAGCCTCGGATCGCTATCGGAGGTCTGGGGCGAGCTCTCGCAGGCAGCCGGTGCCGCCGAGCGGTTGAACGAGCTCTTGACCGAAGTCCCGGAAATCGAGGCGCCCGAAACCCCCGTCGCCATGCCGGCGCCGGCGCTCGGCGCCATCAGCTTCGACGAAGTCTATTTCGCCTATCCCGCGCGCCCTGATTACAAGAGCCTGAACGGCCTGAGCTTTGCGATCAAACCGGGTGAAACCGTCGCCATTGTCGGCCCATCCGGCGCGGGCAAGAGCACCGTCTTTTCGATGCTGCTGCGGTTCTACGATCCGGCAAAGGGTGCCATCACGGTCGATGGCGTCGATATCCGCACCGTGGACCCGAAGGATCTGCGCGACCGCCTGGCGATCGTGCCGCAGGACGTCACCATCTTCGCCTCCTCCGTCCACGACAACATTGCCTTCGGCCTGCCGGGTGCAAGCCGTGAGGCGGTGCGCGCCGCTGCCGTCGCCGCCCAGGCCGACGAATTCATCGGCCGGATGGAGAAGGGCTACGACACGCTTGTCGGCGAGCGTGGCATCACGCTCTCGGGCGGCCAGCGCCAGCGCATCGCCATTGCCCGCGCCATCCTGCGCAACGCGCCGATCCTTTTGCTCGACGAGGCGACCTCGGCGCTCGACGCCGAAAGCGAGACACTGGTGCAGAAGGCACTCGAAGGCTTGCTGCATGAACGCACGACTGTTGTCATCGCCCACCGGCTCGCAACCGTCTTGAAGGCCGACCGCATCCTCGTGATGGAACACGGCCGGATCGTCGAAGAGGGAACCCATGCCTCGCTGATCCGGCAGGACGGGCTCTATGCCAAGCTGGCCCGTTTGCAGTTCAACCACGGCGCCGAGGAGCTGTTCCTGAACCCGGGGAAGTAAGACGACCACTACCATAGTCGCATGCCGGCATGTCCGGCATGCCATTGCAGCTGGAAAGCCGGACCCTATTCTATAGGTGCCGGCTTTTTTCGGCCGCCACGACCGATGTGGATTGTTCAGGGAGGAACCTAATGACATTTTCGAAGTTGACCCGCCGGGCGGCGCTTGCCCTCGGCTTCACCGCACTCACCGTTCTCGGCTCCGGCATCCAGGCGAATGCCCAGGACTTTCCGGATCGCGCAATCACCCTTGTCGTTCCCTTTGCCGCCGGCGGCTCGACCGACGTGGTCGCGCGGATCGTGGCGCAGAAGATGTCGGAGGATCTCGGCCAGCAGGTCATCGTCCAGAATGTCGCCGGCGCCGGTGGCAACCTCGGTGCCGACAATGTCGCGCGCGCCGACCCGGACGGCTATACGATCCTCATGGGCACGGTGGCGACGCACGCCCTCAACCCGCTGATCCTCAAGACCAAGCCCTATGACCCGGAAAAGGACTTCGCTCCGATCTCGCTTCTGGTCGTCGTTCCGAACGTGCTGGTGGTCAATCCGGAGCTGCCGGCCAAGACCGTCGAGGAGCTTCTGGCACTGCTCAAGGCCAAGCCCGATGAATATGCCTACGCTTCTTCCGGCAATGGCACGCCGCTGCACCTCTCCGGCGAGCTCTTCAAGAAGATGGCCGGCGTCAACATGCAGCATATCCCCTACAAGGGCGCCGGACCGGCGCTCAACGACGTCATCGGCAACCAGGTGCCGATCATGTTCGACAACCTGCCGTCCTCCTCCAGCCACATCAAGGCCGGCACCTTGCGGGCGCTTGCGGTAACGACCGCCGAACGCGCGCCATCCTTCCCCGACGTTCCGACGGTCGCGGAGGCAGGCATTCCGGGCTACGAAACCTATACCTGGAACGCGCTGTTTGCACCGGCCAACACGCCCGAGCCGGTTGTCGCCCGCCTGAACGAAGCCGCCAACAAAGCGCTTGCGGACCCGGCCGTGGTCGAGCGGATGAAGGAATTCAGCGCAACCATCGTCGGCTCTACGCCGCAGGAGCTTGCCGCGCATGTGAAGGCCGAGCTCGCAAAATGGACGCCTGTCGTTCGCGACGCCAACATCCAGATGGATTGATCAGAGTTACTTGACCCCATCTGCCGGATCGGCCCCTATCCGGCTGCCGCCGCCTTCTCCCCGCCTGCGGGGAGAAGGGATATGTGGCACGCGCTCGCCGATCTCGAGCGTCTCCGTCTTAGGCGGGGCCATCAAAACGCTCATGTATTTCGCATTCCCTGGCCGAAACCGCTTCGCACTTTTCCGGGAAGCTCTGGCCATAACAAGCGCTGGGCCGACTGCAGCATGCGTCCCCTCTCCCCGCTTGCGGGGAGAGGGCTAGGGTGAGGGGCCCGACACGCGGACAACGATAGCCGATTCAGCCCGCTTAGACCGCACCCGCATGCCTCCCGGCGACACGGCCGGAATAGATGCAGCCGCCGAGAAACGTGCCTTCCAGCGCGTTGTAGCCATGCATGCCGCCGCCGCCGAAGCCTGCGACTTCACCTGCAGCGTAAAGGCCCGGCACCGGTTCGCCCGACTGCTCCAGCACCTGGCCGGCCAGGTTGGTCTGCAGGCCGCCGAGCGTCTTGCGCGTCAGGATATGCAGCCTGACGGCAATCAGCGGCCCGGCCTTGGGGTCGAGCAGGCGGTGCGGTTTGGCGGTACGCAGCAGCCGGTCACCGCGGTAGGACCGTGCCCCGCGGATCGCCGTCACCTGCGCATCCTTCGAGAAGGGATTGGTGATCTCGCGGTCGCGCGCCTCGATCTGCTCGCGCAGGTGATCGACCGACAGCCGGTTCTCAGCCGTCAGCGCATTCATCGCCGGCACGAGATCGTCGAGCCGATCGCGAACGATGAAATCCTCTCCCCTGTCCATGAAAGCCTGCACCGGTCCGGGCGGGTTCTTGCCCAGCCGCTTGAGCAGGAGAGAGATGCTTTTGCCGGTCAGATCAGGGTTCTGTTCGGAACCGGATAGGGCAAATTCCTTCTTGATGATCGCCCGCGTCAGGATGAACCAGCTGTAGTCATGGCCGCTTTCGCGGATGGCCTGCAAGGTGCCGAGCGTATCGAAGCCGGGCATCGCTGGCGCTGAAAAGCGATTGCCGTCAGCATCGCACCAGAAGGACGACGGACCGGGCAGGATGCGGATGCCGTGATCCGGCCAGATCGGATCGAAATTCTTCAGGCCTTCGGTGTAGTGCCACATGCGATCGGAATTGATGACCGAGCCGCGGGCGCGGCCGGCAATCTCCAGCATGCGGCCATCGACATGATGCGGCACGCCGCAGACCATCGTCGCCGGCGGCTGGCCCAGCCGCTTGCGTGGCCAGTTGCGCCGTACCAGCTCATGGTTGCCGCCGATGCCGCCCGATGTCACGATCACCGCGCCCGCCGAAATCTCGAAATCGCCGGCGACATCACGCGAGCTGCGCTGGCCGCGGCCGACCGGATCGGCCTTGAGCACCGAACCGCGCGCGCCGGTGACCGCCCCATCCGTCGTCACCAGTTCGTCGACGCGGTGGCGGAAGCGAAAACGCACGAGGCCGCGGCTTTCCGCCTCGCGCGTCAGCCGCACGAACGGCTCGATAACAGCCGGGCCGGTGCCCCAGGTGACGTGGAAGCGCGGAACAGAATTGCCATGCCCATGCGCAAGGCCGCCACCGCGCTCGGCCCAGCCGACGACGGGGAACCAGCGCATGCCGAGCGAATGCAGCCAGCTGCGCTTCTCGCCGGCAGCGAAATCGAGATAGGCATCGGCCCACAATCGCGGCCAGTGGTCCTCGGGACGATCGAATTGCGACGAGCCCATCCAGTCCTGGCGGGCGAGCTGGCGACTGTCCTTGATACCCATGCGCCGCTGCTCGGGACTGTCGACGAAAAAGAGACCGCCTAGCGACCAGAAGGCCTGACCGCCGAGGTTCTGCTCCCCCTCCTGATCGAGAACGATCACCTTGCGGCCAAGCGCTGCTGCCTCAGACGCGGCCACAAGACCGGCAAGCCCAGCACCGACGACCAGTACATCGCAATCCATTAACGGCGCCCTCCCCTGCATCCGCCAAGATGCAAGCTTCCCCCTGCATGTTGTGGATGCAAGTGTTACGCGCACGTCAAGGTCAATTCAAGGGCGTCGGACCGAGGGCTATCCTTGAGCCTATTTCTCGGTCAGCTTCAGCTCGATACGACGGTTCTGCGACCGCGCTTCGACGCTCTCGCCCTCGGCGATCGGCTGATACTCGCCGAAACCGGCGGCGACCAGCCTGTCGGCCGGCACGCCCTTGGAGATCAGGAACTTGACGACGGATGTGGCACGGGCGGACGAAAGCTCCCAGTTGTCGGCAAAACGGCCGGTGCCTGAAAGCTGTACATTGTCCGTGTGCCCGTCGACGCGCAGCACCCAGTTGATCTCCGCCGGAATTTCCTTGGCAAGGTCGAGCAGCGCCGAGGCGAGCTTGGCCATTTCAGTCTGGCCCTCAGGATTGAGTTCGTTGCCGCCGGAGGGGAAAAGCACTTCCGACTGGAAGACGAAGCGGTCGCCGACGATGCGGATGTTTTCGCGATCGGACAGGATTTCGCGCAGCCGTCCGAAGAAATCGGAACGATAGCGGTTTAGTTCCTGCACCCGCTGCGCCAGCGCGACATTCAGCCGGCGACCGAGATCGGCGATCTTCGTCTGCGAAGACTGGTCCTTGGCTTCCGACGCCTGCAATGCCTCTTCGATCGCCGCGATCTGGCTGCGCAGCGCCGCGATCTGCTGGTTGAGAAGCTCGATCTGGCTCATGGCACGGGCGCTGGTCTGGCGTTCGGCGTCAAGCTCGGCACCGACACGCCCAAGCTTCTCGTTGGCGGCATCCGTGCTGCCGGCGCCCTGGTCGAGCAAGGCTTTCAGGCGAGAACGCTCGCCTTCCGACTGGGAGAGGGAGGCCTGGAGATTGGCGAGTGAATCCTCCAGATCCTGCTTGCCGCTCTTTTCGAGCGCGAGCAGCTGTGTCAGCTCGTTGATCTGGCTGTTCAGCCGGGTCAGAACCTCGTCCTTGCCGCTGATTTCGCGGCTGAGCAGGAACTGCGCCAGCACGAAGACGCTGAGCAGGAACATGATCGACAGGAGCAGGGTCGACAATGCGTCGACGAAACCGGGCCAATAGTCGATCGTGCGCTGTGAACGGCCTTTTCGGGCAAGCGCCATGGATCATTCCCCTCCGGTATCGTCCGCATGGCTGAGCTTGGCCTGCGATCCGGACTTCTCGCTGTTCACTGAAATGCGCTCGGAGTGGCCGATGCGCGTCGTGAGCTTGTCCAGCGTCTTGCGCATCGCCTTCGCCTCTTCCTGCTGCGCCTCGATCCAGTCGCGCAGCATCTGCTGCTCGCCGCGCATGTTCTTGACCAGACCCTGAATACCTTCAGCCAGGCTCGCCATTGCCGCCGTCGTGCGCTGGTTGGAACCGCCTTCATGGTTGAGGCGGACGAGCTGGTCCGTCAGGCGCTTCAGCTCCTCGACCGGCGCGCCGGTCGACAGGTCGCCGGCAATCGAGAGTTCCGATCCGACATCGGTGACGGAGGAGAGCCAGTTTTCAAGCTCGGTATAGAAACGGTTCTGAGCCCGACCCGCCTGCAGATCGAGAAAGCCGAGGATCAGCGAGCCGGAAAGGCCGAAGAGCGACGTCGAGAACGCCGTTCCCATGCCGGTCAGCGGCGCCGACAGGCCGTTCTTGAGAGCGCCCAGCACGTCCTCGGTGCTGCCGGAACCGGCATCCAGCGACTGGATGACGGTGTTGATGGAGCCGATCGTGCCGAGCAGACCCCAGAAGGTGCCGAGCAGGCCGAGGAAGACGAGCAGACCGGTCAGATACCGCGTCGTGTCGCGCGATTCATCCAGCCGTGTTGCAATCGAATCCAGGATCGACCGCAGCGCCGTCGTCGAGATCGCCGTCTGGCGGCCACCGATCAGCGCGCGCATCGGCGACAGCAGGACCGGATCCCGCCCGACCTTGTCGGCGCTGCCGGCGGCGCGGAAAGAATTGAACCAGCGCACCTCTGGACGAAGCCCGAGCACATGGTTGAACGCCAGCAGGATGCCGATCAGCAGCACCCCGAGGATCAGGCCGTTCAGGCCGGGATTGGCGAGGAAGGCATTGTGTGCCTGCCGAAAGAGGATCGCGCCGACGAAACCGACGATGATCAGGAAAATCACCATGGTCCAGAAAAAATGCATGGGGCTCGAAAGCTTATGCGGATTGTAGTCTGCTTCCACCCCTTCCCGACCGTCCCACCCGGACAGATGCAGTTTCGTCATGGGTATACCATTCTCCCGGTTGCATTTGGCGGAACGGTGCCGCGACGCGTCGGAGCCTACTGCATAATTCCTCAAATCGGAATCGATTTAAGAGAAAGTTATGCAGCAAGTTAACGCGCTGCAGCATCCATCGCGCGTCCTGTTTAACGTGTGGCGCTGTAGTGGAGCTTTGCGCCGAATTGAAGGAAAAAACAAAAAGCCTCCGACACATGGAGCGCCGGAGGCTTGGCAAGCAGGAAACGGACGGGCCGTCGATTATTTCGACGGGATCGGACGGTGAACGACGTCGCGCAGCGCCTTGGTGATGTATTCGTTGCCGCAAACGATCGAACCCTCGTCGACCGGCTTGGCTCCGCCATCGATATCCGTCGACCAGCCACCGGCTTCGCGGATCAGAAGCACACCGGCCGCAATGTCCCAGGCGGCCAAGTCGCGCTCCCAGTAGCCGTCGAAACGGCCGGCTGCAACATAGGCGAGATCGAGTGCCGCCGAGCCCATGCGGCGGATGCCGGCGACTTCGCCCATCACGTGGCGCAGTTCGATCAGGTATTTGCCGTGATTGCCACGACCGAGATGCGGCGTGCCGGTGGCGATCACTGCATCCGATAAGGCCTTGCGCGCAGCGACGCGCAGGCGACGGTCATTGAGGAAGGCGCCGCCACCACGCTCGGCGGTATACAGTTCGTCGGTTGCCGGGTTGAACACGACAGCGCCGACGATCTCGCCCTGGCGCTCTAGCGCAATCGAGACAGCAAAATGCGGAATGCCGTGCAGAAAGTTGGTGGTGCCGTCGAGCGGATCGACGATCCAGCGATGGGCGCCATCGGTGCCGATGATCTCCTCGCCTTCCTCGCCGAGGAAGCCATAGGTCGGACGCGCCTTCAGCAGTTCTTCGCGGATGAGCTTTTCGGCCTTGCGGTCGGCCTGGGACACGTAGTCGCCCGGTCCCTTGAGCGAGACCTGCAGGTTCTGGACTTCACCGAAATCGCGCGCCAGCGACTTGCCGGCCTTGAAGGCGGCCTGGACCATGACATTGAGGAGAGCTGAACGGGCCATCTGGCGATCCTTGTGAAGCGAAGGCCGATCGAGCCTTCTCGATCGGACATTGAACCTGTGTGACGGAACACGGGGATAGCACCTGCCGATCGGGCAATGCCTGTCATCGAGTCCCATCGTCAAAAAACCGAGTGAAGATCACTCCGCCCGGGGCGTGCCGGAAAACCATGGCGCCAGGGGCAAAAACCGGGGCTTCAAGACCACAAAAATCCCGGAAGTTCAAGAGAAATAGCGCCTGGCTCGGCCGAACAGCCGAGATTCAGGCGCCTACAGCGGCGCGCGTCTTATTAGACGCGCAAAGGTCGCTGTAGCACTTTGATTTTTGCTGCATGTTTTTATCCTTAAATCGAATAGGATTTAAGGATACATGCAGTGGAATGCCGGTCAGCTCGAGCGGAACTTGTTGGCTGCGCTGAGTGCCGCCTTCTGCTGCTGCTCGTTGAGACCGAGGTAGAAGTCTTCCAGCGCATCGTCCTTGAGGCCGGCCCGGCGCGACAGCACATACCACTTCGCCGCCTCGACCGGATTGGGCCGGGTGCCGATGGCGTTGACATAGAGATGCGACAGCCGGTTCTGCGCCACGACATTGCCGCCTTCCGCCGCCCGCTTCATCCAGCCGAAACCGTCCTCCAGGTTGCGATCGCCGGCAATGCCTTCGATCATCCAGATGGCGATATCAAGCTGCGCCGTATCGTAGCCGGCATGGGCCGCCCGAAGCAGCCATTCCCTGGCCCGCGCCCGCTTGCCTTCGTCAATGCCATCGACGTTGAGATAGATCTGCGACAGCGCATATTGCGCGTCGGCGATCCCCTGCTCGGCCGATTTTTCGTAGTAGGGCATAGCGGCCTTCAGACCCTTCGGTCCGGGGCTGTCGGCCACGAGCGTCTGGCCATAGTTGAACTGGGCCGACCCATTGCCGAGATCGGCCGCCTTCTTCATCAGTTCTTCGGACTTCTTGCGGTCGCGCTTGACGTAGCGCCCCTCCATCAGGATCAGCGCGTATTTGAACATGGCGGCCGGGTCGCCGTTTTCAGCCGCCTGTCCGTACCAGAACGCCGCCTGCTTGGCATTGCGCACCACGCCGAGGCCCTGCTGCAGGATTTCGGCAACAAGCGTTTGCGCGGCAGGATCGCCGAGCTGCGCGCGCGGAAGTGCGAGATCCATCGCCGTCAGATAATAGCCGCGCTGGAAAGCGCCGTAGGCGTCGTCGACCTTGCCGGCGAATGGCTTTTCCGCAGGTAGTGCCGGCAGTTCGGCGCCCATGCGGTCAAAGACATTGACGCCCTGCGAAGGCACCGTGCCATCACCAGCCTTCTTCTTGTCCGCCGGATGAGCCGGCTTGGCCCCAGGCTTGCCAGTGCCTTCTTCAGGCAGCGCCGCGCCATTGAAGGGGGTGATGCGGCCGCGCTTTGCAGCGCCACTATCATCGGCGTTGACGCCCAGCTCCGGCACTGGAGCCGGCTTTTCCTGCGCGCGCACCGGCGTCGCCACGGCAGCGGTGGCGGCAAGGAGGGCAACGCCCCAACTGAGCTTTGACGACAGGCGGTTCAACATCGACACGTCTTAAGCTTCAAACCGTGGCGCTTTTTCGTCAAGAAGCGCGTTGACGGCGGCGACCACCGACGGCGCCTGCTCGGGCTCGCCGAAGACGGCCAGGCGAAGCGCCACGAATTCGGCGCCGGTCTCGGCCGCCGCCAATGCGGACTGCGGATCCGTGCCACCCATGACGATGCAGGGGATCTCGATCATCGAGGCCCACCATTCGGCGAGCGCCAGGTTCTTCGGATGCGCATCCGGCTTGATGTCGCCATCCGTCTTGCCGAAGAACACGTAGTCCGGACGCACTTCGCCGATTTGAAGCGCGTGATGGCGATCGGCCGCATTGCCGCCGCCGACGATAAGCTTCGGCGTGTGCTTCTCGACCGCCTCGCCAAGTGCTTCGGCATTGCCGGAAATATGCAGGCCATCGGCCCTGGCGCGTCCGGCGACCCGGGAATCGCCCTCGATCAGCGCAGCGGCTCCAGCCTCCTGGATGATCGGCACGAGGCGCTCGGCGTGTTTCTGGAACTCGGCGTCATCGAGGCCATATTGCGGCACGATCACCGAAGCGACGTCGCCGCCCTTCAAGGCGTCGGCAAGCACCTTGGCGCGATCCGCCGGATCAGCGATATCCGGCGCAATCAGCACCAGGCGGCAGCGTTCTATTGTGTTGCTCATGACATCCATTTCTAGCTGTGCCCGCATGTCGGCGGAAACCAGCGCTCGATTTCGTTTGGGAAAACCGATAGACGGAGACGTCAAAAGGATCAACCGCCACCGATGCTTCCCGACCTGGACTTCTATCTCATCGCCATCCCGGCGGTTCTTCTCGTTGGCCTCAGCAAGGGCGGCATGGGCGAGGCCCTTTCGTTGATGGGCGTGCCGATCCTGTCGATGGCCGTCTCGCCGGTTCAGGCGGCCGCGCTGCTTTTACCGATCCTGATCGCGATGGACCTCGTCTCGCTCTGGATGTGGCGCAAGCACGGCGATCGCAAAACCCTGTTCATGCTCCTGCCCGGCGCCATCGCCGGCATTCTCATCGGCTGGGCGACGTCGGCCTATGTCTCGCGCGACTATCTGCGCCTGATCATCGGCCTCATCACCGTGCTGTTCGTCCTGCGCTATGTCTACAATGTCTGGCGCATGCGCAACGGAATAACGATCACGCCCAAGCAGCAGCGGGCTGGTCCCGCAACACTCTGGGGCTCGTTTGCCGGCTATGGCAGCTTTGTCGCCCACGCCGGCGGCCCGCCTTTTCAGATCTACGCCCTGCCGCTTCAGCTCGATCCGCGCGAATACACCGGCACCATCGTGCGCTTCTTCGCCATCCTCAATGCCGTCAAGCTCATTCCCTATTTCGCGCTTGGCCAGCTCGACATGAGCAATCTCAAGATCTCCGCGACGCTGTTTCCGCTGGCGATCGTTGCCACCGTCTGCGGTGCCTTCATCGTTCGCCGCATGAAGCCGCAGATCTTCTATCCGTTCATGTATAGCATGGCTTTCATCGCCGGGCTGAAGCTGCTGTGGGACAGCCTCAACAGCCTGCTGGCCGGCGCCTGACTGCATTCAAGCGATCGATCATATTGCAAAGCAAAACGAAAATGCCGCAGCGCACAAATTTCTTGCCGCCCGCGGTGATTTCGCTTAACGTCCGGTCATGACCATTGCGGACCCTTTCGATGCCATCGCGGATCCCAACCGGCGTTACCTGCTGGAGGAACTGCGGCGCGCGCCGAAAACGGTCAACGAACTGGCCGAAGGATTGCCGATCAGCCGGCCCGCGGTATCACAGCACCTGAAGGCCCTGCTCGACTGCAATCTGGTTTCGGTTTCGGCCAACGGTACGCGGCGGATATATGCGATCAACCGCCCTGGCTTCGACAGGCTCAACCTATGGTTGGATCAATTCTGGGCCTGACAGCCGGACGGAAGCGTAACCGCGGCCTGACACAAATCGACCGGGTCTCAAACCCGGTCGAGCGATCCGTATCTTCCGTTGAGGGGATTGGTTGTGAACCTTGTTGCGTCGTCTCCGCGGAGAGGACACCTCCCGTTGTTACTGGGAAATACCGTTTATAATCAGTGAGTCGAGGAGCGAATCCTTTCGATTTCGTCCCTGATGCGCAGCTTCCTTCGCTTGATGTCGCTGATCATTTCGTCCTCGATGGACGGCTGGTTCATTGCTGCATGGAGCTCCTGCTCCAGTGCGCCATGTTTTTTCTCAAGCGTTGCAAGATGAGCCTCAATGGTCATTGGCAGTCCCTTCCTTTTGCTTGCATCCGGCAGGTAAATGCCGGATGTTCCATGGTTGTAACCTTACTACTGTGCCATGCCATTTTTCATTTGTCGAAGGCGAAATGATGACGACGGATAACTTCCCGTTACCGCCCAAGATGTGATAGAGCGGCGCATGAAATTCCGGTTCGAGGAGGACTTCGCAACCGGGCTGATGGGGATCGCTTTGCATGCCGGACCAGGACCAGGCCGAACTCAGATTGACCGCCGCGCGGCTGAGGCAGGAACATGAAGATTATGATGCTGCGATCAACGCCATGATTCAGACCGGCTGCGATGCGCTGAGAATTCAGCGCATGAAGAAGAAGAAGCTGGTCATCAAGGACAAAATCACCAAGCTCGAAGACCAGATCATCCCCGACATCATCGCCTGAAGCGGAACTTTAAAGACGTGCTCGACACCACGACCCCACCCGTCGCCATCATCATGGGAAGCCAGTCCGACTGGGAGACGATGAAGAACGCCGCCGATACGCTCGACGCGCTCGACATTGCCTATGAGGCTCGCATCGTTTCTGCACACCGCACACCTGATCGGCTGGTAAGCTTCGCCAAGGGCGCGCGCGACGAAGGCTTCAAGGTCATCATCGCCGGTGCCGGCGGTGCCGCCCATCTGCCGGGCATGTGCGCCTCGATGACGCCGTTGCCGGTGTTCGGCGTGCCGGTGCAGTCGAAGGCACTGTCCGGGCAGGACAGCCTGCTGTCGATCGTCCAGATGCCGGCCGGCATTCCCGTCGGAACACTGGCGATCGGACGCGCCGGCGCGGTCAACGCGGCACTACTCGCCGCAGCCGTACTGGCGCTCAGCGACAACGACCTTGCCGACCGTCTCGACGACTGGCGCGAACAGCAGACCGTCGCCGTCGCCGAGTATCCGGTGGACGACGCATGACAACCATTGGCATCATTGGCGGCGGCCAGCTCGGCCGCATGCTGGCCATGTCTGCTGCACGGCTGAACTTCCGCACCATCATCCTCGAGCCGCAGTCCGACTGTCCGGCAGCGCAGCTGGCAAACGAACAGATCGTTGCCGCCTATGACGATGAGCGCGCGCTCGATGCGCTGGCGGCCGCCTGCGACATCGTCACCTACGAATTCGAGAATGTGCCGGTTGCGGCCGCCGAGAGGCTCGCCCGTGCCCGACCTGTCTTCCCGCCGCCGAAGGCACTGGAAGCCGCCCAGGACCGCCTGGTCGAAAAACGCTTCCTCAACGACAGCGGCATCGTCACCGCCCGTTTCCATGCCGTCGACAGCCAGGCCGATCTTGAAGCAGCACTTGCCGATTTCGGCGGTTCCGGCGTCCTGAAGACCCGCCGCCTCGGCTATGACGGCAAGGGCCAACGCGTGTTCCGCTCCGGGCAGGACAACCCGCAAGGCGCCTTCGCGGCGCTCGGCTCCGTGCCGCTGATCCTCGAAAGCTTCGTGCCGTTCGAACGGGAAATCTCCATCATTGCTGCCCGCTCGGTTGATGGCGCCGTCGCCTGCTTCGATCCGGCAGAGAACGTTCACCGCAACGGCATTCTGCATACCTCCACCGTACCCGCCGCCATTGGCCCTGCCACCGCCGAGACCGCGCGCACTGCGGCCAAGGCGATCCTCGATGCGCTCGGCTATGTCGGCGTCATCGGCGTGGAGTTCTTCGTGCTTGCCGACGGTAGCCTCGTCGCCAATGAAATGGCGCCGCGCGTGCATAATTCCGGCCACTGGACGGAGGCGGCCTGCATCGTCTCGCAATTCGAGCAGCACATTCGCGCCGTGGCCGGCCTGCCGCTCGGCAATCCCGTTCGCCACTCCGACTGCGTGATGCAGAACCTGATCGGCGACGACATCGACGATGTGCCGGCCTGGCTTGCCAAGGATAACGTTTTCGTCCATCTCTACGGCAAGACGGAAGCGCGACCGGGCCGCAAGATGGGTCACCTCACCCGCTTGACGTGAGCCTCAAAGCCACAGAAATGCGGGGCAAGGCGCCAAAATCCGGTGTCTTGCGGTTGACACAACAGGGGTGACACGGTATTTGCCATCCCACCTTATGGAGCGCGCTGAATGGCGCGCTTTTGATTGTTAGAAATACCGGGCGAATTTTGTTTCCCCGAAACCTGCGGATCAGGAAAATGAAGATCAAGAATTCGCTCAAGTCGCTGAAGACCCGCCATCGCGAAAACCGTCTGGTTCGTCGCAAGGGCCGTATCTACATCATCAATAAGCAGAACCCGCGCTTCAAGGCACGTCAGGGCTGAGGCCCAGACTGGTTTCTGTTTGGCGTCTCGCTTCGGCGATGTCCCAAAATTGATTTTGATCTTATTCCGTGGCGAGCTAACATGCTCGCCATGCGAGTTTTTGTACCCTTGATTCTGGCGTGTTCCGCCCTTCTCGCCGCCTCAGTTGGAGCCGGCACCCTGACTTTCGCCGCAGAGACGGCACCGGAAACCGAGGCCGCCAGCCTCACCACCCCAAAGCAACGCCTCGACGCCCTGTTCTCCGACCTCAAGAAGGAACGGGACGCCGACAAGGCGCGCGAACTCGCCAACCAGATCCGCCTGGAATGGCAGGATTCCGGCAGCGCGACGGTCAACCTGCTGATGCAGTGGGCCGACAAGTCCATCACCGACAATAAGCCGGCGGCAGCCCTCGATATCCTCGACCAGGTGATCACGCTGGCCCCGAGCTACGTCGAAGGCTGGAACCGCCGCGCGACCCTGCACTACACGATGGGCAACTATCGCAAGTCGATGTCGGACATCAATCATGTCCTGTCGCTCGAGCCTCGGCATTTCGGCGCGCTCGCCGGCATGGCCGCAATCCTCGGCTCCGCCGGCAAGGACGAGCTGGCGCTCAGGGCCTGGGAGCAGTTCCTGGCAATCTATCCAGCCGATCGCAAGGCACAGGAGCAACTGGGCGAGCTGACCGAAAAGCTCGCGGGCAGCAAGACGTAAACCGGCCGGATGCCGAAGCAAGCGCAGGCCCCGCGATGACGCCTCCCACGGAACTGGCCGCTATCCGCAACCTTGCCACGGCAGCGCGCCAGTTCATGGAGCCGATCTGGCTGGAATGGCATAGCGCCTGGAACGGCGATGCGCCGGTCACGCCCTCTCAATGGACATGCGGGCGCACAAGTCTGTTTCTGTCGCGTGCCCTGGCGGCTGAAGGTTTCGAGGCTTCATGGGCAAGCGGCACGCCCCGCCTGTCATCTTCCGGGCCGGAATTGGGCGATTTCGGCTTCCTTGGCGACGCCGGCTGGCAAAGCCACGCCCGGGTCGAGTGCGGCAACGTCATCGTCGATATTACGGCCGACCAGTTCGGCGCTCCGCCCGTGCACATCGTCGATCGACACGATCGCCGCTACGGCAAGGGCGACCGCGTCACTGCATTGCCTGAGTTCATTCTGACCCGTCAGCGCGCGCTGAACGAAATCTGGCCACGATGGCTCTGCAATAGCAGAAGACCATTGACCCTATCCCTGGGATGTTCGTGTACACTGCCGAGTAAGAGGAGCCGCCGAGACAATGGTTCTAGCCGTCGTGTTGATCGTTGCCCTCACCCTCGCAGGTATTGCCTACAGCCTGCGTAGCGCACAAAACATCAGCGCGCGGTTCCCGAACACAGGCGAACTGATCGACGTCGGCGGCTTCCGCATGAACAGCGTCCACCTGCAGGCGACAGCCGGGGCCGACCTAGCTCCTCTCGTCTTCATCCACGGTGCGAGCGGCAACCTGCTCGATCAGATGCATGCCTTTGCTCCTGTCTTCGAAGGCCGCGCAGAGATGCTTTTCGTCGACCGGCCGGGCCACGGATACTCCGAGCGCGGCGGGCGGGCGAATGATCGCCCCGATGGCCAGGCGGATGCGATTGCAAAGCTGATGGAGAAGAGAAGCATAACCCGGGCGATCATCGTCGGCCATTCCTTCGGTGGCGCGATCGCCGCGAGCTTCGCTCTTCGCCATCCGGCGAAGACGGCGGGCCTCATCCTGCTGGCGCCCGCGACCCATCCCTGGCCGGGCGGCATCGACTGGTACTATCGGCTAACGGCCCTGCCCTATGTCGGCTGGCTGTTCGCGCATACGGTTGCCGCACCGGTCGGACTGAGACGCATCGAAAGCGGCACGCGTTCGGTCTTCCATCCCAATCCGCGGCCTGCCGACTATATCGACAAGACCGCGCCGCACCTCGTGCTGCGGCCGCTGGCCTTCCGCAACAACGCCGTCGATGTCGCAAATCTGCATGCCTATGTCACCGAGGTCGCGCCGCGATATCAGGAGATCGCCGCACCAACGATCATCGTCAGCGGCGACAGCGACGACATCGTGCTGGCCGATATTCACTCGCGCAGCCTGGCGCGCGACATTGCCGGATCGGAACTGCTGTGGATCGGCAACCTCGGCCACAAGCCCGATTATGTCGTCACCGACGTGATTGTCGCCGCAGTGGAGAAACTGGTGGGCAAACCCGGCGATCTCCGCGCAGCGGTGAAGCTCGCCGAAGAGAGGCTCACCGACGGCAAGGCGCATTGATAGGAGCGGAAGTTTTATCTCAACCGACCTGAGCCGTCGGCCTTCCCAGCGTCTCGACGAGATAATCGATGAACACGCGAACCTTGGGCGAAAGGTGACGTCGGCTGAGGTAGACGGCATAGAGGTTGAACGCGCTCATATGCCAGCTTTCCAGCAAGGGGACCAACCGACCGGAGGCGATATCGTCTCCGACGATGAAGTCCGGCTGTACGATGACCCCGCCGCCGACGAGTGCCAGCGCGCGCAGCAGATCGCCATTGGTGGCATGCACGACCGGATGAATCCGAACCTGCGTCTCGCGCCCCTCGACATCGGAAAACATCCAGCTATCCCCGAGCGAGAGATAGGAATAGCTAAACGTTTCATGGCCGCCGAGATCGGACGGTTGCTGCGGCGTGCCGCGGCGCGCGAGGTAATCTGGCGAAGCACAAACGATCATCCGCACCGGTGCGATTTCACGCGCGATAAGGCTGGCGCTGGGCGCGCGGGCAATACGCAAGGCGACATCGACACCGGAGTGGGCGAGATCGACGAGCATGTCGGTCAAATCGATGTCGAGACGCAGGCCGGGATGCTTCGCCCGGAAGCCCGGCAAGACGCGGGCGAGCGGCCCGATCCCATAGGAGAGCGGCGCGCTGATGCGCAGCAGCCCGGTGGGCACGGTCACGTGTTCGCCCACCAGCGCCTCGGCCTCGCTGATGTCGGCGAGTATCTGCCGGGCACGTTCGTAGAAGAGTTGGCCCGGCTCTGTGAACAGGTCACTGGACCAAGGAAGGCGTGATGGATGAGGAATACCTCTTTTGGGACACTCAGGGCTTCATGAAGCAGATCGGCCTGGCCCAATAGAAAGACAGAGGCCACGGGAGCAGGTTCACTGCTCCCATGGCCTCCTGGCATTCTGAAACGAGCGGCGAGCCTCAGATACCGCTCAGGCCGTCCGAGCCGATATAGGCGATGCGCAGCATGTTGGTGGCGCCGGGGGTGCCGAGCGGCACACCGGCCGAGATGATGACCCGTTCGCCGGGCTTGCCGAAACCCTCATGAGCAACGATGCGGCAGGCACGGTTGACCATGTCGTCGAGATCGGTCGCATCCTCGGTGACGACGCAATGCAGGCCCCAGACGACCGAAAGCCGGCGAGCCGTCTGGACGATCGGCGACAGCGCGATGATCGGAACCTGCGGGCGCTCGCGCGCGGCGCGAAGGCCCGTTGTGCCGGACGAGGTGTAGCAGACGATTGCAGACAACCGCAGCGTCTCGGCGATCTGGTGGGCGGCCAGCGAAATCGCGTCGGCACCGGTCGCCTCGGGCGGCGTGCGCTGCGCGTAGATGATGCTGGAATAGTGCGGGTCGCGCTCGACGCTGCTGGCGATCGACGCCATGGTCGAGACGGCTTCCACCGGATACTCGCCGGAGGCGGATTCAGCCGACAGCATGATGGCGTCGGCGCCTTCGAAGACGGCAGTCGCCACGTCGGAGACTTCAGCGCGCGTCGGCACCGGCGCGGAGATCATCGATTCCAGCATCTGCGTGGCCACGACCACCGGTTTGCCGGCGCGGCGACAGGCGCGCGTCAGCTGCTTCTGCAGGCCAGGCACAGATTCGAGCGGCATTTCGACGCCAAGGTCGCCGCGTGCAACCATCAGCGCGTCGGAGAGCTCGATGATCTCGTCGATGCGCTCGAGCGCCTGCGGCTTCTCGATCTTGGACATCAGACCGACGCGGCCGCGGGCGATCTTGCGAACCTCGGCCAGGTCCTCGGGACGCTGGACGAAGGACAGCGCCACCCAGTCGAACTCTCCGGTTGCCAGAATCGCATCGAGGTCCGAGCGGTCCTTGTCGGTCAGGACGCCGACGGCCAGCAGCGTGTCGGGCAGGCTGACGCCCTTGCGGTCGGAAATCTTCGTGCCGGCAACAACCGTTGTGACGATGCTCTTGCCGTCGGTCTTTTCGGCGCGCAGGTGCAATTTGCCGTCATCGATCAGCAGGCGATGGCCAGGCTTGACCGCTTCGAGGATTTCCGGATGGGGCAGAAACACACGGGTGCTGTCGCCAGGCTCGTCCTTGTTGTCGAGGGTAAAGGTCTGACCGACCTTGAGGTCGACCTTGCCTTCGGCAAACTTGCCGACGCGCAGCTTCGGACCCTGCAGGTCGCCGAGAATGCCGATCGGGCGGCCACAGCGCGCTTCGACCGCGCGGATGCGCTGCACCAGCGTGCGCATCACTTCGTGGCTTGCGTGGCTCATGTTGATACGGAACAGATCAGCCCCCGCCTCGTGCAGCTTCTGGATCATCTGCTCGTCGGCAGACGCCGGTCCGAGCGTGGCGAGGATTTTGACTTTTCTGTTCCGCTTCATCAATTCTGGCTTTCCTGCGTGCCGGGCGTATCGGAGAGCTGAACCATCCAGCTTCCTTGTCGCCCCGTGTCATATTCCTTGAATCCCATCCGCTGGAAGCCGCGGGCAAAGCAGTCCTGCACGCCCGAAACCTTGAATTCGTTTTCGGCGACGCACATGTTGACGTCGCCGGTCCAACGGCCACCCCGGGCCGCGTCTTCAGCGTAGAGATAATAGTATCGCGATTCGAGCTCGCCCTCGATCAGGGTCGCACAGGTGGTCGCGGGAACCTGCCACCACCCCTCGGTTACCCAGCCTTCCTTGGCGCGGTAACCGATCGCCACGCCGACCAGATTTTGCGTGCCATTGCAGACGCGAAAATCGGCGCGAGCCTCACCGGCAAATAGAAATGAGCCTGAAATAGCCAGGGAAAACAGGAGGATCCCCCCCAATGTCGACAGCCCCGGCTTCGCTTTGGAAAATGGATATCTGGACACGGTTTCCGATGGAACTCCGTTTTGATTTGCGTGGCCTTTCTTGCGACGACCAGCCCGGAAAGTCAACGTAACTCTAATCGATTACATCGGGCTAATTAGGTGTCGATTGCGCAAAACAGTTGCGTTTTTCTTGTGAATGTCGCCGACGCGTGCAATCAAAAGCATACCCCCCCCCAAAAGCAGACTGGAACGGCATGCAGCACTATTCGCCCTATGAGATTATCGAAGCCAACCCCACAACCGGCCTCGTACTACTCGCCGACCACGCCATGAACCGCCTGCCGGAAGAATATGGCAGCCTCGGCCTGTCGGCAGCCGCGTTTCAACGTCACATCGCCTATGACATCGGCGTCGAACATCTCGTCCGCCGGCTCTCGGCCGCACTCGACGCACCGGCAGTTCTAGGGTGCTTCTCGCGACTTTTGATCGACCCCAATCGCGGCGAGGACGATCCGACCCTGATCATGAAGATTTCCGACGGCGCGATCATTCCGGGAAACCACCCGATCAGCGAGGAGGAATGGGACAACCGGCTGAACCGTTTCCATCGGCCCTATCACCGCGCAGTCGCCGAGACACTGGAGCGCAGTGCCGTGGCCACGGGCAGCGCCCCGCTGGTCATCTCCATCCATTCCTTTACGCCCGCCTGGAAGGGTGCCGTCCGTCCGTGGCACGCGGCCGTGCTCTGGGACAACGACCCGCGCGCGGTGCTGCCGCTGATCGAAAAGCTCGAAGCATCGGGCGATATCGTCGTCGGCAACAACGAGCCCTATGACGGGGCGCTGCGCGGGGATACGATGTTCCGGCACTGCATGGCACCGGGCATTCCCCATGCCCTGATCGAGGTTCGACAGGATCTGATCGCAGACGAGGCGGGCGTCGCCGCATGGGCCGATCGGCTCGCCCCGATCCTTGCTGATCTCAATACCCGGCCCGACCTGCATCGCTATGAGCAGCACCCGTCGCGCACCGGCGCCTACGACATTTGAGACCAGGAAAGACAAGATCATGACCGAGCTCACCCCGGACCAGCAGACCGCCTTCGAGGCCGCCGCCTTCCGGCGTCTGGTCGCGCACTTGCGCGAGCGCAGCGACGTGCAGAACATCGACCTGATGAACCTTGCCGGCTTCTGCCGCAACTGCCTGTCCAACTGGTATCGGGACGCGGCCAACGAGGCCGGCATGACACTCGACAAGGAGCAATCCCGCGAGATCGTCTACGGCATGCCCTATGAGGAATGGCGGGCGCTGCATCAGAGGGAAGCCTCGAGCGAGCAGAAAGCCGCCTTCGAAACCAACCGCCCCAAGGAATAAACCTCTGCGCCGGGCCACCGCCACGGAAATGCCAGCGTTGTTGCGCAATGGCCCTTGACCTTGGCCGCCGTTCGCGGCACGTCACGGCACCCAAGAATTTCATTCCCCGCAAAAGGAGAAGACCATGTCAGATGCACACGGCGTCGCACGCGACCAACTCCGCGCTTTCATCGAACGGATCGAGCGCCTGGAAGAAGAAAAGAAGACCATCGCCGACGACATCAAGGACGTCTACGGCGAAGCCAAGTCCACCGGCTTCGATGCCAAGATCCTGCGGAAGGTCATCTCCATTCGCAAGCAGGACGCCGATGAGCGCATGGAACAGGAAGCGATCCTCGACACCTACCTGCAGGCGCTCGGCATGATCCCGGCCGCGGCTGAAGAAGAATAATTTCTCCTGCCATAGACAGCAAAAAGCCCGCCGGTATCACCGGCGGGCTTTTTTTGTGTTGAGTCTTATTTGCTCGAAACTCAGTTGGTGCTGAACTTCTTCACTTCCATGAAGTTGACGGCGTTGCCGCTGAAGCGGGCCGTATCGACCGTTGTTCCGGCCGTGCTGTTGAAGCCCGCAGCATAAACAGTCGTCGGGGCCGTGCGCAGCGTCTTGCTGACGAAGCGCGGTGCCTTCACGGGCTTGGAAAGCGTCGCGACGCGGCCGGCAGAAAGGGCCCATTCGGAGATGATCTTCTGCGTCAGCTTCGGCTCGGTGCGAACCGACGAACGGGTCGCGGCGTCGGCATCATGCTTCTTCGGACGACCACCTTTTGCCGGGGCTTCGGCCTGGGTGTCGAAGGCGCCATCAAAGGCATTGGCGCGGCCATTCGTCGAGGCCTGCGGCGCATAGGCGGCCATTTCGACTGGCTGGGCGACTGGCTCGCGCTCTGCCTGTGTCGGCGCGGCAAGCGCGACGCGTGTCGATGCCTGAGCCGTGGTGTCACGCGGCGGCTCGGCCGAAGCCAGAACCGGGCGCTCTGCAAAGGCAGGCACGGCAACCTTGGCATCCGCGACAGCGGCAAGAGCCGCATCACCCGCCGGGCGCATGGCCGGAACCGGCACGAAGCCAAGCGCCTGCATGTCCGTTGCCAGCGGATCGACCGATGCCACAAGCGTCTCGCCGGCAGCAGCGTTCACGCCACCCCGATCGAGCATCTGCGGGACCGGCACCTTGACCGAGGTCAGATCCGCAAATTCGCTCGGCATTTCCGGCGTCTGCGGCAGGGCGGCAGCAAGCGCGTCCTGGGCCGCGTTCTTCTGCGGCGCGACCAGGGCCACGGCTACGCCGCCATTTTCAGGCGCATCCTTGAAGGCCGGACGAACGGCCGGAACCGGAGCATTGATGTTCTGATCGGCTGTGGTGGTCTCGGCTGTGGTGGTCTCGGCTGCGACCGAACCGGCAACACCCGGAAGTGCTTCCTGGGCGGCAGGAGCCGACGCCGTCTGGACCTTTGCCGGAGCGGCTTCTTCATCGCCGGGGCCGGCCGCGATTGCCGAGGGTTCTTCATCCTCGTCGCCGCCACCGCCAAAGAGCATGGCGAACAGGTTACCGCGGCGCTTGCCGCCCTCGGCATCGCCCGCACCCTTGGCACCACCACCGGCAACTTCGATCGCCGAGGCGCCGACGCGACGCTTGTAGTCGGCAACAGCCTGGTTATAGCCCGGTAGCGGCTTGCCGTCGGACGGAACGTGCATGGTCTTGCCGTCGGGGAAGAGACGGGCCAGTTCGTTGCGGGTCATGCGCGGCCAGGCGCGAACGCCGCCGACATCCATGTGAACGAACGGAGAGCCTGAGGTCGGGTAGTAGCCGACGCCACCGACCTGGAATTTCATGCCGATTTCGCGCACCGTCTTCAGCTTCACGTCGGGAATGTAGAAGTCCATCGCCTTGCCGAGCATGTGCTGGCTCTTCTTGGCAACGCCCTTGGAACGCGAACGCAGCATGCCGTTGGTGGCCGGCGAACGATAGGCCGAAACGACGTGGATATAATCGCGCGAGCCACTCTTGGTGTAGACTTCCCACACGAGGTCGAGCAGGCGCGGATCCATCTTGGTCGGCTCGTTGCGACGCCAGTCGCGCAGGAACCGGTTGATCTGCTGCAGGCCCTTCGGGTCATAGCGGCCGTTGCGCTTGAAGGTGATCTGCGCCTTTTCCTGCGTGTGGATGAAATAGAGCTTGAGCGTACGCGTCTGGCCGGCGGCCTCGACGGGAGGTGCCATGCCAGGCGTAACCAGAGACACCGCAAGGGCGATGGATGTCAGAACCTGCGGCACCTTACGGGTCATCGCCGAGCAGAGTCTGCTAGCTAAGGAGCCGAGAGGCTTCTTAAAACTGAACAAATTTGGCATTCAATCCCCGTCCGACGGACAACCGTGCTTCGCTGTCTCAGATGACTGTCAAATAAGGTGACAGGATGGCATATATGCCACAGTCGTCACCGCCCCTTATAATATAGTGAACACTTCACTAACAAGGTCTAAACGGCGGTGACGGAATCGCACGGCTAGTGAGGCGTGAATGCGTCGATTTTATGCCGCCTCGCGCAAGGGATTGTCCGGATCTATGCCGTAATCCTTGAGTTTGCGGTAGAGCGTCGACCGGCCAATGCCGAGTTTGCGCGCCACCTGGCTCATCTGGCCCCGATAGAATTTCAGCGCAAAACGAATCAGTTCCTCCTCGACTTCGGCGAGTTTGCGCACGTCTCCGCCCTCGTCGACGCTGGCAATTGCGTTCTCCATACGGCCATCATGCGTGGCATCGGCCTCCATCGATTTCGCCGTGCTGGCAAAATCGGGATAGACGCTTGCGGCCGGATCGGCAGCGGCGGTGCGCTCGGGGCCGGCATCGCCCCAGGAGAAACCGCTGCGGTCGGAAACGACGTAGCCGGGGATCTGCGTGGCGATCTGCGGGAAGTCCTTGACCGTCAGCTCGTTGCCGTCGGCCAGAACGACCGCACGAAAGATCGCGTTCTCCAGCTGGCGGATGTTGCCCGGCCAGTCATAGGCGGTGAGCAGCGCCATCGCACCGCTCGAAACGGTGAGCGGCGTGCTGAGCCTCTGCTCGGACGCAAACCGGTCGACGAACGAGCGCACCAGGACCGGGACGTCCTCCTTGCGCCGGCGCAGCGCCGGAATGGTGATCGGGAAGACGTTGAGGCGGTAATAGAGATCCTCGCGGAACCGGCCTTCGCGCACCTCGTTGATGAGGTCCTTGTTGGTGGCCGAGATCAATCGCACGTTGACCCGATGCGGATGGCGCGCGCCGATCGTCTCGATCTCGCCCTGCTGGACCGCACGCAGCAGCTTCACCTGCACTTCGAGCGGCAGGTCGCCGATCTCGTCGAGGAACAGGGTGCCGCCGTCGGCGTCGACGAACTTGCCGCTGTGCTTTTCGGTGGCACCGGTAAAGGCGCCCTTCTCGTGGCCGAAGAGAATGCTCTCGACCAGATTGTGCGGGATGGCGCCACAGTTGACGGTGATGAACGGCTTGCCCGAACGGTCGCTGGCCGACTGGATCGCCCGCGCCACCATTTCCTTGCCGACGCCGGATTCACCCTCGAGCACGATCGGAATGTTGGACTGCGCAGCCCGGCGAGCGAGATCGATCACCCGGATCATCGCCGGGCTGGCCGAAACGACGTCATCGAAACCGACGGCACCGCCGCGCGGGCGGCGCGAGGTTTTGACCTTGCCGTCGCGGCTCGCCATCTTCAGCGCGTTGCCGAGCGCCACCGACAGCCGCTCCGGAGAAACCGGCTTGACCAGGAAGTCGAAGGCACCGGCCTGCATCGCATGGACGACGGTTTCGATACCGCCCTGCCCCGTCTGCACGATGACGGGCGTATCGACGCCCCGTTCCGCCAGCGCATCGAGAAAGCCGTGGCCGTTCATTTCGGGCATCAGCAGATCGAGAAGGATGACGTTGATGATGCCGCCCTTGCGCTCGAGCAGCTCCAGGCCACTGCGGCCATTGTCGGCGAGATGCGCGACATGACCGAGACGCTCGATCATGTTCGTCAGCAACCGGCGCTGCACCGGATCGTCATCGATGACAAGAATGTGTGATGTCACGGAAGCCTCCTGCTTTGGACACGCGGTACTTTTTGGCCAACGTCATGTGCCAAATCACGTCAGGCATCTGTGCCATAAAGGGCTGAACATCATCTTTTGAGAAATGCTTGCATTTTATCCATTGGCGGCGATAGCAATGGAACCCGTATCGCTTGCCTCTTCCTGCCACGAACGAGAGAAATCCGACGATGACCTTCCGCACCTTCGCCCTCGAGAAAACCATCGTCCGTGCCGCCACCGGCCCCGCCCAAGGCGCTGTGGCCGAGCTCGGCGATCTGCCCTCCTGGCGGCTGGAGGATCTCTATCCGTCCGCAACCTCTGACGCCTTCCGTTCCGACATGAAGAAGGCCGAGGCGGATTCGATTGCGTTTGAGGCCAAGTGGAAAGGCAAGCTTGCCGCCGCCGCGACGAAGGCCGGCGACGAAGGCATCGGTGCTGCCGTGAAAGAATTCGAAGCGCTGGAAGACATCATGGGGCGCATCGCGTCCTTTGCCGGCCTGACCTATTTCTCCGACACCTCCAAGCCGGAAAACGGCAAGCTCTACGGCGACGTGCAGTCGAAGCTGACCGATATGTCGGCGCATCTCCTGTTCTTCTCGCTCGAACTCAACCGCATCGACGATGCGGTGATCGACGCAGCGCTTACCAACGACGGCCTGGCGGCGCACTACAAGCCCTGGCTACTCGACCTGCGCAAGGACAAGCCCTACCAGCTTGATGACAAGCTCGAGCAGCTGTTCCTCGAGAAATCGATGACCGGGCCAGCCGCCTTCAACCGCCTGTTCGACGAGACCATGACGTCGCTGACCTTCACCGTCGACGGCGAGACGATGCCGCTCGAAATGGCCCTGAACCTGCTGCAGGATCCCTCGACCGAGGTGCGCAAGAAGGCGGCGATGGCGCTTGCCGAAACCTTCAGGGCCAATATCCGCACCTTCACGCTGATCACCAATACGCTCGCCAAGGACAAGGAAATCTCGGATCGCTGGCGCGGTTTCGAGGATATCGCCGACAGCCGGCACCTCGCCAACCGCGTCGAGCGCGAGGTCGTCGATGCGCTCGCGGAAGCGGTGAAGTCAGCTTATCCGCGCCTTTCGCACCGCTACTATGCCATGAAGGCGAAGTGGCTCGGCATGGAACAGATGGAGTTCTGGGATCGCAACGCGCCGCTGCCGGAAACGCCGAATGCGCTGATCTCGTGGAACCAGGCGAAGGATACGGTGCTTTCGGCCTACCATGCCTTCGCCCCAGAGATGGCCGCAATTGCCCGCCGCTTCTTCGATGACCGCTGGATCGATGCGCCGGTGCGCCCCGGCAAGGCCCCCGGCGCCTTCGCCCACCCGACCGTTCCCTCCGCGCACCCCTATGTGCTCGTCAATTATATGGGCAAGCCGCGCGACGTAATGACGCTTGCCCACGAACTCGGTCACGGCGTGCACCAGGTGCTCGCCGGCGAGCAGGGCGCGCTGATGGCTTCCACGCCGCTGACCCTCGCCGAGACGGCATCGGTGTTCGGCGAAATGCTGACCTTCCGTGCGCTTCTCGACCAGACCAAAGACAAGCGCGAGCGCAAGGCCATGCTCGCCCAGAAGGTCGAGGACATGATCAATACGGTCGTGCGCCAGATCGCCTTCTACGAATTCGAGCGCAAGCTGCACACGGCCCGCAAGGAAGGCGAACTGACCGCCGAGGATATCGGCAATCTGTGGCTTTCGGTGCAGGCGGAAAGCCTCGGGCCGGCGATCCGGATTTCCGAGGGCTACGAGACCTACTGGGCCTATATCCCGCACTTCATCCACTCGCCGTTCTACGTCTATGCCTATGCTTTCGGCGATTGCCTGGTCAACTCGCTCTATGCCGTCTACCAGAACGCCGAAAAGGGCTTCCAGGCAAAGTATTTCGAGCTGCTGAAAGCCGGCGGCACCAAGCACCATTCGGAATTGCTCACTCCCTTCGGCCTCGATGCCACCGATCCGTCGTTCTGGGCACAGGGTCTGTCGATGATCGAGGGGCTGATCGACGAACTCGAGGCGCTTGATAAGGCGTGATCCGGCGCGGGCCGAGCCCGCGCTCCAGAGACTTTCAAGGAAAAGTGCGAAGCGGCATCGATGAACGAAAACGCACCTTTTGTGCTTTTCCGGGACGACAGCGAAAATCGGACCACGGTTTTCACTGATCCGGAGCGCGTCGTCACGGCGCGGACCAAAGCCGAATTCCGCCGCGGCCTCGCCGAGCTTGAGCGTGCACATGCGGCCGGCAAATGGATTGCCGGCTTCATGGCATATGAGGCGGGCCATATCTTCGAAGAGAAGCTGAGCCCCTTTGCCGAGGAGGGGCGCGAAACGCCGCTGATGTCCTTCGGCATCTTCGACGCACCGAGCGACGACCATCCGCTTGGCGAGCCGCAACGTCGGATGGAGAACGAGCCTTTCCTTGCCGAGCCGCGTGCCGCCTGGGATTTTCCCACCTATCGCGAGCGGTTCGACCGCCTGCATCAGCATCTGCGCCAGGGCGATTGTTATCAGGCGAACCTGACAATGCCGATCCGCGCCCGCTGGACCGGCGATCCGCGCGCCGCCTTCTGGTCACTGATCGAACGGCAACCGGTAAAATACGGCGCGCTCGTCGCGCTGGATGGTCCGTTCCTCGTCTCGCGCTCGCCCGAGCTCTTCTTCCGGGTCGACGCTGACCGATGGATTGAGACGCATCCGATGAAGGGCACCGCAAAGCGCGGCGCGTCGGCTGAGGAGGACGCCGAGATCATTGCTGCCATGCGCACTGACGAGAAGACCCAGGCCGAAAACCGCATGATCGTCGACCTCTTGCGCAACGACATCTCGCGCATCACCGAGGTCGGAACGCTCGACGTCCCGAAACTGTTCGACATCGAGACCTATCCGACCGTTCACCAGATGGTCAGCCATGTCAGGGCCAAGCTGCGGCCGGATGTCGGCATCACCGATATTTTCGCCGCACTCTTTCCCTGCGGCTCGATCACCGGCGCGCCGAAGATGCGGGCGATGGAAATCCTGCACGATCTCGAAGACGGTCCGCGCGACGCCTATTGCGGCGCAATCGGCTTTATCGCGCCGAACGGCATCATGCGCTTCAGCGTGGCGATCCGCACCATCTCGCTGTTTGCCGACGGCGAAGCCGTCTTCAATGTCGGCGGCGGCATCGTCTTTGATTCCGGCGCCCAGTCCGAATATGACGAATGCCTGCTCAAGGCGCGCTTTGCCATCGGCGATGCCGAGATCGCCCGATGACGGATTTTTCCCTGATCGAGACCCTGCGCTACGAACCCGATATTGGATTCGTTCGCTTGAGGTTACATCTCGCCCGGTTGAAACGATCGGCGCGAAGATTGGGATTTGCCGGCGCCGAGCGGGCGCAGGCTGAGCTGCAAGCCGCCGTCCAGGGTGCAACAGGCCCGCTGCGTGTCCGCCTGACGCTTGACCGCAACGGCGCCGTCGCCGTGACCACGGCGACTTTCACGCCCCTTGCAGAAGACACTGTCTGGCGCGTGCGTTTTGCGGAAACGCGGCTCTCTTCCGAAGACAAGCTGGTGCGGGTGAAGACCACCCGGCGCGACATCTACGAGACGGCACGCGCTGAATACCCGGCAACCGAGGTCGACGAAGTTCTTCTCCTCAACGAAAAGGGCGAGGTCTGCGAGGGAACGATCACCTCAATCTTCCTCGACGATGGCAGCGGGACGCTGAAAACGCCGCCGATCGCCTGCGGGCTTCTGGCCGGCGTGCTCCGAACCGAACTCATCTGCCAGCGACGGGCGCGCGCCGCCCGCCTGTCGCTCGACGATCTGGCAAAAGGCGAGCTCTATGTCGGGAATTCGCTACGGGGCCTGATCCGGGCGAAGCTCTGGGTCTGAACCCGGCAAGGTGTACCGCTTCACCCGGTCGCGCCCGTCGCGCTTGGCGAGATAGAGCGCCTCGTCGGCGCGGGCATAAATGTCCTTGACGCCGTCGCCTTCCCGATACTCGGCCAGCCCCACCGAACAGGTGTAGTAGAACTCCGGGATACTCGCGAGCGGCCTGGCGCTGCGCACCTTGTCGAGCAAGCGGTCGAGGATCATGTTGCCTTCGCTGATCGTGGTGTCTGGCAGGATCAGCATGAACTCCTCGCCACCGATGCGGCCGAAGCAATCGGAGCGACGCACGAACTCCTGCATCTGGCGGGCGAAGTCGAGCAGGACCTCATCGCCCTGATGGTGACCATAGCGATCGTTGATCGCCTTGAAATAGTCGATGTCGATGATGGCGACACAGCCCCACATATGCGGGTTCTGGGCGCAATTGGCGATGAATTCGCCGAGCCGCCCCATGGTGTAGCGCCGGTTGGGCACATTGGTGAGTTCATCGACCTGCGAGGCGCGCAGCGCGAAATCGCGATCCTGCCGCAGCGCGCGCTCCTCGACGCGAATGGTGGTGATGTCGACGGCGACGCACAGCATCCATCCCCTGGCATCGACCGTTTCCGTCATCCACAGCCAGCGGCCGTCATGCAGGTCGGTCTCCATCGCGCGAAACGGGATCTTGCCGCGCCGATTGATCGTTGAGGCTATCCAGGCATTGATGTCGCTGGTCGAGAGCACGGTTCCGCGACCGGCGGCATGGTTGCGCCGCATGATTTCCGCCCAGGTCGGCGCCTCGTCCGACTCGATGAAATAGGCGGCGCGAAAGGCATCATTGGCAAATTGCAGCCGGTCGTGCTGATCGTAGAGCGCCATCAGCACGGGTGTTTGGGCCTGCAGGCCCATCAAGGTCTTTATATGGTCGCCGGTCACGTTCAGTCTGCGACGCCTCCAGGTCGGGGAAGGAAACAACAATCATGGCGCGTAGCGGATGATTGTATCAAAGCTATAGCACGAAGTCCTTGTGACAAGCTTCGGCCCATGCGAAACGAAAGGGAATATGGTTAAATCGCGAGAATGATCCGGTCATCCCGCATGAAACACACGCCCTACGACGGCTCCTCCAAGCCCTTTACCATCGGCCTCACGCAGCTCGATCCCGATCGCTGGATCGAGCCGGACGACCAGCTGCAGCACTATCTCGACCAGAAGGCCCAGTTGCTCGCACAGTCCCGCGACGTGGTTTTTGCCGCCGACGACCGGACGCAGGATGCGCAAAGCGAGCTGCTGCAGATCCTCTCCGACTATCTGCCGACACGGTATCCCGACATCTACAGTCGGCAGGACGAAACAATGATGGTCGGCGGGCGACGGGTACCCTTGTCCGGCGACGACGCGCTTGTGCTAGCGGGCTCGCTCGTTCAGGACGACCTGGCGATCATGCAGCGCGACGACCGCGGCTGGCGCCTTGGCGCCGCCTACATCGCCTTCCCCTCGTCCTGGTCGCTCGCCGAAAAGTTCGGGCGCACGATGGACGAGATCCACGCCCCGGTCCCCGGCTTCGGAGACGGCACGCGCAACGCCGAACTCATCAGCCGCATGTTCGATAACCTGCCGCCTGGCCGCTTCGTCGAACGCTTCAACTGGGCCGTCAATGTCGACGGCTCCCTGCATCTGCCGAAGTCCAAATCGGAAGGGGTGTCGGCCGGCGCGATCGAGCTGACCGAAGAGCGCACCTTCATCCGCATCGAGCGCCAGACGTTGCGCAAGCTGCCGCGAAGCGGCGCGATCGTCTTCACCATCCGGATCTATTCCGATCCCTTGGCGCTGTTGCGACAGCGGGCGGATGCGGGGATTTTGGCCCTTTCCTTCATCGAGCAATTGCGCTCTCTCGACCTGCCGCAGGCGGCCTACAAGGGCCTCGTCAGCAAGCGGGACGCTCTCAATTCGGCCCTCATTTCCATCGCTGGTTAAACAATATCGCAGATCAGCGTTGACCCGGCGGCCCTTTATTGTGACAGCAAACTATGCTCTAGGGCCTATCACACGGCGCGAGCCTCATTTTCAGACACTTTCAACACCGTCACTGGGAAAGTTTCCTCAGGAGTTAAGACCAAAATGGCAGACACCACCTATCCGGTTTACGGCGAGATCACCGGCCCGATCGTCATGATCGGCTTCGGTTCGATCGGCCGCGGCACCTTGCCGTTGATCGAGCGCCACTTCAAATACGACAAGAACCGGTTGATCGTGGTCGAGCCGCGTGAGGATGCTGCCGACAACGAGATCTTCGAGCGTCATGGCGTCCGCCACGTTCGCGCCCATGTGACGAAGGACAACTATAAGGAGCTGCTGAAGCCGCTCCTGACCGAAGGCGAAGGCCAGGGCTTCTGCGTCAACCTGTCGGTCGATACCGGCTCGCTCGACCTGATCAAGATGTGCCGCAAGCTCGACGTTCTCTACATCGACACCGTCGTCGAACCGTGGCTCGGCTTCTACTTCGATGCCGAAATGGACAACGCCTCGCGCACCAACTATGCCCTGCGCGAAACCATGCGCAAGGAAAAGGAAAAGAACCCGGGCGGCACCACGGCCGTTTCGACCTGCGGCGCCAACCCGGGCATGGTCTCGTGGTTCGTCAAGCAGGGACTCCTCAACCTCGCCAACGACCTCGGCGTGAAATACGACGAACCACATCAGGACGACCGCGAAGGCTGGGCGAAGCTGATGAAGAAGGTCGGCGTCAAGGGCGTGCACATCGCCGAGCGCGACACCCAGCTGACCAAGAAGCCGAAGCCGCTCAACGTCTTCTGGAACACCTGGTCGGTCGAAGGTTTCATCTCCGAAGGTCTGCAGCCGGCTGAACTCGGCTGGGGCACCCATGAGAACTGGATGCCGAAGAACGCCAAGAAGCACAAGAAGGGCTGCAAGGCGGCCATCTATCTGGAGCAGCCGGGTGCCAACACCCGCGTGCGCACCTGGTGCCCGACGCCTGGCCCGCAATACGGCTTCCTCGTCACCCACAACGAGTCGATCTCGATCGCCGACTTCTTCACCGTCCGCGACAAGGACGGCGAAGTTACCTATCGCCCGACCTGCCACTACGCCTACCATCCGGCCAATGACGCCGTCCTTTCGCTGCACGAAATGTTCGGCAACGGCGGCAATTCGCAGCCAGTCCATCATGTTCTTGACGAGAAGGAACTCGTTGAAGGCGTCGACGAACTGGGCGTCCTGCTCTACGGCCATGACAAGAATGCCTACTGGTTCGGTTCGCGCCTGTCGCTGGAAGAGACCCGCCGCATCGCCCCCTACCAGAACGCCACCGGCATGCAGGTCACCTCTGCCGTGCTCGCGGGCATGGTCTGGGCGCTCGAAAACCCGAAGGCCGGCATCGTCGAAGCCGACGAGATGGACTACAAGCGCTGCCTCGAAGTGCAGCTGCCCTATCTCGGCCCGGTCGAAGGACACTACACCGACTGGACCCCGCTCGACGGTCGCCCGGGCCTGTTCCCGGAAGACATCGACACGAAGGATCCCTGGCAGTTCAAGAACATCCTCGTTCGCTAAACCGCTGACATTGCGAAGCATCCGGCCCGGGGCATTTCTGCCCCGGGCTTTTTTTGTTCATATGGGAAAAGCCCGGCGCGCCGGCCCGACCACTCTTGCTTTCAACTCTTGATCGCGGCATGGTTCGGCGAAATGAAACGGACGCTCGGCACAAAGCGAGGGAAATCGCCAATGAAGCCATTCGCAATTCTGACCCTTCTCGCGACCGCCGCGACCCTGGCCTCCTGCCAGTCGTCGCCCCGGGAAGCCGGAGGGGCACAGCCCGCTCGCCAGGCAACGGGTGTCGAAGGCTCATGGACGGATCCGAACGGCATCGTTTCGACCTTTGCAGGCGGAACCTTCTCGACCCGCACCACCGACAGCAACCAGCTGCTGGCTTCCGGCAACTACGTGAAGCTCAGCCCGACACTCGTCGAGATCAACATGACCTCGCTGGTGCGCAATACCCAGTCCAAGGTCAATTGCGCGCTGGTCACACAGAGCCAGCTCAATTGCACCACCGATGCCGGCGCCCAGTTCTCGCTGGCGCGACGCGGCTGAGACAAGCTTCGAGCACGGATCAAAGCTCCCGCAAGGGGGCTTTTTTTGTGCATTCGTATGACTTAACCCTACTGCATGTTTCCCTAAATCGAAGCCGATTTAGGGGGAAAAACATGCAGCAATTCAAAGCGCTACAGCGACCTTTGCGCGCCTGAAAAGGCGCGCGGCGCTGTGGTTGCAGATCCGGCAACCGGAGGATGGTTTTAGTGCTTGAAGTCGCCCTGAAGTGATGAAAACATTCGCACCGGCAAAGCCACCCCGGCCGCGGGGACCGGACCCGCTTCGGCGGGTCTGAAAGCGGCCGGCAAACAACAGGCAAAACAGGAGAACATCATGATCAGACACATACGGACCGGCCTGATGACCGCGTCCATTCTTGCCCTCTCCTCGGGCGCAGCCTTCGCCGATTATGAACTGAACATCCTGCACATCAACGATCTCCACTCCCGTATCGAATCGATCAACAAGTTCGATTCGACCTGCTCGGCCGAAGAGGAAGGCAAGAACGAGTGCTTCGGTGGCGTCGCCCGCCTGAAGTCTCTGATCGACCAGAAACGCCAGGATCTGTCCGGCAAGAACGTCTTGCTGTTGAATGCCGGCGACAACTTCCAGGGTTCGCTGTTCTTCACCACCTACAAGGGTCTGGCCGAAGCCGAATTCCTCAACCTGATGAAGTTCGACGCGATGACGGTCGGCAACCATGAATTCGACGAGAGCGAAGATGGCCTTGTCGGCTTCCTCGATAAGATCGAGTTCCCCGTCGTCACCGCCAACGTATTGCCCAGTCACAAGTCGAAGATCGGCGACCGCATCAAGCCGTCGATCGTTCTCGAAGTCGGCGGCCAGAAGATCGGCATCGTCGGCGCCGTCGCCAACGACACGCCCGAACTCTCCTCCCCCGGCCCGGACATCCTGATCGGTGACGACGTCGCCACCACGACCGCCGCGGTCGAAGAGCTGAAGAAGCAGGGCGTCGACAAGATCATCGCGCTCACCCATGTCGGCTACCCGCGTGACCTCGCCGCGATCGCAAAGATCCCCGATGTCGACGTCGTCGTCGGCGGCCACTCCCACAGCCTGCTGTCGAACACCGACGCAAAGGCCGAAGGCCCCTACCCGACGATGGTCGACAACCCGGGTGGCTACAAGGTTCCGGTCGTCCAGGCCGCCTCCTATAGCAAGTACCTCGGCGATCTCGTCGTCACCTTCGACGACAAGGGCGTGGTGAAGGCTGCCAAGGGCGATCCGATCCTGGTCGATTCTTCCATCAAGCCGGATCAGTCCGTTTTGACGCGCGTGGCCGAACTCGCCAAGCCGATCGAGGAGCTGCGCTCCAAGATCATCGGCAAGACCGAGGCCCCGATCGACGGTTCGCGTGACAATTGCCGGGCCAGGGAATGCGAAATGGGCAGCCTCGTTGCCGACGCCATGCTCGACCGCGTCAAAGGCCAGGGCGTGACGATCGCCATCACCAATGGCGGCGGCCTGCGCGCCTCCATCGATGCCGGCGACGTTTCGATGGGCGAAGCCATCACCGTGCTGCCGTTCCAGAACACGGTTGCGACCTTCCAGCTCAAGGGTGACGGCATCCGTGCCGCGCTTGAGAACGGTCTTAGCAAGCTTGAAGAACCCGGCGGCCGTTTCCCGCAGGTGGCCGGCATGAAATATTCGTTCGACAAGTCGAAGGAAGTGGGCAGCCGCGTCGTCTCGGTCGAGGTAAAGGAAGGCGAAGGCTTCGTGCCGCTCGATCCGGCAAAGACTTATTCGATCGTCACCAACAACTACATGCGCAATGGCGGCGACGGCTACGCAATCTTCAAGGACAAGGGTGAGAACGCCTACGACTACGGTCCGGGCCTCGAAACCGTTCTGGCCGACTATCTCGCCGCGCACCAGCCGTTCAAACCCTACACGGATGGCCGCATCACCGAAGTTGCTGCAGCCGCCGGCGCCACGACTGCCGAACCGGCAACGCAGCCTGCAGCCGACGCCGCCGCGAGCACGACGGCCTCCGGTCCGCAGAAGCACGTCATCGCCAAGGGCGACACGCTTTGGGATCTCGCCAAGGCGTTCTACGGCGATGGCGCACTCTGGGCAAAGATCTCGGCGGCCAACGGCAAGCCGGCTCCGCGCCACCTGCATGTCGGAACCGAACTGGAGATTCCGGCAAAGTAAGACAATTTGCCTCTCCTTCGAGAGCCGGCGCGGGCTTCCCCGCGCCGGCTTTTCTTCTTAGAAGGACGTGACGAAAAGTGCATGCACCTGCTTATACGTGACCACGAGGACCGAGATGACCAACGCGCCCGCCGCGACCGCCCAAAGCGATCACCCGACCGTTAAATCCGGAAAGGTCGGCGTTCTGCTGGTCAATCTCGGCACGCCCGATGGCACCGACTACACCTCGATGCGCCGCTATCTCAAGGAGTTCCTGAGCGATCGCCGCGTCATCGAATGGTCGCGGTTGTTCTGGTATCCAATCCTCTACGGCATCGTGCTCAACACCCGCCCCGGCAAGGTCGGCAAGGCCTATGAAATGATCTGGAACAAGGATCTGAACGAGAGCTATCTGCGCACCTACACCCGCAACCAGGCGACCTTGATGGCGGAAGCCTTCGCCGAGCAGCCGCACATCGTCGTCGATTGGGGCATGCGCTACGGCCAGCCGTCGATCGCCTCGCGGATGGAGGCCCTGCAGAAGGCCGGATGCGAGCGCATCCTGCTATTCCCGCTCTATCCGCAATACGCCGCGGCAACGACAGCCACCGTCAACGACAAGGCATTCGAAGCCCTGCTCAAGATGCGCTGGCAGCCGGCGCTGCGCACCGTCCCGCCCTATCATGACGATCCCGTCTATATCGACGCGCTGGCGACCTCGATCACGCAGCATCTGGCGACGCTCGACTGGGAGCCGGAAGTGGTGCTGACCTCCTTCCACGGCATCCCGAAAAGCTACTTCGAAAAAGGCGACCCCTACTATTGCCAGTGCCAGAAGACCGCGCGCCTGCTGCGCGAAAAGCTCGGCTGGTCCAAGGACAAGCTGCAGGTAACCTTCCAGTCCCGCTTCGGGCCGGAAGAATGGCTGCAGCCCTATACCGACAAGACGGTCGAGAAGCTGGCGCAGGATGGCGTCAAGCGCATCGCCGTGATCAACCCAGGCTTCGTTTCCGACTGTCTGGAAACGCTCGAGGAAATCGCCGAGCAGGCGGCCGAGAGCTTCCATCACAATGGCGGTGAGAAGTTTGCACATATCCCCTGTCTCAACGACAGGGCCGAGGGCATGATGGTTCTCGAGCATGTCGTCCGCCGGGAGCTAAGCGGCTGGCTTTGAAGCCGAAATCTGCGACGACCGCTTGAAATAGACTGACCGATGCCCACGTCTGGGTTAGAGTGTCACTTCAAACTGGGGTTGTGATCATGGGGGACGTGTCTTTGGGCGGATTTGATATTGCGGTCATCGCATTGGTGGTCTTGGTGATCTTTGTGATCATCACCATGGTCAAGACGGTGCCGCAGGGCTATCGCTATACGGTGGAGCGCTTCGGCCGCTACACCAAGACGATGGAACCGGGTCTCAACATCATCATTCCGTTCATCGACCGGATCGGCGCCAGGATGAACGTGATGGAGCAGGTCCTCGACGTTCCGACCCAGGAAGTCATCACCAAGGACAACGCCAGCGTGTCGGCCGATGCCGTCGCGTTCTACCAGGTGCTCAACGCCGCCCAGGCTGCCTACCAGGTGTCCGATCTTCAAAACGCCATTCTCAACCTGACCATGACCAACATCCGCTCGGTCATGGGGTCGATGGACCTCGACGAACTTTTGTCGAACCGCGACACCATCAACGACAAGCTGTTGCGCGTGGTCGATGACGCCGCCAACCCCTGGGGCATCAAGATCACCCGCGTCGAACTCAAGGACATCGCACCGCCGAAGGATCTCGTCGACGCCATGGCTCGGCAGATGAAGGCCGAGCGCGAGAAGCGCGCCCAGGTGCTGGAAGCGGAAGGGTCGAGAAACGCGCAGATCCTGCGTGCCGAAGGTGCCAAGCAGTCGGCCATCCTGCAGGCCGAAGGCCAGCGCGAGGCCGCCTTCCGCGACGCCGAGGCGCGCGAACGTCTGGCCGAGGCCGAGGCCAAAGCGACACAGATGGTGTCGGCGGCGATCGCTGCCGGTGACGTCCAGGCGATCAACTACTTCGTCGCCCAGAAATACACCGAAGCGCTTGCTGCGATCGGCACTGCCAACAACCAGAAGATCATACTGATGCCTATGGAAGCGTCCGCGCTGATCGGCTCGCTCGGCGGCATTGGCGCAATTGCCAGGGAAGTGTTCGGCGACAACCAGGCGCCAGCCCCCCGGCAGCGCCAATCGACGACACCGCGCACCGGCCCGGCGTCCGATCCGTTTGAACCTCAGGGACAATAGGCGATGGTCCAGCGCATCATCCTTGAACTCGGCCCCTGGAGCTGGTGGGTTCTCGGTCTTGCACTGCTGGCGGCCGAAGTCGTCGCACCCGGCGTTTTCCTCGTCTGGATCGCCATTGCCGCGCTCATCACCGGCGTTCTGTCGCTCTTGCTGTGGGACACTGTCGTCTGGGGCTGGCAGGTTCAGTTCGTCGTCTTCGCGCTTCTGTCCATCGTCGCCGTTCTCCTTGGGCGGCACTTCATCTCCTCGTCTTCCAGGGAGACGGACGAACCGCTGCTCAACCAACGGGCCCAAAGCCTCGTCGGCCGAACCGCCGTGCTTGAAAAGCCGATTGCCGAGGGCCACGGCCGCGTGCGTCTGGACGATACGATCTGGATCGTCGAGGGGCCCGATCTGCCCGCCGGTACGCGCGTTCGCATCGTTGCCAGCCACGGGCGCAACCTGACGGTCGAGAGCGCCTAAAGCGCCGCGACCGTTCAGATGCGCGTGCTGCGCTTTAAGCTCTTGTTTTTGCGCATGTCGTTAACGCGTTTTTGCCGTTTGGAAACGATTGGTTAACCACGCGGCTTTACGATTGCGAAAGGATTGCAATCAGGCTCGCGGACAAACGGCAGATGGTGCCAGACAACACTCGCTCGATCGGAAGAGACGCGCGGCGTTTGACGCTGGTGGCGTTGCTGCTGGCCGGCACCGCGATGGCCGCTCCGCTTTCGGCGCATGCCCAAACGGTGACGAACGCCGCCGTGCCGACGACCCCTGGCATCGTTGCCCCCGGCACAGCAACCGCAGCACCGGCGATCGCCGATCCGCAAACGACGGGCGCCGTCAGCACCGACGATCTGTCTCCGGCCTCGGACGAAGACCTCATCCGTCTCAACCGCCGCGAACCAACGATCGATGGATTGCGGACGCGAATAGAGCCGGAAGACGACCGCGCACCCGGCGTTCGCATCGGCACATTCACGCTGCGGCCGGAAATCGGCGAGACGATCAACCATGAATGGCGCAACAACGGCAACAACAACAAGCAGAACCGCGGTTATCTGGAAACCGGCATCCGCGGCACCCTGACGTCGGATTGGTCCCGCCACGAACTGACGGTTATCGGCGCTGGCGTGTTGCAGAACAACATCTCCGGCGAGGGCGAGGAAGAGCCTCGCGCTGACATCGACGCGGAACTGCGCCTCGATCTCTCAGATGAAACCGTTGCGCGTCTTCGGGCAGGCTACAGCTTCGACCGTGAGGACGCCGACGATCCGAACGCGATCTCGAATGCCAAGACACAATCGGGCGTCAACACCTATCGGCTCGGCGCTGCCATCGAGCGCGACTTCGGCCTCATCCGCGGATCGGTCGGGCTCGAATTCGAACGGCAGACCTATGGCGACGTCGAGCTGGAAAACGGCACGACGATGTCGGTCGAAGACCGAAACCGCAACAACGGAACCCTGACGGCGCGCGTCGGCTATGAAATGTCACCGGCACTGATCCCGTTCATCGAGGCCGCGGTCGGCGGGTCGATCTACGATCTTCGCCAGGACACGCTCGGCTTCGAGCGCTCCTACCAGAGCTACGCGACACGTGGCGGTCTGGAGGTCGACCTTGGCGAGAAGCTCTACGGCGAGATCGCCCTTGGCTACGAGACCTATCGTTTCGAAGATGACCGGCTCAGCGACGTCAGCGGCCTGTCCGTCGACGGCCGCCTCAACTGGTCGCCGCAACGCGGTACGGATGTGCTCTTCGGGCTATCGACCGGTCTCGACCCGTCGACGACAGCGGGCGTTTCCGGATCGATGGACTATGCCTTGACCAACATCATCACCCACGAGATGCGCTCCGATCTGGTTGCACGACTGTCCAACACCCTGATCATCCGCAAATATCCGTCAGACTCCAGTTCCCTCGACGAGACAACCTGGCGCACCGGCGCAGGCCTCACCTGGGATATGAACCGTTACCTCGCACTAATCGGCGATGTCAGCTATGAGCGCACCACGCCCGACGTCGGCGATACGACCGACATCACCCGCGTCGGCGTCGGTCTTGTGCTGCGGCGTTGAGTAAAAGCAGAGAGGCCGCCATGCATAAAGGCCGGGCGGCAATGCGCATTTCCATACAAAGAAAAAGGCCGCGCCCGTGGGGGACGCGGCCTTTTCGTTTCGGTTGAACCGGGATTACTTCAAGCTGCTCAAAAGCGCCTTCAGCGGGCCCTCCACGATCGGGCGGATATCGGCGCGCTCCAGCGCGAAGGCGACGTTGGCGAGGATGAAGCCATCCTTGGCGCCACAGTCGTAGGTCTCGCCGCGGAAATGATAGGCGGCGAACTGCTGGACCTCCGAAAGCTTCAGCATCCCGTCGGTCAACTGGATCTCGTTGCCGGCGCCACGCTCCTGTTTCTCCAGGATCGGGAAGATTTCCGGCTGCAGGATGTAGCGGCCGTTGATGAAGAAGTTCGACGGCGCCGTTCCCGGTGCGGGCTTCTCGACCATCTTGGTGATCTTGAAGCCGTCGCCGACCTTGTCGCCGACACCGACGATCCCGTATTTGTGGGCCTGGTCCGGTGCGCATTCCTCGACTGCTATGACGTTGCCGCCGCTCTGTTCGTAGAGCTCGACCATGCCCTTCAGGCAGCCCTTCTCGCCCTTCATGATCATGTCGGGCAGCAACAGCGCGAAAGGCTCGTTGCCGACCAGCTCGCGGGCGCACCACACGGCATGGCCAAGGCCGAGCGGCGCCTGCTGGCGGGTGAAGCTCGTCGTGCCGGCCTTCGGCAGAATGGTGTCGAGAAGCTCGATCTCGATCTTCTTGTTGCGCTCGCGCAGGGTCTGGTCGAGTTCGACCTGGATATCGAAATAGTCCTCGATCACGGCCTTGCTGCGGCCGGTGACAAAGATCAGGTGCTCGATACCAGCTTCCATCGCCTCGTCGACCACATATTGAATGACCGGCTTGTCCACCACCGTCAGCATTTCCTTCGGCACGGCCTTGGTGGCCGGCAGGAAACGCGTGCCCAGACCAGCGACCGGGAACACGGCTTTGCGGACTTTACGCTTGTCGGTCATCGGTACCTCCTTCATTCGGATTTCAATCCTGAGTGTTGCTGTTAAAATCCTTAAATCAAAATCAATTTAAGGAATCGTGCAGCGCTTTGCAGTGCGGCGGCAATCTCTACGCAACGATGTGAACGCACGCTGAACCGGGACGAAAAAAATGCAGATACGGACGGTACTCGCATTTTCTTCCACGGAAGACGCAATGGCCTTTTCATGGTAAAGGGTTTGTTGACCACGTTTCTGTAGATTCGCCTTAATCCGGCGCTGCATCGACTGCGGCCGGATCCGAGAACAGGAACCGCCGGCGGTCGCCGAACCGCAAGGCTGGCTCCAGACTGCCACCATGCGGAAATGTCCCGGCTATGACGGCTGAGGCTCCGCAGAGAAACGGAACCGACAGCTGATGATCAGAAACCGCAGGACGTTTTTCCGTCATATCGCAGCCGCCTTCGTCCTATCCGCCGTCGCGCTTGGCACCTCCCCCGCGCGCGCCGATGCCGGATTCCAGAATTGGATCAACAACTTCTATGCCACGGCTGCAAAGAGCGGCATCACCCAGGCGACCTATCGCAAGGCCTTTGCCGGCGTGAAGACACCCGACGCCACCGTGATCGAAAAGGCCAATTACCAGCCTGAGTTCAAGCACAAGATCTGGGAATACATCGATTCCCGCGTCAACCCCTACACCAAGCGCGTCGGCCAGGAGATGGCCGCCAAGCACGCCCGCACGCTGAATTCGATCGAAAAGCACTTCGGCGTCGACAAGACGATCCTGCTGGCGATCTGGTCGATGGAATCGAACTACGGCGCCGTTCTCGAAAAGGACGACCGCCTGCACTACGTGCCGCGGGCGCTCGCAACCCTTGCCTATGCCGATCCCAAGCGCGCGAAATTCGCCAAGACCCAGCTGATTGCCGCACTCAAGATCCTGCAGAGCGGCGACATCACCCCGCGCGAACTGACCGGCTCCTGGGCCGGCGCCATGGGACACACGCAATTCATCCCGACCAGCTATCTGCTCTACGCGGTCGACGCTGATGGTAACGGCCATCGTGACATCTGGAATTCGGTGCCCGACGCGCTTGCGACCGCCGCCAACCTTTTGAAGAAGAACGGCTGGCAAGCGGGCGAGACCTGGGGCTACGAAGTCGCACCACCGGCCAACGCCGCGAAATATTCCGGACAGACGAAGACGCTTGCCCAGTGGGCAGCACTCGGTTTCCTCCGCCCGAACGGCAAGGGCTTCCGCAACGGCAATTCGCGGGCCGAACTGAAGCTGCCGAGCGGCGGTAACGGTCCAGGCTTCCTGATGACCAAGAACTTCTTCGTCATCAAGCGCTACAACGCGTCGGACAGTTACGCGCTCGGCGTCGGTCTTCTTGCCGACCAGATCGCCGGTTATGCCGGAATGCAGCAGCGCTGGCCGCGACCGGACGGTTCGCTCGATATCAGCGAGAAGTTCGAATTGCAGAACCGCCTGAAGGAACTGGGTTATTACAGCGGCGAAGTCGACGGCAATTTCGGATCCGGCTCCAAGGCTGCGATCCAGGAGTTCCAATCGAAGAACGGCCTGGCGCCGGACGGCGAGCCGACACAACATCTGCTGCGCGCCCTGCGCAACTGACGCGCACGCCCGAAACGCGACGGCGGCCTTGCGGCCGCCGTCCGTTCGATGGATGATCAGATATGCATGCGAAAACCAAGGCCCGGATGACAGGGGGCGCAATGCCCTGGAGGACGGCGACGATGATCATCGCCGCAGCCGCGATGCTGTTCGTCGGCTTTGCCGCAAGTTATGCGGAAGCCCAGCAGAGGGTGCAGCGACGCAATCTCTTCCAGATGCTGTTCGGCGGCCTCACGCGCGAACGCCGCGTAATCGACGAGCGGTACGAGTTTCCGCAACAGCCGCGCCCGAGGCGCGCCCGCCAAAGCCAAACCCCGCAACGACAGAAGGCTCCGGGCCAGCAAAAGGCAAAGCCCGCCATTGCCGATGCGGCGCCGGTGCCGCAGCCGGTTGAAAAGGCGCCGGACTCCAAGAAGGTTCTGGTCGTCGGCGACTTCATGGCCGGCAGCCTCGGCGATGGCCTGAAGACCGCATTCGAGATGACGCCCGGCATCACCATCGAGACGCGCGCAAGCGGCTCGTCCGGGCTGGTGCGCGAGGACTATTTCAACTGGCCGGTGACGCTGCCGAGCTATGTGGGCGAGATCAAGCCTTCCGTCATCATCATCAGCCTCGGCGCCAACGATCGTCAGCAGATGCAGATCGGCAGCACCAAGGAAAAGTACCGCACCGATCTTTGGACCGAGGAATACCGCAAACGTGTCCATGCGCTAGCAGAGTTGGCACACAAGGAAAAACTGCCGGTCCTGTGGGTCGGCATGCCGCCGTTCCAGTCCGCCGCGATGACCGCCGACATGGTGACGTTCAACGGCATCTACCGCGAGGAAGTCGAAAAGGTCGGTGGCCAGTTCGTCGACATTTGGGACGGTTTCGTCGACGAAGGCGGCAAGTTCGTGCTGACCGGCTCCGACATCAACGGCCAGCAGGTTCGATTGCGCGGCGCCGACGGGATCAACCTGACCAAAGCCGGTAAACGCAAGCTCGCCTTCTACGTGGAAAAGGACATTCGCCGCCTGCTCGGGGATGCCGCGGCGACCGACAAGGACGTGCCGGGCGCCGATGGGCTGAAGGACCTTGTGGTTACCGCGCCGCTTGCCAACGAGGACATCGTCAAGACGCAGCCGATCGGCCTCACCGATCCGGATCTCGACGGCGCTGCAGCACTGCTCGGCGATGCCGCACCCAACAAGGGCACAGGCAAGAGCCCGCGCGACCGACTGGTCGACAAGGGGGATGTTGCCGCGGCACCTGCCGGCCGTGTCGACGATTTCCGCCTCGCCAAGCCTAGTACGGTCATCAGCAATCCGGTGATCCGGAACTAACACTTTTTCGAGCGGCTGCGTGCGACAACCATCGTCACGGCGATCGCTTCGCCTAGAGCGTTTCCGATTTGGACGGAAGCGCACAGATGCTCTATCTCTTTGTTTTTACGCATTTCCTGACGGAAAGCCGCTTCGCACTTTTCCTGGAAATTCCCTAAAGCAAAAGGGGCCCCACGATGAACCGGCGGAGCCCTTTTTGCACTTGGGAGCAATGATGTCAGCGCGGCAGGATCGACGATCCCATCAGCGCCTCGTCGATCGCGCGGGCCGCCTGGCGGCCTTCGCGGATCGCCCAGACGACGAGCGACTGGCCGCGGCGAACGTCGCCGGCCGTCCAGAACTTGTCGACCGAAGTCTTGTAGTCGCGGTCGTTGGCAACGACGTTGGTCGAGCCACGACGATCGGTGTTGAGCGTCAGCTTGTCGCCGAGATCCTTCAGTACGCTATCGGTGAACGGGCCGCTGAAGCCGATGGCGATGAAGGCGAGATCGGCCTTGATGATGAACTCCGTGCCGGCAATCGGCTTGCGGCGATCGTCCACCTGGCAGCACTTGACGCCGATGAGGTTGCCGTCCTCGTCGCCGACAAACTCCAACGTCGCGACCTGGAACTCGCGGATCGCGCCTTCGGCCTGGCTGGACGAGGTGCGCATCTTGGTCGCCCAGAACGGCCAGACGGCAAGCTTGTCTTCCTTTTCCGGCGGCTGCGGGCGGATGTCGAGCTGGGTGACCTTGACGGCACCCTGGCGGAAGGCCGTGCCGACGCAGTCGGAGGCGGTGTCGCCACCGCCGACGACGACGATGTGCTTGCCGCCGGCAAGGATAGGCGCTGACGGCCAGCCGGTGCTGTCGATGTTCTCACGCCCGACCCGGCGGTTCTGCTGCACGAGATAGGGCATGGCGTCATGCACGCCGGCGAATTCGACACCGGGGATGCCGGCATTGCGCGGCGTTTCGGAGCCGCCGCAATAGAGCACGGCATCGTGGCGATCGATCAGTTGCTCGGCCGGCAGGTCGACGCCGACATTGACGCCGCAATGGAAGGTGACGCCTTCGCCCTTCATCTGCTCGACGCGGCGATCAATGAAGTTCTTCTCCATCTTGAAGTCGGGGATGCCGTAGCGCAGCAGGCCGCCGGGCTTGCTCTCGCGCTCGTAGACGTGAACCTCGTGACCGGCGCGCGCCATCTGCTGGGCGGCGGCCATGCCGGCCGGACCCGAACCAATGACGGCGACCTTCTTGCCGGTCTTGGTAACAGCCGGCTGCGGCACGATGTAACCCATTTCATAGGCCTTGTCGGCGATCGCCTGCTCGACGGTCTTGATCGCGACCGGCGCATCCTCGAGGTTCAGCGTGCACGCTTCCTCGCACGGCGCGGGGCAGACGCGGCCGGTGAATTCCGGGAAGTTGTTGGTCGAATGCAGGTTGCGGATCGCCTCTTCCCAGTTGCCGTTGTAGACCAGATCGTTCCAGTCGGGGATCTGGTTGTGCACCGGACACCCGGTCGGCCCATGGCAGTAGGGGATGCCGCAATCCATGCAGCGTGCCGCCTGCTTCTGCACCTCCGGTTCCGACATCGGAATGGTGAATTCACGGAAATGGCGGATGCGGTCGGACGCCGGCTGGTACTTTGCCACTTGCCGGTCGATCTCGAGAAAACCAGTTACCTTACCCATCGTATCATCCTGATAGCTATGCGTCTGAACAGGCGCTTGAGACAAGCGCGCGTGATGAACCCCCGAACCCTTTTCGGAACCGGGAGCCCTTTTCACCGGGGCCTCTATTCGGCCGCCTCTGCCATTTTCATGCGTTCCATGTCTTCGAGCGCACGACGATATTCGACCGGCATGACCTTGCGGAATTTCGGCCGGTAGTCTGCCCAATGGTCGAGGATCGCCTTTGCCCGGGGCGAGCCCGTATGGTGCAGGTGGCTGGAGATCAGCTGATAGAGCCGCTCCTCGTCGTGGCGCGTCATATCGCCGGACACGTCGACCATGCCCTTGTGCATGATGTCGCCGCCGTGATGATGCAGCTTCTCGAGCATGTCGTCTTCTTCGGGCACCGGCTGCAGTTCGACCATCGCCATGTTGCAGCGGCGGGCGAAATCGCCTTCCTCGTCCAGCACATAGGCAACACCGCCGGACATGCCGGCCGCGAAGTTGCGGCCCGTCGCGCCGAGAACGACGACGACACCGCCGGTCATGTATTCGCAGCCGTGGTCGCCCACGCCTTCGACGACCGCAATGGCACCGGAATTGCGCACGGCGAAGCGTTCGCCGGCAACACCGTTGAAGTAGCATTCGCCGGAGATCGCGCCGTAAAGCACGGTGTTGCCGACGATGATCGAGTTTTCGGGCACGATTTTGGTGTTTTCAGGCGGCCGGACGATGATACGGCCACCGGAAAGCCCCTTGCCGACATAGTCGTTGCCGTCGCCCACCAGGTCGAAGGTGATGCCGCGCGCCAGGAAGGCGGCGAAGGATTGGCCCGCCGTACCCTTGAGGGTGACGTGGATCGTATCGTCCTTCAGGCCCTTGTGGCCCCAGCGCTTGGCAAGCACACCCGAAAGCATGGCGCCGGCCGACCGGTCGACGTTCTTGATCTTGGCTTCGAAGGCGACGGGCGCCTTGGTTTCCAAGGCGATCTTGGCCTTCTCGATCAGCGTTCGGTCGAGCACGTCGTCGATCGGGTGCTTCTGGCGGCTGGTCCAGTAGGTCTCCGCCTTCGGAGCGTCGACCTTGTGGAAGATCTTCGAGAAATCGAGACCGTTGGCCTTCCAGTGGGCGAGCGCGCCGTCCTTCTCCAAGAGTTCGGAAGCACCGATGATTTCATCGAGCCTGCGCACGCCGAGCGAGGCGAGGATCTCGCGCACTTCCTCTGCAACGAAGAAGAAGTAGTTGATGACGTGCTCGGCCGTGCCCTTGAAGCGCTTGCGCAGCACCGGATCCTGGGTCGCGACACCGACAGGACAGGTGTTGAGGTGGCACTTGCGCATCATGATGCAGCCGGCCGCAATCAGCGGCGCGGTGGCAAAACCGAACTCGTCGGCGCCGAGAAGCGCGCCGATGATCACGTCGCGGCCGGTCTTCAGGCCACCATCGACCTGAAGGGCAACGCGCGACCGAAGGCCGTTCAGCACCAGCGTCTGCTGAGTTTCGGCAAGGCCGATTTCCCAGGGGCTGCCGGCGTGTTTCAACGACGTCAGCGGCGATGCGCCGGTGCCGCCGTCGAAACCGGAAACGGTGATGTGGTCGGCGCGCGCCTTGGCGACACCGGCAGCAACCGTGCCGACGCCCACTTCCGAGACCAGCTTGACCGAAACATCGGCTTCAGGGTTGACGTTCTTCAGGTCGTAGATCAGCTGCGCCAGATCTTCGATCGAGTAGATGTCGTGGTGCGGCGGCGGCGAAATCAGGCCGACGCCCGGCGTCGAATGCCGGGTCTTGGCGACGGTCGCATCCACCTTATGGCCGGGCAGCTGCCCGCCCTCGCCGGGCTTGGCGCCCTGGGCCACCTTGATCTGCAGCATGTCGGCATTAACAAGATACTCGGTGGTCACGCCGAAGCGGCCGGAGGCGATCTGCTTGATCGCCGACCGTTCCGGGTTGGTCGAGCCATCGGGCAGCGGCAGGTAGCGGTCGCTTTCCTCGCCGCCTTCGCCGGTGTTCGACTTGCCGCCGATCCGGTTCATGGCGATTGCCAGCGTCGTATGCGCCTCGCGGCTGATCGAGCCGAAGGACATGGCGCCCGTCGAGAAGCGCTTGACGATGTCGGTGGCCGGCTCGACCTCGTCGACGGAGATCGGCTTGCGGCCGGCAGCCTCCGCACTCTTGACGGTGAACAGGCCACGGATCGTGTTCATCCTGAGCGCCGAGTTGTTCACCATCTCGGCAAATTCGCGATAGCGATCCTCTGCATTGCCGCGCACGGCATGCTGCAGCGAGGCGATCGCATCCGGCGTCCAGGCGTGGCTTTCGCCGCGCATGCGGTAGGCATATTCGCCACCGATATCGAGCGTGTTGGCAAGCACCGGATCGGCACCGAAGGCTGCCTTGTGGCGGGCGACGGTTTCGGCCGCGATCTCTTCAAGGCCGATGCCTTCGATCGTCGTCGCAGTCCCGAAGAAGAACTGGTCGACCAGCTTCGACGACAGGCCGACAGCATCGAAGATCTGCGCGCCGCAATAGGACTGGTAGGTCGAGATGCCCATCTTGGACATCACCTTGAGGATGCCCTTACCCACCGCCTTGATATAGCGGTAGACCACTTCGCTGCCGTCGACTTCCTTGGGGAAATCGCCGCGCTTGTGCATGTCGGTCAGCGTATCGAAGGCAAGATACGGGTTGATCGCTTCGGCGCCGTAGCCGGCGAGCAGGCAGAAGTGATGCACTTCACGCGGTTCGCCGGATTCCAGCACGATGCCGACCGAGGTGCGCAGGCCCTTGCGGATCAGGTGGTGGTGCACGGCGGCCGTTGCCAGCAGCGCCGGGATCGCGACGCGGTCCGGACCGACCTGGCGGTCGGAAAGCACGATGATGTTGTAGCCACCCTTGACCGCCGCTTCCGCACGTTCGCAGAGGCGATCGAGCATTTCCGGCATGCCTTCGGCATCGCGCGAAATGTCGTAGGTGAAGTCGAGCGTCTTGGTGTCGAACCGGTCCTCGGTATGGCCGATCGAGCGGATCTTTTCCAGATCGCCGTTGGTCAGGATCGGCTGGCGCACTTCCAGCCGCTTGGCATGCGCCATGCCGGCATGATCGAGCAGGTTCGGGCGCGGGCCGATGAACGAGACGAGGCTCATCACCAGCTCTTCGCGGATCGGGTCGATCGGCGGGTTGGTGACCTGCGCGAAGTTCTGCTTGAAGTAGGTATAGAGCAGCTTGCGCTTGTCGGACATTGCCGAGATCGGCGTGTCGGTGCCCATCGAGCCGATGGCTTCCTGGCCGGTGGTGGCCATTGGCGACATCAGGATCTTGGTGTCTTCGAGCGTGTAGCCGAAGGCCTGCTGGCGGTCGATCAGGGAAACGTCGCGGCGCAGCGCACGCGGCTCGACCGGCTTCAACTCTTCGAGGATGAGCTGGGTATCGTCGAGCCACTTGCGGTAAGGATGCTTGTCGGCGAGCGAAGACTTCACCTCCTCGTCGGAGATGATGCGACCCTGCTCCATGTCGATGAGCAGCATCTTGCCCGGCTGCAGGCGCCACTTCTTGACGATCTTTTCTTCGTCGACCGGAAGCACGCCGGCTTCAGACGCGAGGATGACGCGATCATCAGATGTGACGATATAGCGGGCCGGACGCAGACCGTTGCGGTCGAGCGTCGCGCCGATCTGGCGGCCGTCGGTGAAGGCCACGGCTGCCGGTCCGTCCCACGGCTCCATCAGCGCTGCGTGGTATTCGTAGAACGCCTTGCGCTCGGGCGACATCAGCTGGTTGCCGGCCCAGGCTTCGGGGATCAGCATCATCACCGCATGCGAAAGCGAGTAACCGCCCTGCACCAGGAATTCGAGCGCGTTGTCGAAACAGGCGGTGTCCGACTGACCCTCGTAGGAGATCGGCCAGAGCTTGGAGATGTCGTCGCCGAAGAGCGGCGAGGACACGGAAGCCTGGCGCGCCGCCATCCAGTTGACGTTGCCGCGCAGCGTGTTGATTTCGCCGTTGTGGGCGACCATGCGATAGGGGTGCGCGAGCTTCCAGGACGGAAACGTGTTGGTCGAGAAGCGCTGGTGAACCAGGGCGACGGCCGACTGGAAGCGCTCGTCCTCCAGGTCCTTGTAGTAGGCGCCGACCTGATAGGCCAGGAACATGCCCTTGTAGACGATCGTCTGCGTCGACAGCGACACGACGTAGAAGCCGAGATCGCCGCCTTCCGCTTCCGCATAGATGCGGTTGGAGATCACCTTGCGCAGCGTGAACAGGCGACGCTCGAATTCGGCGTTGGTCGCGGCATCGCGGCCGGCACCGATGAACACCTGCACATGGTGCGGTTCGGTCGCAGCGATATCAGGAGCCTTGGAAAGCGACGAATTGTCGACCGGCACGTCGCGGAAGCCAAGCACGTGCTGGCCTTCCTCGGCGACCACTTCGCTGATCACGTCCTTGAAATGGGCAATCAGCTTTTCGTCGCGCGGCATGAAGAGGTAGCCGACGCCATATTCGCCGGCCTTCGGCAGGGTAACGCCCTGCTTGGCCATTTCCTCGCGGAAGAAGCGGTCGGGGATCTGCACGAGGATGCCAGCGCCGTCACCCATCAGCGGGTCGGCGCCGACGGCACCGCGGTGCGTCAGGTTTTCGAGCATGAAGAGGCCGTCGCGCACGATCTGGTGCGACTTCTCACCCTTCAGATGCGCGACGAAGCCGACGCCGCAGGCATCGTGTTCGTTGCGCGGATCATAGAGACCCTGTTTTCGCGGCAGGCCGGACGGGAATGTGGGCGTTTTTTCAGCCGTCGCAACAGTGTGTGCGAGGTTGAGCCCAGATTGCTGTGATGGCGTGTGATCCGTCATCGTCTTCCCTCCTGTTGAACCCGGCATGTCCGGGCATACCTGCGCCCGCGCATGGCTTCTCGTCGCACGCATTCACGTGCCGCCAAAGCCGGGGCATTCATCGTCTCATGATCCTGATCAGGTCGCAAATAATGCACGGCATCATCAGGCATTGATGTCAGTGACCATCCTGATGGCAGGCGTTAACAACCGGATGAAATCCGGCGGATCCCCCTGCGCCACACGCCGATTGCCGATTTTTTGGGCACTTGCGGCGATTGTTCCGGTCCCTAGACCGAAATAGGACAGCAAGACTGTCCTATTTCATGCGCTCTATGCCAGAAACCGCCCCCCTCCGCAAGGGGCATATGAGCAAATAATAGAAGGGATTTTGCCGAACATTGCCGAAAATTTCCCGGTTTTATAATTTAATTACGACAAACGGACGTTTTCTTCATTTTGGTTTCAAACTGGTATCCTGTTGGCCTCCATAGCAGCGACCGTGATTGATCCGGCCGGCAGGTGGGTTATGGTCGCCCGAACGACGTCGATATGACCGTGAAACAGGACGATATGTGATGATTTTTTCCTCTGACAACTGGGCTGGCGCCCACCCTGCCATCGCCCAGAGCCTCGTGACCCATGCCGACGGCTACGCCTCCGCCTACGGCACCAGTGAGCTCGACCGGAAGGTGGAGAGGAAACTGTCGGAGGTTTTCGAGCGCGATGTCGCAGTCTTCTTCGTCGGCACGGGAACGGCCGCCAATTCGCTGGCGCTCGCCAGCACCAGCCGCGCCGGCGGCGTCGCGTTCTGCCACCGCGAAGCGCACGTGACGGCCGACGAGTGCGGCGCTCCGGAATTCTTCACCCATGGATCGAGGTTGAAGCCCGTCGACGGCAAACATGGCAAGATGGACGCATCGCGCCTTGAGGCGGAAATTCGCCGCTACCCGCTCGACAATGTCCATGGCGGTCAGCCGATGGCGGTCACGCTGACGCAAGCGACCGAAAGCGGCACCGTCTACGCACTCGATGAGATCGAGGCGATTGCCGCGGTCGCCAATGCACACAAGCTGCCGCTGCACATGGACGGCGCCCGCTTTGCCAATGCGCTGGTCAGCCTCGATGCCACACCGGCCGAGATGACCTGGAAGCGTGGCGTCGATCTCGTTTCCTTCGGCGGCACGAAGAACGGCTGCTGGTGCGCCGAGGCCCTTGTCCTCTTTGATCTTTCGAAGGCGCACGAGATGCATTTCCTGCGCAAGCGCTCGGCTCAGTTGTTCTCGAAATCGCGCTTCGTCTCGGCCCAGTTCGACGCCTACCTCGAAGGCGGTCTCTGGCTCGACCTCGCCCGGCATTCCAACGCCATGGCCCGGCGTCTTGCCAACGGCATCGCCGCTTCGCGCAACAGCCGGCTCGGTTGGCCGGTCGAAGCCAACGAGGTCTTCGTCATCCTGAAAAAGGACGTGGCGACGAAACTGCAGGAGCAAGGCGCCGTTTTCTACGACTGGCCGGTTCCGCACGAACTCGCCGGAAGCCTCGCGGCCGACGAGGGCCTCTATCGCCTGGTGACGAGCTTTGCGACCAAGATGGACGACGTCGATCGCTTCGTCGCAGCCTGCTGAGGCGACTGCATAATTCCTTGGATCAGGATAGATCCGAGGAGAAAATTATGCAGCAAATTCAAAGAGCCACAATACCGCGTGCCACGCGCGGTGTTGTGGCTCACGCCTGGCCCTGTAACGTCCTCACCTTCGACAAAATCTCGGTCGAGAGCGCCGCGATCAGCTTCTGGTCGGCGCCCTTGCTGGGAACCAGTACGAACTCGACATCCTCCAGCGGCGGCAAGGTGCCGGTGGGTATTTCCCGCAGGCCCTGCGGCGCCATACTGCGCGGCTGGACGAGCACGCCCATGCCCGCTTGGGCGGCGGCCGTCAGCCCGCTGAGGCTGCCGCAGGTGCAGACGATCCGCCATGGCAGCCGATGCCGGTCGAGCACCTCGAGCGCCACGCTGCGCGTGATGCTCGGCGGCGGAAAGGCGATCAACGGCAGCACCCTGTCACGCTTCACACGCTCGGGATCACGCGCCAACCAGACCAGCGGCTCGCGATAGACCAGTTCGCCGCGCGGATCGCCCAGCCGCCGCTTTGCCAGCACCAGATCGATCTCGCCACCATCCTGCATATGGTAGAGCACGCCGCTGAGTGCTACCGTCAATTCGAGCTCCACCGACGGATGGGCGCGAACGAAATCTTCGAGCACGCCCGGCAACCGGCTGGTGACGAAATCCTCCGACATGCCCAGCCGTAATCGTCCGCGCAGACTGCTTTCGGCAAACAGCGCCTTGACCTCGTCGTCGATCGCCAGCATCGAACGCGCATGGGCAAGCAGGGCCTGACCATCCGTCGTCAACGAGACCCGGTGCGTGTCGCGGGCAACGAGCTTGCGCCCGAGCGACGCCTCAAGCCTTTGAATATGTTGACTGACCGTCGACTGGCCAAGCGCCAGTCTCTCGGCCGCGAGGGTGAAGCTGCCCATCTGTTCGAGCGCAACGAAGCTGCGCAGTTGCACGAGGTCGAGCATGCATTATCCAATTTCGCGATAACTGTTATTCCTTGCATCCTGCTTCATAATGACATTTCTCGGCAAGACGTTTCTCAATCGAGCCAGTGACAGACATGGGCCGCTATCTTCCCGACACCTTCACCCTGCTCCTGCTTCTCACCGTGCTTCTGGCATCGATGCTGCCGATCCATGGCGAGGCGACGGCCTGGTTCGCCATGGCAACGAAGGTGGCGGTCGGCCTGGTCTTCTTCCTGCATGGCGCAAGATTGTCGCGCGATGTCGTCGTCGCCGGCTTCCTGCATTGGCGGCTGCATCTGGCGATCCTGGCATCGACCTTCGTGCTGTTCCCGCTGATCGGCCTCGTCGTCGGCTTCGTACCGTCATCGGTCCTGCCGCCGGCGCTCTATACCGGCATCCTCTTCCTCTGCGTCCTGCCCTCGACCGTGCAATCGTCGATCGCCTTCACGTCGGTTGCCGGCGGCAATGTCCCGGCAGCAATCTGCTCAGCGTCCGCCTCCAACATCTTCGGCATGTTCCTGACGCCGCTTCTCGTCGGTCTCCTATTTTCCGCCGGCGGCCATGGCGGTGTGTCGCTGGATGCCCTTGAGCAGATCCTGCTGCAGCTGCTGGCACCGTTCATCGCCGGTCAATTGTTGCAGCCGTGGATCGGCGGCTGGATCCGGGCGCGCAAGGGCCTGCTTGCGCCCGTCGACCGCGGTTCGATCCTCATGGTCGTCTATCTGGCCTTCAGCCAGGCCGTCACATCGGGGCTATGGCAGACCTTTTCGCTTGCCGATCTCGGGGTGCTGGTCGCGATCGAGATCGTCATGCTGGCGCTGGTACTCGCCGTCACCATGTTCGGCAGCCGCCTCTTCGGTTTCAACCGCGCCGACGAGATCGCCATTACCTTCTGCGGCTCGAAGAAGAGCCTTGCGAGCGGCATCCCGATGGCAAGCGCCATCTTCGCCGGCCAGAACATCGGTGCGATCGTGCTGCCGGTCATGCTCTTCCACCAGATCCAGCTGATGGCCTGCGCGGTGATTGCCCAGCGTTACGCCGCCCGCAAAGAGCTGGACGCCATCGCCGAACCCGTCCGCCCCTAAAGCAATTCCAGGAAAAGTGTGAAACGGTTTTCCGTCCGGCATTGCGTTATTTCAATGATCTAGAACCTGTCCGGGAAGACGCGAAAACAACGATCCCAAAAAAAGGCGGCGTCCTTTCGGGCGCCGCCTCTTCAAGCTTGGGAGGGAGGGATTAGAGGTTCTGGGCCTCGATCTGCTTCGGCTGCGATGCGACCGACGTAATGTCGATCCGGCGCGGCTTGGCTGCTTCCGGGATCTCGCGGGTGAGGTCGATGTGCAGCAGGCCATTCTTCAGCGAAGCGGACTTGATCTCCACATGGTCGGCAAGCTGGAAGCGACGTTCGAAGGCGCGCTTGGCAATACCGCGATGCAGGAACTGGTTTTCTTCGGCCTTGTCCTCGCTCTTTTCGCCCTTGATTGTCAGCGTATGTTCGCGCGCTTCGATCGACAGTTCGGTTTCGTCGAAGCCGGCAACCGCCATGGTGATGCGGTAGGCGTTTTCGCCGGTGCGCTCGATGTTATAGGGCGGATAGGTCTGAGCCTGGTCAGGCTGGCCGAGGCTGTCGAGCATCGTGAAGAGGCGGTCGAAGCCGACGGTGGAGCGATAGAGGGGGGAAAAATCAACGTGACGCATGGTGTCCTCCTGGGAGCAACTGTTTGCGATGTCTGGTCTGCCACCCCATCCAGGCAGCGGCGCGACCGGTGAACGGACCCGTTATCGGCGTCCGTGAGCAAGAGATGGGAATGCGATTTCGTCAGTTCAAGGCATGCCGCCTCAAGATTCCCAAGAGGTGAATGGCGGATGAATGACAGGTTCGGCCGTGGTTCAGATCAGGGGCGTTACAAAGGCCACACTGGGAGGAAATCTCCTGGGGCTGAAGTGACATGTCCCTTCCCCTTCAGCGGCCGGAAACGGTGATCGTCCGGATTTCACCCACCGTTTCCGGCTTTTTTCTTTGACGGCGCCAAGCCCGCCGCCTATCCCTGATGATACCGATCAACGCGTCTTCAGCCTGGTTTCGTCCGTCATGACCACGATCCTCCGCTCCACACCGGATAATCCGTTACCGGACAATCACGTGGCGGGCTTCTTCGATGGAGCCGGTGGCCGCAAGATCCGCTACGCCATCTTCAAGACCAGGACGCCGGTTGCGCGCGGCACCGTGGTGCTGCTGCAGGGCCGCAACGAATCGATCGAGAAATACTTCGAGACCATCGCCGAACTCAACGCCGCCGGCCTCTGGGTCGCAACCTTCGACTGGCGCGGCCAGGCGGGCTCGGAGCGGCTCTTGCCCGAGGCCGGGCGCGGCCATGTCGAGCGCTTCTCCTATTACGAGCGCGATCTGACCACCTTCCTCGAACAGATCGTGCTGCCGGATACCCGGCTGCCGTTTTCGATTGTCGCCCACTCCATGGGCGCGCTGGTCGCGCTGTCGCTCGCGCCCATGCTTTCGAGCCGCATTGATCGCCTGGTGGTGCTTGCCCCCTTTGTCGGCCTCGGTGGCCAGATAATTGGCGAACGCAGCATCGCCAGCATGGCAACGGTGATGCGCTGGGTCGGTCTCGGGCGGCTGCCATTGCATGCCGACAAAGGCAATCGCCCCTTTGAAAACAACGTGCTGACCGCCGACCGCCGGCGCTTTGCGCGCAACCTGGCCTTGACCGAAGCCTATCCGGAATTGCGACTTGGGCCGCCGTCGGCGCGCTGGTTGACCGAAGCGTTTCGTGCAATGCGCCGCGTCGCCCGACGGGAACATCTGACCCGCATCACCCTGCCGACGATCATCCTGGCGCCGACAGCAGACCGGCTGGTGCCGCATGTCGCCGTCGAGTGGCTGGCGCGCAATTTCCGCGCCGCCCACATGATCCCGATCGACGGTGCGCGCCACGAACTGCTGCACGAGGCCGATCGTTATCGCGCCCAGGCCATGGCGGCCATTCTTGCTTTCGTCATTCCCGATAAGGACGACAAGGACGAAGGCGAAGCGGCCTGAGACAATTCAGTCTTTTGAGAAAATTCAGCCTTTGAGAATTTCCAGCGCCTGCGCATGCAGTTCGGCGCTGCCGGCAGCGATGACTTCGCCACCCATTTCCGCCGGGCCGCCCTGCCAGTTGGTGACGATGCCGCCAGCCTGCTCGATCAACGGGATAAGGCCGCCGACGTCATAGGGCTTGAGCCCGCACTCGATGACCAGGTCGACATGACCGGCCGCAAGCAGCGCGAAGGCATAGCAATCACAACCGTAGCGGAACAGCCGCACCTTGTCCTGCAGCGCCTCGAAGCGGGTCTTGTTGTCGCCGGTGTAGAGATGCGGCGAGGTCGTAAACAGCACGGCATCTGAAAGCGCGTCGCAAGTGCGGGTCGACAGCACCTTGTCGCCGTCGGGTCCACGGTAGAGCGCCTGCTTGCCGTCGGCAAAGAAGCGTTCGCCGGTAAATGGCTGATCCATCAGGCCCATCACCGCATCGCCGTTGCGATAAAGACCGATCAGCGTGCCCCAGACCGGCAGGCCGGAGATGAAGGCGCGCGTGCCATCGATCGGATCGATCACCCAGACATATTCGCGATCGAGCCCGACATTGCCATGCTCCTCGCCGAGGATACCGTGACCGGGGAAATTCTCCTCGATCAGAGCGCGGATCGCGGCCTCAGCCGACTGATCGGCCTCGGTCACCGGATCGAAACCGCCCTCGAGCTTGTTGACGACGCTCGTGCCGATGCGAAAGCGCGGCAAGGTTTCCGCCTTGGCGGCATCGGCGAGACGATCGAAAAAGGAGCGGTCGGGCAGCATGTCACTCTCTTTAGGGAAAGAAGCAGGAAGGTCCAATCTGCATAGACGAAATCTGCAGAAAGGCAAACGGCCAAGCGACCGGCTGTCAGCGATCCAAGACGGTGGGCCGTTCCGATCGTTTCAGCGCCGTCGATCCGGTGAAATTCCTTTGCCGCACTGCAAAAGTTTTCACTCTCTCAACTTGACAATTGTGCAGTGCAATATTAGGGTTTTTGTGCAGTCACTTGTGACTGTAAATACCCTCCTTGGGTGTTTCCTCCCTAGACTTAACCGCGCCACCGGCGCGGTTCTTTTTGAGGTCTACTACAGCGCCGCGCGGCTTATTGGACGCGCAAAGGTCGCTGTAGCGCTTTGAATTGCTGCATGTTTTTATCCTTAAATCGAATAGGATTTAAGGAACATGCCATAGGGAACCGACGCTACTCCGCAGCAAGCGGCAGATAGGCGCCATAATCCTCGACATGACGCGCGAGCGACGCGATGAAGCTGGTGAGATCGGCGACCAGCGCGCCGAAACCGGGCTTGCGGACCAGCGTCGTCTCATCGACATAGAGCCCGCGATTGATCTCGATCTGCAGCGCATGCAGGCCGCGGCTCGGTCGGCCGTAATGTTCGGTGATGAAACCGCCGGCATAGGGCTTGTTGCGCGCGACGGTATAGCCGAGCTCAGCCAACAGATCGACGGCCATCCTCGACAGTTCCGCCGCGGCACTGGTGCCGTAACGATCGCCGATGATGAAGTCCGGCCGCTGGGCGCTGCCCGGCAGATGCACATTGCCGGGCATCGAGTGGCAATCGATCAAGACCGACAGGCCGAACTGGACATGCGTGCGGGCGATGAGCTTGCGCAAGGTGGCGTGGTAGGGCTTGTAGATCGTCTCGATGCGCGCCAGCGCGTCTTCGACGGGGAAGCGGCCGCGATAGATTTCCATGTTCTCGGCGACAAGCCGCGGCACGGTTCCAAGGCCGCCTGCCACCCGCATCGAACTGATATTGGCATGCGGCGGCACCGGCCCGTCGAACATGCGCGGGTCGAGTTCGTAAGGCTCGCGGTTGACGTCGAGGAAGGCCCGCGGGAAATGCGCCAGCAGCATCGGCGCGCCGAGGAACGTCGCGTTCTGGAACAGCTCGTCGACATAGTGATCTTCGGAACGACGGATCGCCAGCGCATCGAGGCGGGACTGATCGAGAAAGGCCTGTGGATAAGAGCGGCCGCTATGCGGCGAGTTGAATACGAAGGGAATCCGCTGACTTGCAGGTTCCAGAACCTCAAACAGCTCCCTCTCCGTCATCTCCCCCATCGGAACCCTTTTTACCATGTGCGGTTCTTGCTGTTGCCATCATGTTGCCAGTTGGTCGGCTCTGTGTCCATAGTGCGCCCACTCCGGTTTCTGGGGAGTTGACGCGTCGCGTTCACGAGATATTTACCCCGTTGCGGTTTGGATAGAACGCCGCAATCCATACGCAATGAATAAAGAGAAGCAACGGCCGAGTTCATGACTGTGAAAATCCTTCTTGCCGAAGACGACAACGATATGCGCCGCTTCCTTGTGAAGGCGCTCGAAAAGGCTGGCTACAAGGTCATGTCCTATGACAACGGCGCCAGCGCCTACGACCGCCTTCGCGAAGAGCCCTTCTCGCTTCTCCTGACCGATATCGTCATGCCCGAGATGGACGGCATCGAGCTTGCCCGTCGGGCGACCGAACTCGATCCGGATCTCAAGGTGATGTTTATCACCGGCTTTGCCGCGGTCGCGCTGAACCCGGATTCGAAAGCTCCGAAGGACGCCAAGGTCCTGTCGAAGCCCTTCCACCTTCGCGACCTGGTCGACGAGGTCAACAAGATGCTGGCCGCCTGAGGCCAGACATTTTTTCCACAGCTGCCGCCGCCGTCCGTGACACTTGGACCGGATCGGCGCAGACTTCAGATCGACCGCCGCGATCCACAGGGATCTCCGGCGGTCTTTTTATTTCAGTGACTTACGCGCAAAGCCCGGAAATTCGGACTTCCGGCAAGCCGCCACAGGCGGCAGACGATGACGGAAAACCGCCAGCAAAATTTCAGTCAAAAAACCTTCGAAAACCCTATTGACGCGAGAGCGGGTTCTATGGTCTATGCGCCTCATCGGATGGGCGTGTAGCTCAGCGGGAGAGCACTACGTTGACATCGTAGGGGTCACAGGTTCAATCCCTGTCACGCCCACCATCCAAGTTTCTGATAAAAAGGGCTTTCGGGAAACCGGAAGCCCTTTTTACGTTTTGCTTCCAAGGTTCATCGAACCTGCGGCCGATGACGCCTAAGCGCGATATTGGAGAGGATCAGAACAGCATGGGACGATCCGTGCCGGATCATCGGCACACTGCGGATTGCGCTAAATGGAAAGCGGCATGAATCGCTACTCGTTTACCTTGACGCAAAATCGCAAAGATTGCAGTATTCAATAGGATACAACTTAATTTCAAGCAGCGTTACGTTGTTGCACACACACTACAGCGGCAGGATATACACCAACATTTTCAAATCCTTCCGACGCAGCCACGCGCAAAATCGGCCTCGCCCTTCGTGATCAGGACTATGGGCAGTCTGATCGAAAACAGTGCTCGACAAGACCTTCGGGTCTTGCCTTGCGCCTGTTTCCTTCCATCCGATCCCATGGTCCTGAACAGAGTGGATGAATTTAACAGGCCCTGACCCTTGCCATCGAATTTGTGAAACCAACGGCACGCACAGTTCTCACGGGTTGTCCAACGCCACACGAGGAGACGGTACAATGAACAGATTTTTCGTTTTCGGTCTTGGTCTTTTCTCAATGTCGACTGCACCATCTCTGGTCCAGGCGCAGGAGGAGCCGAGCTTTGATTGTTCAAAGGCCAAGAGCCAGGTCGAAAAAGTTCTTTGCTCCGGCGGAGATTCCGGAATGGGGTGGATCGATCAGACCATGGCCGACCTGTACAAGGCCGTCCGCGCTGCGCCAGGCGCGGATGCCGCCACACTGGAATCGAGCCAGCGCGCCTGGCTTGCAAAGCGAGACCATTGCAAGGGTTCGGACGAGAAGGTGATGAATTGCCTGATCGACAGCTATCGTGGCCGCTATGCCGAACTCAGCTCCGCCTATGACCAAAAACATCTCACAGGCACGTACGGGAACGCGCGCGGCGTGCTCGACAGCGTGTTGTTTCCCGATGGCAACCTCTTGGTCAACATCTCGACCGATGTCGGCGCTCCCTCCTACGACTCCTGCTCGGTAACCTTCCGTGCCCCGCTTGAAGGGGAGGCGGTGCAGCACGTTTTCACGCCTGAGGAAATCGGCGCCGACGGTCAGTGCACGGTCGACTTGAAGATCACAGGTTCCCAGATCGATGTCACTCCCAAGGATTGCCGCGTTTTCTGCGGCAACTCTGCCTCGTTCGACGGCGCCTACAAGAAACAGTAAGGCACGATCGAGAACTTGATCGATAGATGAGAGGAACGGCGATCGTGCTTCGATGAAGCCGATCGTCTGCCTACCTGTGATCTGATCAACCGGCCCACCGTGACGGCATTGCCGTGCAAGCCACCGAGTGACGGCATCGACCGCAGCGGCCGCCACTGCGCGGAATATTCGGGGTAGCTCATGGATCGGCCAGCCTCGCCGCCCTACTTTGCTCTCGCGACCTGAACGCATCCGCCCGGCAGGAGGCACGCGCCATGTCGACGGCAAAGTGCCGAGGATTCGAGAGCCCTACCGCATGTTTCGTTAGACTGTATTCGATCTAAGGATAAAACATACAGCAATTCAAAGTGTTACAGCGACCTTTGCGCGTCTAATAAGACGCGCGGCGCTGAAGTGGGAAGGAAAGGAACGGACAATGCCAGCCATCAAGAACATCGTCCTGGTCCATGGCGCCTGGGGTGACGCCTCGCATTGGCGCCACGTGATACCGCCGCTGCACGCCAAGGGCTACAATGTCGCAGCGGTCCAGAACCCGCTGACGTCACTTGCCGACGACATCGACCGGACATCGAAACTTGTGGCCGCACAGGACGGGCCGACATTGCTGGTCGGCCATTCCTATGGCGGTGCCGTGATCACCGGCGCCGGCCACGCGCCGAACGTTGCCGGCTTGGTCTATATCGCCGCTTTCGCGCCCGACGAAGGTGACAGTCTCGGCAGCATCTTCGCCCGCCGCGACGCCCCTTCCGGTGCCGGCAGTATCCGGCCTGATAAGGATGGTTTCCTCTGGCTCGACCAGGCGACGTTCCGCCAGAGCTTCGGCCAGGATCTCGGCGAGACCGAAGCGCTGGTCATGGCCGTCGCGCAGAAGCCGATTGCAGGACGCTGCTTTGAAGACAAGTCCGGCCCGCCGGCCTGGAAGGTGAAGCCCAGTTGGTATCAGGTGTCGAGCCGCGACAACATGATTCCGCCGGAAACCGAACAGTGGATGGCGGAGCGCATCAAGGCGAAGAAGACGATCACGCTTGACGCGAGCCACGCGTCGCTGGCCTCGCGTGCCCCGGAGGTCGTCGCTCTGATCGAAGAAGCGGTCGCCTCGCTCGCCTGACGTCGGGCGTCGCGCCACCGGCTGCCCCGAACGACATTTTCATTTCGGGGCAGCATCGTCTTCGCGGGACGAACACCGGCGCCGGCCAAACGTGCCGCCGTCTATCGTCCACGGGCGGCGGTCAATGGGCGACGTTCGACGCGGCCGACATCAGCTCCTCTCGGCGAGGCACGCCGAACATGTTGTGTCCGTCAGCCGTGGCCTCGGTAAAGCTCCATCGCACGATGCCATCCCGATCGAGCAGGAACTCGCCGACGAGTTGCCCTTCGCCCGTCGCGATCATGCGTTCGTCGTCATGTGTGATTTCATAGCCGTCCGCCTTGTCGAGAAACGACGAGGCCGCCCAAGGATCCATAGCGGCCGGCAGCTCGCCCGGCATGTCAACCAGCATTGCCATGACGGTTTTCTTGGCAAGTTTGTGAGGCCAATCGTCCTCATCCTCGGTGAACTGAAGATTGGGTAAGCCGAACGCGCGGTGAGAAACCCGTTCCGGATCGGACGCCGCCAGCAGATGTGGCAGCGGATGGTAGCGGAAATAAAGGCGCGCCCGGTCGATCGGCGTGTTGACGACCGTCAGGCTCTCGACACCTTTTTCGCGCAGTGCCTCGTCGAGCTGCGCCATCGCCGCGATCTGGCGTCGGCAGAAGGGGCAGTGCAGACCGCGGAACAGGCCGACCAGCACCGGCTTGCGACCGCGAAAATCGTCGATGGAAATCTGACCGTCCTGGGTGATGGCGTCGAGAACCACGTTCGGTGCCCGGTCACCGGGTTGCAACGGTCCATTGTGCTGTTCAACCATAATCTTTTCTCCTTATGCCGATCGTGGGTCACGGAGATGTGGGGAGCGCGTCTCGCGCGGTGCGCTAAACGCGACCATCGCGTCGAACGCAGAGCCGGTTTGGCGACACAAGCCTACATTTCGGGCGCCCTTTCGCGGCCAATCCTACAGCGCCGCGCGTCTTGTTAGACGCGCAAAGGTCGCTGTAGCACTTTGAATGGCTGCATGTTTTTATCCTTAAATCGAATAGGATCTAAGGAAACATGCAGTAGAACCCGAATCGTCGTGTTTACCTTCGACGGACCTGCCCTGCAGCGCCCCTAGTCGAGGAATGGCAGTATCATCAACGCTTCGGGATCAAGACCGTGCCGTGTGCATATGTCGCGAGCCGAAGCGAAGTGCCTTTCCGCACCATCGAGGTCACCAGCATCAAGGCAGAGCGTCGCCAAGCCATCATAGCACGGAAACAACAGCTGTGCCTCTCGCGTTTCGAAAGCGAGTTCGAGAGCCTCCTCATACAGACGGCGCGCGACATCCGGGCGACCGTGGCACTGATCGATCTGTCCCAGCACCAGCAACGACACCGGCAGATGATCGCGCTGATCGAGCTCGCGGTCGATCGCGATCGCCCGTTCGGCAGCCGGAATGCCGTCGGCAGCACAGCGGTCGGTGAAGGTGCAGTAGGCCACCGCCAGATTGGAAAGCAGCCGCGCCTGGAAGCTGAGGTCGCCGATACGGTGGGCCATGCCGAAGCCGAACTTGCAGACCTCGATGGCCCGCCGTGGCTCGATGATCGTGTAGAGGACGGCAAGATTGGTGTACCCCCGGCAGGCCGCATTGAGCAGGTCGGCAGCCTCCGCGACCGAGACGCTGCGCTCGATCGTTGCGATCGCCTCAGTGCCGCGGTTGAGGCGCGCCAGCGCCACCCCTTTGGTATTGAGGGCTTCCGCCGTCACCCGATCCATTTCGCGCCGAGCGTCCGGTGCTTGCGGCACCAGCGCCCCGACACGCTTCAGGGCATCGTCGGCCCAGACGATAGCGTCGGCATAGTTGCCCATGCGAAAGGCAAGGTGGCCCCGTTCCTGGGAGAGATGGGCGCTTTCGATCGGCGCATCCGCGTCTTCCAGAAGCTGGGCCGCGTTCGCGAATGCCACCAGCGCCTCGTCGCGCCGGGCCGCCTCCCACAGGAGATGTCCGTACTTGCGCTGGATGCGGGCCGCTGAGACCCGGTCGTCAGTGGCATGATAGACGTCGAGCAGGGAAGCGTAGTGCCCAGCAGCCGCGTCGCGCCGCCCGGAAGGGCCGAGCAGATCGGCAACGCGCTCGCGGGCAGCAAGCCATTCGGTCCCCTCCTCGCCAGCGGCCGCCCAGGCGGCCATGGCCTGCTTGTAGAACCGTATGGCATCATCATTCGCATAGATCGCCTGCGCGCGTTCTCCTGCCGCCATGAGATAGCGCGCGCCCTTCGACCTATCCTCCGACTGGCTGAAATGGTGGCCAAGCAACGCCATCTCCTCCAGCCTTGTCGTCTGTGCTCCATAGCGGCGCTCAAGCTGGTCGGCGACAACGGCATGTATCTCCGCACGCCGACGCAGGAGCAGGTTGTTGTAGACCACCTCCTGCAGCAGCGTCTGGGTGAAGCGGTAGGTCTGCGCGCCCTGTAAGCGTCCCTCCCGCGTCTCCTCGATAATTTCGGCATCACACAGATTGTCCAGCGCCGCATCGATCGTGGCTTCATCGCCGGCAACGACACGCAGCAAGTCGACATCAAACCGCGGGCCGATGACTGCCGCATGGTGAAGCAGTCTGCGCGACCGCGGTTGCAGTCGGTCGATCCTGCCCAAAAGCATGGCTTCGATGGTTACGGGAATATCGACGGTGGCCTCGCGCTCGACCACGCGCCAGGCGGCCCCGAAATGCTTCAGCGCATCGACTTCGATCAGGCCACGTACGATTTCCTCGATGAACAGCGGATTTCCGCTGGCGCGCGCCAGTATTCGGCCCGCCAGCCCCCGATGCAGGCCATCGGTACCGAAGAAGGCCGAAAGCAGCCTGCGCCCTTCGGTCTCGGTGAGCGGCGCGAGCCGCAACGCCGTGAGGCTCGTTCGGCCAGGCTTCAGCCGATCGACCGCCGCGTCCGGGCGCTGCGTCGTCAGCATCATCAATGGACTGCCCTCCATCCGGTCGAGGATAAAGGCGATGGCATCGAGGGACGCGGCATCGGCCCAATGCAGATCCTCGATCACCAGCAGCAGCGGCGTTCGCGACAGGCGCCGCTCGAAGATGGCTCGCACGGCCGCAAAGAGCTGGCGACGCATCTGTTCCGGCTCGACATGGCGCAAGGTTTCGTCGTGCGTTCCCATCCCCAGGATGCGAAGGAAAAGCGGCACGAGCTGTTCAAGCTTTTCGGGCGCAAAGCCGATCTCGGCAAGCCCCGCTGTGAGCAACTCTGTCGTCCGCTCCAATGTATCGAAGGTCGAGATGCCATAGGCGCCGCGCAAAACAGATGCCAGAACACCGTAGGAAGGTTCTCCGAGCGGAGAAGAGCTAGCGCGACGAACGACAACGTGCCCGAAGCGCGGATCGACGGCGACCAGCGCAAGAAATGTATCGACGAGGCGCGATTTTCCCATCCCCGCCTCCCCGGACAGACGCACCAGTTGCGCCGCCCCGTTACAGGCGAGTTCCAGGCAATCGAGCAGTCGCTTCATTTCCGCATCGCGCCCGACCAATGGTGAAGTCAGACCCAACGCCTCCAGACCTCGTGCGGCACTAGGGGCGTCAAGAACCTTGATCAGACGGTAAACCTCGATGATGCCGGCCTTGCCGCGCAATGCGGTTGCACCCAGCGCCTCGTAGGCGAAGGCATGCCGGGTCACGCGGTGTGTCACCGGTCCAACGAGAATTTCGCCGGGTCCTGCCATGGACTGCAGGCGCTGCGCGGTGTTCACGGCATCGCCAGTGACCGAATAGGATCTGCTGTCTCCAGCGCCCAGGGCGCCGGCAACCACGGTTCCGGTATTCAAGCCGATATGCAGGCTGACCGGCGCACCGATGCGATCCTGCCAGCGCTCACCGACAAGGCTGCCGCGCGCGATCATGTCGATCGCTGCACGCAGGGCCCGCTCGGCATCATCCTCATGCGCCACCGGGGCGCCAAACAGCGCGAGCAGCGCATCGCCGATGAATTTGTCGACGAAGCCGCCATAGGTTTCGACCGCCTCGGTGAGCTCTGCAAAAAGTTCGTTCTGAAACGTTTGCAGGATCTCCGGATCCATATGTTCGCCAAGGCTGGTAAACCCGCACAGATCGGCAAAAAGAATGGTTGCCGTGCGGCGGTCGGCATTTTCGTTGTCGCTCGATACCGTCAGGGATGAGTCCCGCACCGCTCTAGGCTGGGGCATCACGGCAGTGTGCCCGGACGCCAGGACCTTTGCCGCCGTCGGCTTGTCCACCGGCGTCCCACAATTCGGGCAGAAGGCGAAACCTGGCAGACAGTCCGCGCCACAGCCCGGACACAGGCTCTGCTGTTTGGCTCCGCAGCTCGGGCAAAACGAAAAACGCCCCTCGATCTCGCAACCGCACTCACGACAATTCATTAATGGCGAACCTTCGAAGAGGCCCCGTGCTCCGCATGCTATCCAGAGCCGTTTGGACAAAATGTGCACAAAACAATGAACCCGCCGGCAAGGCTTTGCAAGCAATCGCTAATTAAGATTTCAAAGACTGACAGGTTACGAACAGGACGCGCCATGGCGCCCTTGGGAGGCATTCTGCATTCCTCTCCGTCGACCAAGCGAGCCCTTGGCCGACGGAAACAAAGACCTCGAAATCAGGGGTGGGCGCGGCGGCGGGACGGCCTGCGCACGCACGACCTGCCCGCAAAGGTACCGAGATCGATGGCGGCGCCGTCCGGCGCCCGGCAAACCTCTTCGGGGTGCCGATCGCTTGCTTCGATGGCGAAATGGATCGCCGCCGCCTCATTGGTGAAGAGCCCTCCGACCAGTCCCTTGCGGTCGGAGACAACCCACCATCCATGACTATCGCGCCCGACGACGAAACGCGCGCGCGCCAGGAAGCCACACCGTACCTGCTGCATACTGCCCATGATCGAATGGTCCTCGTTGATGAAGAGTGCGGCGACTCAGCCGACAAACCAGGGGATGACCATCTGGATGGCATAGGCGAGCCCAAGCACGATACCGAGGCGGATGCCGATGCCGAGAAAGGCGTCGCGAACCACACTGTTGGAGGTGGCATAGTTATCGCTGCCCTCCGACCGGCGTCTTTGTTCCGCCTGCGCGGCAAGATGGGGAAAGCGTGACATGGTCTGTCTCCTTTGATGTGTTTGATGTGTAGCGCGCGCCGTGTCGGCCGCGCACAGCGGCAAAAGCCGTCCGATCTGCGATGATATGGAAAAGTCCGTTGATCGCCGCGACGCGGCCTCAGCTCGCAAGCGCCAGTGGCAAGCTCGGGCTGGCATGGGAGGCGCTGCGAACCTCGGCCAGCGGTTCGAGCGCTGAACGGATCTCGGCTGCCGTCTCCGGCGACACCGTCGTCAGCGGCAGCCGCACGTCGGGGCTTAAGCCTCGTGCCAGATGCAAGGCGTATTTGATCGGCCCCGGGTTGGTTTCGCGCTCGAGCGCGATAAACAGAGGTTGGAGCCGCTGATGGATGGCGACAGCCGCTTGGGCGTTGCCCGTTGTGATCGCATGATGCAACGACACCATCAGCCTCGGCACGACATTTGCGGCCACCGAAATCGTGCCGTGCCCGCCACAAAGGTTGAACGGCAGCGCCGTCTGGTCGTTGCCCGAGAAGTGGCAGAGCTGCGCCTTGATCGATGGCGACGATGCGAGAAAGCGGCCGACGTCTCCCGTCGCGTCCTTGATGCCGACGACCCCAGGCAACTGCGCCAATCGCTCGAGCGTGCGCGGCGCGATATCGACGCCGGTGCGTGAGGGCACGTTGTAGACGATGACAGGCAGATCGACCGCCCGGACCACCGCCTCGTAGTGGCGATAGATCCCGTCCTGGGAGGGCCTGCTATAGTAGGGCGCAACGATGAGGGCTGTGTCGGCGCCGAGCGCCTTAGCTTCCGCGGTCAGTTCGATCGTCGTTTCGGTAGAGTTCGTACCCGTGCCGGCGATTACAGGGATCTTCCGCTCAGTGACCTCGACGCACCGTTCGATGACTACTCTACGCTCAGTGCGGGAAAGCGTCGCCGCTTCGCCGGTCGTTCCGCAGGCGACGATGCCGGAAATGCCGTGGCGGATTTGCCATTCGACCAGCGACATCAGGCCGACGGTATCGACCTTGTCGTCCTTGAATGGCGTAACCAACGCCGTGATCGCCCCTTCGAGGCGAAGCCAATGATCGCTCATGGAAATGTCCTTCAGGTTGGAAGATGGCCGCGGCGGGTGCTGTCGCCTTCGATGGAAAGCTGATGGAAGCGGCAGCATTGCAAGAAGGCCGAAAGGATCGCCGACGCCAGATCGGCGTGGCGCACCCTGAATGTCACGCGTCCGGCACCCTCAGGCGCATAGCGAAGCGCGCAGGTCCACACCCCGCATTCATGGCTGAGGGTACGCAGGCAGAGCTTGGCTTCGGTCGAAGTCGTCAGTTGGATCACGGCATCGACCAATGCATCAGCGGCCATGAGTTTGCGGAAGCGGCGCGACGGCCAGTCTTCAGCGACCAGTTCAGTCCTGTCGCGGAGCAGCCGTACCGCCTCCCAGACGTGATGTTCACGCAGACGGCGCACCACCGCGATGCGCAGAAGCAGGAGCTTCAAGGCATCCGGCCCGCCGTCGGCGCGATCCGCTCCCTCAAAGGGGCTGATGCCGGGCTGGCGATCCGGCGTATCGGAACGATGGCGAAGGCTGAAATCGTAAAGGGTCATGATGCTCACCCGTTGTCGATGAGTGGAGGCTACCCCTGCCCCGCGTCCGGTTTCGATTGCGACTTGCATCGGCCGGCATAAGATTTTCATAAGGGGATCACGTGGCGGGTGTCCAAGGCAAGAGTACAGCGCTAGATTGGCGCAAGGGGTCGATATCCGGCCGAAATGCAGGCATTGTCGCGTCGAAATAATCTGACGCAAAAGATGACGTGCACGCAATTTTGCGCTAGGTAGCCCCTGCACTGGCGGTCGATGACCGCCACATCAGCCAATGACATTTCGTCCTTGAAGGAAAACGTCCATGCCTGCCTATCGCTCCCGCACCACCACCCACGGCCGCAACATGGCCGGCGCCCGCGGCCTTTGGCGCGCGACGGGCATGAAGGATGGCGACTTCGGCAAGCCGATTATCGCGGTGGTCAACTCCTTCACGCAGTTCGTGCCGGGCCACGTCCACCTCAAGGACCTCGGCCAGCTCGTCGCCCGCGAAATCGAAGCGGCCGGCGGCGTCGCCAAGGAATTCAACACCATCGCCGTCGATGACGGCATCGCCATGGGCCATGACGGCATGCTCTATTCGCTGCCGTCGCGCGAGATCATCGCCGACAGCGTCGAATACATGGTCAACGCCCACTGTGCCGACGCCATGGTCTGCATCTCCAACTGCGACAAGATCACGCCCGGCATGCTGATGGCGGCACTGCGCCTCAACATCCCGTCCGTCTTCGTGTCCGGCGGCCCGATGGAGGCCGGCAAGGTCGTCCTGCACGGCAAGACGCATGCGCTCGACCTGGTCGACGCCATGGTCGCTGCCGCCGACGACAACATCTCCGACGAGGACGTCAAGGTCATCGAGCGCTCGGCCTGCCCGACCTGCGGTTCCTGTTCCGGCATGTTCACCGCCAATTCGATGAACTGTCTGACGGAAGCGCTCGGCCTGTCGTTGCCGGGCAACGGCTCGACGCTCGCAACGCATGCCGACCGCAAGCGCCTGTTCGTCGAGGCTGGCCACCTGATCGTCGACATCGCCCGCCGCCATTACGAGCAGGATGACGACAGTGTGCTGCCGCGCAACGTCGCCTCGAAGCAGGCCTTTGAAAACGCCATGGCGCTCGATATCGCCATGGGTGGCTCGACCAACACCGTTCTGCACATTCTCGCCGCCGCCCATGAAGGCGAGGTCGATTTCACCATGGCCGACATCGACCGGCTGTCGCGCAAGGTTCCCTGCCTGTCCAAGGTGGCTCCGGCCAAGAGCGACGTGCACATGGAAGACGTGCACCGTGCCGGCGGCATCATGTCGATCCTCGGCGAACTAGAAAAAGGCGGGCTGATCAACCGCGATTGCCCGACGGTGCACAGCGAGACCCTCGGCCACGCCATCGACCGCTGGGACATCACGCGCACGACGAGCGAAACCGTGCGCAACTTCTTCCGCGCGGCCCCCGGTGGCATTCCGACCCAGGTCGCCTTCAGCCAGGAAGCCCGCTGGGATGAGCTCGACACCGACCGCGAAAAGGGCGTCATCCGCTCGGTCGAACATCCCTTCTCCAAGGACGGCGGCCTTGCCGTGCTCAAGGGCAACATTGCGCTCGACGGCTGCATCGTGAAGACCGCCGGCGTCGATGAGAGCATCCTGAAGTTCTCCGGTCCGGCACGGGTGTTCGAAAGCCAGGACGCATCGGTCAAGGCCATTCTCGCCAACGAGATCAAGGCCGGCGACGTCGTCGTCATCCGCTACGAAGGTCCGAAGGGCGGCCCGGGCATGCAGGAAATGCTCTATCCGACGAGCTATCTGAAGTCGAAGGGCCTTGGCAAAGCCTGCGCGCTGATCACCGACGGCCGCTTCTCCGGCGGCACCTCGGGCCTTTCGATCGGCCACGTCTCGCCGGAAGCGGCGAACGGCGGCATGATCGGCCTGGTGCGCGAAGGCGACATGATCGACATCGACATCCCCAACCGCACGATCAGCCTGCGCGTCGACGAGGCGGAACTCGCCAGCCGCCGCGCCGAACAGGACGCCAAGGGCTGGAAGCCGACCGAGGTGCGCAAGCGCAAGGTGACGACGGCCCTCAAGGCCTACGCCGCCTTTGCCACCTCCGCAGACCGCGGTGCTGTTCGCGACCTCGGCGATCTCTGAGCCGACGACGGTTAACGAGACGGAAGGCTCCCGCTCGCGGGGGCCTTTTTCATGCGCGTCGCGACCTTGCGACCACACGCGCCGCTACCAGGCTCAGCCGGCCTGTTACGCACACAATTCACCTGCTATTTTAGATTGATCTAATTTTTGTAGGGGTGGACGATGACAAACGCGGCGAACCTGCTCGGCACCTGGAAAATGCTCTCCTGGACCCGCAAGGCGGTGGTATCGGGCGAAATCAGCGATGCCATGGGTCCGGACCCCATCGGCTATCTCTCCTACCAGCCGGATGGCCGCATGACCGCGGTCGTGGTCAAGCGCAATCGACCCGTGCCGAACGGCGCAACCCCCACCGACGAGGAAAAGGTCGCACTGTTCGATTCGATGCTTGCCTATGCCGGCTCCTATACGCTCGAGGACGGCAAGGTCATCCATCATGTCGAGGCGAGCTGGAACCCGGCCTGGGGCGTTTCGGACCTGATCCGGCCGTTCATGCTGGACGGCGACCGGCTAGTGATCCACAGCGCGCCGGGCGTCGACCCAACAACCGGCGAAGAGGTCACCTATCACCTTGAGTTCCGCAAGGTTTGAAGACCGTTCCACCAGGGCCCATCGATGCAGGAGCATTGCATGACGCCCGATGCAGCAGCCTAGAGGTGGCGTGTCTCGGCCGGCGGGTGGAACCAGTTGTTGTTGCGGCCGTCCATGTACTTCACCGGCGCTTCGGCAAGCACGGCGGGATCGAGATCATCGAGCGTTGCAACATTGACGGAATAGTAGGCGCCGCCGATTTCCTCGATATAGCCATGCCCGTAGGCAGCAATGCCGCAGGTCTTGCAGAAGCGGTGATGCACGCTGTCGCTGCCGAACTGGTAGTCGGCGATATCGACTTCTTCGGCCTGCAGCCGGAACGCATCCGGCTTCACGATCGCGCCCCAGTAACGCTTCTTCCAGCAGATCGAGCAGTTGCACTTGCCCGTACCGGCGTCGAGATCGATGTCGGCCTCATAGCGGATCTTTCCGCAATGGCAGCTTCCCCGATAGGTCATTTTCATTGACTATACTCCCAGACCAAAACAGCGCCTTCTCAAGGCGCCAACATGACAACTTACTGTCATTTACCCCTCCCACAATGACAACATATTGTCAATTGCGCTCTACGATGGAATGCTGAAAGTAGGGAAAGCAGACGGACCGAGCACGATACTCAAACGATGCACCGAATTTAGAGACGCCGGATCCCCGAAGGGGCACTGGCCCAGTTGTCGTTGCGTCCGTCCGTATAGACGACGGGAGCCCCCGCCGGCGCCGAAGGGTCGAGGTCGTCAGGGCAGGCAAGATTCCCTTCGTACTATCAAAACGCTTGCGACGAGGACGCCTCCATGACAACATGCTGTCATTATTCACCATCGCGCAATGGTAGTCTCTTCCAACATGAATGACCCTGTTCGCACCCCTGCCGGCGACGCCTTCGCCCAGTTCGCCATCTCGGTGCTTCGCCTGGCCGGTCCGTTGACGGCGGCGGGCGACACGCTCGCCAAACCCTCGGGCCAGACCAGTGCGCGTTGGCAGGTGTTGGCGGCTGCAAGCCACGCACCGATGTCAGTTGCCGATGCCGCCCGCGCGCTTGGCCTTGCGCGACAGGGCGTACAGCGCATCGCCGACCTGCTCGAAGAAGAGGGCTTGATCGCCTATGGCGACAATCCGGCACACCAGCGGGCAAAGCTGATGGTACCGACGCCGCGCGGCGAGGAGGTGTTGGATGAAATCAAGGCCAGGCAGGCCGTCTGGGCGAATGCCGTTGGCGCGGAACTCGGAGAGGAGCAGTTGCAGCGAGCAACCGCATTGATCGGTGAAGCCATCGGCCTGCTGCGGGATCGCCAGGCGACGGGCTAGAAGCAGGATCGATCAGGCAAACTGCAGGAGATCGGAGCGCAGACGCTCCGGCCCGCCCTCACCGAGCCTCACGCCCACGATCGCGTGGGTCGCCTTCCAGATCGGGACAGCCCGTGCCAGCAGGCGCTCGCCCTCCGGCGTCAACCGCAGCCGACGCGACCGTCGGTCCTCTTCGTCAGCGAAAATCTCGACGAGCCTGCGCCGCTCCAGCGGCTTCAGCGCTGCCGTCAGCGTCGTGCGATCCATGGCAAGCAGCGACGCTACCGCGCCCATGTTCGGCGGCGCCGGACGATTGAGCGACATCAGCAGGGAAAACTGGCCGTTGGTAATGTCGAGCGGCCGCAAGGCATCGTCGAACTGGCGGGCGATCGCACGGGCCGCGCGCTGGACATGCAGGCACAGGCAGGTGTCCTTCACGAACAATGTGGTCTCGAACGGAATGACGGGTACTTTTGACATGACTGATTAATGTTGATATCAACGTAATTAGTCAAGTGCAACGTTGGAAGGAGGAGCGGGCATGAGACAGGATCATGCAGTCGTATCGTCGCAGGAATGGCTGAAAGCGCGAAAAGCGCTTCTGGATCTGGAAAAAGAACACACCCACCTCAGAGACAAGGTCAACGCGGCACGCCTCGCCTTGCCCTGGGTGAAGATGGAAAAATCCTACGTCTTCGACACGCCTGATGGCCAGAAGTCCCTGGCCGAACTCTTCGACGGGCGCAGCCAGCTCGTCGTCTATCACTTCATGTTCGGCCCGACCTGGGAGGCCGGCTGCCCCGGCTGCTCGTTCCTCGTCGACCATTTCGACGGCATGCTGCCGCACCTCAATCACCACGACGTGACGTTGACCGCCGTCTCCAACGCGCCCCTCTCGAAGCTCGAAGCCTACAAGAAACGCATGGGCTGGCGTTTCCCCTGGGCTTCGGCCGAGGGCAACGGCTTCAACAGCGACTTTCACGTCGCCTTCACGCCGGCCGAACTCGCTCAGGGCAAGGTCGTCTACAACTTCACCGAGACGGAAAGTGCCAACGCACACGAGGAACTGCCCGGCCTCAGCGCCTTTCAGAAGACCGACGACGGCACCGTCTACCACACCTATTCCACCTATGCCCGCGGGCTTGAGGAAATGGTCGGCACGCTGATGCTTCTCGACCGCGCGCCGAAGGGACGAAACGAGGAGGGCACACAGGGTTTCGTGCGCCGCCATGACGAATATGGCGATATGCCCAGACGCAAAGCCGGCTAAGCCTCCCGGCAACTGCGCCCGGAACGGAACCTTTCGGCACCGGGCGCGTTTCTTTTCGCTTGTATCTCTGATCCACTCGTATCTCTGATCGATTTTCACGCGTCCCGGGGAGAGGAAGCTTCGGTGAAGGCAGAACCGGAAGAAGCGCATCGCTGGCTCGAGCAACTGCTCGGCGATTGGCAGGTGCGCACATCCGGCGCGCCGGAAACAGGCACCCCATGGACAGAGCATGTTCGCAGCCTTCAGGGGCTCTGGGCGGTCTGCGAAGGCCAGGGCACGATGCCAGACGGCAGCTTCGGCCAGACCTTGATGACACTTGGCTACAGCCCCGAAACCGGACGCTTCGTTGGAACCTGGGTCGGCTCGATGATGACCCACATGTGGATCTATGACGGCGAACTCGAACCTGACGGGCTGACGCTGTCGCTCTATTGCGATGGCCCGGACTTCGACGCTCCAGGAAGGAAGGCCAGGTATCGCGACGCCATAACCATGGCCAATCCCGGCGCCTGTTGACGGCCCATGTCAGGACGGTTGAGGGGGCCTGGAAGGAACTGATGACGGCGGAGTACAGCCGCCTCTGACGGGGATTTAAAACACATCGCTTGGCCTCGCCGGCCTCGTTCGGCGCCGGCTTCCAACATCGCAACCGGAGGACATAAGATGGCAGGCCATCACGGCAAATTCGTCTGGTACGAACTGATGACGACGGACACCAAGGCGGCAGAAACCTTCTACAAGGACGTCGTGGGGTGGGACGCCCGCGACGCCGGCATGCCCGGCGTCAGCTATACCCTGTTTACGAAAGGTGAGCGGCAAGTCGCGGGCCTGATGACCATGCCCGAAGGCGCGCTCGAGATGAACGTGCCCCCCGCATGGCTCGGCTATATCGGTGTCGAAGATGTCGATGCGGCGGCGGCAACGGTTGCTGCCAAGGGCGGCAAGATCCACCGTGCGCCCGACGACATCCCCGGCATCGGCCGCTTCGCCATCGCCACCGACCCGCATGGCGCGGTTTTCGCCCTGTTTACCGGCATCGGCGACCCGCCGCCCGCCGTTGACCCAATGATGCCGGGCCAGATCGGCTGGCATGAACTGATGTCCGGCGACCTCGACACGGCCTTCCCCTTCTATGCCGAGGTCTTCGGCTGGACCAAGGATCACGCCATGGATATGGGGGAAATGGGCACCTATCAGATCTTTGCAATCGACGGCGTGCAGGCCGGGGGCATGATGACCAAGCCGAAGGACATCCCGTCCCCCTATTGGCTCTATTACATCAACGTCGCAGCGCTCGACACGGCCATAGAGCGTATCAAATCCGGTGGTGGCAAGATCGTCCTTGAGTCCTTGGAAGTACCGGGCGGAGCCTGGATCATCCAGGCGCTCGACCCGCAAGGCGCACTCTTCGCTCTTGCCGGCCAGAGAGGCTGAACGCAATCGCGATCGAAACGGACCTGCCTGACGTCCATCGATGGGCTCCAGGCAGGCCGATGATCACCGCTCATCTGGCAGGCGCCCTGCAATCGGCGCCCGGCGTGCGCCGCACGCATCCCTCAGTTGCGGTTTAACCCATGGTATTTTAGGGTATTTCAGGGATATTTAACACCTTATGCGATAGTACATGCGGCATGTATCACTGATCGCGGAAAGCATTCCTTCTCCGCGACAAGAAATTGTCGCGACTCCGGCACGATAGCCGGTAGCATTGGTGGACCAACTTCGCGCAAATGACCAATCACACCAACAATGAGCTCCAGCGCGGCGAGAACGGTCGCAACCTTCGCTCAGCGAAGATGCTGCGCCGCAAACTGCAGTGGCTGATCGCCATCGTGGTCGCCTGTACGGGTGTGCTTGCCACCGAAATCATCGCCGCGTCCTATTCCGACTTCGTTGTTGCTCGACGCAACCTTGCGGAAGTCATCGCGTTCTGTCGTGTTCTGAACACGGCAACCTATCTCTCGGCCGAGCGTGGGCCGTCGAATGGGGTGATGGGCATCGGCGTCGGCCCGGGTTCTCCGGTTCAGGCGCGCCTTGTCGAGTTTCGGGCGCGCAGCGACGCAGCCCTTGCCGAGATCGTCGCCGGCGCGACCGATGGCAGCCGGTCGGAGCCGGCGACGGCACTTTCTCCCATTCTTGCCGAAGTCCAGCGTCGCCTTCAGCTCGGCCGTGCCGAGATCGATCGCATCGCCGCCCTGCCGCCGGAACGCCGCGACCTCAAGGAAATCCAGATGGCGATCGAAGGCATGTTTGCGGTGATCGACGCAATGCGCCCCGCCTTCGACTGGAACATCCAGCGCTTGACCAACACCGATCCTGATCTGGCGGGCATCGCCATCGCCGCCCATATGCTCGCCAATCTGCGCGAGGATGGCGGTCGGCTCGCGTCCCAGGTCATGGCTCCGGTCGCGGTCGGAAGACCGCTGGAAGCCAAGAACATCGCCGACAGCGAGCGAACCCGCGGTCGCCTGCAGGAAATCTGGTCCGTCGTCGGCAAGCCGGGCGCATTGCCCGGGCTGAAGCCGAAGAACATCGCCGATATCGCTGCGATCGAGCACCAGTTCTTCGGCGAAGGTTTTGCCATCGTCGACAGCGTCGTTTCGGTCGGCAGGCATACCGGGCATTACCCGATGACAGCGGAGCAATTCACCGACCGCTACGTTCCGAAGATGAAGCCACTCGAGATCCTTCGCCGCGATTTCATGGATGCCACGGTCGAGAGGCTCGCCAGCAGCAAGACGCAGGCTTCGGTCAAGCTGGCGATCGCCACCACCGCAACCTTCGCCCTGTTCATCGTTCTTCTCGTTCTCATGCGCCGCGCGCGATCGCTGGTCTTCGAGCCGCTGCTGCTTGCGCGCCACAGCATCATCGAGCTTGCCCATGACCGCCCGATCGCCCGATTGAGCGGCAAGGGCGGCGAAGGCGAAATGGGACGGCTGTTCGATGCGATCGACGTGCTGCGTCAGAGGCTCGACGAGCGCACGCTCCTGATGAAGCACCTCGAACGCCAGGCCGAGACCGACGAACTGACCGGTCTGCTCAACCGTCGCGCGCTGGAACTCATCGGCGGCGCCGAGGATGCGGCGGGTAACGACAAGAACGCCTGCCTGATCCTCATGGACATCGATCACTTCAAGCAGATCAACGACACCCACGGCCATCTTGTCGGCGACATCGTGCTGAAGGAAACCGCCCGCATCATCCGCTATTCCGTGCGCTCGTCCGATCTCGTCGCGCGTTTCGGCGGCGAGGAATTCGCCGTCATTACCCCAGGCGACGATCTCGAGGCAGCGCGCGCCCTTGCCGAACGCATCAGGTCCAATCTTGCGCGCGCGCCAATCACCTTTGCCGACGGCAAGGAGCTGAACGTCACCGCAAGCTTCGGCGTCGCCGGGGCCGACGCCAATCCGGGCTGGAAAGGCCTGATCGAAAGCGCCGACACCGAGCTCTACCGCGCGAAATCCGAAGGACGCAATCGCGTCTGCGGCTGACCCGACAGCCGGACACCCCGTCTCCTCGTCACCCGGACAACCGTGCTCGCGCTGCCAGAAAATCGAGCATCACCCTGACGCGGGACGGAAGCGCCCCGCCCTGGCCCTGAAACACGGCGTGAAAGGTCTCGCGGTCCCCCGGATTGAGATGCTCGACCAGCGGCACCAGCCGGCCGGCATCGATGTCATCCCTAACGGTAAAGGTCGCCATCCGTGCCAGTCCAACGCCGGCAAGCACCAGCCGGCGCAACCCCTCCCCGTCGCTCACGCGCAGCTTCTCGCTCGGCGGCAGCAATATCGCTTCGCCATTGGACAATAGCGGCCAGCCGTCGACGGACCTGATATAGCTGAGGCTTAGGCGATTGTGCGCCATCAGCGCGTCAAGGCTCTCGGGCCTGCCGCAGCGCTCGAGATAGGACGGCGCCCCAACGATGGTCATCGACGTGCTGCCGAGCTTGCGTGCAATCAGCCTCGAGGCTTTGAGCGGACCGGCGCGGATTGCGATGTCGACGCGCTCCGCCATGAGGTCGACGACGGCATCGGTCTGGATGATGTCAACCGAAAGCTCCGGATAGGCGCTCAGAAATTCCGGCAGCAGCGGCATCAGCACATGCGTGGCAAACGATGCGCTGGCGTTGAGACGAACGCGGCCCGCCGGTGCATCGCCAGCAGCCGCCTGTCTCTCCGCGTCATCGATATCGGCGAGAATGCGGGCCGCTCGCTCGTGGAAGGCGCAGCCCTCCGGCGTCAATTGCAGTTGCCGCGTCGACCGGTTGATCAGCCGAACGCCGAGCCTTTCTTCCAGCCGCTGCACCAGCTTGCTCACCGCCGATGGCGTCATGCAGCATTCGCGTGCCGCCGCCGAGAAGCCGCCGAGCTCGACAGCCCTGACGAAGACGGCCATTTCGCCGGATCGGTTGATCGAATTTCGCGACATGTGACTTCAACTCACAAATGATGTTCCTGCAGACGGTCTACCTCTCAAATGCCAGAGACACCACCTTCCTCCTGCCAATGCAGGCACGAACGCAACGAGGAGTTAGAATGATGGAATACAGACGGCTTGGCTCATCAGGATTGAAGGTTCCAGCGCTCAGTTTCGGCGCCGGCACCTTCGGCGGCAAGGGCCCGCTTTTCAGCGCCTGGGGCAACAGCGACAATGCCGAGGCACGCCGTCTTGTCGACATCTGCATCGAGGCCGGCGTCAATCTTTTCGACACGGCAGACGTCTATTCCGACGGTGCCTCCGAAGAGGTGCTCGGCGCAGCCATCAAGGGACGGCGCAACGACGTGCTGATCTCCACCAAGATGTCACTGCCGATGGGCGACGGTCCGAACGATGCCGGTTCGTCGCGCTCGCGGTTGATCAAGGGGATCGACGATGCCCTGCGCCGCCTCGGCACCGACACCATCGACCTGATGCAATTGCACGCCTTCGATGCCGGCACGCCGGTCGAAGAGGTGCTTTCGACGCTCGATACCTTGGTGCGCGCCGGCAAGCTGCGCTACGTCGGCGTTTCCAATTTCGCCGGGTGGCAGCTTATGAAGTCGCTCGCCGCGGCGGAAAAACAAGGATATCCGCGCTACGTCGCCCATCAGGTCTATTACTCGCTGGTCGGACGCGACTATGAATGGGAACTGATGCCGCTTGGGCTCGACCAGGGCGTCGGCGCACTCGTCTGGAGCCCGCTCGGTTGGGGCCGCCTGACCGGCAAGATCAGACGTGGCCAGCCCTGGCCGGAAGGAAGCCGCCTGCACGATACCGCCTCCTTCGGCCCGCCGGTCGATGACGACAAGCTCTACGATATCGTCGACGTGCTCGACGAGCTGGCGGCTGAGACCGGCAAGACCATCCCGCAGATCGCCATCAACTGGCTGCTGCAGCGCCCGACGGTGTCGAGCGTCATCATCGGCGCCCGCAATGAAGAGCAGTTGCGCCAGAACCTGGGTGCCGTCGGCTGGTCGCTGACACCTGACCAGATTGCACGGCTCGACAAGGCCAGTCAGAAGACGCCCACCTACCCGCACTTCCCCTATCACCTCCAGGAAGGCTTCGCCCGCCTGAACCCGCCGGCAGTGTGAACGCCTCCGCCCGCCGATCGACGCGCCGGAGAAATCCGGCGCTGTCTTTCGCGCTTGCTTTCTCCCTTCGCATTGCACAAACTTCCTTTGAATGGCGGCGCTAGACTTGCCATCAAGGGGACAAAATCCGGTATGTCGATCAAGGCAAGTATCTACCACCTGACCCACTATACCTATGACCGCCCGATCAGGCTTTCACCGCAGATCATCCGGTTGAAACCGGCGGCCCACTCCAAGACCAAGGTCATCAGCCACTCGCTGAAAGTTTCGCCTGCCAACCACTTCGTCAATCTGCAGCAGGACCCCTACGGTAACTATCTCGCCCGTTACGTCTTTCCGGATCCGGTGACCGAACTGAAGGTCGAAGTCGATCTCGTCGCCGACATGACCGTCTACAACCCCTTCGACTTCTTCATCGAGGAAGAGTCCGAGCACTGGCCCTTCGCCTATCCTGAGGACCTGATCGACGACCTGAAGATCTACATGACGCCGGAACCGATGGGGCCGGCTGTGTCCGCGTTCATGGCGACCGTCGACCGCTCAAGGCAACGGACCATCGACATGGTCGTCGGCCTCAATGCCCGGCTCCAGCAGGACGTCGGCTACGTCATCCGCATGGAGCCGGGTGTCCAGCCGCCGGAGGAAACGCTGACGTCGGCCAGAGGGTCGTGCCGCGATTCGAGCTGGCTGTTCGTCCAGATCCTGCGCAATCTGGGTTATGCCGCCCGCTTCGTCTCGGGCTACCTCATCCAGCTGGCGCCCGATCTCAAGGCGCTCGACGGCCCGTCCGGCACCGAACACGATTTTACCGACCTGCATGCCTGGGCCGAGGTTTATCTGCCCGGCGCCGGCTGGGTCGGGCTTGACCCGACCTCCGGCCTTCTGACCGGCGAAAGCCATATTCCGCTCGCCGCCACGCCGCATTACCGCAACGCCGCCCCGATTTCCGGCGGCTTCTTCGGCGATCTTGAAACTCGTACCGACTTTGCCTTCGACATGAAGGTCTCGCGCGTCGCCGAGCATCCGCGCATCACCAAGCCGTTCTCCGATGAAAGCTGGCAGGCCCTCAACGCGCTCGGCGAGCAAGTCGACCAGGTGCTGTCCGAAAACGACGTGCGCCTGACGATGGGCGGCGAGCCGACCTTCGTATCGATCGACGATTTCGAAGCAGAGGAATGGAACACCGAAGCTGTCGGGCCGACCAAGCGCGAGAAGGCGGATATCCTCATCCGTCGGCTGCGCGAACGCTTCGCGCCCGGCGGTTTTCTGCATTACGGCCAGGGCAAGTGGTATCCGGGCGAAAGCCTGCCGCGCTGGACCTTCTCGCTCTACTGGCGAAAGGACGGCGTGCCGATCTGGCGTCAGGCCGATCTCATTGCCGAGGAGAACGGCCAGCATGACGTGACGGCAGAAGATGCCGAACGCCTGCTGCATGTGGTGGCAGCCGAATTGAGCGTGCCGACTGAGATGGTCGTGCCGGCTTTCGAAGACCCGGCCGATTGGCTGCTCAAGGAAGCAAACCTTCCCGACAACGTCGATCCGGCCAATTCCAAGCTGAAGGATCCAGAGGAACGCAGCCGCATGGCCCGCGTGTTCGAGCGCGGCCTGACGGCACCGACCGGCTACGTGCTGCCGGTGCAGGCCTGGAATGCGCGTGCCACCGGCGTGCGGTGGATGAGCGAGAAGTGGCAGACCCGCCGCGGCCGCATCTTCCTCGTTCCAGGCGACAGCCCCGTCGGCTATCGCCTGCCGCTCGGCGCCCTGCCCTATGTCGCTCCGTCCGCCTATCCCTATATCCATCCGGTCGACCCGACCGTTCCGCGCGACGATCTGCCCGATTTCGCCGAAACCAGCGCCCGCCCGCAGCATTCGCGCTTCCAGGCCTCGGAAGCGCCTGAAACCCCGCAACCCCAGCCACGCGACGAGATCGCCGGGCTGGTGCGCACGGCGATCAGTGTCGAGCCGCGCGACGGCAGGCTCTGCGTCTTCATGCCGCCGACGACGAGCATCGAGGAATATCTCGACCTGATCGCTTCGACCGAACGGGCCGCCGCCGCACTCGGCCTGCCGCTTCACATAGAAGGTTACGCGCCGCCACACGACGAGCGCATCAATGTCATCCGCGTGGCACCCGATCCCGGTGTCATCGAGGTCAACATCCATCCGGCCGCCAGCTGGCAGGAGTGCGTCGATATCACCACCGCGATCTACGAAGAGGCACGTCAAAGCCGGCTCGGCGCCGACAAGTTCATGATCGACGGCCGCCACACCGGCACTGGCGGCGGCAATCACGTCGTCGTCGGCGGCGCCAATCCCAATGACAGCCCGTTCCTGCGCCGGCCCGACCTGTTGAAGAGCATTGTCCTCTATTGGCAGCGCCATCCGTCGCTCTCCTACCTGTTCTCCGGCATGTTCATTGGGCCGACCAGTCAGGCCCCGCGCATCGACGAGGCTCGGCACGATCAGCTCTACGAGCTGGAGATTGCGCTCGCGCAGGTCCCGCTGCCGGGTTCCGCAACACCGCCGCCCCTGCCCTGGCTGGTCGACCGGCTGTTCCGCAACCTGCTCGTAGACGTCACCGGCAACACCCACCGTGCCGAAATCTGCATCGACAAATTGTTTTCGCCGGACGGGCCGACCGGTCGCCTCGGCCTCGTCGAATTCCGCGGCTTCGAGATGCCGCCCAATGCCCGTATGTCGCTTGCCCAGCAGCTGCTGGTGCGCGCACTCATCGCCCGTTTCTGGAAGCACCCACTCGACGGCCGCTTCGTGCGCTGGGGCACGGCACTTCATGACCGCTTCATGCTGCCGCATCACGTCTGGCAGGATTTCCTCGAAGTGCTCGCCGACCTGCGCGCCCATGGGTTCGATCTTCGGCCGGAATGGTTCGAGGCCCAGCTCGAATTCCGCTTCCCCTTCTGCGGAGAGGTCGAATACGAAGGCGGCAGGCTGGAAATCCGTCAGGCACTGGAGCCTTGGCATGTCATGGGCGAACAGGGGGCGATCGGCGGCACCGTGCGCTATGTCGACAGCTCCGTCGAGCGGCTGCAGGTCAGGCTCGACACGCCAAATCCCGAGCGCTACACCGTCACCTGCAACGGCCGTCCCGTGCCTCTCGCCAAGACGGGTGTCAATGGCAGCGCCGTTGCCGGCGTTCGCTACAAGGCCTGGCAACCGGCCGCTGGCCTTCACCCGGTTTTGCCCGTGAACACTCCCCTTACATTCGATATCTATGATACATGGTCGAATCGGGCGATTGGCGGATGCGTCTACCATGTCGCCCATCCGGGCGGGCGCAGTTACGAGACATTTCCGGTCAACGGCAACGAGGCAGAAGCGCGGCGACTGGCGCGGTTCGAGCCCTGGGGCCACACCCCGGGAGGCTACCTGCTTCATCCGGAAAGCCCGTCGATGGAATTTCCGATGACGCTTGATCTCAGGCGTCCGCCAGGAGCGTAAATGGCGAAGAAGCAGACAGCAGCGGCAGGCCGGCTGGGCATCGATGACGATCCGGTCTTCGGCTACCGTGCACTTCCAGGCATCGCCGACGAAATGCTCGACGCGCACGGCAATGTCCGGCCCGTCTGGCAGCGGCTGCTTTCGACGCTCGGCCGCCTCGACGAAACGGACCTTGTCAATCGCTTCGCACGCGCCGACCGCTATCTGCGCGACGCCGGCGTCTTCTATCGGGTCTATGGCGGCAAGGACAGCTCGGAGAGAAGCTGGCCGCTGTCGCATATCCCGGTCCTGATCGACGAGCACGAATGGGCGACGGTCTCGCAAGGCCTCGTCCAGCGTGCCGAACTTCTGGAGAAGGTCGTCGCAGACGTCTACGGCGAAAACCGCCTGGTGCGCGAAGGCCTGCTGCCGCCGGCATTGATCGCCTCCAACCCCGATTTTCTCCGACCGCTCGTCAGCGTCAAACCGGCCGATGGCCATTTCCTGCAATTCATCTCCTTCGAGATCGGCCGTGGGCCTGATGGTAACTGGTGGGTCCTCTCGGATCGCACAGAGGCGCCGTCCGGTGCCGGCTTCGCGCTGGAAAACCGGGTCGCCACCACGCGTGCCTTCTCCAATCTCTATGCCGAAACGCATGTGCATCGCCTCGCCGGCTTCTTCGGCGCCTTCCGCGACACGCTGCAGGCGCGCAAGCTGCATCCGGACGATCGCATCGCCGTGCTCTCGCCCGGGATCGCCAACGAGACCTATTTCGAGCACGCCTATATCGCCCGCTATCTCGGCTTCATGCTTCTGGAAGGCGAAGACCTGACTGTTGTCGGCGGACGGGTGATGGTGCGCACGGTCGCCGGGCTGAAGCCGGTCGGCGTGCTCTGGCGCCGCCTCGACGCCGCCTTCGCCGATCCGCTGGAATTGAACCAGTCGTCGCACATCGGCACCCCCGGCATCGTCGAGGCTCTGCGGGCCGGTTCCGTCGCGATCGTCAACGCGCTCGGCTCCGGCATCGTCGAAACGCGCGCCTTCCTCGCCTTCCTGCCGGCCATCTGCCGGCATCTACTCGGCGAGGAACAGAAGCTGCCATCGATCGCCACCTGGTGGTGCGGCCAGACATCCGAGCGTGCGCAGGTCGCCGCCAATATCGAGCGCATGGTCATCGGCCCGGCCTATGCGACGCGCCCGTTCTTCGACGACAACGGCCAGTCGGTGCTCGGAGCGTCACTGGGCGAAAAGGACAAGGCGTCGATCTCCGATTGGCTCGATGCCGAGGCCGGAAAACTTGTCGGCCAGGAGGCGGTCACGCTGTCGACCACGCCGGCCTGGGTGCGCGGCCGCCTGACGCCGCGCCCGATGAGCCTGCGCGTTTTTGCCGCCCGCACCCGCGATGGCTGGCAGATCATGCCCGGCGGCTTTGCCCGCATCGGATCCGGCGACGATGTTGCCGCGATCGCCATGCAGGCCGGCGGCACGGCGGCCGACGTCTGGATCGTCAGCGACCGGCCGGTCGAACGCACCACCTTGCTGCCGGCCGAGGAAAGCTTCACCCGCAACATGCCGGGAAGCCTGCCGAGCCGGGCGGCCGACAACCTGTTCTGGCTTGGCCGCTATATCGAGCGCGCGGAAGGGGCGTTGCGCATCCTGCGCGCCTGGCACGGCCGGTTTGCCGAGACTGCCGACCCGAGCCTGCCGCTGCTTCAGGACGTCACCGATTATCTTGCCGCCCTCGATATCGATACCCGCCAGGCGGTGCCCGACAGCCTGCTGGCCAATATCGCAAGCGCGCTCTTCAGCGCCGGCAACATCCGCGACCGCTTCTCGCCGGACGGCTGGCTGGCGCTCAACGATCTGTCGCAGACGGCACGAAAGTTTCATGCGACCGTGCAGTCGGGCGACGATGCCACCCGCGCCATGACCGTGCTTTTGCGCAAGCTCGCTGGGTTTGCCGGTCTCGTGCACGAAAACATGTATCGCTTTACCGGCTGGCGCTTTCTGTCGATCGGCCGCTACATCGAACGTGGGCTGCACATGACGCGGCTGCTTGGTCATATGTCCGGCCCCGACGCCCCCGATGGCGCCTACGACATGCTGCTTGAGATCGGCGACAGCGTCATGACCCACCGCCGGCGCTACAACGTCAACACCGCGGCACTCACCGTGACCGACCTGCTGGCGCTCGACCCGCTCAACCCACGCTCGGTGCTCTACCAGCTGAACGAGATCAAGACCGAGGTGGAGCTTCTGCCGAACGCCTATGTCAACGGCCAGATGTCGCCCTTCTACCGCGAGGCGATGCGCCTGCATTCCGGCCTTGCGGTCATGACGCCGGAGGCGATGAACCTCGGCGTCTACAACAGGCTGGAGCGGGACCTGGAAGCGCTCTCCAATATTCTCGCCAACACCTATCTCGGCTGACCGGCAGGATACACCCATGCTCTATGATATCAGCCTGAAGATCACCTACGGCTACGAAGTGCCGGTGTCCGGCGGGCGCCACCTCGTGCGCGTCATGCCGGCGACGCTGCCCGGCCGGCAGCGGCTCGTCGTCGGCTCGCTCAGTTGTCACCCGATGCCGGCGGAACGCTCCGAAAGCGTCGATTTCTTCGCCAATCCCTTCACCGCGATCCTGTTTCGCTCCGCCCATGACGACCTCGTGATCCGCATGCAGGCGCGGGTGCAGGTGGAGCCGTTGCCGCTGACGGCCGACTTTTCGGCCGATCTGTCGCGCCTGCCGACGGAGCTCGCCGCCTCGTGGTCCGTCGACCCGGAAGCGCCGCATCATTTCATCGGCCCCAGTCCGCTTCTGACGGAGGTCCCGGAGATTGCGGCCTACGCACAAGCCGTGGTCACTCCCGGGATGACGATCCGCCAGATCGCAACGGCAATCTGCGCCCGCATCCACCGGGACTTCGTCTACGACGCCGAGGCGACGACGGTAAGCACCACACCGGCGGAAGCATTCGAACTCAAACGCGGTGTCTGCCAGGATTTCACCCATGTGATGATCGTGGCGCTCAGGAGCCTCGGCATTCCCGCTGGGTATGTTAGCGGATTCTTGAGAACGATTCCTCCCGCCGGCAAGGAGCGCCTGGAAGGGGCTGACGCCATGCACGCATGGGTTCGTATCTGGTGTGGCACCACCGCTGGTTGGCTTGAACTCGATCCGACCAACAATATCCCTGCTGGAACCGACCATATCGTCGTCGGTCATGGTCGCGACTACGGCGACGTTGCACCCGTCATCGGCGTGCTGAAGAGCTATGGCGGGCAGAAGACCGAACAGGCCGTTGACGTCATTCCGGTCACCTGACCCGATTTGAGACACGACGTTCCCGTTTTCGCACGCCTCCGTGTCGCGTGAACCCGCTGTAACCACTGGTTTTCCTGCATTCCGCTAAAATTGAATCGATCGCCTGAACGATATCGTAAGTCACCCCCGCTAATGTCCCCCTCAAGCTTGCAACGCGTTCCTTGGGGTGTGCAGAGATGGGAAAACGATCCACGATCAACCGGTCCTTCATGGCTATGCTGAAGGACCGCGGCGGCAATTTCGGCATGATGGCGGCTTTGGCAACGCCATTGATACTTGCGGCCGGTGGCGTCGCCATCGACCTGGCGAACATGGTGACGATGAAGAACCAGATGCAAGATGCGGCCGACGCCGCAGCGTTGGCCGCAGCGTCTGCACTGGTGTCGAAAACTCCGCCTACGCCGGAAGAGGCCAAGGAAATCGCATTGAACTTCCTGAAGGCTCAGTCCACGGCCGCAGGCAGTGCCACTGACGGCTGGGGCGAGAATGGCGGAACTGCGGCATCGTTCAAATCCGCCGCCGATCCGGCCGCAGAAGACAAGCCGCCCGTCGATGAGGCAACCGTCGACATCATCGAGGGCAGCAACGGCGCGACGGGCAAGACCTTCAAAGTCTCGATCGTCAACAAGCACACGATCGAATTCAACGCGATGACCCGCCTGCTCGGGCGGAAATGGACCCAGCTCGAAACCCGGGCCACCGCGGACAGCGCAACCGAAACCAAGAACGCGCTGTCGATGTATCTCGTGCTCGATCGCTCCGGCTCGATGGCCTGGAAGACCAACGCGTTGGACACGACGAAAACGTCGTGCGCCAACTACACCGAGGACAACTGGAGCAAGTATCCGAACCTGAAGGCGACCAAGCCCTGCTACGTCACCAAGGTCGATGCGCTCAAGACCGCGGTCAAGGATCTGCTCGCGCAGTTGAAGATTGCCGACCCGAAGGATCTCTATGTCCGCACGGCAGCCGTTTCCTACAATTCGGCGCAGGATACGGCCGGTAATCTCGATTGGGGCACGACGGGAACGGCAACCTATGTCAACGCCCTCGTTGCAACCGGCGGCACAGCATCGGGCAATGCCTTTAAGACCGCATACAACAAGGTCACTGCCGCGACGGAAAATACCGCGCACAAGGCCAAGAACGGTCAGGTACCGACAAAATACATCGTGTTCATGACCGACGGCGACAACAACAACACGAGCGACGACACGACGACACTGACGTGGTGCGATACGGCACGCAAGAACAACATCCAGGTCTATACCGTCGCCTTCATGGCACCGGACCGCGGCAAAGCACTGCTCAAGTCCTGCGCCACCACCACCGCCAACTACTTCCAGGCGGAAGAAGCCGCCGACCTGATCGCGGCCTTCAAGGCGATCGGCGAGAAGGCTTCGGCCATGGCGACCCGCCTGACCAAGTAAACAACAAAAGCGCGCACCACTGTGCCGCCCGGTCCCGCCGGGCGGCATTTTTCGTTCGCGCAATCGTCAAGCCCATGGCTCTTCGTCGCGTATCCCTTCTATTCAGGCAATTCTAATCCTTTTAAAAACAGCTGTTGCAAGCGCTTCGGATCGATGCATAAATTGCCCATCCCCGGTCGGTTCCGGCCTGCGACCTCCCAACGCAAAAGGGTAAGACAGTTCTGATGATGAACAAGATTTCCGCCAACGAACTGCCGCAGCCCGCACTTCGTTCTTCCGAACCCGATCAGCTTGCCGTCGAAATTCTCGAACGCCTGAAGTATCGTATCGGTAAGGATCCGAAGGTCGCCAAGCCGCATGACTGGCTGACCGCGGCTATCCTCGTGGTGCGCGACCGCATCACCGACAAGTGGATGGATTCGACCCGCCAGACCTACGCGACCGGTGCCAAGCGCGTCTATTATCTGTCGCTGGAGTTCCTTATCGGCCGCCTGATGCGCGATGCCATGACCAATATCGGCCTGATGGAGGAGATGCGCGATGCGCTCGCCTCGCTCGGTGTCGATATCGATGTCATCGCCCTGCTCGAGCCCGACGCAGCACTCGGCAATGGTGGTCTCGGCCGTCTTGCAGCCTGTTTCATGGAATCGATGGCGACGGTGGACGTTCCAGCCTATGGCTACGGCATCCGCTACATGCACGGCCTGTTCCGCCAGCAGATGGCCGATGGCTGGCAGGTAGAGCTGCCGGAGACCTGGCTTGCCCATGGCAATCCCTGGGAGTTCGAGCGGCGCGAAAGCTCCTATGAGATCGGCTTCGGCGGCGTTGTCGAAACCGCCAATGTCGACGAGGAGATCCAGCGCTTCGTGTGGAAGCCGGCCGAGCGTGTGATCGCCACCGCTTTCGACACGCCTGCCGTCGGCTGGCGCGCCAAGCGCGTCAATACGCTCAGGCTCTGGACGGCGCAGCCGATCGACCCGATCCTGCTCGATGCCTTCAATGCCGGCGACCACATCGGCGCGCTGCGCGAAAGCAACAAGGCCGAAAGCCTGACCCGCGTGCTCTACCCCGCCGACGCGACGCCCGCCGGCCAGGAGCTTCGCCTGCGCCAGGAATATTTCTTCTCGTCCGCGTCTCTGCAGGACATCCTGCGCCGCCACCTGCAGCAGTATCCCGACTTCACCTCGCTGCCCGATGCCGTCGCGATCCAGCTCAACGATACGCATCCGGCGGTCTCGATTGCCGAACTGATCCGGCTGCTGACGGATCTGCACGGCCTAGATTTCGAACAGGCCTGGGAGATCACCCGCCGGACCATTTCCTACACTAACCACACGCTTTTGCCCGAAGCGCTCGAAAGCTGGCCCGTGCCGCTCTTCGAACGTCTGCTACCGCGCCACATGCAGATCGTCTATGCGATCAACGCCAAGATCCTGATCGAGGCGCGCAAGCAGAAGGGCGCCACCGACCAGGAAATCCGCAACATCTCGCTGATCGACGAAAGCGGCGACCGCCGGGTGCGCATGGGCAACCTTGCGTTTGTCGGCTCCCATTCGATCAACGGCGTGTCGGCGCTGCACACCGAGCTGATGAAGGAAACGGTCTTTGCCGACCTGCACAGGCTCTATCCAGATCGCATCAACAACAAGACCAACGGCATCACCCCCCGCCGCTGGCTGATGCAGTGCAATCCCGGCCTGTTCAGCCTGATCCGCGAGGCGATCGGCGACGAATTCATGGACAATACCGAGGCGCTGCAGGCACTCGATGCCTTCGCCGACAAACCGGATTTCCAGGAGCGTTTTGCCGCGGTCAAGCGCGCCAACAAGGTGAAGCTGGCGCAGCTTGTGCAAAGCCGCCTCGGCCTCAGGCTCGACCCGTCGGCGATGTTCGACATCCAGATCAAGCGCATCCATGAGTACAAGCGCCAGCTCCTCAATATCATCGAGGCGGTGGCGCTCTACGACCAGATCCGCTCGCATCCCGAGCTCGACTGGGTGCCGCGCGTCAAGCTGTTCGCGGGCAAGGCGGCGCCGAGCTACCACAACGCCAAGCTGATCATCAAACTGGCCAACGACGTCGCCCGCGTGGTCAACAACGACCCGGCGGTGCGCGGTCTTCTGAAGATCGTCTTCGTACCGAACTACAACGTCTCGCTGGCCGAGATCATGGTCCCCGCAGCCGACCTGTCCGAGCAGATCTCGACGGCCGGCATGGAGGCCTCCGGCACCGGCAACATGAAGTTTGCGCTGAACGGTGCGCTGACGATCGGCACGCTCGACGGCGCCAATGTCGAAATGCGCGACTGGGTCGGCGAGGAAAACATCAAGATCTTCGGCCTGACGGCCGAGGAAGTCACCAACGCCCGCGCCGAAGGCCACAATCCGCGCGCCATCATCGAAGGGTCGCGCGAGCTGTCGCAGGCGTTGCAGGCGATCGCTTCGGGTGTGTTTTCGCCCGATGACCGCAACCGCTTCACCAGCCTCGTCGATGGCCTCTACAATCACGACTGGTTCATGGTCGCGGCCGACTTCGAAGCCTATGCCCGGGCGCAGCGTGAAATCGACCAGCTGTGGACGACGCCGTCGGCGTGGTATTCGCAGGCCGTACGCAACACCGCGCGCATGGGCTGGTTCTCGTCCGATCGGACCATCCGGCAATATGCCGGGGAAATTTGGAGAGCCGGATGACCCCTTCGGCCGGCAAGGACCCGGAACCCGCAGCCGCAGCCCTGCTGTCAATGCCGGCCATTGCGGCCATTCTTTCGGGCACGCACGACGATCCCTTTGCCGTTCTTGGCGTGCATCCGGCGGGAAAAAACTACGTCGCCCGCTGCTTCATCCCGGATGCCGCTAGCGTCGTTGCGGAAACGCTGGCGGGCAAGGAACTCGGAACCCTCGAGCGGCGCGACGACGCCGGCTTCTTCGAGGGACCGGTCTCGCTGCGCAAGATCCAGCCGGTGCGTTATCGCGCCCGCAACGATGGCGGCGAGTGGATCGTCGTCGATCCCTACAGCTTCGGCCCCGTACTCGGACCGATGGACGACTACTACATCCGCGAGGGCTCGCATCTCCGGCTGTTCGACAAGATGGGCGCCCATCCGACCGACCATGAAGGCGCTCAAGGCTACCATTTCGCCGTCTGGGCCCCGAACGCCAAGCGCGTGTCGGTGGTCGGCCAGTTCAACGGCTGGGACGGGCGGCGCCATGTCATGCGGCTGCGGACCGACACCGGCATCTGGGAAATCTTCATCCCCGGTGTCGAGGCGGGCCTTGCCTACAAATACGAAATCCTTGACCGCCAAGGTACGCTGCTGCCGCTGAAGGCGGATCCCTTCGCACGCCGTTCGGAGCTTCGGCCCAACACCGCCTCGGTGACGACGCCTGAGATCGCACAGGTGTGGGAAGACGAGGCGCACCGCGCCCATTGGGCATCGACTGACGCCCGCCGCCAGCCGATCTCGATCTACGAGGTCCACGCCGGCTCGTGGCAGCGCCGCGACAATGGCGACATGCTGTCCTGGGATGAGCTCGCCGACCGGCTGATCCCCTACTGCGTCGACATGGGTTTCACCCATATCGAATTCCTGCCGATCTCCGAATTCCCCTACGATCCCTCCTGGGGCTACCAGACGACAGGCCTCTATGCGCCGACGGCACGCTTCGGCGAGCCGGAAGGGTTTGCGCGTTTCGTCAACGGCTGCCACAAAGTCGGCCTCGGCGTCATCCTCGACTGGGTGCCCGCGCATTTCCCGACCGACGAGCACGGGCTGCGCTGGTTCGACGGCACCGCGCTCTACGAGCATGAGGATCCGCGCCAGGGTTTCCACCCCGACTGGAATACGGCGATCTACAATTTCGGTCGGCAGGAAGTGCTGTCGTTCCTCGTCAACAACGCGCTCTATTGGGCGGAGAAATTCCACGTCGACGGGCTGCGCGTCGATGCCGTCGCCTCGATGCTTTACCTCGACTATTCGCGCAAACACGGCGAATGGGTGCCGAACGAATACGGCGGCAACGAGAACCTGGAGGCGGTCCGCTTCCTTCAGACGATGAACACCGAAATCTACGGCGTCCACAAAGGCATCCTGACGATCGCCGAGGAATCGACGTCCTGGCCCAAGGTGTCCCATCCGGTCCATGCCGGCGGTCTCGGCTTCGGCTTCAAGTGGAACATGGGCTTCATGCACGACACGCTGCAATACATGTCGCGCGAGCCGATCCACCGTCGCCACCACCACAACGACCTGACGTTCGGGCTGCTCTACGCCTTCAGCGAAAACTTCGTGCTGCCGCTGTCCCATGACGAGGTCGTGCACGGCAAAGGTTCGCTCATTGCCAAGATGACCGGCGACGATTGGCAGAAGTTCGCCAACCTGCGCGCCTACTACGGCTTCATGTGGGGCTACCCCGGCAAGAAGCTCCTGTTCATGGGGCAGGAGTTTGCGCAGTGGCGCGAATGGTCGGAGGAGCGCGCGCTCGACTGGAACCTGCTGGAATATCACCTGCATGAGGGCATGCGCCGACTGGTGCGCGATCTCAACGGCACCTATCGCTCGAAGCCGGCGCTGCATGCGCGCGACTGCGAAGGCGACGGATTCGAATGGCTGCTCGCAGACGACCGGGACAACTCGGTCTTTGCGTGGCTGCGCAAGGCGCCGGGTGAAAAGCTCGTCGCCGTCATCACCAATTTCACGCCCGTCTATCGGGAAAACTACACGATCCCGCTTCCGGTCGCGGGTCGCTGGAAGGAAATATTGAACACCGATGCGGAAATCTATGGGGGGAGTGGCAAGGGCAACGGCGGCGCCGTTCAGGCACAAAAGGATCAGACAGGAGCAATAGCAGCCACCATCACCTTGCCGCCTTTGGCAACGCTGATGCTGGAGCAGGACTAGAGCATCCCGCTTTCAAGTGGAATCACTGAAAGCGGATAAGATGCTCTAGAATCAAAGTGCTAGAGCGTCCTTTGTGCGTTCATCTGAACGCACGGCGCTCTAGAGCATTTCCAGGAAGTGCGAAGCGGTTTTCCGTCAGGAAATGCGCAAAAACAAAGGGATAGAGCGTTTCTTCGACTTGGTTCAAATCGGAAATGCTGCTGCATGTTTCCTTAAATCCTATTCGATTTAAGGATAAAAACATGCAGCAATTCAAAGTGCTACAGCGACCTTTGCGCGTCTAAGTCTAATAAGACGCGCGGCGCTGCAGAGTGTTCCAGCCCGACGGGGTGAACCGGACGGCGGGAGTGCAAGAAGAAATTTCGAGGGCCGCAAGGCGTCGCCAAAGGTCGCCGTGACGATCCCGAAGAACAATGATTTTGGGGAGGACAAATGGTGGAAAAGCGTACGCAACCCTTGGCCCGTGATGCCATGGCCTATGTTCTCGCTGGCGGCCGCGGCAGCCGCCTGAAGGAATTGACCGACCGACGGGCAAAGCCGGCCGTCTATTTCGGCGGCAAGGCCCGCATCATCGACTTCGCACTCTCGAACGCCCTCAACTCCGGCATCCGTCGCATCGGCGTCGCCACGCAGTACAAGGCCCATTCGCTGATCCGCCACCTGCAGCGCGGCTGGAACTTCTTCCGCCCCGAGCGAAACGAAAGTTTCGATATCCTGCCGGCAAGCCAGCGCGTTTCCGAAACGCAGTGGTACGAAGGCACCGCCGACGCGGTCTACCAGAACATCGACATCATCGAGGATCACGGCGTCGAATACATGGTCATCCTGGCGGGCGACCACATCTACAAGATGGACTACGAACTGATGCTGCAGCAGCACGTCGATTCCGGCGCCGACGTCACCATCGGCTGCCTCGAAGTGCCGCGCATGGAAGCGACCGGCTTCGGTGTGATGCATGTCGACGACAAGGATCGCATTATCGCCTTTGTCGAGAAGCCGGCCGATCCGCCGGGCATTCCCGGCAATCCCGAGATGGCGCTCGCCTCGATGGGCATCTACGTGTTCCACACCAAGTTCCTGATGGATCTGTTGCGCCGCGACGCGGCCGATCCGAAGTCGAGCCGCGACTTCGGCAAGGACATCATCCCGTATATCGTCGACAACGGTAAGGCGGTCGCCCACCGCTTCAACCAGTCCTGTGTGCGCTCGGACTTCGAACGCGAAGCCTACTGGCGCGACGTCGGCACGATCGATGCCTATTGGCAGGCCAATATCGACCTGACGCATGTAACGCCCGAACTCGACATCTACGACAGCACCTGGCCGATCTGGACCTTCGCCGAGATCAAGCCGCCGGCAAAGTTCGTGCATGACGACGAGAACCGCCGCGGCTCCGCGACCTCGTCGCTGGTGTCGGGCGACTGCATCATCTCGGGCGCTGCCCTCAATCGCAGCCTGCTTTTCACCGGCGTCAGAGTAAATTCATATTCGCGACTGGAAAATGCCGTCATACTGCCCGATGTGAAGATCGGTCGCCGCGCGCTGCTCAGCAACGTGGTGATCGACAGCCGCGTGGTCATTCCGGAGGGCCTCGTCGTCGGTGAAGACCCGGAACTGGATGCGAAGCGCTTCCGCCGTTCGGAAAACGGCGTTTGCCTGATCACCCAGACAATGATCGACAAACTGGGAATGTAGGTCCGCCGCTGATGAACATCCTCTCCGTTGCGTCCGAAGTGTATCCGCTGGTCAAGACCGGGGGGCTCGCCGATGTCGTCGGCGCCCTGCCGGCCGCACTGTCGCCGCACGGCATCCGCACCCGCACCCTGGTGCCCGGCTATCCCGCGGTGCTGCAGAAACTGAAGAAGAAAAAGAAGGTCGGCAGTTTTGCCAATCTGTTCGGCAGCCCGGCCTCGGTTCTCGCGGCCGATCTTGACGGCCTCGACCTGCTGGTGCTCGATCTGCCTGCCCTCTACGAGCGCGACGGCGGCCCCTATGTCGACGCCACCGGCCGCGATTATGTCGACAACTTTCGCCGCTTCGCCGCCCTGTCGCTGGCTGCGGCCGAAATCGCCGCCGGCGATGTCGTGTCCGGCTGGAAGCCCGATATCGTCCATGTGCACGACTGGCAGACGGCACTGACGCCGGTCTATATGCGCTTTGGCCGCGCCGCCTCGACGCCGACAGTGTTGACGATCCACAACATCGCCTTCCAGGGGCAATTTGGGCCGGAAATCTTCGCCGAGTTGGCACTTCCGCCCGAAGCCTTCTCGACGCAGTTCGTCGAATATTACGGCGATGTCGGCTTCCTCAAAGGTGGCCTGCAGACCGCAAATGCGATCACCACCGTCAGCCCATCCTATGCGCAGGAGATCCTGACTCCGGACTTCGGCATGGGTTTTGAAGGCCTGCTCAAGAGCAGGGTTTCCGACCTCTCCGGCATCGTCAACGGCATCGACGCCGACGTCTGGGATCCGGCCAGCGACCCCTTTATCGCCCAGCATTTCAGCGCGACGACATTGAAGCAGCGCGCCGCCAACCGCCGGGCGCTGGAGGAACGCTTCGGGCTCGAACAGGGTAACGGCCCGATCTTCTGCGTCATCAGCCGGCTGACCTGGCAAAAGGGTATGGACCTTCTCGCCGAAGTCACCGACGAGATCGTCGCGATGGGCGGCAAGCTCATCGTTCTCGGCTCCGGTGACACGGCGCTCGAAGGCGCGCTTCTCGCCGCCGCCTCGCGCCATCGCGGCCATGTCGGCATGGTTACCGGCTATAACGAACCGCTGTCGCACCTGATGCAGGCGGGATCCGACGCAATCCTCATTCCGTCGCGCTTCGAGCCCTGCGGGCTGACCCAACTCTACGGCCTGCGCTACGGTTGCGTGCCGGTGGTTGCCCGTACCGGCGGCCTCGCCGACACCATCATCGACGCGAACGAAGCCGGGTTGTCAGCCAAGGTGGCGACCGGATTCCAGTTCACGCCGGTCACCGCCGACGGGTTGCGTCTTGCGATCCGGCGCGTCTTCCGTGCATACAACGAACCGAAAGTCTGGGCGCGTCTGCAGACCCAGGGCATGAAATCGGACGTTTCCTGGGCCAGAAGTGCCGAGCGTTACGTCTCACTATATTCCGGTCTTCTCGGGAAAGGCTAAGTCAGAATGATAAGAACAGTCACCACCACACCCTATGGCGATCAGAAACCCGGCACGTCGGGCCTGCGCAAGAAGGTTCCGGTGTTCCAGCAGAAGAACTATGCCGAGAACTTCATCCAGTCGATCTTCGACGCGCTCGAAGGCTTTGCCGGTCAGACCCTGGTGATCGGCGGCGACGGCCGCTTCTACAACCGCGAAGTCATTCAGATCGCCATCAAGATGGCGGCCGCCAACGGCTTCGGCCGCGTACTCGTCGGCCGCGGCGGCATTCTGTCGACGCCGGCCGCCTCCAACGTCATCCGCAAATACGAAGCCTTCGGCGGCATCGTGCTCTCCGCCAGCCACAACCCCGGCGGCCCGACCGAAGACTTCGGCATCAAGTACAATATCGGCAATGGCGGTCCGGCACCGGAGAAGGTCACCGACGCGATCTATGCCTGCAGCCAGGTGATCGACACCTACAAGATCTCGGATGTCGCCGACGTCAACCTCGATGCCGAGAGCTCGCAGGAGATCGACGGCATGACTGTGACCGTCATCGACCCGGTGGCCGACTACGCCGCGCTGATGGAAAGCCTGTTCGACTTCGGCGCTATCCGCAAGCTGATCTCGGGCGGCTTCCGCGTCGTCTTCGATGCAATGAGCGCGGTCACCGGGCCTTACGCCAAGGAGATCATCGAGAAGCGTCTGGGCGCGCCGAAGGGCTCGGTCATGAACTTCATTCCGCTGCCGGACTTCGGCGGCCATCACCCGGACCCGAACCTCGTACACGCCCGCGCGCTCTACGAGACAATGATGGCGCCCAACGCCCCCGATTTCGGCGCAGCCTCCGACGGCGACGGCGACCGCAACCTCGTCATCGGCCGCGGCATCTTCATCACCCCGTCCGACAGTCTGGCGATGCTGGCCGCCAACGCCCATCTGGCGCCGGGCTATGCCAAGGGACTTGCCGGTATCGCCCGTTCGATGCCGACAAGCGGCGCCGCCGACCGTGTCGCCGAAAAACTCGGCATCGGCCTCTACGAAACGCCGACCGGCTGGAAGTTCTTCGGCAACCTTCTCGATGAAGGCATGGCAACGATCTGCGGCGAGGAAAGTGCCGGCACCGGCTCCAACCACGTCCGCGAAAAAGACGGCCTCTGGGCGGTCCTCCTGTGGCTCAACATCCTTGCCGTGCGCAAGGAAAGCGCGCTCGACATCGCCCGCAAGCACTGGGCGACCTACGGCCGCAACTACTACTCGCGCCACGACTACGAAGAAGTGGACAGCGATGCCGCCAACGGCCTAGTGGCAGCGCTCCGCGACCAGCTCGCGACCCTGCCCGGGAAATCCTTCGGCGCGCTCAAGGTCGCGACATCAGACGACTTTTCCTATCACGATCCGGTCGACCATTCCGTCAGCAAGAACCAGGGTATCCGCATCCTGTTCGAGGGCGGATCGCGCGTCGTCTTCCGCCTGTCGGGCACCGGCACATCAGGCGCAACGCTGCGTGTCTACATCGAGCGTTTCGAGCCGGATCCGGCCCGCCATGATATCGACACCCAGGAGGCGCTCGCCGACCTGATCCTCGTTGCCGATGAGATCGCCGGCATCAAGACCCGCACCGGCCGCACCGAGCCGAGCGTGATCACCTGACGGAGCGCCCATCAGGGGCGCGCAAGAGACTGATATAGCAAGAAAACCCGAGGGGTGACTGATTAATGCCGACCGATGCATTGTTACCCCTCGGCGCCACGCTTACCCCTGACGGTACACGGTTTGCCGTCTGGTCGCGCAATGCTGCGTGCATCGACCTCTGCCTGTTCGACAAGGCGGGCGCCAAGGCATTGCGTCAGCTGCCGATGTTGCGCGACGGCGATGTGCATAGCCTGATGGTTGCCGATGCGCCGAAGGGAACCCGCTACGGTTTTCGCGCTGATGGGGTCTATTCGCCCGACCACGGCCTCTGGTTCGATCCAGCGAAGCTGCTCGTCGACCCCTACGCCATCGAACTCGACCGGCCTTTCCGGCACGATCCGAGGCTCACCATCTTCGGCGAGGACACCGCCGATCTGGTGCCTAAGGCAATCGTCAGGGACGTCAAGACAGCCAAGCCGAAGCCGCCGATCTTCAGGGCGGGCGGGTTGATCTACGAGATCGCCGTCAAACCCTTCACAGCGCTGCATCAAGGCATTCCCGAGGCGAAACGCGGCACTGTCGCAGCGCTCGCCGAGCCCGTCATCATCGACCATTTGAAGCGGCTCGGCGTTTCCGCCGTCGAACTGATGCCGATCGTCGCCTGGATCGACGAACGTCACCTGCCGCTACTGGGGCTCAGCAATGGCTGGGGCTACAATCCGATCGCGCCGATGGCGCTCGATCCACGGCTGGTGCCGGGCGGGTTGAAGGAACTTCGCCAGACTGTCGAGGCACTGCGCAAGGCCGGCATCGGCGTCATCCTCGATCTGGTCTTCAACCATTCCGGGGAAAGCGATCGGCTCGGCACGACGCTGTCGATGCGAGGGCTCGACAACCTCGCCTATTATCGCCACGTCACCGACAGGCCGGGCGATCTCATCAACGACACCGGCTGCGGCAACACGATCGCCTGCGACCACCCTGTCGTCCAGGCGCTGATCCTCGACAGCCTGCGCCACTTCGTGCTGGCCGCCGGCGTCGATGGCTTCCGTTTCGATCTCGCCTCTGTCCTCGGCCGCGACATGACCGGTTTCCATCGGAACGCTCCCCTGTTTGAGGCAATCCAAGCCGATCCGGTGCTTGCCGACCGCGTGCTGATCGCCGAGCCCTGGGATGTCGGCCCCGGCGGTTACCAGCTCGGCAATTTTCCCGCTCCGTTTCTGGAATGGAACGACCGGGCGCGCGACGACGTCAGGCTCTACTGGCGCGGCGACCGGCACGTGATCGGTGCGCTTGCGACAGCGCTTGCGGGCTCTTCGGATACGTTTTCCCGCTGGGGCGACACCGGCACCCGAACGGTCAACTTCATCGCCGCCCATGACGGTTTTGCGCTTGCCGACATCGTTGCCTATGCCGGCAAGCATAACGAGGCCAACGGCGAAGAGAACCGTGACGGCCACAACGAGAACCATTCCTGGAACAACGGCGCCGAGGGCGCGACAACCGACCCCGAGATCACGGTTGCGCGCCGGCATGACGTGGCGGCGCTTCTCGGCACCCTGTTTGCGTCCCGCGGCACGATCATGCTGACCGCCGGCGACGAAGGCGGACGCAGCCAACGTGGCAACAACAATGCCTATTGCCAGGACAACGCCATCACCTGGATCGACTGGAGCGCGATGGATGAGACGCTGGTCGCCCATACGGCAGCGCTTTCGTCGCTGAGGAAGCGCTTCGGTGTGTTCGGCGAGACGACATTCTTTACCGGCAAGGACGATGTCGAATGGCTGCGCCTCGATGGTCGCCCGATGGCGGTGACCGATTGGGAGCACCCGGCAACGGACAACCTGACGATGGTGCTTGCCACACGCGACGGCAAGAAGACGCGATCGACGCGGCTTGCCGTCGTCGTCAATCGCAGCCACGCGCCGCACCCGATCCATCTGCCCGAAAGCCTCGACGGCCAGTGGCAAGATGCGCTTTCTGCAGAACTCCCACCCACCTTTGTCCCTCCTCGCTCCGTTTCCTTCTTCGTCGAAAATTTCTGAACTATTCCCACCACTTGCTAGAACTCACCCGACCGTCCTATAGATTCGTTGGGGGGCCACTTTCAGGACAGCCATATGCTGAAGGATATTTCACTTTCCGAAATCAGACCGCTGGTCGGCACCGAGATCGGCGTCTCCGACTGGATCACGGTCACGCAGGACACGATCGACAAGTTCGCCGAGGCAACCGGCGATTATCAGTATATCCATGTCGACCCGGTGCGCGCCGCCGCCGAGACGCCGTTCGGCGGCACGATCGCCCACGGCTTCCTGTCGCTGTCGCTGTTGTCGGCGATGAATTACAGCTGCCTGCCCAAAATCCGCGAACAGACGATGGGCATCAACTACGGCTTCGAGAAGGTGCGCTTCATCGCACCGGTGAAGAGCGGCACCCGCGTGCGCGGGCACTTCACCATCGCAGACGCGCGCTTCCGTGGCAGCAGCATGTTGATGATCACCTATGAGGTCACGGTCGAAATCGAGGGTGAACGCAAACCGGCACTGACGGCCACCTGGCAGACGATCATCCAGTTCGATCCGAAGGACCGCCCTGCCGATGCCTAAATCCTGCGATGGCAGCCCAAGCTCACCCTCTACGGCGCGGCTCTGATCAAAACGCAATCACGTGCCGGATGACCTTGCCCTGGTCGAGCAGGTCGAAGGCCTCGTTGATCTCCTCGAGCGGACCGGTGCTCGATAGCAGCCTGTCGACCGGCAGCTTGCCACGCCGATAAAGCCCGATGAAGCGCGGAATATCGCGGCTCGGCACGCAGCTTCCCATGTAGCTGCCGCGAAGCGTGCGTTCTTCGGCGACCAGGCTGACGGCTGGGATGGCAATCTGGCTTGAGGGATGGGCAAGGCCGGCCGACGCGGTCGCTCCGCCGCGGCGGGTGATGCGATAGGCAAGCTCGAACGCCTTGACCGAACCGGCCGCCTCCAGCGCATGATCGACACCGCCTGACGTCGCCTCGCGGATCGCATCCCCCACATCCGGATCGGTGGCGACAAAAGTGTCGGTCGCGCCAAGCGAGCGTGCCAGCGCCAGCTTGTCCTTTGAGAGATCGATCGCGACGACCCGCTCCGCGCCCGACGCGACCGCTCCGAGCACCGCGGCAAGCCCGACGCCACCGAGACCGACGACGGCGGCCGACTGGCCCGCCTGGACGCGGCAGGTATTGACGATCGCACCGACGCCGGTCAGCACCGCGCAGCCGAAGAGTGCCGCCTCGACCAGCGGCAGGTCCGCCTCGATCTTCACTGCCGAATGGCGCGAGACGACCGCATAGTCGGCAAAGCCGGAAACGCCGAGGTGATGATGGACTGGAACAGCGTCGCAACGAATCCGGCGCTCGCCGGAAAGCAGCGTTCCCCTGCCATTCGCCTCGGCACCTGGAATGCAGAGCGCCGGACGCCCTTCCGCACAAGGCTGGCAGTCGCCGCAGCTCGGCATGAAGCTCATCACCACCCGATCGCCGGGCTTGAGATCGCGCACTGCGCTGCCGACGGCCTCCACCGTGCCTGCCGCCTCATGCCCGAGCGCCATCGGCACGGGCCGTGGCCTGTCGCCGTTGATCACCGAAAGATCGGAGTGGCAGAGACCGGCAGCGCCGATGCGAACCAGCAGTTCGTCGGGTCCCGGTGTGTCGAGGTCGACGGTCTCGATCGAGAGCGGTCGCGACCTGGCATAGGGCCGCTCGACCGGTGCGTGCCTGAGCACTGCTGCCCTGCTGCCCGTGTCTTCAAGATGTCCTCCCGCTTGCAAACGGGGGCAGCTTAGCCGCCGGAGAAGGCCGGCGGCAAGGTCGGATTGCGGACCCGGCCACAGGGCGTTGCGCATCCCGAAGATCGCGCAGCAATTTGCCGGCCCGAGAGCGTTTCCAGCTTAACGCCTGAAAACGCTATATTTCTTTGTTGTACGCATTTCCTGACGAAAGAGCGCTTCGCAGTTTTCCTGGAAAAGCTTTAGTGGCCAGCGTCCGCCGCTCCTTCGGACAGCATGCCGAAGACATAGGGGGAAAACGACCGCCAGCATTCGACGCGGAACGTGTCCTCGGCGAGGCGCAGCAATACGATCTCGACCTTTCCGAGGATGGTGCGCGAGCAGGCGCCTACCGGGAAGATCGGCAGCGACAGGTCCTGCGGGCAGCCGCTGTTGATCGCGACTTCGGCGCCCGGACCGCTGACGATGACGGCGACGTTGCGATGGGAGACATCGACCGCCGAGTGCAGCGTGCCGCTCGATGCGGCCGCGGCCATCAGGTCACCTTCGCTCTCGTCGATCACCAGCCACTCGTCCGGCCCGAGCCAGAGCGCATGGCGTTTGCCGCTCAAAGCCGAGGTCTTCGGCCGTGCCGGCAAGGTCACGCCGAGTGCCGCCGAAAGACCGGAGAGCGCATCGGCACCGGCGCGCAGCGACAGGCGCGAAGCGGCGGGTGCCGGCGTCAGGACCACCTCGGCGAAACCGCCGCGGGCAGTAAGAGCAGCCTTGCGGGTTGCAGTTGCCAGATCAGCCATGGAGGCGACCCCCTTCCTTGTCAAAGAACACCATGTCGCTCACCTCGACGGCGATCGTCCTGTCGGCCATCGGCACGTACAGCGTCTGACCGAGGCGTGCGCGGCCACCAGCAACGACGGCGAGCGCGATCGAACGGCCGCAATTTTCCGACCAGTAGGACGACGTCACATGGCCAAGCATCGTCATCGGCTTCGGCTGGTTCGGATCGGCGACGATCTGTGCGCCCTCCTCCAGCACCACCTTCGGATCCTTGGTCAGGAGCCCGACCAGCTGCTTACGACCATCCTTGACGAGGTCAGGGCGCTTGAGACCGCGGATGCCGACAAAATCGGCCTTCTTCTTCGAGACTGCCCAGGACAGGGCAGCATCGTCGGGCGTCAGCGTCCCGTCGGTATCCTGGCCGACGATGATGTAGCCTTTCTCGGCGCGCAGCACGTGCATGGTCTCGGTGCCGTAGGCGCAGGCGCCCATGGGTTCGGCCCGCTCCCAGATCGCTTCCCAGACCGCCTGGCCATAATCGGCCGGCACGTTGACTTCGAAGCCGAGCTCGCCGGTAAACGACATGCGGAACAGCCGGGTCGGCACGCCGCAGATCTTGCCCTCGGTCACGCTCATATGCGGGAAAGCCTCGTTGGAAAGATCGATGCCTTCGACGAGCGGAGCGATGATCTCGCGCGCCTTCGGACCCTGCACGGCGATAACGGCCCATTGTTCCGTCGTCGACGTCAGCCAGACCTTCAAGTGCGGGAACTCCGTCTGCAGGTAGTCTTCCATATGGTGCATCACCCGCGGCGCACCGCCGGTGGTGGTCGTCACGTGGAAGCGGTCCTCGGCAAGCCTGCCGACCACGCCGTCGTCATAAACGAAGCCGTCGTCGCGCAGCATGATGCCGTAGCGGCAGCGGCCGGGCTTCAGCGTGTCCCAGGCGTTGGTGTACATCAGGTTGAGGAACTGGGCCGCATCCGGGCCGACCACCTCGATCTTGCCGAGCGTCGAGGCGTCGAACAGGCCGGCGACCTCGCGTACTGTCTTGCATTCGCGCGCGACCGCCTCATGCATGCTCTCGCCCGCCTTCGGGTAGAACCAGGCACGTTTCCAGTTGCCGACATCCTCGAACTCGGCGCCATGCGCCTCTTCCCAGGCATGAACAGGCGTCTTGCGGGCAGGATCGAACAGGCTTCCACGCGAATGGTTGACGATCGTGCCGAAGGTTACCGGCGTGTAGGGCTGGCGGAAGGTCGTCAGACCCACCTGCGGAATGTCCTTGCCAAGCGCTTCGGCGGCAATGGCAAGGCCATGCATGTTGGACAGCTTGCCCTGGTCTGACGCCATGCCGTTGGTGGTGAAGCGCTTGATATGCTCGATCGAATGCATGCCTTCGCGCACCGCAAGCCGGATATCCTTGGCGCAGACATCATGCTGGAAGTCGATGAAGGCCTTGACGGTGGTGTCGGGTCCGGCCCCTTCGGCAGCGCCGATCATGCCGCCGGTCCAGCTGAAGGCATTGTCGCCGTGGAGCGTCACCTGGGCGCCACCTTCGGCGCCTGCCGCGCGTGCGGTCAGTTCGCCGGCTGCCAACGCCTCGTCGATCGTTGCCTGCAGGTCGTCGGTGCCGTTGCAGGCGCCGATCGACAGGCAATCCTGCAGATAGGTGCCCGGCAGGAAGCGCTGCGTTGCCGCATCGAACTTCACCTTGCCGCGTGACTGCGAGAACAGGTGCACCGACGGCGTCCAGCCGGATGAAACCAGCAGCGCATCGACCGCGATCTTGCGCGCCGACCCGCCGCCATTGCGGGCAACGCTGATCGAGGAGACGCGCAGCTTGCCGCCGGCATTGACGACGAAGTGGCCGGTCAGCACCTCGATACCGAGGCGACGGGCTTCCGCAAGCACCGCTTCGCCGGGATTGTCGCGGCAGTCGACGATGGCAGGAACGGCAACGCCGGCGCGCTTGAGATCGAAGGCCGCCTCATAGGCGGAATCATGCGCGGTGTAGACGCCGACCTTGGAGCCGACGGCAACGCCGTAATGGTTGAGATAGGTACGTCCGGCCGAAGCGAGCATGATGCCCGGGCGGTCGTTGTTGGCAAACACCATGTGGCGTTCGATCGAGCCGTTGGCGAGGATCACCTTCTTCGCCCGCACCTGCCAGAGGCGCTCGCGCGGCAATGCCTTGTCGAGCACGGACAGATGGTCCGTCACCCTTTCGACGAGGCCGACGAAATTGTGGTTGTAGTAGCCAAAGCCGGTGGTGCGCGTGAGCACCGTGACGTTGTCCATCGCGGCAAGCGCCCTGGCTGTCGCCTGCGCCCAGTCCCAGCCGTCCTTGCCGTCGATCGTCGTGCCGCCTTCATAGCGCAGCGCGCCACCGACTTCCGGCTGCTCGTCGCAGACGATCACCTTGGCACCGGCCTTGGCTGCTGCAAGCGCTGCGGAGAGGCCGGCAGCACCGGCGCCGATCACCAGCACGTCGCAATGGGCATAGCGACTGGCATAATGGTCCGGGTCGGCTTCCGTCGGCGCGACGCCGAGACCGGCCGCACGGCGGATGAAGGGTTCGTAGATCGCGTGCCAGGCAGCCTTCGGCCACATGAAGGTCTTATAGTAGAAGCCGGCGGCAAAGAACGGCGACAGCAGGTCGTTGAACCCGCCGACGTCGAAGGCGAGCGACGGCCAGCGGTTCTGCGATTCCACCTTCATGCCATCGAAGACTTCCTGCACCGTCGCGCGCACGTTCGGCTGGCGGCGGGCCGCATCGCGCGAAATATCGAGCAGCGCGTTCGGCTCCTCGGCTCCGGCGGAAAGAATGCCGCGCGGACGGTGATACTTGAACGAGCGGCCGACGAGATGGATGCCGTTGGCAAGCAATGCCGAGGCGACGGTATCGCCTTCGAGCGCCGTCAGCGTGCGTCCGTCGAAGGTGAAGCGGGCGGTACGCGCCGGCGTCAGACGGCCGGCACCTGCAATACGGTTGGTGCCGCTCATCGTGCCGCTCCCTTGTCCTGCTCGCTGTTCAGAATGGCGGCAACATCGGGCTTTGGTTCGCCCGCCTTGTAGGTGGTGTAGAACCGGTCGCTGACCGTATCGCGCGCGGCATTGAAGAAGCGGCCGCAGCCGTGGATATGGCGCCAGCGTTCGAAGATCAGGCCCTTGGGGTTCTGCCGGAGGAAGAAGAATTCCTCGAACTCCTCGTCGCTGATCTCGGCAATGTTGGCAGGGCGGACGATGTGGGCGTCACCGGCATTGCGGAATTCGAGCTCGGAGCGCTCTTCTTCGCAATAGGGGCAATAGATCAAAAGCATCTCGAAATCCTTGGCAATCAGTGCGCAACGGCGGCAGCTGCCGCCTCGTCGATCAGTCGGCCGGTGCGGAAACGGTCGAGCGTCAGCCCGGCAGCCAGCCGATGCGGCTCGCCCCTCGCAATGAGGTGCGCAAAGAGGTTGGCCGAACCCGGCGTCGCCTTGAAGCCACCCGTACCCCAGCCGGCATTGAGGAACAGGCCCGGAACCGGGGTGACACCCTGGATCGGCGAACGGTCCTGTGTCACGTCGACGATGCCGCCCCACTGCCGCATCATCTTGACGCGGCGGAACATCGGGAAGAGTTCACAGATCGCATCCAGCGTATGGGTGATGATCTGCAGGCCGCCCGTCTGGGAGTAGGAATTGTACTGGTCGGTGCCGGCGCCGATGACGAGCTCGCCCTTGTCGGACTGCGAGATATAGGCATGCACCGAGTTCGACATGACGACGCAGGGGAACATCGGCTTCAGCGGCTCGGAGACCAGCGCCTGCAGCGGCTGGCTCTGCAGCGGCACGCGCACGTCGGCCATTTCCATCAGCACCGACGAGTGGCCGGCGGCAGAAACGCCGATCTTCTTGGCGCCGATGAAACCGCGACTGGTGTCGACGCCGGTCACCCGGCCGTTCTCGTCACGGCGGATGCCGGTCACTTCGCAATTCTGGATGATGTGCACGCCACGGTCGGACGCGCCGCGGGCATAGCCCCAGGCAACCGCGTCATGCCGAGCCGTACCGCCGCGACGCTGCAGCGCTGCGCCGTTGATCGGGTAGCGGGCGTTCTTGGCGATATCGAGCGGCGGGCAGTAGGCCTTGGCCTGTTCCGGCGTCAGCCACTCATTGTCGATGCCATAGAGGCGGTTGGCGTTGATATGGCGCTTGAACGACTGCTGGTCGTGGATGTTGTGCGAGAGCATCATGACGCCGCGCGGCGAATACATGACGTTGTAGTTGAGGTCCTGCGACAGGTTTTCCCAGAGCTTCAGCGAATGCTCGTAGATGTCCATGCTCTCTTCATAGAGATAGTTGGACCGGATGATCGTCGTGTTGCGGCCGGTGTTGCCGCCGCCGATCCAACCCTTTTCGAGCACCGCGACATTGGTGATGCCATGCTCCTTGGCAAGATAGTAGGCAGCGCCCAGCCCATGGCCACCACCGCCAATGATGATCACATCATAGTCCTTGCGGGGCTCGGGCGAGGCCCATTGCGGACCCCATCCCTTGTGGCCGCGCAAAGCCTCGCGCGCCACGGCAAAAACTGAATATTTGCGCATCCGCCTGTTACTCCATGAACCCCGGTGATCATTCTCGTTGGCGTTAGAAATCGCAAATCCGACGCCTGCGCAACGTTTCTTTTGCGACGCAAACGGGCGGACTTGCGCGGAGTTGCGACATCGCTGCATCACACCATCTGCGGCGCGATGATACACATAGCGTGGCGTCATTGCGGATTTTTCAGCACAGCCTCATGTCCTCGCTGGACTTTCCGCTGACGATCTGGTATCCGCACCTTCAATCGTCGAGCTTTCGGCTCAGCGAACGTAGCTTTTTTTGCCTCCGACACCTGACGTGAGGCAACAACTCGAAACAACCAAAGGAACGGGATTTCACGTGCAGGTACTTGTCCGCGATAACAATGTTGACCAGGCGCTCCGCGCTCTCAAGAAGAAGATGCAGCGCGAAGGCATTTTCCGCGAAATGAAGATGCGTGATTTCTACGAAAAGCCGTCCCAGAAGCGCGCCCGCGAAAAGGCTGAAGCCGTTCGCCGCGTTCGCAAGCTGGCGCGCAAGCGTGCACAGCGCGAAGGCCTCGTGGCCCGTTAATTTGTCGATTTTTCGACACTTTTCGATCTAAGTCGTGGCGGGGGCGAAATATCGCCGCCGCCTTTCTTTTGGTATGGACATCTTTTCCGTCGTCGGGCTAGCGTGACAATGCAGCCGGCAACGGTAGCCGGTCGCGGCGCTTGACGCCGGACGGTTTGCCGCAGGCCCTGGTAGCCTCGGCTGTGGGGCCCCGCGAAATTCGCCGGCCTCCTTGAACGGGAAGCCGTTGGCTTTCGGACCTAGTCGCATTGAGGGATCGACCTTTGACACTTGCTGCCATGACTGCGGACGTCGCCGGTTTCACCACCCAAGAGGCGCGCCGCCGCCACCAGCGCAAGCCGAAGCTTGCGGCCCTGTTCCTCCTCGGATCGGCTCTGCTTCTGTCGGCATGCCAGACCGAAGGGCCGGAATCGATGGCCAAGGTCGAGCGCGAACAGGGCTCCCAGGGAAATATCGCATCGCTGTCGAGCGTGATCGCCTCCAACCCGAGCGACCCCGAGGGCTATAACGTCCGCGGCTCCGCCTATGGCCGTGCAGGCGAATACCGACGCGCCCTGGCCGATTTCGATCAGGCGATCCAGCTCAACCCGCGCTTCTACCAGGCATATGCCAACCGCGCGCTCGTTCACCGCAACATGGGCAACACCCAGGCCGCACTTGCCGACTACAACATGGCGCTGCAGCTGAACCCCAACTACGACGTCGCCTATATCGGCCGCGGCAATCTCTATCGCCAGGCCGGCCAGCTCGATTCCGCCTTCAACGATTTCAACAAGGCGATCCAGCTCGACACCACCGACCCGCGCGCCTACCACAATCGCGGCCTGATCTACCAGGCCCGCAACCAGCACGGCCAGGCGATCGAAGACTTCTCGACGGCGATCTCGCTGTCGCCGAGCTCGCCGGAGCCCTATAACGGCCGCGGCATCTCCTACGTCGCCCAGGGCGATGACGACAATGCCTTCTCCGACTTCAACACCGCGATCACGCTCGACGGCAAGGTTGCCGAATCCTGGGCAAACCAGGCGCTGGTCTACGAGCGCAAGGGCGACAAGGCCAAGGCAGCGAAGTCCTACTCGCACGCACTGCAGCTCGACCCGAAATACGAGCCGGCGCGCGCAGGTCTCGCCCGCGTGAAAGCCGCTTAGCCTCTTAGGAGAGAAAAGCACTTCTCCCGTTTCAACGCCCGCGACCGGTTCGCGGCCGTTTTCGTTTTTTCGTCACGTCGTTGCGCCGCGCGTCCGGCATGACGCGTAAAGGACGCCGTAACGCCCTGAACCTGCTGCGTAATTTTGTCCATAAATCGATGTCGATTTAAGGAATTAGCCATTTGCTCCTCCAATGACGAACGGAACCTTCCCGGCCACCATCCGTTTGCCCAGGAACGAAAAACGGAGACTGAGCCAATGATCAAGAAAACCTTCATCGCGACACTGGCCCTGGCAGCCCTTTGCGCCGGCCCGTCCGCAGCGCAGAATTATGTCGCGCTCGGCCGCCTTGTCTGCGGCTCCGACGGCGGCACGGGGCAGATTCTGACCTCGACAAAGAACCTGCTGTGCACCTTCAGGCCCGCCAACGGCGCGCCGGCCGCAAGCTATGCCGGCACCATTCGCAAGATCGGCATCGACATCGGCAAGACCGGCAAGAGCACGATGGTCTGGGATGTCCTGGCCAAGACAGGTACTCCGATCACCAAATACGCGCTTGCCGGTGAATATTACGGCATCGGCGCCGACGCGAGCCTTGCCGTTGGCGGCGGCGCCAAGGTGATCGGCGGCGGTACCAACAAGGCCTTCATGCTGCAGCCAGTTAACGTGCAGGTCCAGGAAGGACTGAACATCGCGATCGGCGTCGACGAACTGACGCTCGCCCCGGCTAGCTGATAAGGCGAGATGACGAAAAGTCGGCAAGACGACCTTCGCCGGCAGTTCGACGCATCAAACGAAAACGCCCGCCATGTGGCGGGCGTTTTCTTTTCCAACATTTGACCCAACGGATAGACGCCTTTGTGTCGCTCACCCGAATGGCAAGGAACCTCAGTGGTTCATGGCCTTGACGATGTCTTCCGTCACCTTCTTGGCGTCGCCGAGCAGCATCATGGTGCCGTCCTTGTAGAACAGCGTGTTGTCGATGCCGGCGTAACCGGAGCCGAGCGAGCGCTTGACGAACAGGCAGGTCTTGGCCTTGTCGACGTCGAGGATCGGCATGCCGTAGATCGGCGACGACGGGTCGTCGCGGGCTGCCGGGTTGGTCACGTCGTTGGCGCCGATGACATAGGCGACATCCGCCTGGGCGAATTCCGAGTTGATGTCTTCGAGCTCGAACACCTCGTCATAGGGCACGTTTGCTTCCGCGAGCAGCACGTTCATATGACCGGGCATGCGGCCGGCAACCGGATGGATGGCGTATTTCACGTCGACGCCCGCCGCCTTCAGCTGATCACCGAGTTCACGCAGCGCATGCTGCGCCTGGGCGACGGCCATGCCGTAGCCCGGGACGATGATCACCTTGGAGGCATTGGCCATCAGGAATGCCGCGTCGTCGGCCGCGCCCTGCTTGACGGTGCGCTGGACGCCATCGTCAACAGCGGCTGCCGCCGCCTCGCCGCCGAAGCCGCCGAGGATGACCGAGATGAACGAGCGGTTCATTCCCTTGCACATGATATAGGACAGGATCGCACCCGACGAGCCGACGAGCGCGCCGGTGATGATCAGCGCCAGGTTGCCGAGCGTGAAGCCGATGCCGGCCGCGGCCCAACCCGAATAGGAGTTGAGCATCGAGACGACCACCGGCATGTCGGCGCCGCCGATCGGGATGATGATCAGCACGCCGAGCGCCAGCGACAGGGCGACGATCAGCCAGAACACGGTCGTGCTCTGGGTGAAGACCAGCATGATCACCAGGACGACGAGCGCGATCGCCAGGCCAGCGTTGACGAAGTGACGGCCGGTCAACAGGATCGGCTTGCCGGACATGCGTCCGTCGAGCTTGAGGAAGGCGATGACCGAACCGGTAAAGGTGACCGCGCCGATGGCGACACCGAGCGACATTTCGACCAGCGCCTGGGCGTGGATGTCACCGAGCGTGCCGATGCCGAAGCTCTCGGGCGCATACATCGCCGCGGCCGCGACCATCACCGCCGCCAGACCGACGAGCGAATGGAAGGCGGCGACAAGCTGCGGCATCGACGTCATGGCGATGCGGCGGGCGATGACCGCGCCGGCACCGCCGCCGATGGCAAGGCCGAGCACGATCAAGAGGAAGCCGCCGAAGGTGGGCTTGGCCAGCAGCAGCGTGGTGACGATGGCAATGCCCATGCCGACCATGCCGTAGGTGTTGCCCTTGCGGCTGGTGGCCGGGTGCGACAGGCCGCGGAGCGCCGTGATGAAGAGCACGCCCGAGACGAGATAGAGGAAGGCTGCGAAGTTAGCGTTCATCGGCCGGCCTCACTTGTCTTTTTTCTTGTACATGGCGAGCATGCGCTGGGTGACCAGGAAGCCGCCAAAGATGTTGACCGAGGCGAGCACGAGCGCGATGAAACCGAAACCGGTCGCAAGCCCGGAGGCCGAGATGCCGACGGCGAGCAGTGCACCAACGACGATGACCGAAGAGATCGCGTTGGTGACCGCCATCAACGGCGTGTGCAGGGCCGGCGTCACCGACCAGACGACATAGTAGCCGACGAAAATCGACAGGACGAAGATCGCCAGTCGGAAGACGAACGGATCAATTGCGCCGCCGGTGGCGCCGTGCGCGAGCGCGCCGGCAGCTTCCGCGGCATCGGGAAGGTTCAGCGCTGCCTGCTGGACAGCGGCAACCGCCTTGTCGAGCGCATCGAGCGCTTTTTCCAATGCTTCGTTCGCCATCAAAGATCCCCCTTCTTCTTCGGCTCGAAATTCGCATTGACGATGGCGCCGCCATGGGTGAGCGCCGTCGCCTTGACGAGCTCGTCCTCCATGTTGAGCGCCAGCGCCTTCGTTTCCTTGGAGACCATGGTCTCGAGGAAGGTCACGAGGTTCTTGGCGTAGAGACCGGAAGCCGATGCGGCGATCCGACCGGGCACGTTGAGGTGGCCAATGACCTTGACGCCCTCGACATCGGCGACCCTGCCGGCCTCGGCGCCTTCGACGTTGCCGCCGCGCTCGACAGCGAGGTCGACCGCAATGGAACCAGGCTTCATCGCCTTCAACATTTCGCGCGTGACGAGGCGCGGCGCCGGCCGGCCCGGGATCAGCGCCGTGGTGATGACGATGTCCTGCTTGGCGATGTGCTCGGCGACGAGTGCCGCCTGTTTCGCCTGATACTCTTTGGACATTTCCTTGGCGTAGCCGCCGGCGGTTTCGGCCGCCTTGAATTCCTCGTCCTCGACGGCGATGAACTTGGCGCCGAGCGAGGCCACCTGCTCCTTGGCGGCGGGACGCACGTCGGTCGCCGAAACCATGGCGCCGAGACGGCGGGCCGTCGCGATTGCCTGCAAGCCGGCAACGCCGGCACCCATGACGAAGACCTTCGCCGCGGGAACCGTGCCGGCCGCCGTCATCATCATCGGCAGCGCCCGGTCATATTCGCAGGCCGCATCGATCACCGCCTGGTAGCCGGCAAGGTTTGCCTGGCTCGACAGCACGTCCATCGACTGCGCGCGGGTGATGCGCGGCATCAGCTCCATCGCAAAGGCGCTAAGGCCGGCCTTGGCCATTTCGGCGACCGCATCCTCGTTGCCGTAGGGATCCATGATGGCGATGACGATGGCGCCGGACTTATAGCCGGCGATTTCGGCGCTGTTCGGCCGGCGAACCCGAAGGACGACATCCGCCGTCTTCGCATCGGCAACAGCACCGATCCTGGCACCAGCCTTCTCATATTCTGTATCCGGAATACGCGACAGAAACCCGGCGCCGGTCTCGACGACGACGTCGAAGCCCAGCCCTTTCAGTTTCTTCACGCTATCCGGCGATGCCGCAACGCGACCCTCGTTCGGATCCGTTTCCTTGGCAATAAAGACAATTTCGCTCACAAGTCCCCTCCCTGGCCGCAATCGAGCCAAGGCTGGAATGCGGGCATCCTGTCCGACTGCAAAGCGGCCGCTCATGCGAGCAGGCGCCCTCCCATGTGCAAAGCACACATTCCCCTGGAGACAGGCTCAGCCTGTCCTCCACTCTCCCCCTCACGCAGTGAGGATAAGCGCCGCGCGTTCTCCAACGAACGCTTCAAGGCGCTGCGAACTTTCATCAGCCGAAGCAAGACCATCGACGCTCCCGGTCGATGTCATGCGGCTTCAATCCGGACCTTGAGTCCGGCAGCCAAGGGCAAGCCTCCACCCGGCCTGTCCCTGGCAAGTCGTGTCAGTAGTGCCGATTAACGAAGGAAGAAGAAACCAGCGACGTTGATAAGGATGAACAGCACCAGCGAGCTGAAGAAGCCCATCGTGGTGAAGAAGGCGGCAGCCATGGCGATCAGCAGAGCCACGCAGAACAGCGTGAGGTATTTCGTTGCACTGAGGAAGAAATTGTAGGTCTTCTCGTGTTCCGCATAATCCATCGGAGCGCCCATTTCGACCGGTCCAGAATGATGCTCAGCCATCGTCCAATTCTCCCAGAATGCTGCGGCCCGACCCTTGGCCCTCGCCGCCCTTCAACCTTGATCCACGAAACGGCTTTGGCGGAAAACCGCACGGAAGCCCTTTAGCTGCCCATACACAATGCCAGGCCCGGGCGCAACGAAAACCCGCCGCTGCGCCCGGTCACCTGGGGCGATATGCCGCGTGCGTCTCTAGCGGAATACGGATGTGCGATAGGAACGGCCGGAACCGTTCTGTGCGATCCGCGCCGTCGGCAGAATCGTCAAAGGCGCGAACGGCACTTCCTGTCGGCCCGCGAACATCAGGCGACGCTCGAACGGCTCCGAATCGAAGATCGGATAGCGATCGAGGATCGAGGGCCGCTGCCCCCTCACCTGCGCAACCAGCAGCGCACCGTCGGCATTGTAGACGCCGAGGTTCTCGCGCTTGGCGACAACGGTCTCCGACGCAAAAATGCGCTTGTAGAACGCCGCATGCCGCGGCCGGCAGGCGGTCAGGCACCGGTCGGCGGTGAAGTATTCGCATGCCATCGCCACCGGGCGCAGCGTCAGGTAGGGAAGCGCGCGCATCTCGTCGCCGGTGACATCGGGGTCGACAGCCAACCGGCCGGGGTCGACCAGCACCATGCCCGCGTCGAGAAAGACGTCGATCTCGGGCCCGAAGATCAGCCCAGACGTGCTCGCCCTGTGCTCAGGCGTCACGTGATGAACACGCACCGTGCTGACCAGGTTCTCGTCGAGATAGATACCGAAGACATAGGCGTGACTGTCGAAATCGAGATCGTCGATCAAGGTCGAGCCGGTGAGTTCCATCAGATTGACGGCCTTGTAGGCCTTGTAGCGGAGCCGGGCGATATCCTCCATGTCCTCGCCCGTCTCGACCCGCCGGTATTCGACGCGATCGAGAAGAAGCATCAGCTTCTCAGAAAAACTCCCAGGCTCCGCCCGGTGAAGACCTTCACCCATTTCCTGACCCTCATGGTTAACAGATCGTTAACCTATTGACGGTCGGCACAGCAGCAACAACAAAATGGCACACATTACGATTAACCTATTGTTAACCTTAATATTTCGTAAAGTTTTATGGTTAACGATTGGTTAAGCCCGCCACCTCACCATCTTGGACAAGCGGCGGAGCAAGGAAGAGGATGGAGGACGCGGATCGCGGAGGAAATGACGGGCGACGTGGCGAGTTGTCAGGCGATACGCTTGCTTGACGGCGTGGTGACCGGTTTCTGGACACCATTCTTGCAGAAGGCCGCGATGGCGGACGCCGGCATCGGGGCCGCGAACACAAAACCCTGTATCAGATCGGCGCAGTGGTAGTCGTTGATCAGCTGCAATTGATCCGCCGTCTCCACACCCTCGACGACGATCTTCAGGCCGAGAGCACGACCGAGGTTGGCTGTGCCGCGCAGCAGCTTGAAGCGGCGCGAGTCCTCGCGGATGTTGCGCACGAAAGAGCGATCGATCTTGATGATGTTGACCGGCAGCGCATCCAGGTAGCTGAGGCTGGAATAGCCTGTGCCGAAATCGTCGATGGCGATCGTTATGCCGCTGTCACGCAGCTCGCCGAGAATGGCCTGCACCTTGGCCGGCTCATCCATCAGGCAGCTCTCTGTGACTTCGAGATGCAGCCGCGAAGCATCGAGCCCGGTGGCCCGCAGCGTATCCGCCACCACCGTGACGATGTCGTTGCTGCGCAGGTCGAGCACCGACAGATTGACCGAAACGGAAACCTCGCCGGGCCAGCCCATGCAATCCTTGCACGCCTGCTCCAGCACGAAGCGGGTGATCTCGGTGACGAGCCCCAGTTCCTCGGCAAGCTGGATGAAGACATTCGGCGGTACCGGGCCGCGCTCGGGATGCGTCCAGCGCGCCAAAGCCTCGCAGCATTCGAGACGCGCGCCGTTCGGCGTGAACATCGGCTGGTAGGAAAGCGTCAGGGCACCAGCATTGATCGCATCGCGCAGATCGCTCTTCAGTTTCTGGCGGTCGAGATAGCGGGCATCCATCTCTTCTTCGAATACGGTGCAGCCGCCCTTGTTGCGTGCCTTGGTTTCCGACAGCGCAAGATCGGCCTTGATCTGGAGTTCTTCCAGCCGGAAGGCGCTGCTCGGCACGAGAACGACGCCGGCGCTCATGGTCACGTTGAAGGTAAAGCCATTCGCCATATAGGCACCGCGCAACCCGGCGTGAACCGCGCGCATCTGCTCTTCGAGATCCGGCCGATGCATCCTGTTGGGGAAGAAGACGACGAATTCGTCGCCCATCAGGCGCGCGGCGATCGCCGTATTGCCGACCAGTGTCTTCAGCCGCCCGGCAATCGCCTGCAATAGCCTGTCGCCGACGATGTGGCCGCGCATGTCGTTGACATGCTTGAACTCGGCAACGTCGAGCACCATCAGCCCGACCTCGACGTCCTCCTTGCCTTCGAGCGCCACAGCGCTGTGGGCAAGTTCGGCGAAGTAATCGCGGCTCGGCAAGCCGGTCAGCGTGTCGAAGCGCACCATCTGAAGGATCTGTCTGTCGGCCTGGACGCGTGCGGTCACGTCCTCGAATATCAGCACGACCTCACCGTTCTCGTGTCGCCCAGCGGAAAACTCGAGAAAGAGGTTGTCGGTGACCGGCACCAGAACCTGAGTCTTCTTGCCCTTGATCAGAAGGTCGAGCTGCCGCGAGATCGCGCGCGTCTCTTCGACACTGAGCGACATGCGCCGGACGCCGCGGCGCACGACGTCATCCAGCAGCCGATCCCTCAGGTCGGCCTTGTCGCCCAGCATCAGCAGCGCGCAGGCGCGCTCGTTGGCAACGACGATCCGGTTGTCGCGGTCGAGCATCAGCAGCCCGTGCGTCATGTTGTTGAGTGCTGCGTCGAACTGGCCGGCGATCGTTGCGATTTCTCGGGCGGCCAGCACGTTCTCGTAGAGAAACGCGCGCACATTGTTGGCCATCATCCAGGTCGAAAAGATGAATGGCAGGATCAGAACCGCCAGGATGAGCATGAAACCATCCTGAAGCGTGATCAGCCCGATCACGATCGGCAGGCAGGCGGACGAGGACAGAAGCAGCACCGCCCGTTCGGAGCCGTAGTTTCGCCCGACCAGCGAGATCATCGACGCGAGCGTGACGGAGATGCAGGCCAGTTCCGAGAAGGAATCCCGGCTGACGGCGATCGCGTAGCCGCAGGCAATACCACAGGTGAGCGTCACGCTGACGCCGCCGAGAATGTAGCGATTCTCCCATTTCCGGACCATCGCTCGGTCGGCGTTGGAGAAATCCTGGCGATCAAAGCGCGCCATGTCGAGGTTGCGCAGCCCCCAGAGCACAACGATGGCGGCCGTGCAGAAGAGATAGAGCGGGTCGGTGGTCTTGAAATAGACGAGCACGAAAGTCACGACATGCGAAAGCATGCCGATCAGCAGAGTCCTGCGATGTTCGTAGAGCGAGCTCACGGACGACAGATAGACATCCGTCGGGAGAGCGCCCCGTTCATTGCGCGTCATGAACCCATAGCTCCGGTTTTCCGGATTTTTAGAGGCGATGATTTAACGAAAGATTTCGTGAAAACACCGCCTCCAAGCCTTGTATTGCAACATTCAAACGGTGCCCCATGGGAGTTTTTCCCAAACTCAACCTAGTATTGCGAAACCAACGGCCGGCGGATGCCTTCTACAACCATGCATAGACAAAATCACGTTTTGCTTTCTGACATTGTATTTAAGGCAATTCTGCTTGGCAAACATCATATCCACCGATTCACTCAGGATGTGGTTACCCAAAGCTGAAGAAAACGCATCAATTCCTGCCATGCACATACGAGCCTAGTTGCGGCCGGTATCACCATCACATCTGCGCGCTTCGCAGTTGACTTTCAGCCACATCTGGCGGCAAGGCTTTGCAAAGCGAGATACGGAGCCTGATGATGTCGAAACCTGTCGTTGCCATCCCCTGCGATTTCCGCGAATTCGACGGCAATGTTTGGCATGTCGTTGCCAACCAGTATGTCCGTGCCGCCGTCGAAGGCGCCGGCGTCATGCCCTTCCTCATTCCGGCGCTTGAGACCGGCAACGATATCGACGAGATCCTCGATCGCGTCGACGGCGTGCTGGCAAGCGGCGCCCGATCCAACGTTCATCCCTCGCTCTACGGCCGCGAGGCCAAGGACACCGACGGCCCCTTCGATCCTGGCCGCGATGCCACCAGCCTGCCGTTGATCCGGCGCGCGCTCGAGCGCGGCGTTCCGCTGTTTGCCATCTGCCGCGGCATCCAGGAGCTCAACGTTGCCCTCGGTGGCACGCTCGCAAGCGAAATCCAGGAGCAGCCGGGTGTCTGGGATCACCGCAAGCCCGACGTTTCCGAGCTGGATGTCGCCTACGGCATCCGCCAGGACGTGATCGTCAAGGAAGGCAGCTGTCTTGCGCCGGTGCTGGGTGCCGGTCGCGTTCGCGTCAATTCCCTGCATCGCCAGGCCATCGGCGCAACGGCGCCGCGCCTCGCCGTCGAAGCCGTTGCCGACGATGGCACCATCGAGGCGGTCTCGGTGATTGGCGCCAAGGCGTTCGCCGTCGGCGTGCAATGGCATCCGGAATACTGGGTGCGGACGGACGCACCGTCGGCGAGCCTGTTCAGGGCTTTCGGCGATGCCGTGCGCGCCTACGCGGCGCGGCGCATGGCCGCCTAGGGCATTTCCAGGAAAAGTGCGAAGCGGTTTTCCATCAGCAAATGCGCAAAAACAAAGAGATGGAGCGTTTCTGCACCTCCGTCTGAACCGGCAACGCTTTAACCGGCTCGGCGCGTGAACGGCGTTTCCGGCACTGGCGTCAGTGCCTTGCCGGTCGAAAACCAGGCCATGAGGTTATCGACCACCAGATCCGCCATGGCGTTGCGGGTAACAACCGAAGCCGACGCCACATGCGGCAACAGCGAAACATTCGGCAACCCCAGCAGCGCATCGGGCACATGCGGTTCGTTGTCGAAAACGTCGAGCCCCGCCCCCGCAATCACACCGGCCTGAAGTGCTGAGACCAGCACTGCCTCGTCAACCGTCGAGCCGCGCCCGACATTGATCAGGACGCCATTGCTTCCCAGTGCCGAAAGCACCGCGGCGTTGACCGTCTTTCGTGTCGCCTCCGTTCCCGGAACAATGACAACAAGCGTATCGACGGCGGCGGCAAGCCGTTCGAGCGTCGGGTGATAGGCATAGGCAAGCCCATCGCGTGGGCTGCGCGTATGGTAGGCGACCGAGACGCCGAAGGCTTCGAGCCGCTTGGCAATGGCAAGCCCGATGCGTCCGAGGCCGTAAAGCCCGACCGTGCGACCCCGCAATGACAAGGGCGAAAGCGCAAAGGCGCCATCCCGCACCCAACGCCCCTGGCGCAGCCACTGTTCCGCCTGCGGCAGCAGGCGCAGCGTGTTGATGAGCAGGCCGATGGCGGTATCGGCGACCTCTTCGCTCAGAACGTCAGGCGTGTTGGTGACGACGATGCCCTTGGAGGCGGCATGTTTCACGTCGACCCCGTCATAACCGACACCGAAATTGGCAACGATCTCAAGACCGGGCAGCGCATCCATCAGACCGGCGGGAACGCGGCCAGAGACGGCGATACCCCTGATATCGGCCATGTCTGCCGTCACAAGGTCAGGGTCCGCACGGTCCAGCCGCACGATCTCGAACATCTCGGGCAACCGCAGCAGCACCTGTTCGTTGATTTTTCCGGGCACGAGGATGCGGGGAAGGCTCGCGGACATGGGCACTCCTGGTATTAAAGCGCGTCGCGATCTCCAGGATTCGCTTGCCGCACTTTAGGTTCTTGCTTTTGTGCATGTCGCCTTCGCAAAACCGCTGCACACTTTTGCGCGACATGCATTAGGGATTTCTTCAGGCGGTGACGCGCAACGGGCCTGTCGACTGGCGGATGCGCATTTCCGGCTTGATCAGGTGGATGCCGTCGGGTTCGTGGCTGCCGGAAAGCTTGTCGAGAAGTGCGCGTGCCGCACTGCGGCCGACATCGGCCTGGCCGTTCCAGACGGTGGTCAGCGCCGGTGTCGCGATCGAGGCCTCCTCGAGGTCGTCATAGCCGGTGACGGAGATATCGACGCCTGGAACAAGGCCCGCACGCGCGATGCCGTTCATCATGCCGATCGCCACCAGATCGTTCCAGCAGACGACTGCGGTCGGCTTCTGCGGCAGCGACAGCAGATGCACAGCCGCCTCGAAGCCGCCCTGCTTGGAGCGCGGGCCGGGAATGCGCAATTCCGGATCGACCTCGATGTTGGCCTTGCGCAGCGCGTTGACATAACCCTGATAGCGGTCGCGACCGGTCGAGGTCTGGTCGGTGCCGCCGACCATGGCGATGCAGCGATGGCCAAGGCCGATCAGATGGTTGGTCGCCAGCGAGATGCCATAGGCGTCGTCGCCGCGGAAGATCGGCACGTCGAGCCCCTCAATCGAACGGGCGATCAGGATCGCCGGCATGCCGTTGTCCTCGGCAAGCTGGATATCTTCCGGCGGCGTGCCGATCGCCGGCGACATGATGACGCCGTCGCCGCCGAGCTGCAGCAGCGTTTCGATAAAATCGCGCTGCTTGTCGACCGAATCGTAATGGTTGGAGAGGATGAAGGTCTGCTTGTCGCGGTCGAGCTCCGCTTCGATCGCCTTCAGGATTTCCCCGTAGAACGGGTTCATGATGTCGTGCACGACGACGCCGATGATGCCGGACCGGGAGGTTCTGAGGCTGGCAGCGCGGCGGTTATAGATATAACCGAGTGCGCGGGCCTGCTCCTTGATCTTATCGCGTGTGAGGGTCGCCACCAATGGGCTGTCACGCAATGCCAGGGATACTGTTGCCGTCGAAAGACCGAGTGTTTCCGCGATCGTCGAAAGCTTGACTTTTTGCGCCACGATGCCCCCTGTTTAAGCCTAGTTGCCTACCCTCAAATTTAAATCCTATTTAAACTGTTTAAATCGCCGCCGCAATATGCCGCGAAACAAGGCTCAGTCGGCTGCGCGTGCCGCCTGCAGGTTGCTGTCGACAGCCCGCAAAAGCTTCATCAGCGTGCGCACCTGCTTGTCGGTCAGTCCGCGCGTCGCAAGGTTTTCCGAATGCTGGCCGGCCTCGGCGATCGTCTGCAGCCGGTTGCGCCCCGGTTCGGTGAGATAGACCTTGGTCAGCCGCGCATCGTCATCATCAGGGCGCCGCTCGAGGAAACCTTGCGCTTCCATGCGACCGATCGTGCGCGTCATCGTCGGCGCCTTGACGCCGAGCTTGGCGGCAAGCCCGCCCGCCGTCAGCCCGTCCATTTCGGCAAGCGCCAGCATCACACCGTCCTGGCCGGCATAGAGACCGCTTTCGAGCAGATTGCGCGACATCACCGTGCGCATCGAACGCGCCGCCTGGACAAGGATCGAGGCAAGATCGTGCGGTTCGGCGAGAAGATCGTCCTTCTTCTTGCCGTTCTTGCCCTTCTTTTCGGCCTTGTTCTTCTTGCCCATTGGACCTCCTGCCGAATCCCGCCTCAGACATTTATAGCAATACAGCTTGCGATTACGAACTGTATGACTCAAATAACATTTTTACGACAATTGACGTGAAGGATCGAAGAGAGATGTCGATGCCCCAAGCCCGATGGCAGGACAATCCGACCGATCTTCCGCAACAGGCCCGCCGCGACTGGATCGCCGTGCTGCCGCTCGGCGCCCATGAGCAGCATGGACCGCATCTGCCCTTCGATACGGACACGCTGATTGCCGAGGGTATTGTCGAACGCTGCATCGCCGCCCTGCCCGCGAACTTGCCCGTTACTTTCCTGCCGACCGAACCCGTCGGCTATTCGATCGAGCATATGGATGTGGCCGGCAGCCGGTCGCTCGGCTACGACGAAGCCGTGCGTCGCTGGCTTGGGATCGCCGAAAACCTGCACGGTCTCGGCCTCAGCAAATTCGTGATGCTGAACGCCCATGGCGGCAATTCGCCGCTGATGACGATCGTTGCGACTGAGGCGCGAGTGCGTTTCGGCATGCTGGCGGTGGCGACCAGCTGGACCCGTTTCGGCCAGCCAGATGGCTGGATCGCGCCCGAAGACAAGGCGATCGACATTCACGGCGGCGAGATCGAGACGTCGGTGATGCTGGCGCTCCATCCCGAAAAGGTCGAGATGGCGAAAGCCCGCGCCTTCCCCTCGCGCCAGAGCGACTACGCCGGACGCTTCCGGCATTTGCGCGCCTATGGCCCGCATGCCTTCGGCTGGAAGATGTCCGACCTCAACCGTGACGGTGTTGCCGGCAATGCCTCGGTGGCAACCGCGGCGCGCGGCGAACAGTTGCTGGCCCACGCGGTTACGGGCGTGATCGAGCTTTTGACCGATGTCGCCGACTTCGACATGACCGAATTCGCCTGAAGGACCGGCAGGGCGCGCCGACAAAACACTTTGTTTGTGCTTTTGCGCTATCAGCATGGACAGCAGCAAACGACGACAGGCGGCGCTAGGCCGGAACCCCATGGCGAAGATCATCGCGCTCGGCGCCTATTTCTACCAGGCCCTGATCGCCTTCGGCCTGCTGATCGTCGTCGCCCACTGGCTGGCCCCAGTCGACTATGCCGCCTATTCGCTGTTCATCTCGCTCAGCCAATTCGGCGCGATCGCCGCTTTCGAATGGGTGCGTTTCTCCTGCATGCGCTTCTATCCCGGCCAGACGGCGGAAATCGAAGCGGCGGAGCGGCGAACGATCGTTGCGGAGGCAGCGGCCTGCGCGCTTTTCTGCCTTGTCGCTGCGGCCGCGTCGCTCGCCTTCGGCGTCTCGCCGCTGGTGGCGCTGGTCGGCGGCCTCGTTGCCGTTGCGCAAGGCGGCAGCGACCTGCACCTGACCATGCTGCGCTTCCGCCAGGATTTTCGCGCCTTCTCGGTACTCCAGGGATCTCGCGCCACCATCCTGGCGGCGGGAACGTTGATCGGCGCGCTCGTATCGCCAACCTTCCTGTCGACGGTCACCGGCCTGCTTGGCGGTTATGCTCTCTACGCTCTGCTCGCAACCCTACTTTCGCGCAGATCAGGCCCGCGGTCTTCCGCCTCGCTCGACATGGCGCGCGTGCGAAAGCACCTCGTCTATGGCAGCGTTTCGGCGGGTGCCGCCAGCGCCTCGATGTTTGCACCGCTTGCGCTGAAGGCGATATTCACCTCGGTCCTCGGCCCCGGCGGCGCTGCCGGTGCGCTGCTGGCGCTCGATCTGCTGCAGCGCCCGTTCGTGCTGATCGTCTCCGCCCTCCAGGCGATCCAGTATCCCGAAATCGTCGCTGCTCACGACAAGGGCGGCGATACCCTGGCGCTTCGCCGTGAGCTCGGACAATACTACGCGCTGCTCACCAGCTTCGCGCTGATGATGGCGGCAGGCATCTTCGCCGTTCTGGTGCCGGCGACATGGCTGGTCATCAGCCCTGACCTGCAGGCCGGCTTCCTCGCGACGGCCCCGTTCGTCATTATCCTTTCGCTCGCGCGCGTTCTGACCCAGATCATGCTGCCGACACCGCTGCACTTGAAGCAGCGCCTGACCGCGATCTTCGCGCTCGCGGCCATCGACTGCGCGCTTCTCAATCTCTTCGCGCTTGCCAGCGCGTTCCTTTTGGCGCCAAGCGCCGCCACACTGATGGCAGGCGGCGCGCTCGGCGCCATATTCGCATCCTTGATCGGCCTGCGCCTGATGGCGACCTTGCCCTTCGACTTCACCTGGTCGCCGGTTCTCCTCGCCGCTGCCGGCCTTGGAGTCACCATTGTCGCCTTCGTGCTGTCTTACCGGTCCGCCACCGTCGCTACTGCCGCCGGGATTGTCATTGGTGGGGTCTGCTGCCTCTTGGCGCTCAATCGCCTGCGGCTCGGCATGCGCGCGTCAACCGCCGCGTGATCTCGGGCGCGATAGTGAACCGGGCGCGATAAGGAAAACTGAACCTCTTTCGGTTTAGATCTGGGCAAACCGAGAGGCGAAGAACACCATGAAGATCATTGTCGGAATAGCCACGGCGGGTCGCCGCGAAGTGCTGTCCGAAACACTGCTGCACCTGAGCCGGCAGGATCGCCAGGCGGACGCGATCCTCGTCTGCCCCTCGTCGCCGCAGGACGTCGATCTCGACTTTGTCAGCACGCTCGCATCGGAGATCACCCTGGTCACGGGCAGCAAGGGCTCCTGTGCGCAGCGCAACGCCATCCTCGACCACACGGGGACCGCCGATATCATCGTGTTTTTCGACGATGATTTCCTGCCCCAGTGCGATTTTCTGGCTGAAGTCGAAACCCTCTTCGAGAAGAGGGCCGACATTGCCGTGGCGACCGGCCTGGTGCTGGCCGATGGCATTCATGGCCCGGGCATCCCGGTCAAGGAAGGGTTGGAAATCCTTGCGCGCGATCGGGCAACGGGCAGACAGGCCACCCTCGAACCCGTTTACAACGCCTATGGCTGCAATATGGTTTTTCGCGTGTCGGCCATTGAAGCCGACGCCACCCGCTTCGACGAAAACCTGCCGCTTTACGGCTGGCAGGAGGATGTCGACTTCTGCCGCCGCCTCGCCCGCCACGGCCGCATTGTGCGCAGCGCCACCCTGCGCGGCGTCCATCTCGGCAACAAACGGGGACGTACTTCGGGTTTGCGCTTCGGTTACTCACAGGTGGCAAACCCGCTCTACCTTTTCCGCAAAGGCACGGTCGGTCTGGGCTGGGCATTGAAGCTTTTGAGCTCCAACATCGCCGCAAACATCGTCGGCAGTCTGAAATCTCAGGGGCTTGTCGACAGACGGGGCCGCCTTAAGGGAAACCTTATCGCCCTCGTAGATCTCCTACGCGGCAGGATAGATCCGCTGCGCACACTCGAACTCTAATCGCGCGTTCAGTTCCGAATAAGCAAGCTAGTCAGCCCTGCCCTGCGACCAGCAGGTTGAGCAGAATGACCGCGCTTGCGTTCCATGAGAACCGCATTGCATTTTCATGCCCCGAACGCCCCAGCTGTCGCCGAAGCGCATCATCGGCGGATATCTTCCGCATAACCTCGACGAGGGTTTCCGCCTTCGCCGGATCGAAATAGAGAGCCGCCTCGCCGCAGGCTTCCCTGACCGGGGGTATGTCAGCGGCCAGCACCGGGCACCCTTGTGTCATCGCCTCGAGCGGCGGGATACCGAACCCTTCATAGAGGCTCGGGAACAGGAAGGCGGTGGCGTGGCGCTGCAGCCCGGCGATCTCGGCGTCCGTCAGCCGCCCGGGAAAGATCAGGTTGCCCCGCGACGTCGGGGCGATGTCGCGAAAAACGCTGGGATCCGTACCGCCGACGACCACGAGCTTGCTGCCGGTAGCACCCAGGGCTTCGAAGGCACGCACCGCAAACTCGACGTTCTTGTTGGGCTTCAGTGTGCCGACGAGAAGGAAGAAGGGGGTCTCGGCAAGCCCCAGCTTCGCAACGATCTCCCGGTCCGGCTGAAGGTCGGAAAAGTGATCTGTGGCGTTGTAGATCACGTCAATACCCGATGCTGGAACGCGAAAGACATCCGCCAGTTCACCGCGCGAAAAATAGGAAACGGTGCCGATCTTCGCGCGACGCGTCAGGATGTAGCCGAGCGCGCCGTGGAACAGCCGGTAGCCGCGCCCGAAGGAAGCCGGATGACGGAAGAGCGTGACGTCGTGGATCACCACCACTTGGTCGGAATGCAGCACCGGTCCGCTGCCCCCGAGGCCGACCAGCGTATCGCGCCGCGTCCGCCAATAGAGCGGCCCCTGCTCCCAGAGATGGCCCGGGCCTGAGCCGAAACGCTCGATCGATATCGCCGACAGTGGCAGATCATCCGGCGCGGACGCTGGAGCCAGCAACCGCCAGCGCACATCCTTCAGCGCCGGCGGCACGTCGCCCGCGGCAATGCGGGCATCGAGCGCGCGGGTGATCTCGCGGGCAAAGCGCTGCACGCCGGTGAGCGGCTGAGTCAGGAACCGGCCGTTGATGGAAATCGTCTTCACGCATGCACCCCTTCGGTAGGACGCGAACTCTCCCTGATTTTGATGAAAGGAGCGTTATCGCTGCCCGGTTCGCCCGTCCCGGAGGCGGCAAAGGCGTGGCCAAAATCGGCTTCGCCATTTGCGCATCGCCGCCGCATCTCCTATATGAAACGCGACATGGATGCCCGCTCCCCGCATCCCGAGATCCCAGAGGTTCCCATGACCGAAACATCCCCGCAGAAGCCGATTCCCGTCACCGTGCTCACCGGATATCTCGGCGCCGGCAAGACGACGCTGTTGAACCGCATCCTCAGCGAGAACCACGGGCGCAAATACGCCGTCATCGTCAACGAATTCGGCGAGATCGGCATCGACAACGACCTGATCGTCGAATCCGACGAGGAAATCTACGAGATGAACAACGGCTGCGTCTGCTGCACCGTGCGCGGCGACCTGATCCGCGTGGTGGAAGGCCTGATGCGCCGGCCCGGTCGCTTCGATGCGATCATCGTGGAAACCACCGGTCTTGCCGATCCGGTTCCGGTCGCCCAGACCTTCTTCATGGACGACGATGTGCGCGCCAAGACCGAGCTTGATGCCGTCGTCGCGCTGGTAGACGCCAAGCACCTGCCGCTCCGGCTGAAGGACAGCCGCGAGGCCGAAGACCAGATCGCCTTTGCCGACGTCGTGCTCCTCAACAAGACCGACCTCGTCAGCCCGGAAGAGCTGGAGCGGATCGAGGCGACGGTTCGCGTCATAAATCCGTCGGCCCGCATCTACAGAACGCAGCGCTCCGAGATCGACCTCACCAAGGTTCTCGACCAGGGCGCGTTCAACCTTGAGAGAGCGCTGGAAAACGACCCGCATTTCCTCGACCAGGACGATCACGAGCACGATCACACCTGCGGCCCGGATTGCGGCCACGATCACCACGATCATCATGACCATGATCATCACCACCATCATGATCACGACCATCACCACCATGACCACGCCCCCTCGCCGATCCATGATGTGACGGTGCAATCGATCTCGCTGCGCGGCGGCGAGATGAACGCTGATCGCTTCTTCCCCTGGATCCAGAAGATCACCCAGACGGACGGCCCGAACATCCTGCGCCTGAAGGGCATCATCGCCTTTGCCGGCGACGCCGAGCGTTATGTCGTGCAGGGCGTGCACATGATCATCGAGGGCGACCATCAGCGTGCCTGGAAGGAAGGCGAAAAGCGCGAAAGCCGCCTGGTCTTCATCGGCCGCGACCTCGACCGCGAAAAGCTGGAGCGCACGTTCAAGGCCTGCGAAGCTTCAGCCTGATTCCGGAAGCCGCGATGCGGCTCTAAGATCAAATTAAGGAGAGCATGGCGTCGGTCCTTTTCGGCATCATGCTCCAACAGCATGCCGAACCAGGGGACCATGACAATCTGATGCCGACAGTCGCTCCGCTCGATCTCGAAGGCCACGTCGTTGGCGTGGCCTTTCTCAAGGGCATACCTTTCTTCGCCGAAGCCACCGGCGCCATCCACCGCCTCGACCACGGCCACAAGACGACGGAAGTCCACGAGGGCCTGCTGTCTCTGGTTCTCGACGAGGCGAACGAAACGCTTCTGACCGGCGGCGAGGACGGCAAGGTGATGCGCACGGCTGCCGACGGCACCGCGACGCTGGTTGCCGAAGCGCCGCGCAAGTGGATCGCCCAAGTCGCAGCCGGCCCGCAGGGCGCCGTCGGCTATGCCTATGGCAAGACCACCCATGTGCGGCTGGCCGACGGCACGACGAAAGAATTTGCCGAGGAGCGCACGGTCGAGGGCGTCGCCTTTGCGCCGAAGGGCTTGCGTGTTGCCGCCGCCCGCTACAACGGCGTGTCGATGCACTGGGTCGCGACCGCGGGCCAGCCGATTGATCTCGACTGGAAGGGCGCCCATACCGGCGTCACCTTCTCGCCCGACGGCCGTTTCCTCGTGACCACGATGCAGGAAAATGCCCTGCACGGCTGGAAGCTCGACGCAAAGCCCGGCGGCGAGGCACGCCACATGCGCATGACCGGCTACCCGGCCAAGGTGAAGTCGCTCTCCTGGTCCGCGAAGGGCAAGTGGCTCGCATCTTCGGGCGCGCCGGCCGCCATCGTCTGGCCCTTCCAGGGCAAAGACGGACCGATGGGCAAGGCGCCGCTGGAACTCGGCACCCGCGCCGACATCATGGTGACTTCCGTCGCCTGTCATCCGGCCGAAGACATCGTCGCCATCGGCTATCAGGACGGCATGATCCTCGCCGCCCGTTTCGCCGACAGCAAGGAAGTGCTGTTGCGCCGTCCCGGCAAGGGTGCGGTCACCGCCATGGCCTGGAGCAAGGACGGGCGCCAGCTCGTTTTCGGCTCGGCCGAGGGCGACTGCGGCATCGTCGATATCGCCGGATAACATTCGCTCGACGCTCTTCGACGGCGTTAGCGCAGTTGCCCCTCACCCTAACCCTCTCCCCGCAAGCGGGGCGAGGGGACGTGGCATACGCTCTGTCAAAGAATGCCGAAATATCTGGCCGGACGAAACCGCGCCACGAGTCCCTTCTCCCCGCCTGCGGGGAGAAGGTCGCGGCAGCGGGATGAGGGGCTGCCAAATCGCTCATGACAGCGATCCACAAACAATCAGATTTTCACCACTGCCGCGGTCACGTACATGAAGGCGACGCCGGCAACGAGCCCGCTCATGACGGGCGGCGTCAGGAGGACCTCGATCCGCTTTCCGCTCTGGCGCATCAGGTAAGCGCTGACCTCGACGATCACCTGCAGGATCGCGCCGGCCCCGATCGCCAGCGCCAGCGCCGACCATTGCGCCGACGTTGCCAGGCTGCCGAGCCACATGCCGATCACCGCCGGCCCGCCGGCAAGCAGCGTCAGGCCGACAAAGACCCATAGCGAGGGCCGCTGTTTCAGGATCGGCGCGGCGATGCCGATGCCTTCGGTCACATTGTGCAGGGCGAAGCCGAGCACCAGGAAGGTACCGAGCCCGGCCGATCCTGCGGCAAAGGCAGCACCGATCGCCAGCCCCTCGCCGAGATTGTGCAGCCCGATGCCAAGCGCGATATAGGTGGAAAGCGCCAGCCCGGTCGGCACGCCGCCGCGCCGGCCGATCGCCATCAGCAACAGGAAGCTGCCAAGCCCCGCAAGCACCACCATGACCGGCCCCTGGAAAATTGCCGCGGCCTGCGACGCCAGTTCCAGGGCTTCCGCACTTGCATCGATCAGCAGGAAGGCGAGCAGGCCGATCGTCAGCGACAATAGAAACGCCATGCCCGCCTGGCCGACGCCACGCAGCAGCGGGTAGAACATCAGGCCGACGGCGACCGGCACGATGCCGACGATGATGCCAACCAGCGCCTGCAGTCGCAATTGACCTGCCGTCGCCTGCGGCGTCGGCACGGCAACGGCAATGTCGTGGGCGAAGGTGGCGCCAGTGTTGGTCACCACCTTCAGCGCATGCGCCTCGCCCAGCATCCATGGGAAGGGCAGGCTCAGCCATGCCGCCTTGCCCCGCGCGATCGGACCAGGCGGATCCTGGGTGAATTGCCAGTAGGCGTCATCCACCTGAACCTGCGCCACCGTCATCGGCTCCGATCCACCGGCGCGAACCAAGAGGCGAAGGCCGCTGTCGTCGAGCACGGTTCGTTCGAAGGTCAGGTTTTCCACCGGCGGCGCGCCGTTGCGAAAGCCCGACAGCGGATCGGCCGACAGGATCCAGGCGACGGCGATGGCCAACGCGATGAGCGGCAGCGCCAGCCAAACCAGATTGGTTTTCGCCGCACGGATAGCGGCCCTCGGCAGGGTTTCGTTCATGCCAGCGCCTCCACGACGTCGAACATGCCGACCCAACCCAGTTCGGTAAACTCGGTCTGGTGCGGATGGAACATGTAGAGGCCGGGTTCATGCTCGGCGAAGGTGAACTCCAGAATGCCGCGCTGTGCCTGGCACTGGGTGATGAGGTCGACAGTTCTAAGCGTCGGCGTCAACGTCGTTCCCTGGTCGTAATAATCGAAGAAGTTCGCGTGCAGATGGAACGAATTGATCGGATCGAACTCGATGACATTGATGAGGTAGATGCGCACCGGCTTGCTTTTCACGATCCGGATGGGCCGCTTCATGAAGGCATGGGCGACGGTGTTGACCGCGTAAAATTCGTTTTCGGCATCGAAGTTGGTGTCGAAGGCGTTCATCACCATCACCAGTTCCTGCCAGCCGGCGTTCTCCGGCGTGCCGATGAGCCGCGAGCGGGCGACGTCGATCTGATCCGGATGGCGCTCCGGGTCCGGGTCGATGACGAAGGCGCCGTACATGCCCTTGTGGATATGCCGACGCAGCGGCATCGCATGGCAATGATAGAGATGGCAGCCGAAAGGCTTGGCGTCGAATTCATAGACGAACTCATCGCCGGGATCGACCATGCCGGCCCCCGGTACGCCATCCATCCGCGCCGCGTGAATGCCGTGAAAGTGGATCGAATGCGGGTGTGAGGCGTAGTTGCGAAAGACGATGCGCAGGCGCTCGCCCTCCTTGGCCCGAAGCGCCGGGCCAGGCACGCGGCCGTTATAGGTCCAGGCCGGAAAGGTGATGCCCGGCGCGATTTCGATGTCGCGATCCTCGGCAGCCATCTCGAAGGTCCGGAGCGTTCGCCCATCCGGCAGTACCGAGACGGTGCCGGTGTCCCAGTCGGTCAGCATGTCGGTCGGATCGAAACCGTTGGCGGTGTTATCGACGTCGCCGACCGTCATCATGGCGCCGTGCCCCATCGCCGGCATCGGTGCCGCCATGCCTTCGGACGCCCGCGCGGCCATCTGGTGGCCGCCACCGTGGGACGCGATCTGCGCCGGCGCCGCGCCGGCGCAGATCGCGGTGCCGCCGGCGGCCGCCAGCCCACCCATCAGCAGGCTGCGCCGTTTCAGCAGATCTTGCCTCACCGAATTGTCCATAGAAGTCGCCCCTCGCCCGATACGGCTCCACGTGTCCGCTCCGGATTGCAGAGGCGATGCCACAAGGCCCGATTTGATCGGCTCGCCTTATTGCGAACCGTTCGCAACTACATTGATAATGCAAATGCAACTCATTCGCAACTAATGATGATGCCAACGGATGCGATGAACGGATTGGTGCATCAGTGGGGTATCGTCGCGCGAAAAGCTACGGTGATTAAGTCCCCGAAGCACTTGGCTTCGGGGAAGTCTGCTGAAAAGCCAACAGCCGGCAAGTCGCAACCGTGATGATCGCACGGCAGCAGCAAGGGCCGCTCACCATTCCAGCTCCAACTGTGGGCGGCCGTTGGACGTCTTCTCGATCGTGCGCCCGGTCTCGTCGACCGTCGCGGTCACCCGCTGGCGAAACGCGGAGAAACTCTCGAAGGTAACGACATCGACCGGCTCGTCGAATTTCATCGTCAACCGGTAGCGCCCCGGCTGGGCCGTCAGCGCCTGCACTGAAAGGATTTCGCCTTCGAAGGGCTGACCGAGATAAAGGCCCTTCACCCGCGAGCCGAGCATCCAGGGATTGAACGGCGGCCGATTGCCGGCGGCAGCGTGAAGCGTGTTCCAATCGCGGTAGCCATATTGGGCGGCGACCAGTTCGAGGGAACGGGAGTGGTTGATATTCTCGCCTTCGCAGGATAGCCGCGATCGCAGGCGTTTCGCCTGGTCCTTGAGGGCATCGAGCGATGGTAGCGTGTTTGATCCGCGCATCATGACAGGGTCTCCTGCTGCGGCATGCATTATCAGAGATGGGAGCCCGCATTGCCACCGGTTCGCATGCCGTTTCGGCTGACCGTGTCTGAAAGAAGGGCTTCACCAAAGCATGACGCTCGCGGACGGCAGGGGCCCTTGCCCTCCGCGTCCATTAGGGCCAGCGACCTGAACTGTCAAATCCGGCGTTTTGCCTTGCCGACGAAGAAAAAGAGCGGATAACATGTCTGGGGGTCATCAGCTCATCGTCTCAAGACGAGACGCAGCACCTATTGCGCCTATCTCTACCGCGCAAAACGCAGGCGCTGACGGCATCGCTGCTGCTCGGGCCGGAGAGGAAGCCTCAACTCGAAGTCGATTACCCCCACTCCCTCCAGCGCGAGACCGATCCCGAGAAGGACCATCGCGTCGATCTCGTCGTCGCGCGCTCGGTGGATCTTTCTGAACGCATTCTGGCGGTTGCTCCGACGCCAAAGGTGTGAGACAGATTCGCCCTGCACACCGGAGTGTCCCATGGGCGGTACAACCATCCTCGCATTCGCCTTTGTCGCTTTCATCGGTATCGCCACGCCGGGCCCGACCGTGCTGTTGGCGCTGACCAACGGTTCGCGCTACGGCATCAAGCGTGCGCTTGTGGGCATGATCGGCGCCGTTCTCTCGGATTTCGTGCTGATCGGCGCGGTGGCGCTGGGTCTCGGCGCGCTACTCGCTGCCTCGGAATTCTGGTTTACGGTCGTCAAATGGCTCGGCGCCGCCTATCTCGCCTTTCTCGGCGTCATGCTGTTGCGGTCGAAGGGAACGCTCGATGTCGCCATCGACAAAGGCGCCGCCGACGTCGCGACGCCTGCGATTTTTCTGAAGAGCTTTCTGGTCGCCGTCACCAACCCGAAGGGTTATCTCTTCTTCTCGGCCTTCCTGCCGCAGTTCATTGACCTCGCCTTGCCGCAGGCGCCGCAATACGCAGTACTTGCCCTGGTCTTCGCCGCTGTCGATTTTGCCGTGATGCTCGGTTACGCGCTACTCGGCTCCCAGGCGGCTCGTTTTCTCAAGCATTCCGGGGCCGTCTGGCTCGAGCGTATCTGTGGCGGCGCCCTGCTTGCCCTTGCCGGTTCCCTCGCTTTCTATCGCCGCGCCACAAACTGACATGCTGTTCCGCAAGGCCATTCTCTACCAGATCGCCAAGGGCGACGTGACACTGGCCTTTCGGCGCTGGACCAGGCCAACAGTCAAGGCCGGCGGCAGCCTGCGCACAGCGGCCGGCATATTGTCGATCGACGCGATCGAGACCACCGAGGCCGAAGACATCAGCATAGAGGACGCACGTCGCGCCGGGTTCCCGACGCGTGAGGCATTGCTCGCCGAACTCGACGGCAGGCCCGATGGCACGCTTTACCGCATCGCCTTCCACCGCGCGGGCGACGATCCGCGTCTGTCCTTGCGCGATGACGCGACGCTTGCGAAATCCGACTGGGCCAAGATTGCCGCCAGGCTCGCCCGCTTTGACGAGGCCGCCGGTCAGATCTGGGCCGAAGCGACACTCCGCCTGATTGCTTCGCGCGACGGGATTACCGCCGCCGAGATCGCTGAACAGGTCGGCATGGATAAACTCAAGCTCAAGCCACGCATCCGCAAACTGAAGGAACTAGGGCTGACGGAAAGCCTGACGGTCGGCTATCGGCTGTCGCCGCGCGGACGGTCCTTCCTTAGCCAGGTATGAGCGATGCCAGCCAAGACAAGGGAGAAGACATGATCGGATATACGATGGTCGGAACGACCGATCTCAAACGCGCCGAACGGTTCTACGATCCGCTGATGGCGTTGATCGGTCAGGAGCGCTGCTGGTGCGACGAGCAGGTGGCGTCCTGGGGACGCAAGGATGATGACCGCGCGCCGCGTTTCTTCACCGGCTATCCCTTCGACGGAAATCCCGCCGGCATCGGCAATGGCGCCATGACCGCGTTCCTCGTGCCAAGCGCTGCGATCATCGACCGGCTGTTTGCAACGGCGATGGAACAGGGCGGCAGTGTCGAGGGCGAACCGGGCTTTCGCCCGCAATACGGAGACGGCTTCTACGCCGCCTATGTGCGCGATCCCGATGGCAACAAGCTTGCCTTCGTCTGCTACGACGCGCGACCGTCTGCCACGGAGGCGTGATCTCGGGTTTTTATGACCTGCTCCCCCACCCCTCGCATGAGGCGGATGGGGGAGCAGCGAAAAATCCGCCCCCGCAGGGTTGGAGACGGAAAGAGATCAGGCCGCGCGCCTGACCGGCGGCAGCGCCAACTTGCGGCCATTGGCGACGATGAGGCCGGCAGCGCCCTCGAGCCAGGCATCCCGAAGCTCAAGCGCCAGGAAACGGTTGCGCTCGAACGGACCGGGCATGACCAAATGCTGCGTGCGCGCGGCGAAGAAGCCGAAACGCTCGTAATAGGCGGCATCCCCGACCAGCAGGATCGCGCCGTGACCGCGGTTCTTGGCCTCTTCGATCGCTGCACGCATCAGCATGCCGCCGATGCCCTTGCCTTCATGGGCGGGATCGACTGCCAGCGGACCGAGCAGCAGGGCTGGAATGCTGTGGCCTTCGCGGCTGACGCCGGCCTCGACATTCCACAGGCGAACGGTGCCGATCACGTGACCATCGAGATCGCGGGCGACGAAGGCGAGGCCTTCGGCAGGCACGCGGCCGCTGCGCAGCTTTTCCGACGACTTGCGACGCCGCTCCGGCCCCATCGCCCGATCGAGCAGGTTTTCGCGGGCAACGACGTCACCCGGGTTTTCGTTATCGATAACGAATGTGGACGGCGCGAAAAACGCGCGCAGGGCATCAACAACAGCGGCCATCCGGGCCTCCCGTCATCAAAACCGCTTCAGGCGGCATCTAAGGAAATTGTGAAATGGCGCTCCCGCCCGAGGACGGGAGCAAACCGGATCAGATCACGTAGGACTTCAAGGGCTCGAAGCCGTTGAAGGCGACGGCCGAGTAGGTCGTGGTGTAGGCGCCGGTGCCTTCGATCAGAACCTCGTCGCCGATCGAGAGCGTGATCGGCAGCGGATACATGTTCTTCTCGTACAGCACGTCGGCCGAATCGCAGGTCGGGCCGGCAAGCACGCAGGGCTCCATTTCGTCGCCGTCACGGGCCGTGCGGATCGGGTAGCGGATCGCCTCGTCCATGGTTTCGGCGAGACCGCCGAACTTGCCGATGTCGAGGAACACCCAGCGGTGGCTGTCGTTATCAGACTTCTTCGAAACGAGAACGACTTCCGCCTTGATCACGCCGGCGTTGCCGACCATGCCGCGACCCGGCTCGATGATCGTTTCCGGGATGTGGTTGCCGAAGTGCTTCTTCAGCGCGCCGAAGATCGCCTGGCCGTAGGCTTCAGCGGTCGGCACGTCCTTGAGGTACTTCGTCGGGAAGCCACCGCCCATGTTGACCATCTTGAGCTCGATGCCCTGCTTGGCCAGCTGCACAAAGACGCGCTTGGCATCGGCAAGAGCCGAATCCCAGGCGTCGAGCTTCGTCATCTGCGAACCGACATGGAACGAGACGCCGTAGGAAACGAGGCCATGCTGATGGGCGTAGACGAGCACGTCGACAGCCATCTGCGGGACGCAGCCGAACTTGCGCGACAGCGGCCATTCGGCGCCTTCGCCATCGGTCAGGACGCGGCAGAACACGCGGGCACCAGGGGCGGCACGTGCAACCTTCTCGACTTCCTCATGGCTGTCGACGGCAAAGAGCGACACACCGAGAGCGTGCGCGCGGGCAATGTCGCGCTCCTTCTTGATGGTGTTGCCATAGGAAATGCGCTGGGCGGTCGCACCGGCGTCGAGCGCCATTTCGATTTCAGCGACGGACGCGCAATCGAAGGAGGAGCCCATGCCGGCGAGCAGGCGCAGGATTTCCGGCGCCGGGTTTGCCTTGACGGCGTAATAGATCGAGCTGTCCGGCATCGCGTGGCGGAAGGCCTTGAAATTGTTGCGCACGACGTCGAGGTCGACAACGAGGCAAGGGCCGTCGGGTCGTCGGGTGTTGATGAAGTCGATGATGCGTGCCGTGGTCATGGCCTTATTCCCCTGATCCAAAATGCTCCGCTTTCGCGGAGGACAAAGGGCATACGCGCGAATGCTCTGGAACCAGCCGGTGGAGACCCCGGAACCAAGCATGCGCTCGATGCGCGAACGGTGAATCAAAGCCCGCCTAGGCTTCAATTCGGCTTTGTCTGCCATGGATTGGAGGGGATAACCCAACCGCACTTCCGGCAATGAAGGTGTGCCTCTTCAGTAACCCCGGCTGTTGGAGAGCCGGCAGACACCAGAAAGGCCCGCACCGTCGTTGCTTCAAGATGTCCTCGCATTTCCCGGTTGGCCGGAATAGCGACTGGAGGGGTTAGTTCCAGGTACCTTACCGATACCCTCACCTAATCGAGGGTCGGCGGACACCCACAGGCACGTGCGACTTTGGGCAAGGGCGTAGGTAAGAAAAAACCTTGTCGTAATCAAGAGTTTTTTCGCGGCCGCTGTTGAATTTTTTTCGAGACCGGCAACACTGTCAGTGTTCACGTTTACTGAACAATCGACAGCGACGCAGTGACCGCCACAAACGCTTGAAAGAACTGGATTTATTTTAAGACCTCGCCTATCCGGTCGTCAAAATTCGAAGAGCGGACCGAACCGGCCACAAAGACAGCCGCCGAACAGAGAAACGTGAAAGAAGCATTCGCGGCGAATCAAGGCTCCCGCGACCAGGAAAGACGAAGGAAACACCGGCCATGGACACGCTCACCCGCATCCGCGCCTTCATCGATGTCGTGGACGCCGAAGGGTTTTCGGCCGCCGCCCGCCGCGTCGGCAGGTCGAAGGCGCTCTTGTCGAAATATGTGCGCGAGCTTGAGGACGAACTCGGCGCGCTTCTGCTTAACCGCACGACACGTCAATTCTCGATGACGGAAGCCGGCCACACCTATTATCGCACCGCGTCGGAAATCCTGAAGGAAATCGACAATCTCGCCGATCTCGTGCGCGCCAACAATTCCGACCTCAAGGGCCGGCTGCGCATCACCGCGCCCCGCACTTTCGTCGACGCCGAGATCGGCCAGTCGCTGGTCGATTTCGGCAAGCAGCATCCGGAACTGTCGCTGGAGATCGTTTCGGACGACCGCTTCGTCGACCTCGTCGAAGAGGGCTTCGATGTCGCCATCCGTATCACCCGACTTGAGGATTCGACGCTGATCGCGCGCAAGCTCGACGACTTCCAGGTCCTGATCTGTGCCGCTCCGGACTTCGTGGAGAAGGTCGGGCCGATCGCACATCCGACCGACCTTTCGAAGATCCCCTGCATTCTCGACACCAATGGAAAGTCCTATTCCAACTGGCGCTTCATCGAGCCTGACGGTTCCTCCTTCACCGTTCCCGTCAGTGGCCCGATCGAGGTCAACAGTCCGCTTGCCTCGGTGCGCGCTGCCGTCTCCGGCATCGGTGTGGCGCTGGTTCCCGATTTCATCGCACGGCCCAAGGTTGCCACCGGCGAACTCGTCACGCTCTTTGACGATTTCCTGCCCAGGGACCGCGGCATCTATGCGATCTATCCGCACCGCCGCTACCTGCCGGCCAAAGTGCGCACCCTCGTCGACTACCTGCACGCCTGGTTCCGCAAGCCGCATTGACGCGGCAAGGTCCCAAATCCGTCCCATTTCCAGTACATTGCGGGAACGATTCGAAGGCACTGCTGCGCCCTGACTGAAAGGATTGCCGTTTCATGAGAATTAAGCGCCTCGTCGTGGCCGGCCTTGCCATCCTGCTTGCGCCGACTTTGGCCTTTGCCCATCCGCACATCTTCGCCGAGGCCCGCCTGGAAGTGGCCTCCGACGACAAGGGTGAGGTGAGCGAGCTGAGAAATGTCTGGCGTTTCGACGAGCTATTTTCCGCAAGTGTCGTTCTCGACTTCGACAAGAACTCGAACGCCACGCTCGACCCGGACGAACTGGCGGAAGTCGGCCAGACCGTGCTGGAGTCACTGTCGGAGTACAACTACTACACGACGGCCCTGGAAAACGGCAAATCCATCAAGGTCAGCAAACCTGAGCACATCACCGTCGACTACAAGGACGGCCAGTTGCTGATGATCTTCGCGGTCAAGCCGGCCGAGCCGATGCCGCTCAAGGGCAAGCTCTCCTTCGGCGTCTACGACCCGACCATGTACACGGCCATGGATTTCCCGACCGATGACGACCTGACCGTGGTCGGCGACAAGATCGCCGCCTGCGAACACAAGGTCGTCCGCCCTGATCCTGACGAAGTCCTTGCCGAGAACAAGGACACGCTGACCGATGCTTTCTGGAGCGACCCGACCGGCACCGACATGTCGAAGCTCTTTGCAACCAGGATAGAGATCACATGCTGAACACCCGCAGGATCGGCCGCCTGATTGCCGCGACGCTCGTGTTGACCGCTCTGTCGGCCGGCCTTGCCGCGGCGCAATCGCCGCTCGGCATCGGCACTGCCGAACCGTCGTTTCAGACCACCGGCTTTCTCGGCGGCTTCTTTGCCTGGGTGAATGCAGAGCAGCAGGGCTTCTACCGCACGCTGACAGGCTCGCTGAAGGGCATGCGCGAAAACCCCTGGCAGCTCTGGTCGCTGATTGGCCTTTCCTTTGCCTATGGCGTCTTCCATGCCGCCGGCCCCGGCCATGGCAAGGCGGTCATCTCCTCCTACATGATCGCCAACGAGACTGAGCTGAAGCGCGGCGTGCTGCTCTCCTTCATGTCGTCGATCCTGCAGGGGGTCGTCGCCATCCTGCTTGTCGGCGCGGTTTATCTTCTTTTGCGCGGATCCTCGATCAGCATGACTGACGCGACGCGCTCTCTGGAAATTGCCAGCTACGCCCTGATCGCAGCCTTCGGCGGCTGGCTCTTGTTTCGCAAACTGCGCTCGATGATGCGTCCGACGGCTCTCATGGCAACGGCCGGCGGCGGGCATGTTCACGTCGAGCACGAACACGATCATCACGACCATGCCCACCATCGCCATGACCACACGCATCATCACCACGACCATGGCGCCGGCGAAGTCTGCTCCACCTGCGGCCATGCGCATGCGCCGGATCCGTCGATGCTCAAGGGCGATCGCTTCGCCATCAGCGAGGCCTGGTCGGCGATCGTCGCCGTCGGTCTGCGTCCGTGCTCGGGCGCACTGATCGTGCTGTCCTTCGCCTTACTCAACGGCCTTTATCTCGGCGGCATCCTGTCGGTCTTCGCCATGTCGATCGGCACCGCCATCACGGTATCGATCCTGGCGACGCTGGCCGTCACGGCAAAGGGTTTCGCCGTGCGCTACGCGTCAAGCGCCGCATCGGCCGCCCGCGTCTCGAACGGCATCGAGATCGCAGGCGCCCTGCTCGTGATTATCTTGGGACTGGTCTTGCTGGGCGCCGCGCTGCAAGGATAAGGCAGCTATGTGTTCGCCAGGACGTGCGCCGCTTCCGCAAGCCCGCCCCTTTCCCCCACCCCGGGGGAGGTCAACGTACGTCGTGCGTGGAGCCGCCACACGGACACGGTAGATGAATTTCGACACGCTTGAGTTCGAGGAAATCGCCGCCAACCTCGCACGGGCCGGCTGGGCAATCAAATACATCTGGTCCGGTGAAGCCACCGCTTTCAGGCTCTGGCTTTCCGAAACGCACGGGATTGCGGCGACCGACGTTGGAGGCGGCTACTCGTTCTGGGTTGTCGATCACTATTGGGCGCCGCCATCCGGCGCGCGGAATGTCTCTGACGCGTGGTACTCATTCGGCTACCGTCTTGAAGACGACCCAGAGCTAACGCCCGATCAAATCGGCTTCACGCGTGTGCGAAAGAAAAAACGCTATTGAGGAACCAGGCACGCTGTGGACGGGTCTTCCGAGGCAACTCCCTGCACGTCGGCCCCTAGACCTTACCATCACAGCCCGCGCTTGCGCTGATGCCGCGCGCGCAGCCAGAAGATCAGGAAGAAGCCGAGAACGAAGACGACGCCAAAGGCGCCGGCGAGCCACACCGAGATATCGCCAAGCCTCAGCATGATCGACGGTAGCACGAAGAAGCCGACGCCGACGACGGCCAGAATGACGGCCGCGGCGATCGCCGGCGACTTTTCCTTAGGGGCTTGGTTTTCTCTCGTCTTCTCGGGCGCGTTCACGCTCACTCCTTTGGCGCGAGGTCCGCGCGAATATCTTCCAGCCGCCGCTTCTGACGACCATCGGCATCGAAATTATCAGGCGACAGCCAGTTTTCGAATGCGGCATTGAGCAGCGGCCATTCGCTGTCGATCATCGAGAACCAGGCCGTGTCGCGGTTGCCGCCCTTGGATATCATATGCTGGCGGAAAATGCCTTCAAAACTGAAGCCGAGGCGGAGTGCCGTCGTCCGGCTTGGCTCATTCTCGCTGTTGCACTTCCACTCGTAGCGGCGATAGCCGAGATCCTCGAAGACATGCTTGGCCATGAGGTAATGCACCTCGGTCGACAGCGGCGAACGGGCCATCGCCGCACCATGCGCAACGGACCCGACCTCGACGACGCCATTGGCAGGATCGGCGCGCATGTAGTTCGCCATACCGACGACCTTGCCGCTCGCCTTGTCGCGGAACACTTCCGTGACCCAGCCGCCCTTTTCCTGGGCAGTGGTCAGCCAGGTGTCGAAATCGTCGATGCCGCGGAAATCGGCCTGCGCGAAATACTTGAGCAGCGGATTGATGCCCATACCGCCGAGCCCATCCCAGAGGTCCTGCCTGTGCATCGCACGGTCATAGGGTTCAAGCCGGACATAGCGACCCTCGATCGCCACCGGCTTCGGTGCCGGGCATCCCTTCCAGTTGCTCAGATCACGCATCGGCCACCTCTCCGGCTGCAGCAATTCAAAGTGCTATAGCGACCTTTGCGCGTCTGGTAAGACGCGCGGCGCTATCGACTTCGGCATAGGGCAGAGAAGCGGCCGACACAAATTCAAACTGGTGATCAATCCATGAGCGAAATGATCAGGCCGGGACCTTGGCCGACGACACGGTCGCTTCGATATGATCGACCAGCGCATCGGGAAGGCCGAGGCGACCGGCGAGCAGATCGAGATAGCCCCGCTCGGCGCGGCTTTCCGGCTCGATCGTCAGGCGCGACGCGGTATAAACCTCGACGCGCTCTTCCTCGGTCTTCGCAGCGTTGACGATGGCGTCGATATCGACCGGATTGGCCAGCTCGCCCTCGAGGAACGCCGACGCATCGGCCGACAGACCGGACACCGAAAGCTTATCCATGATGTGGCGGCGCTCGACCTCGTCGATATGGCCGTCGGCGCGCGAGGCGGCGATCATGGCGCGCACGAGAATAAGCGCGAAGTCGTGGCTGATCTTTTCCGGCTCGGCGGCAAATCCGGAATCGGTCGGCGGCGGCAAGAGTTCAGGCTGCTTCTGGGCGGTGGGATCGGTGACCGGCGCGTTGCCGGACTGATAGTTCTTGTAGGCCTGATAGCCGAGGCCGGCGATGGCTGCGAGCCCTCCGAGCACGGCCGCATTGCCGGTCAGCTGCCGGCCCGACTTGGTGCCGAGCAGAACGGCGGCGATGGCACCGGTTGCCAGCGGATTGTCCTTGGCGAGTTGCGTAACCTGGCCGGCGCGGTCGCGCACCGAGCCACCCGCTCCCGGCACCTGCGATCCGAGAAACTGGTCCAGCAATTTCTTCGCGTCGAACATGGGGTTTCGCTCCTTGTCGGTTCCAGGCGGATTAAAAACCATGCGGAACAGGGCGCCGCCTGCACCCGCTCCATCAAACCGATTGAGACATAGGAACGTTGCACTGGAAATACAAACTCGCGTTGCGCACGAAAATGGCCGGGCACACGAAAAAGGCCGGACTGACGCCCGGCCTCGAAATTCTCAAGCGATCGGGCGAGCCTCAGCCCTTGAGCGCAAAGGCCTCGGCCGCAAGCTTGGTGATGCCGGCCCAGTCGCCCTTCGTCACCAGATCCTTCGGCGCCACCCACGAGCCGCCGACGCAGATGACGTTCGGCAGCGACAGGTAGTCGCGGGCGTTCGAAAGCGAGATGCCGCCGGTCGGGCAGAAGAAGGTGCCGGCAAGCGGCGACGACAGCGACTTGAGATAGGCAGCGCCACCGGCCTGTTCCGCCGGGAAGAACTTCATGACGTCGTAGCCTTCTTCGCGCAGGCCCATGACTTCGCTGGCGGTCGCAGCACCCGGGAGCAACGGGGCGTCGTGGTCGTTGGCAACGTCGATCAGCTCCTGCGTCGTGCCCGGGCTGACGATGAACTGCGAACCGGCTTCGATCGCCGCCTCGAACTGGGCGGCATTGAGGATGGTGCCGGCACCGGCAACCGCACCCTCGACCTCGTTGGCAACGGCGCGGATCGCTTCGAGCGCCGCGGGCGTGCGCAAGGTGATCTCGATCGCTTTCAGTCCACCGGCGACGAGCGCCCGCGCCAGCGGCACGGCGGTCGCCACATCGTCGATCACCAGAACCGGGACGACCGGCTGCAGTTTGAGGATGGAAAGAAGCTTGTCGGTTTTCGCACTCATGCAGATCGTCCTTTTAAAACGATTGAATATGCGTTCCGCATACTCCGCCTGCTGCCGCTTGTCGAGGCCGAACACCAAGCCGGTTCACCATTCATACATAAGCAAAAAAGAAAATAACTTCGACAACAAAGAGATGCTTGAGCCTTGCCCGTAAAACGATAGTTTGATGACATCGACCCTCTCGAAATGCGGGATACCCATGGCGAAGGAGATAGAGCGCAAGTTCCTGGTGGCCTCCGACGGTTGGCGGGAGCGTGCCGACAAGGGCACCCAGCTCCGGCAGGCCTATGTCGTCACTATGGACGACCGGTCCGTGCGCGTGCGGATCCACGGCAACAAATGGGCGCGGCTGACAATCAAGATCGGCAAGTCGGCGCTGGTCCGCAATGAATACGAATATGATCTGCCGATGGACGACGCCAGCGAAATGCTGACCCAGGCAGTGGGCGTCGTTATCGAGAAACGGCGCTACCGGGTGCCGCACAAGGGCTTTGTGTGGGAGGTCGACGTCTACGAAGGCGCACTTGAGGGGCTCGTCGTCGCCGAGGTCGAGATGAAGCGGGAGACCGATCTGCCCGCACTTCCCGACTGGCTGGGACCGGAGATCACCGGGGACCGGCGCTATTCCAACCAGGCGCTCGCCACCAACGGGCCTGTGGAAGAACAAGCATGAGCTACGCCTTCCGCCCAGGCGGGGCCTTCACCGACGATTTCAAAAATGTCGGCGCCGAACAATTCGAGCAGGCGATCGAGGTCCTGCGGCTGCGCCCTGATGGCGTGCACGAGGCAATCCACGACGCCCGCAAGTGTTTCAAGCGCCTGCGTGCACTCTATCGGCTCATCGCCTCCGACGCGCCGCTGTTTCAAAAACAGGAGAATGCCCGCATTCGCAACATGGCGCGCAATCTCTCGGCTGTCAGGGACGCCGCCGCGCTCGTCGAAAATGCCCGCTATCTGCATGAGGGCGCCCGTAGCGACGACGAGGAGAAGGCGCTCGACCGCGTCTGCTCGCGACTGGCCGAGCGACGCGACCGGATTGCCGCCGGCCAAACCGATATCGAGGACAGGATCGCAGCCACCATCGTCAATTGCGAACAGGCCATGGCGGCGCTTGCCCATGTCTCCTTCGACGACCGTCGCCGCAAGACGGCCGACCGGCTGGCGAAGGGCTGGCGGCGCACGTTGAAGCGCGCTGCCCGCGCCGTTGAGGCCTGCCAGGCAAGCACCGAGGCCGCCGCCTTCCACGAGTTGCGCAAGCGCGCGCAGGATTATCGCATGCACCTTGCCTTGATGCGTGAGGCCTGGCCCTCGGCGATGCAGGCAAAACGCCTGGATGCCAAAGCGCTGGTCGAAATTCTCGGCCACCTCAACGACCTCGACGTCATGACCTCGCTCGTCAACGAGGATCCAGGCCTTGCCGGCGACAGCCAGGATCAGGCTCATCTGATCTCCGCTGTCATCGCTCGCCAGGAAAGCCTGCGCTTAGAGGCGCTGGATCGCGCAGCCAACGTCTTTCTCGATGCGCCGGATGTCGAGAGCCGGACCATCCGGCTCCTTTGGCTGGAGGCCAGTCGCTAGCCGCCGGCCGCGACAGATGGCCCCTGGAGGGGAGGTCCGGATTGCACTTGCGGCGCGAAAGCTGTATTTGCACGCCCCATGACCGACATTTCAACGACCCCGCGCCCCGAGACGCATGGCCAGTTCATGGTCGCAGCGCTCTATCATTTCGTCGCCTTCCCGCGTTTCGCCGAATTCCGCGAACCGCTGCAGACCGTTTGCGACGAGAATGGCGTCAAGGGAACCCTGCTTCTCGCCCATGAGGGCATCAACGGCACGATCGCCGGCACCGACGCCGGCATCACGGCGGTGCTTTCCTATCTGCGCTCGCAGCCGGAATTTTCGGGCCTGGAGCACAAGGAAAGCCGTGCTTCCTCGATGCCGTTCCTGCGCATGAAGGTGCGGCTGAAAAAGGAAATCGTCACCATGGGCGTCAACAACATCGACCCCAACAAGATCGTCGGCACCTATGTCGATCCCAAGGATTGGAACGCGCTGATCTCCGATCCCGAAACGATCGTCATCGACACGCGCAACGACTACGAGACCGCGATCGGCATATTCAAGGGCGCGGTCGATCCGCAGACCAAGACCTTCCGCGAGTTTCCAGACTGGGTGCGCAACAATGCCGGCCTGCACAACAAGCCGAAGATCGCCATGTATTGCACCGGCGGCATCCGCTGCGAGAAGGCGACCGCCTTCATGAAGGAGCAGGGCTTCGACGAGGTCTTCCACCTCAAGGGCGGCATCCTGAAGTATCTCGAAGAGGTGCCGCAGGAGGAAAGCCTCTGGGAAGGCGCCTGCTTCGTCTTCGACGACCGCGTGTCGGTCACGCACGGGCTTGAAGAGGGCGAGCACACGCTCTGCCACGCCTGCCGCCAGCCGCTGACCCCGGCCGACCTCGCCTCCCCGCACCACGAGGAAGGCGTGTCCTGCATCCATTGCCACGAAGTCCGCACCGACGAGGACCGCGAGCGTTACCGCCAGCGGCAACGCCAGATCACGCTTGCCAAAAAGCGCGGCGAGAAACATCTCGGAAGCTGAAGCGGCTGTCGAAGAAGTCGCGCCGCATCCGCCTGCCGGCACCTTCTCCCCGCAAGCGGGGCGAAGGGAGATGCCGCGCCATCCGTATCCCAAAGAACCGCCCATTCACATCAAGTCAGTATTTTCCGTAACGGAACCGCCGGCAACCCTGCACCCGGGCCACGTACCCTCTCCCCGCATGCGGCGAGAGGGTTAGAGCGAGGGGCAAATCTTGCTGTCTCGCCTCTAGCCCGGCAGCGCCTCGCATTCCTGCAGGGCCATCGCCGCCCGATCCCATTTGGGCCGGCTGCGCGTGAAGATCGCATCCGTTGGCGTGAACTCGGAGAGATCGTCAAGCGTGCCGGCATAGACCGTCAGTCGACCATCATCCGGCAGGCCACTTCCAAAAACCTGGCTGCCGCAGGTCTCGCAGAAATGGCGGATGGAAATGTTGCCATTCGCAGCAATGGTCTGGTAGCCGCGACAAGACCCCGTCGCAATCACATCCGAACGATCGAAAATCATGTAGCAGCAATGCCCGGTACCGGTGATCCGCTGGCAATCGCGACAATGGCAAAAGCCGGAATAGGACGGCGACCGCTTCGCCTCATACCGTATGGCGCCGCAGTGACATCCACCCTTCATGCCGGCCTCCTCCTGTGATTGCAGAGGAGATAGCGCGCCGCAGCCAGCATTCAAAAGAAAACCGCGCGCCGGGGTACGGCGCGCGGTTCGATATCGGGTTTCTACGGGCTGGAAATTACCAGCTCGGGATCAGCGCGCCCTTGAAGGTCTCGTTGATGAAGGTCTTCACCTTTTCGTCGTGGTAGGCTTCGACGAGCGTCTTCACCCAGGGCGCGTCCTTGTCGGCGGTGCGCACGGCAATGACGTTGGCGTAGGGCGACTTCTCGCCTTCGATGGCGATGGCGTCTTCCTTCGGATGCAGGTCGGCCTCGAGCGCGTAGTTGGTGTTGATCACTGCTGCGTCGACATCGGCGAGCGAGCGCGGAAGCTGGGCCGCATCCAGTTCGGCAAATGTGATGTTCTTCGGGTTTTCTGTGATGTCGGATGGGGTCACCTTCAGGCCGACTTCCGGCTTGACCTTGATGAGACCCTTGGACGCGAGCACGAGCAGCGCGCGGCCACCATTGGTCGGATCGTTCGGGATGCCGATCGTCGCGCCATCCTTCAGCTCGTCGAGGCTCTTCACCTTGCTCGAATAGACGCCCATCGGCGTGGTGATGGTGGTGCCGACGCTGACGATATCGAAACCGCGATCGGCGATCTGGTTGTCGAGGTAAGGCTGGTGCTGGAACGAATTTGCGTTGAGGTCGCCGTCGGCAAGCGCCTGGTTCGGAACGACGTAATCGGAGAATTCGAGGATCTCGATGTCGAGGCCCTTGGGCGCCGCGACTTCCTTCACCTTCTCCATGATCTGGGCGTGCTCGCCCGGCGTCACGCCAACCTTGATGGTTTCGGCCAGTGCGGTACCGGCCGTAAGGGCTGCGATTGCCGCAGCAATGATGAGCTTCTTCATGGGTATCTCCTTGTTGGTGATTTGAATGTCCTGGGAAATCAGTTCTTGCGGCTACGCCTGTCGAAGTGGCGTGCCAGTCCGTCGCCGGCACTCTGCACCAGCTGCACCAGCACGATGAGCACGATGACGACGACGAGCATCACGTCGGGCATGAAGCGCTGGTAACCGTAGCGGATGCCGAGATCGCCGAGCCCGCCGCCGCCGACCGCGCCGACCATGGCGGAGTAACCAATGAGGCTGACGGCTGTCATGGTCAGCGCCATCGTCAGCGCCGGGCGGGCCTCCGCGAGCAGAACCTTGAAGACGATCTGCATCGGCGTGGCACCCATGGCACGGGCCGCCTCGATCAGTCCCTTGTCAATCTCGCGGATCGCCGCCTCCACCAGACGTGCAACGAAGGGAATGGTCGCGATCGTCAGCGGCACGATCGCCGCCTTGGTGCCGATCGACGTTCCGGTGAGAAGCCGGGTGAAGGGAATGATGGCAACGACCAGGATGATGAACGGGGTCGAGCGCGCCGCATTGACGATCAGCCCGACGATGCGGTTGATCGTCGGTGCCGGAAAGAGTTCGCCCTTGCCGCTGGTCGCCAGGAATATGCCGATCGGCAAGCCGATCAGTGAGCCGATCAGGCCGGCGGCCGCGACCATGTAGAGCGTGTCGAGCGTGGCACCCCAGATCTTTAACAGGATATCAGGCGACATAGCCGAGCACCTCCGTGACCAGACCGTTTTCAGTGAAGAAGCGTTCGGCACGGCCTGCGGTTTCCGCATCCGCGCCATAGGCGACGACCAGCGAGCCGTAGGGCCGGCCGCCGATCTCGTCGATCGTTCCGGCGATGATGTTGACCTCGGCGCCGACCGACTTGATCAGCTGCGAAATCAGCGGCCGTTCTGCCGCCGCGCCAAAGAAGGTCAGGCGCACGACGGCGCGGTCGCCGACGGCAGCCTGCGGCTTCAGCGCGCGGGACACTGCGTCGGGCAGCTTCGAGCCCGGCAGGCCGGAGAGCATCGCCCGTGTCGTCTCGTGCTTCGGATGGGTGAAGACATCGAAGGTGTGGCCGCGTTCGACAATGCGGCCGTGATCGATGACGGCGACATCGGAGGTGACCGCCTTCACCACTTCCATCTCGTGGGTGATGAGCAGCACGGTCAGGCCGAGATCGGCATTGATGCGCTTCAGCAGTTCCAGGATCGATTGCGTCGTCTCGGGATCGAGCGCCGATGTCGCTTCGTCCGACAAAAGCAGCTTCGGCTCGGTCGCAAGCGCCCGGGCGATGCCGATCCGCTGCTTCTGGCCGCCGGAAAGCTCGGAGGGGTAACGGCCATGCTTGTCGGCAAGCCCGACAAGGTCGAGCAGCGGGCGCACGCGCTTTTCGATGGCTCCCTTGTCCATGCCGGCGATTTCGAGCGGCAGCGCCACATTGCCGAACACGGTACGCGACGACAGCAGATTGAAATGCTGGAAGATCATGCCGACCGAGCGGCGCAACGTGCGAAGACCCGCCTCGTCGAGCGCGCCGACATCGACGCCGTCGACGAGCACCTTGCCGCCCGTCGGCTTCTCCAGCCCGTTGACCAGGCGGATCAGCGTCGACTTGCCGGCGCCGGAGCGGCCGATGATACCGGTGATCGAGCCGCGGCCGACCGAAAGGGAGACGTTGTCGAGCGCGGTAAAGCCGCCGCTCTTGCCGGACGCTGCGAAATGCTTTGAAACGCCGTCGAAGATGACGGCGGCATCGCCGGGCGCCGGTGCTTTATAGGCGGAAACGCTCATCGTTCGGATACCCCCGAAAGAGGCGTTATCGTTATGGACGGGTACATAGGTGCTCTCGGATGCTCGAAACTCAAAATCCCGGACTCGGGGCGCGGGATGGAAGGCGCGTCTTGTCAGGCCGACATTCGACAACGCATTCGGAACAGGGAGCACTTCTCTAGCATTAGCCAACCGGTGAGTTCAACGTCGTTGCCGCAGGAAGAACATGCGACATAATCTACGGCCCTTATGGACAATAGATCCCGGCTTTTACAGGTATGATTTTCCGGGTTGCTTCACGTTTGCGGAAAAAACCGCTCTTTCGCAAATGGCGCTGAAAGAAGCCTGCTGCGCACCGGCCCGATAAGCGGGCCGATGCGCACGATCTGCCGATGACGGTCAAACGCCGATGGCGTGAGCGACCGGCGCCAGATGCGGCCAGACTTCGAGTGAGCCGCGATAGATCATGTTGAGTGCCACATAGAGGATGATGGCGAGACCGACATAGGCGATCCAGTGATAGCGGTTGAGCAGCCGGGCGATGAAGCTGGCGGCAATGCCCATCAGCGCGATCGAAAGGATGAGGCCGAAGACGAGGATCGTCGGATGCTCGCGCGCAGCGCCGGCGACCGCCAACACGTTGTCGAGCGACATCGAGACGTCGGCAATGACGATCTGGATGGCTGCCTGAAGGAAGGTCTTTCGCGGCGCCGAATTGGCCCCCTCGCCCTCAAAATCTTCGGCCCCGCCGGCGCGGATCTCGCGCCACATCTTCCAGCAGACCCAGAGAAGCAGAAGGCCACCGGCCAGCAGCAGCCCGATGATATCGAGAAGCTGTACCGTGACGCTGGCAAGCGCGATGCGAAGGACCGTGGCGGCAAGAATGCCGACCAGGATCGCCTTGCGGCGCTGCTCGGTCGGCAGACCGGCGGCTGCAAGGCCGATGACGACGGCATTGTCGCCGGCCAGAACCAGGTCGATGACGATGACCTGCAGAAGCGCCAGCAGCCCGGCAGAGGTGAAGATTTCCATGATCGATAGTCCCCCAGGCGCCCCGCACGCCTATTCGCTGTCGCTAACGCATAGAACAAGGGGCGTTGGCGGATCAAGGGGTTGAGACGGACAGCTTCGCAATACGCACCGGAATGATGGCACTGCGCAGCGCGTTGTTGCTTCAACGGCTATGCAGAGATTGTGGCGGACTTCACAGTTTACTGAGCACAGTTCTCTGATACGAAACACAACAAGACTGAGTCGAAAGGCAGGAGAGCGGATGCGCATCGTTTTGACCGGAAGTTCGGGGCGCATCGGCCGGGCGATCTACAATGCCCTGACGCCCGATCACGACGTGATCGGCATCGACCGCGCGCCTTTTGCGACGACGGAGATCACAGGTGACTTTGTCGACGGTGTCCTCCTGGAACGCGCCATGCAGGGGGCCGATGCCGTCATCCATGCGGCTGCTCTGCATGCGCCACACGTCGATACGATCCCGGACGCGGAATTCGAGCGCGTCAATGTGATGGGCACCCATCTCGTCATTGCCGCGGCTCAAGCCACCGGCGTCCGCCGTATCGTCTTCACCAGCACGACGGCACTGTACGGCCATGCGGTGAAAGAGGGTGCCTGCACCTGGATCACCGAGGAAACGCCACCGCAACCGCACACGATCTACCATCACACCAAGCTTGCCGCCGAGGCTTTGTTGGAAAACGCCGCCGACCGGGCGCTGCATATCCGTGTCCTGCGTATGTCCAGATGTTTTCCGGAGCAGGCCGACCGCATGGCGGCGTATCGGCTGCACCGCGGCATCGACGTCCGCGATGTGGCGGACGCGCATGTGGCGGCGCTCGACAATGACGGGCCTGCCTTTCAGCGGTTCGTCATTTCAGGCGAGCCGGCCTTCCTGCCGACCGATTGCCGTCATCTGGCAAGCGATGCAGCCTCGGTTCTGCGGGAGCGGGCGAGCAAATTTGCTCAGGCCTTTGCCGAGCGCGGCTGGTCGCTGCCGGCATCGATCGACCGTATCTACGATCCGAGTGCCGCCATCGGCGCGCTCGGATGGAAGCCGCGTTTCGGTTTCAAGGAAGTCCTGGCCCAGCTCGACCGCGGCAGCCTCGAGGTGCTGCCGGTGCGCAAAGCGGCCCCAGGGCGCTTCGATTGACAGGACGTCTTGCGCGCCTCAATGGGCGCGCAAGACTGATGACAAAGTCATCCATATGACCTGTTCGACATTCACGTGTCTTGTTGACTCCCAAAGCGCCCTCATTCCTGTGCCTGTCACAGGAATCCAGCCAGCCCAAGTCCTTGGGTTGAAAGATCTGTTGGCCCGACAGACGTCGGGCCGCTGGATCCCCGCTACAAGGGCGAGGATGAGGAGAACAGCATGTTTCGCCCGTCAACCAGGCTATCGCAGTGGTTTGCCATCAACCTGAGCTCTGCACGCCTCAACGGGCGCGCAAGGCACCAGCCATCAGATGTGGTTGCCCGCGGGAAACTCTTCGGCCAATGACTTGTACCAGTGGCCGCTCTTCTTGATCGTGCGCACTTGCGTCTCATAGTCCACATGCACGATGCCGAAGCGCATCTTGTAGCCTTCGGCCCACTCGAAATTGTCCATCAGGCTCCAGGCGAAGTAGCCGCGCATGGGGTAGCCCTTGGAAATCAGGTCTGCCGTCACCGACAGGTGCTCGGCGATGTAGTCGAGCCGCGGCTGGTCGTCGACCGCACCATTTTCGACGCCCATGTTGTAGCAGGCGCCATTCTCGGTGATGTAGCAATCGGGCAGGTCGTAGCGGGCGTTAAGCGTCTCCACCAGTTGGCCGAGCGCCGGCGCATAGACCTCCCAGCCGATATCCGTCTTCACGTCGCTGACCGGCTTGGCGTTGATCGTCGCGGGATATTCGGCACCGGCGGCAGCATCATCACTGACGCGCATTGGCGTGTAGTAGTTAAGGCCCCACCAATCGAGCGGCCGCGAAATCGTTTCCATGTCGCCGTCTTCGATATCGGGCATGCGATGGCCGAGCGCGCTCATGAAGCTTTCGGGATACTCGCCCTTGAAGATCGGACCGAAGAAGACGCCGTTGTGGAAATCGAAGGCGCGCTCAGCGGCCGCCTTGTCGGCAGCAGCGTCGCTGCCGGGATAGACCGAATGAGCGTTGATAACGATGCCGGCTGGCAGGTTCGGCCGCTCCGAGCGGATGGCGTCGACGCCGAGGCCATGTGCCAGGTTGGTGAAATGCAGCGCGTGCAGCGCCGCGTCCATGTTGCGCTCGCCCGGCGCGTGAATGCCGTAGAGATGGCTGAGCCACACCGAGCACCAGGGCTCGTTGAAGGTCGCGATCGCGTCGAGCCGGTCGCCGAGCCGAGCGATGACAGTCTTGGCATAACGCTGGAAGGCGTAGGCCGTGGTGCGCGCCGTCCAGCCGCCGTCGCCCATCAGCGCCAGCGGCAGGTCCCAGTGATAAAGCGTGGCGAAGGCCTTGATGTTACGCGCCTTCAGGCCGTCAACGAGACGGTCGTAGAAGTCGAGGCCCTTCTCGTTGATCGGGCCGGTGCCTTCGGGAATGATGCGCGGCCAGGCGATCGAGAACCGGTAGGCCTCGACGCCGAGGCTCTTGATCAGATCGAGATCATCGTCGAGCCTGTTGTAGTGATCGCAGGCGATATCGCCATTGTGCCGGCCGAAGACCCGGCCCGGCATGTTGGAGAAGGCATCCCAGATCGATGGCTTGCGCCCGTCCATCTTGGTGGCTCCCTCGATCTGGAAGGAGGCCGTCGCCACTCCGAACACGAAATCGCCCGGGAAACGTTGGGCAAGGGTTTTTGCTTCGATCATCAGCCTGTCTCGTCCTTTGCAGCGGCCCGCATCCGGCGGGCGGCCGCTCACCTTGTGTATTTTCATTCTTGTTGCGGGCGGGCCTAAAGCGACACCGGCAAAAGTCAACTCGCGAAAAAGGGCGAGGCACCCCTCGCCCTGCCCCCCGGCATGCTTTCCGACTACACCTTTACCCATGCGCCGTTTCGTTTTGACGACTGCACGCAGGCATCGACGAAGGCCATGCCCTTCATACCGTCGTCGATTGTCGGATAGGTGACGGCGGCATCGATCGCCTCGCCCTTTCGTTTGGCGAAGATCGCCCGGGCCGCTTCGGTGTAGATATTGGCAAACCCTTCGAGATAGCCTTCAGGGTGGCCAGAAGGAATGCGGCTGACGCGAGCGGCGGCCGGGCCGGAGCCGGCACCAGCCCGGGTGAGCAGCCGCTTCGGCTCGCCGAACGGCGTGTACCAGAGATAGTTCGGGTCCTTCTGCGTCCATTCGAGCCCACCCTTGGTGCCGTAGACCCGCACCATCAGGCCGTTCTCGTGGCCGGGCGCCACCTGGCTGCACCAGAGCAGCCCCTTGGCGCGCTCGCCGTCCTTTTTCTTGAAGCGCATCATCACATGGGCATTGTCGTCGAGCTTTCGGCCGGCAACGAAGCTGTCGAGGTCGGCGGCAAGTTCCTCGAGTTCCAGCCCGGAGACGAAGGCGCCGAGATTATAGGCATGGGTGCCGATGTCGCCGGTCGAGCCGCCGGCGCCGGAGCGGGCCGGATCGGTGC
>NZ_JACVAN010000111.1:0-229 GCF_014851895.1 Ensifer sp. ENS11 | reverse complement strand
CAGAGGTGATCAGTGGAACGTCGTTCGTGCCGGTGATCACGATCGTCACCGTCTGCACTGCCGTGCCACCATGGCCGTCATCGACGGTCACGTCGTACTTCTGCGTCAGCGTCTGGCCGGCCTGCAGGCTGTCGAGCACGCCATCGGCGACCTCGAAGCTCCAGCCGACCGAGTCGCCCGCCTGGTTCACCGCCGCCAGCGCGAAAGTGCCGAGGTAGCTGGCGCCCTG
>NZ_JACVAN010000110.1:0-239 GCF_014851895.1 Ensifer sp. ENS11 | reverse complement strand
GCTGCAGGTCACGCTCGCTCATCGCAATCAATCCCATCCGCAATCTCCCAGGTCATCAAAACCCGGGGAGAGTGACATTCTTACTTTGCAGGATCAGGACACTTCAACTTTGCGGCTACAACATCTGTGGCAGCAAGGTTGAACTGTCCACGTTGGCGCAAAGTAGAAATGTCACTTTGGGCGGCGCGTCGTCAGCCATTTAGACATGCGACACTCGACATCTCCACTGGCGCTGAGGC
>NZ_JACVAN010000010.1:0-212394 GCF_014851895.1 Ensifer sp. ENS11 | reverse complement strand
AAAACTTCCCGCCGAAACTCGCGTCCCGACCAATCAGCATCCGCCAATCAAGGAAACCTTAAAACGAAGGACATCGTCGCCAGCAGCGCCGCCGCCCTCGTTCAGTGATCGGGCTTATAGACCCCACCCCTCACATACGTCAACACTCAATCGCAAAAAATCGACAAGATCGAACAACACATTGAAAATACAAACGAATTGGAAGCGAGAGTTATCAACAGGGCGAGATGGGCGGTATCGCCTGGGCGAAAATACCGGATTTCCGGGATTCCTGCGGCAACCGGAGCGAAATCGTCACCCGCTGATGCAAAGCCAGGGGCATGCAGCGGGCAGATCGGTGGCCGCCGAGGCTCAAACACGACGCGAAATGCGGTTGCGTCTGCAATCGAGGACGATACTGTTCGAGAGCGGCGATCCCGGTCCGCCGCCCCAGGCAATCGCCGGGCCAACGCTCCACGAACGATACACATTGCGACACTCGCTGAAAGGGTTCGAAAGATGATGAAAGGTTCCGACGTTCTGATTGCTGCATTGGAGAACGAAGGGGTCGACTGCATCTTCGGCGTGCCCGGAGAGGAAAACCTGCATGTGGTGGAGTCGCTGCGTAAATCCCGCATCAAGCTGGTTTTGACCCGGCACGAACAGGCCGCAGCCTTCATGGCCGCGACGCATGGGCGCCTGACCGGCAAGCCGGGTGTCTGCATGGCGACGCTCGGCCCCGGCGCCCTCAATTTTTCGACCGGCGCCGCCTATGCCAATCTCGGCGCCATGCCGATGATCCTGATCACGGGGCAGAAGCCGATCAAGACGGCCCGCCAGGCCCGCTTCCAGATCGTCGATGTCGTTGCCTCGATGCGGCCCTTGACCAAGATGACGCGACAGATCGTCAGCGTCGGCAGCATTCCGGCTGCCGTTCGCGACGCTTTTCGCGTGGCCATGGAAGAGCGACCCGGTGCGGTGCACCTTGAATTGCCGGAGGATGTCGCCGGCGAAACCATCGGTGAGGCGCCGATCATTCCGGTTCACCCGCTCGACCGGCCGGTGGCGCCGTCTGCTGCCATCGACCGGGCGGTTGAGATCATCCTTGCGGCCAAGCGGCCGCTGATCATGATCGGCGCGGCCAGCAGCCGCCCGCGGCTCGTGGATGCGCTCTCCGCCTTTGTCCGCCGGATGCGCATCCCCTTCTTCAACACCCAGATGGGCAAGGGCGCGGTCAACGGCGGCTCCAACCTCTATGTCGGCACGGCCGCTCTTTCCGAGCGCGACTATGTGCATGATGCCATCGATCAGGCGGACCTGATCATTTCCGTCGGTCACGACACAGTGGAAAAGCCACCCTTCCTGATGCGCAGCGAAGGCGGGCCGAAGGTTCTGCACATCGGCTACAGCTCGGCCAATGTCGAGCAGGTCTATCATCCCGACGCAGAAGTGATCGGCGACATCGGCACGACGGTGACCGCGATCGCCGATCGGCTCGGTGGCAAGCTCGATCCGGAACCGCTGCTGCTCAGCCTGCGCCAGACCATTCTCGACAAGCTCAACGAAGGCGCAGACGAAGACCGGTTCCCGGTGACGCCGCAACGTATCGTCCATGACGTGCGCAAGGTGATGCCGGAAGACGGTGTCGTCTGCCTCGACAACGGCATGTACAAGATCTGGTTTGCCCGGCACTACCGCACCCATGTCGCCAACACGCTGTTGCTCGACAATGCGCTCGCCACCATGGGCGCCGGCCTGCCTTCTGCAATGATGGCGGCGATGCTCTATCCCGAGCGCCGCGTCATGGCGGTGTGCGGCGACGGCGGCTTCATGATGAACTCCCAGGAGATGGAGACCGCCGTTCGCCTCGGCCTCAATCTGGTGGTCGTCATCCTCAACGACAGTGCCTATGGCATGATCCGCTGGAAGCAGGCCGTTGACGATTTCCCGGATTTCGGCCTGACATTCGGCAATCCGGACTTCGTGCGCTACGCGGAAGCCTATGGTGCGACGGGCTCGCGGGTCTCGAGCGCGGACATGCTGGTGCCGACGCTCGAGGCTGCCTTTACCGGCGGCGGCGTGCATCTCGTCGATGTGCCGATCGACTATTCCGAAAACATGCGCGTGCTGGTCGATGAGCTGCGCACCCGCTCTTAAGACCTGCTTTCTCCAGGCGAGTAACATAGGCCCGCCAGCCGTTGCCTTAATCGGGCGACCGGCCTGACGGGCCCGTATCCAAAGGACACCCCGGCCTTCGTCTCACCATGGATCCTAATGTTGCCAATCAAGGCGGCCCCATGGCCGTGATTGGCAACAAGCCTTGCGCTGCCATCTTTTGGACTTATATTGCACTGCACTCGGCGCCTGTTTTTGGCCGAGTTTTTCTTGGCTGCATGCCGCCTTCACGCGAAAAGCCTCGCTCTTCGCGCACAACCGAAGGACCACTTCATGACTGTTTCGATAAACAATCTTGATGCCTCCACCACGGGCGCTTTGGCCCATGTCGATATCGGCGATACCGTTAGACGTTCCCGTCAAGCGATCGGCTACAGCGTTGACGAACTTGCGCTCACCTGCGGGCTGACCGACATCGAAATCACCAACATCGAGCTTGGTGTCGACACCGATCCGGCCAAGCTCCGTCGGATCGCCGCCGCACTTCAGTTGCCCCTAACCACCTTCCTGCTCAGCTAGGCCCAATGGGCGTCGCGTCCACACGAGACGCGACACCCACCCGGCGTTCTTGGAGCGATGCCAATCAACCTGTAAAACCCTGCGATAGAATCTCCTTCAGTAGCGCAAGCGGCGTGGGGCGACTTGGCACGCGCTGATGCAGGAAAACAATCCTGCGCTCGTACGAGGCGGCATCGGGTACCTCGACCAGGCAAAATCCGTCCCGTCCCAGGCCCTGCCAGGCCGGAACGACGGAGTTTCCCATCCCGTTGGCCACGAGCATGGCTATGGTTTCGAGCGCGTCCATGTCGCAACGAATGTCCGGATCAAGCCCGGCATCGGCGAGATATTGTGACGACAGCCGCCCGCCCCAGGATCCCGGATCGTAGCGGATGAACGGCGCCTGCCGGATTTGCTCAGCGATATCGTCAGGTTCCGTCGCATCCCTGCTGATGAACACAAGCGGTTCGCGGCGAATGACATATGCCGCCAATCCCTTTGGCAGCAAGAATGGCGGTTCAACCAGAACCGCGGCATCGAGCTCGCCTGCAAGCAACTGTTCGTAGAGCTGCAACGACGAACCGGGGCGCAGTATCAGCTTCAGGCTCGGCGCCCGACGGGAGAGTTCGTCCAGAACCTCAGGGAAGATGCCTGTCAGCGCCGTCGAGATCGCCCCGATTTTCAACTCGGCGGCAAGACCGCCGCCTGCAACGTCGTATCTGAGGTTTTCGACTTCCCGGATTAAGAGACGCGCCCGCGGCAACAGCGAAAGACAGGCCTCCGTCGGCTGGGCCGAATGGGCGCCGCGGGCAAGCAAAATGCACCCAAGAGCCCGTTCGAGCGATTGAATGCGCTGGCTGACGGCGGCCGGCGTCAACTTTTCCCGGCGTGCAGCGGCTGCGATGGACCCCGTTTCCACCGTGGCGACTAGGCTTTGCAGGAAGCGAATATCCACCATGAATCCTTATTCTCAGAGAAAGAATTACATAGTTTTTCTTAGCCTCTCAAGACGCTATCCCTGTGTCAACCGGAGACACAGGAGTTCCAGATGAAGTCGCTTTTCCATCTCGCCTTTCACGTCACCGATCTCGATGAGGCCCGCAGGTTCTACGGCGACGTGCTTGGTTGCGAGGAAGGGCGCAGCACGGATACCTGGGTCGATTTCGATTTCTTTGGCCATCAACTGTCGCTGCATCTGGGCAAGCCCTTCGAAGTCACGCGGACCGGCAAGGTCGGCAACTACCTCGTACTGATGCCGCATATGGGCGTGGTGCTGCGCTTGGCGGATTGGTTCGTGCTGGCCGAGCGCCTGGAACAAAAGGGCGTGCGCTTCGACATTCCGCCGGTCGTGCGTTTCGAAGGCGAGCCCGGCGAGCAGCGGACGATGTTCTTCCTCGATCCGAGCGGCAATCCCATCGAGGTCAAGGGGTTTGCCGATTTCGACAGCCTGTTTGCACGCTGACACCGGAGGCGGATGTGAAGAAGCCTATCGCCTTGGTGACGCGCATCGACCGCGCCGACGAACAGGCCTGGGTGGCCATCCTGGCCAGGCTGTTGCCGGAGAACGAAATCGTGCACTTCCACGAGATGGACGATGCGCAGCGCGACGCCGCCGAAATCGCCATCGTTGCCAATCCCGATCCTGGGCACGTGGCGGCCCTACCCAATCTCAAGTGGATACACAGTCTTTGGGCAGGGGTAGAGCGACTGGTCGCCGAGCTCGGCCAGGCAGCGCCCCCGATCGTCAGGCTTGAAGACCCCGAGCTGGCTCGGGTCATGGCGGAAGCGATCCTTGCCTGGACCTATTATCTTCACCGCGACATGCCCGCCTACCGCAGGCAGCAGGCGGCGGCAATCTGGCGGCAGCATCCGTACCGCCGGCCAGGCGATCTCACGGTCGGGATCCTGGGCATGGGGCTTCTCGGAAAAGCAGCGGCAGGAAAACTGACGGCAGCCGGCTTCCGGGTTACGGGCTGGGCACGGTCGCCGCAGCAGATAGACGGCGTCGATATGGTCAGCGCCGAGAGCGGCCTCGATCGGCTCTTGCGGACAAGCGACATAGTCGCCAGCCTGTTACCGCTGACATCAGAGACCCACGGCCTGCTCGATGCCCGTCGCCTCTCATCCATGAAAACCGGCGCGCGCCTCATCAATTTTTCCCGCGGGCCGATCATCGTCGACGTCGACCTGATCGCGGCGTTGGACGCTGGGCATATCGCGCATGCGGTGCTCGATGTTTTCGACGCCGAGCCTTTGCCACCCACGTCGCCCTATTGGCGGCATGACAGCGTGACGGTATTGCCGCACATTTCCGCGCCGACCGACAGGAACACGGCCGCCGTGATCGTCGCTGATAATATCAATCGGTATTATGCGACCGGCGCACTGCCCGCAGCCATCGATATCAAGCGCGGGTACTAGCCGCGTCTTAGTGCCTCGAGCCCCGCGTTCAGCGCCACATCGTCACCATGCTCGAGGCCGAAGAGGACGTCCAGCAGCGGGAAGGTGCTGCGATAGAAGCGGATCTGGTCCTGCATCGCATCTATCCCGGGATAGTATGGGTGCATGAGCGCGAGGAAATCGTCGCCCAGGCCGGCGGAAAGGCTGGCGAGGTCATGAGCAGGGTCGCCGATCGAGCATCCCGCAAAGTCGATAACGCCCGAGACCTGGCCGTCGTCGACGAGAATGTTTCCCGTGCCAATGTCACCATGAATGATCGCCGTGGCGAGTTGTTCGCTGTCAGCCGAAAGAAACCGTTCGAAATTACCTCGAATTGCGATGGCAATGTCGGCCGGCACGAGCGGCAGAACCTTTTCGACAACATCAGAAAAAAGGTCGCGCCATTCCGTCAGGGGATCATGCGCTTCGTTCCGCACGCCGAGAGTATCGAGCGGCAGCGCATGCAGAGCCCGGAGGAAGCCGGCGAGTGCCGACGCCAGCTGTTGTCGCCGGGTGTCGCTCATGCCGGCGAGATCCAGCAAAGGCGTGCCGGGCAATTTCGTGTGCGTCGCGACAATGCCCGAGGCAAGGGTCACAACGCTTGCGGCCGGAACGGGCAGCGGCAGCCGCCCGGCAAGAGCCGCAAGGACCTTCGTTTCCCGCAGGAGATCACGACACGCGCCGTCATGCCGTGGAACCCGAATGATCAATTGCCCGGTGTCGAGCACATGATTGTTCTGCCCGGTGTCGATGACTTCCGCCGACAGGATTTCCAGCCGCCCGAGGACCGATACTATTTCATCTATGCTCGGACGCATCGTCCGCCCTCTCCAAGCAACAGCGTCCTCAAAGGTTCTGCCAAACGCCACCATTCCGCCCTCGTCAGCGAACTGCAATGCGGCGGCTGTGGCCACGCGTTTTCAGGGACATACTGCATAACTTCGTGGAGTGCCAACGGGTCGGTCGGGTGTCGTGCGCCAATACTTGTCTTCTATAATCAAGTTTATCACGCGGCAAGCGTGTTCCTGCGAAAACACATCCCATCCGACGCATAGGCGTGTCACAGTGCCAAGCCGGGGGGGGGTGTGCGCCCGATGCCCTAGCCGTTTCGGAAGCTGGCGCCGACGAAGCTCAGCGCTTCGGGCAAACCGCTGCGCCAATAGGCCCAGTCATGGCCGCCCTCCCGTGCGATGAAGCGGTGCTCCACGCCAAGCTTTTGAAGCTTCAAATGGAGCTCGGAGTTGCCAGCGAAGAAATCGTCACTCGAACCGCAATCCATATAGAGCGCTGTCTTGCCGATTTGCTCGGCAGGGATCGTCTCGACCAGATCGAGCACGCTGTTGTCGTGATAGGCGGCATTCAAACGGCCCTTGCCGGCAAGCCCCAGCCCCCAGGCTTTGCCATAGCGACGATCGTATCCCGACTGGTCCATCTCGACGACCTGACCGTCTGTTCGAAAGGCCGCGCTCAGCGCCGCAGCGGCGGAGAACATCTCAGGCCGTTTGAATGAGAAGGCGATGGCCGCATAGCCGCCCATGGAAAGGCCGAGAATCCCGCGCCCTTCCTTCTCCGGCACCGTCCGGTAGGTGTGGTCGATGTAGGTTACGAACTCCTGAAGGAACATGTCCTGCCAGCGGTAACCGCCGTCAGCGTCGTTCATGTAGTAGGTGTTGAATCTGTTCTCCTTGTCCCGGCGCCCTTCCGGCGTGACTGCGATGAAGGCCGGCACCTCCCCGCTTTCGATCATCCGGTCGAACACCCGGTCGGCTCCGCCGAAACGATACCAGTCGGTATTTTTGCCTTTGCCCCCGCCATGCATGAGATAGATGACGGAGTAGGAGCGGTTCCCGGCCTCGTATTTCGGCGGGAGATAGACGGTATATTCGACATCCTTGCCGAGAATCCTGCTGGGCATCTTTTGCCCTTCGAGCACCGTGCCCGCGTTCGCCGCCCAGGAATTGGCCAAGGAAACGAGCGCGAGAAAGCCGGCAAGAACGGTCGTTTTGAACATCGAGTTCCTCCTGTCTGCAGGCTTGGCAAATAGGCGGAAGGAAGTCGTTGTCAAACAAAGCCCCTCACCCGAAAGCGAGGGACATTGACCGCAAGCCATGAAAGCGGCGGTGCGAGCCGCGCTATCTTGCGTCGTGAAAGATGATGCCGACAGTGTGGCGCAGGCCTGACCTGACACGGCTGACGCCATGGCGCAGGTTGACGCGATAATTGCCCTTCGTGCCTTGAACCGGCCGGTTGTGAACGGCAAAAGCCACGGCATCACCTTGGCGGAGGGGAACGACCTCGACCCGGCTTTGCATGCGCGGACGCTGCTCCGTCAGCACGAATTCACCGCCCGTGAAATCCTTTCCCGGTTCGGAAAGAAGGATCGCGACCTGTATCGGAAAGGCAAGATCACCATAGAGGTCCTGGTGCAGGCAATTGAAATCGCCGGGCACATATTGCAGCAGCAGCGGTGTTGGCCGTGTCTGGCCCGCATCGTGGCACTGCCTCAGGAATTCCCGGTGCTCCGCCGGATATCTCGTCTCGATCCCCATGCGACCGTTCCATTGGTTGGCAACGTCGGCGAGGCGCGGATAGAGCGCAGTGCGAAGACCGCCAAGCAGATCCGGCAACGGATACTTGAAGTAGCGATATTCCCCCTTGCCGAAACCGTGCCTGGCCATGTGGATATGGCTGCGGAAATGCTGCTCGTCCTTGTAGAGCGCCGAAATCCGTCGGCAGTCGTCCGCCGACAGAAGCTTTTCCATGACCGCGCAGCCATAGCCGTTCAACGCGTCCGAAATCGCCTGCCAATCGTAAGCTGCGACATGCGTCTCCACAGCCTGTTCGGTCCGATCTGCAATAGCCATTGAAATGCGCGGATTCATAGCATCGCCTCCTTGGCGATCAGCGTGCGCTTGCGCTCTATGCCCCAACGGTAGCCGGCGAGTTCACCGCTGCTGCGCACGACACGGTGGCATGGAATGGCCAAAGCGATGACATTGGCGGCGCAGGCGTTGGCAACGGCGCGCGCGGATGTCGGTGCGCCAACGCGGACCGCCAGCTCGGCGTAAGTGATCGTCGTCCCCGCCGGGATCGCGCGAAGCGCCTGCCAGACACGGCGCTGGAGTGTTGTCCCGCGAAGGGCAAGCGGGAGATCCATTCCCTCGCCAGGGTTATCGATGAAGCGAAGGACCTTCGCCAGCTCGGTGCGAAGTCCGGCTTCGTTCCGGTTCAATGCACGGCCAGGAAAACGATCCGCAAGATCTCGCTCCAGTTGCTCCGCGTCAGCACCGATCAGGATCGCACAAACACCGCCGACGCTGCGCGCGATCAGAACACAGCCCAACTCTGCTTGTGCAACGCCATACTCCACGGTTGTGCGGTTAGCGACGTCGACGGCTTGCCGCGGTCGCGGGGTGTGCGTCCGGTTGTCGATGAGGTTCATGAGACTAACTCCTTGTTCCGTTCCGTTCTCTTCACCGACCCTAGAGATGCGTCGCCTTGGCCGAACTCCGCTCCTTGCTTTCAAATCGAAAAGACTTGTCTCCTGCAGCGCCGCCCGCATCACATCGATGGTCCCTTAACGTGCACGCCGGAAGGTCAGGTTGATGCGCATGCGGCCAAGGGTCTCGTGTTCGCCGTCCTTCAACTCTGTGACCCCGTGATAGAATAGGCGCGACCGCCCACCCCAGATGACGACATCGCCATGACGCAGCGCGTATTTGCGGATCGGGTCGGTGCGGTTTGGTCCGCCAAACTGGAATGTGGCGGGGAGCCCGAGCGAAACCGAAACGATGGGGTGCGAGAAATCGCGCTCGTCCTTGTCCTGATGAAGCGAAAGCCGTGCGCCCGGTTCGTACCGGTTGATCAGGCAGGCATCGGGTCTGAAATCCGGATAGCCTGCTTCGGTCGCCGCCGCGATGGCAAGGTCGAGGAAGGACGATGGCAGCGGCGGCCACGGCTTGCCGCTCTCCGGGTCTAGCCGGTCGTAGCGGTACCCGCTCCGGTCCGTGACCCATCCGGCCGCCCCGCAATTGGTCATCGCAACCGACATCGTGTAGCCGCCCGGTGTCACCATGTGCCGGAACGGTGCCTCAGCAATGACCGATCGCAGTCCCGGCAGGATTTGCCCCTCAAGCGACAGCGCAAAGCCGCGAAGCAGCGTCGCGCCTTCGGCCATGCTCTCGCGTGACGGTTCGACGGCAAGCTTGGCGAATAGGTCAGTCATGGCGTCTTTCCGGAGAGAAAATTGGTGATGTCGGGATGAAGGACAGGGCGGTAACCGGCCCGAAGAACCCTGACGGTCGAAGGCGGCGTCAGAATTCCCTCAGCGATGATGCCCATTTCCGGGCTCAGGTAACCCGCCTCGGTCCAGCGGAAACAGCGCCCGGATGCGAGCGTGAAGGCAAAGCCGGATGCCACCACCATCGTCCCGTCTGGTAGATCCCTGACTGGCGACGGCAACGGATGGATGCGCTTCTGTCCGCGTAGAACTCGTTCGCTATGGAGCACCGCATCGAGTTCGCCCGCCGAAGGCGACGCCATCAAGCCGCCAGTCCAGGCGACTCTGAAGACTAGAGCGGCCTCCCGTCTGCAGAAGAAGCACGGGCGGTGCCCCGCCGCCAGCGCCACGGCCTCGTCGAGGAAGAAAAGCTCGGTCCAGCTTCGGCCGGCCATGACGTCGCGCCGGCGATCCCCGTATTCGCAGGTGCAGATCAGCCACGCCTTGGACGTCCACCGCCGCCGCAATAGGGTTTTAGTCTCGGGGTCGTGGATGATGCCGCGGTTGCCGGTGAACAGGCCGCGCTGCGCGATAGCGATAATGTCGCCGAATGGCGTCACGCGATTCTGGAGGGGCTGGCGAACGCTATTCATACAGGCGGATCTCCCCGGGCCGCATTACGTCGGAAATGATACCATCGAACGGGCGGGCGATATGCAGCCCGACGCACCGCTTCGTCGCCGCGAAGATAACCATTTGGGCGCGACACCGCGCGGCGGCACCCATTAAGCGGCTCCACGGGCCGCCTCGCGGTCGAGCAAGGCGCGCTTGCGTTCGACGCCCCAGGCATAACCCGACAGCGCTCCATCATTCCGCACCACCCGATGGCACGGGATGACAACGGCGAGGCTATTCGCCGCGCATGCGCCAGCGACGGCACGAACCGCCTTCGGCTGCCCGATGCGACGGGCAATTTCCGCGTAGGACACCGTCCTGCCGACCGGAATTTCCTGCAGGGCCTGCCAGACCCGCTGCTGGAATGCTGTCCCGCGAACATCGAACGGTAGGTCGAGGCCGATGCCCGGGGCTTCGACGAAGCCGACCACCTGTGCGACAAGCGCCTCGTAGTCGGCATCGGCGCCAATCAGCTCCGCCTTCGGAAAACGGTCCTGAAGGTCGCGCACAAGCGCCTCCGGATCGTCTCCGAGCAGGATGGACGCGACACCTTTCCGGCTTGATGCGACGAGGATCGCGCCGAGCGACGTCTGGCCGACGGCAAATCGGATTTCCTCATCCGCGCCGCCTGCGCGGTAGCGTGCCGGCGTCATGCCGAGAATATCAGTCGAGTTCTCGTAGAAACGACCGCTCGAGTTGAAGCCCGCTTCATAGATCGCCTCCGTTACGCTGTTGCCCGCTTCCAGCCCACGACGAACCTTGGCAGCTCGATGAGCAGCCGCATAGTCCTTTGGCGTCAAGCCGATCGCTGCCTTGAACAGCCGATGGAAATAGCTCTGGCTCTTGCCGACGGCAGCGGCCAGATCGCCCAAGGCCAGCTCTTCATCGCTGTCTTCGATCAGCCGGCAAGCCCTAACGACGATGGCAGCGTTTGCCTCATCGCTGGATGGGCCGTCCGGGTTGCACCGCCGACACGGGCGAAAGCCCGTCGCCTTCGCGCCTTCAAGCGTGTCGTGCAGTTGGACATTCTTGGGATTGGCGATGCGTGAAGGGCATGAGGGGCGGCAATAGACGCCGGTGGTCGTGACCGAATACCAGAAATGCCCGTCGGAAGCCTTGTCGCGGCTGACGATGGCGACCCAGCGCGGGTCGCGCGCGACTGGGACCCTGGTCGCGGCAGCTGCGGTTGGGAATGTCGTCGCCATATTCATCGTCGGACGCTCCTCATGCCGGTCGCGCCTGGGAGGTATCCGGGTCGCGGCCTTCAAGCTCAAGATTGACCACCACTCGGGCGATCTGCTGCTCCAAGAAGCTTCGCCAAAAAGGCTGGGCCACGCCACCCGTTTCCTGTGCGTGGCGTGGCACCCGATCGATCAGGCCGCTTTCATCAATCCGAGTTGCGTCAGGGCCGCAACCCCGTCGTCGAGACCGATCTCCTCGACGATCTTGCCGTTGATGACCTTCAGAACCGTCGTCCCCGTGAAGCGCATCTTGCGGCCACTTCCTGCCGGCAGACTGCCGGCCAGGAAGTCGTCGAAGGCAGCGCCGGTATGGGTGCCGCCGCCTTCCCATTGGCCGACGACATAGTCGCCTTCGGCGATGAGGTCGGCCGTGCCCCAGAAGTTCAGATCCGGGAACGCGGCACGGAAATCGGTCATGAAGGCTTTGATATCATCATGGCCGCGGCGCGGTTCATGCAGGGAATATTTCAACAGCATGTCTGCAGACGCGATCTCGTTGACGATGGAAAGATCTACGTCGCGACCCCAAAACTCTGTGAACCATCTGCTGACCACCGCCTTGTTGTCTTCTTCCTTGCTCATTGGCTTTCTCCTCGAATTGACACGGGCTCGACCGTCGATAACGCCGGTTGCCTGCGCATAAAGGTAGCCTGAGCTACGGCGCCCAAAACTCCGGTTCTTACCCTCCAATCGAAACCAGTTCGCAATTCCGAGCGCCGGCTCAGCCCCGCGCGATCAGACGAACGCTGTGGTCGTCCCGAAGCGCAATCAATTGCGAAGACGGCGGCAGGCTGTAGACGTCATGCTTTCCGAATTCTCTGGGGTAGTAGTCATAGCCCGGCGGCGGTTCCGGTGTTTCACGAGGATCCACCGGGCTTTGGCCCGTCAGCTCGGTGACCGGATCGAGGATCGCCCCGATCAGGCGGCGGGTATAGGGATGCTGTGGTTCGCTGAAGACCCGGTCCCAGCTGCCGGTCTCGACGATCTGGCCGAAATACATCACCGCCACGCGGTCGCTCATATGTTCGACCACGCTCAGGTCATGGCTGATCATGATGTAGGACAGATCCAGCCGCTCCTTGAGTTCCAGCAGCAGGTTGATGATCTGGGCGCGGATCGAGACGTCGAGCGCCGACACCGGCTCGTCCAGCACCACGACCTTAGGGTTGAGGATCAAAGCGCGGGCAATGCCGATGCGCTGGCGCTGGCCGCCGGAAAATTCGTGCGGGAAACGCCCCGCCCGCTCCGGTTTCAATCCGACCAACTGCATCATCTCTTCGATGCGTCGCGCGATCTCCTTGCGGTCGGAAATCCCGTGCAATCTCAGCGGTGCCGCCAGCGACGTGTAGATCGTCTGACGGGGGTTGAGCGACGCGTACGGGTCCTGAAACACCATCTGCGCCATGCCGGCACGCTCGAGCCGGGAGGGCCGCGCCTTGCCGGTGATCGATCGCCCTTCGAAATAGATCTCGCCCGCGGTCGGCTCCTGAAGTCCGAGGATCGAAAGCGCAAGCGTCGACTTTCCGCAACCGGATTCGCCGACGATCGACAGGCATTCGCCCCGGTTCAGCGTCAGGCTCAGGTCGTTGACCGCGCGCAGAGTGCGCTTCGAGCGGCCGAAGACGCCGTTGCGCACCGGGAAATGCACGCTCAGGCCGTCGACTCTGACCAGTGGTTCGTTGTTATCACTCATGGTTGAAACACTTCACGAAGCCATCATGGCTGAGGCCGGTTGGCGGTGGAATTTCGGCGCTGCAGATGGACGTCGCCCTGTGGCAACGCGGCTGAAAGCGACAGCCCGGCGGAAAACTGGCGATGGAGGGAACCGTGCCTTCGATCTCCTGAAGGCGCTTGCGCCCTTCCAGCCGGCGCGAGCCCAGATGCGGCAGCGATCGCAACAGGCCGTCGGTATAAGGATGGGCCGGATGGAGGAACAGGTCGGCGACCGGCCTCTCCTCGACCAGGCGCCCGGCATACATGATGCCGACCCGGTTGCACATATTGGCAATCACGCCGAGATCGTGGCTGATCATCAGCACTGATGTGCCGCGTGCAGCGCAAAGCTCCTTCACGAGTTTGAGGATCTCCGCCTGCACCGTCACGTCGAGCGCCGTCGTCGGCTCGTCGGCGATCAGCAGATCCGGATTGCAGGCAAGCGCAATGGCGATCATCACCCGCTGCCGCATGCCGCCGGACATCTGGTGCGGATAGTTCTTCACCCGCTCCTCCGGCGCCGGGACCTGTACGTTGCCGAGTGCCTCGATCGCCAGTCTTTCGGCTTCCTTCCAGGTGGCACCCTTGTGCAGGACAAACATCTCGGCAATCTGCCGGCCGACCGGAGACAACGGGTTGAGCGCGGTCATCGGTTCCTGGAAGATCATGGCGATGCGCTCGCCCCGAAGCCGCCGCAACTCGCGTTTCGAAAGCTCCCTCAGGTCCCGACCGTTGAACTTCAGCGAACCGCCCGTGACGGCGAGCGGCGCACGCAACAGGCCGATGATCGAAAGCGCAGTGATGCTCTTGCCGCAGCCCGATTCGCCCACGAGGCCATAGGCCTCGCCGCGCCCGATCGAGAACGACACGTTGTCGACGACGTTGTGGCTGACCCGGCCCGATACGATATCGAGGCGCAGATCCCTGACGTTCAGCAAGTTCTCGGTCATAGCTGCCGCGCCCTCATATGCGGGTCCAGCCAATCGCGTAGACCGTCGCCGAAAAGATTGAGACCGAGAACCGTCACGAAGATCGCCAGCCCCGGAAAGATCGCCGCCCAGGGCGCAATGACGATGAGTTCGCGTGCATCCGTCAGCATGTTGCCCCAGCTCGGGAACGGCGGCTTGATGCCCAGTCCGAGATAGGAGAGTGCTGCCTCGGCAAGGATCGCATCGCCCATGCCCAGCGTTCCGATCACCAGGATCGGGCCGATCATGTTGGGCAGGATCTGCGTGATCATGATGCGGATGTCGCCGTAACCGAGCGTCTTTGCCGCCTGGACATAGCCCTGCTTCTTCAAGGACAGCGCCGAGCTTCGCGCGATGCGACAGGTCCATGACCAGTTGGTCAAGCCTAGCGCGATCAGCAGGCTGGAAAGGCCGGGCCCAAGGATCGCCATGATGGCGAGCGCGAAGATCAGGCTCGGGATCGCCAGCATCAGGTTGGTGAGCCCGGTGACAAGATCGTCCCACCAGCCGCCGAAATAGCCGGCCGAAATGCCGAGCGCCAGGCCAATCAGCGTGTTGATGACCTGCGAGCCGATACCGACGGCAAGCGAGATGCGGGCGCCGTAGAGGATGCGGCTGAGAACGTCACGCCCTTGCGCGTCGGTGCCGAACCAGAACTGTGCGTCCGGCGGCAGCTCCGCATTCATCAGGTCCGCGTCGAGCACTGGATCGGTCGGCGCCAGCCAGGGCGCAAGCAGCGCCGCTGAGATGATGACGAGACAGAGGACGCCACCGATGAGGAGATTGAGCCGTATTCTCATGGATCTATCCGTGGCTGATGCGCGGATCGATGACCGCGTAAAGAATATCGACGATGGTGTTGATGAGCAGGAACCACAGGACGATGACGAGGATCGCACCCTGAACCACCGGGATGTCGCGCAGGCTGACGCTGTCGATCAGCAGAGATCCCAGCCCCGGCCAGGAGAACAGTTTTTCGACCACCACCGCCTGACCCATCATCGAACCGAACTGCAGGCCGATGGTGGTGATGATCAGCACAAGCACGTTGCGAACGACATGCCAGGTGACGAGGCGAAAGCCGTTCATGCCTTTGGCTCGGGCGGTGCGGATGAAATCGGCGTTCATCACGTCAAGGACGGCGGCGCGCGTCGTGCGCGCCAGGAGTGCCATCGGCGCCACGCCGAGCGTCAAGGCCGGCAGGATCAGGTTCATCGGCCCGCCGTCGCCGTAGCCGAAGCTCGGCAACCAGCCGAGCGTCAGCGCGAACAGATACATGCCGAGCAGCCCGAGCCAGAACTGCGGCAGGGACAGGCCCGAGATCGCGCCGATCATCGTCAACGTGTCGATGATGCTGCCCGGCTTCAAGGCGGCGATGAAACCGAGCGGTACACCGACGAACATCGCGATCGCCATCGCCGCGAATGCGAGCTTCAAGGTCGGCCACATGCGCTCGCCGATCAGATGGGCCACCGGCTGGCGGCTGCGGAACGATGTTCCGAGATCGAACCTTGCGAGATCGGAGAGATAGGCGCCGAACCGCACATAGAGCGGTTGGTCGAGACCGAATTCACGTGTCATCTTCTCGACGATCTTTGGGTCGCCGCCGCCCTTGCCATTGGCTGTCAGGCTGGTGGCGATGCTGCCCGGCACCACGCTGAAGATCACGAAGATCAACAGCGATATCGCGATGACTGTCGGGATCACCTGCAAGATGCGGCGCACGACGAACTGAAGCATTCATTTCCTCCCTCGCGGCGCCCATCAACGGATGCGCGGGCGATAGTCCTCCGGCACATGCCACCGAGCGATAGGCCACTCGGGCCAGATCATTCCGGCGGGTTGCCGCATCGTAAGCGCTGACTTACGTTATCGACAGCATAGGTGCCAGATACCAGTGGAAAGGTCCCCGATACCGCGACGACGATATCGGGGCGCCTCCATCAACGTCCGGCTGGGACGGTTTCGTCCACCCAGAGCTTTTCATAGGACTGGATCGCCAGCTCGGCGGAGTTTGGCTGCAGCCCATGCAGCCAGGGCTGGTAGGCCATCACAGCCTTGTTGTAGTTGAAGAACCAGACCGGCGCTTCTTCCTGAACGAGGTTGTTGGCCTTGCGTAGCAGCTCGTTCTTTTCCTCGTCGGTCTTGGCGACCTTGGCGGCCTCGAACAGCTTGTCGAAGTCCGCGTTTGCGAACTTCTGGTAGTTGCACGCAGCCTGCGACGTCTTGGAATAGAAGCACTGCATCGCCGTCAGGGCGTCCGGGCCGCTCTCCGACGACCACATGAAGGACTGGAAATCGCCTGATGGCACGACTTCGGAAAGCACCGAAGCCTCGACCGGTTTTGCCTTCACCCGGATACCGACTTTTTCCAGCATCGGGATGATCGCCTCGACGATCGTCAGGCCCCAGCTTTCGTTCTGCGTCGCTGTCAGCTCGACGTCGAAGCCATCGGCATAACCGGCCTCAGCCAGCAGTGCCTTCGCCTTCTCCGGGTCGTAGGCGTAGGGTTGCGCGTCCTTGTCATAGGCCGGCGACGATGTCGGCAGCCAGCCGCTCGCGCGGTAGGCCTTGTCCTTCGCCAGCCGTTTGATGATCAGGTCGGCATTGATGGCATAGTTGAACGCCTGGCGAACACGCTTGTCCTTGAACGGTTCGAAATCGAGGTTGAAGCCGACATAGCGCGTATAGACTTCAGCGACTTCGAGAAGGCCCTTGGACAGTTCCGGATCGGCCTGATAGGCGACGTATTGCGACGGCCCGAGCACGGAGACGTCGACCTCCTTGTTGCGGAAGGCGACGTCACGCGCCGAGGCATCCCCCATGATCAGGATATTGATCTTGTCGGCGTAGGGCTTGTCTTTTTCGTAGTACTTTTCCCACTTTTCGACCGTCAGGCGCGAGCCGGGCACATATTCGGCAAACTTGTAGGGCCCGAGGCCGATCGGGTGGCTCTGGAAGCCTTCCTTGTCGGCTTCCCCAGCCGGGTAGATCGCCGTGTTGTTGCGCATGAACAGGAACGCCGGATCGACCGGGTCTGTCAGGGTCACTTCCAGCGTGAAATCGTCGACCTTCTTCAGGCCCGAAATCGCCTCTGCCTTGCCGGCCATGTAGTCGGCGCCGCCCTTGATGTTGGCGATGTAGCGCGAAGGTGGATAGGCCTTGGCCGGATCGGCCATGCGGGTGAAGCTCGAGATGATGTCGTCGGCCGTCATCTGCTTGCCGTTGTGGAAATAGGCGTCCTGCCGCAGCTTGTAGGTATAGACCAGCTTGTCGGCGGAGACGTCGACGTCGGTCGCAAGCGCCAGCACCGGAACGTTCTTGTCCGCGTCCCAATCATAAAGGGTGCGATGGATCGCCTTGGCGTAGAACTCGTCCTGCGTCTGCGGCGACGCCTGGATGTCGAGCGTCGAGAAGCTGTCCCCATAGGGCGCCACGAAGTTGACCGTTCCGCCGGCCCGCGGCGTGTCGGCCGCCTGCACCGAAGCCACCCCTGCCAGCAACGCTGCGGTCAATGTCGAAAGTAATGCTATTTTCTTCATCATTCCCATATCCTCCCCACTTGTTGTTCTGCGTATGGATGAACAAAACCGCGATCTCATCCGACCTCCCGGATCGGTTGAGATGCATTGAGCCGCTCTTGCGGCTCCCTCTCGCCCTTCGTCAGGCGTTCTGTCGCTCGAAGACCACCTCGCCGCCCCGGATTGCCAGGGTGCAGCGCGTGTCGTTGAGGATGTCTTCGGGGCTCGCCGTCAGCATGTTCCTGGAGAACACCGCGATATCGGCAAGCTGTCCCGGGATCAGTCGTCCCTTGACGGTTTCGAGCTTCTGCGAGAACGCGCCGTATTCGGTATAGACCTGCAAAGCCTCCTCGATGGAGACCCGCTCGCGAGCGTCCATCACCGTGCCCTTGGCGGTCTTGCGCGTCAGCATGCTGTAGATATTGGGGAACGGGTTGGGATGACAGACCGGCGCATCGCTGCCGGTCGCAGGCTTCAGCCCCAGGTCCTTCCAGGTCTTCAATGGATAGCTCGACAGCGCCCGCTCCTCGCCGAGCACCGAGACGTAAGCGTCGCCGAAATCGTAGATGAACACCTGTTGCGGACACGGATATATCCCAGCCTTCACCATGCGCTGGTGCTGCGCGTCGCTGGAGAAGCCACAATGCTCGATCCGGTGACGGCGATCCGCATCCGGGATCGCCTCAAGTGCCTTCTCGTAGGCGGTGATCAACTGACCGATCGCAGCATCGCCGATCGCATGGCAGGCCAGTTGATATCCCTTGGTATGCGCGTCGAGTACGAGCGCCTCAAGTTCCACATCCGAAAGGATCTGGACGCCGGTATTGTTGTCATCGCCGAGATAGGGGCTGCCCATCCAGGCGGTGCGGCCACCGGCCGAGCCATCGAGGAAGATCTTGACGGCACCGACTTTCAGCATGTCGTCGCCGACACCCGAAACGAGACCGGCCTCGTAACTCTGCGGCACGATCGAAACGTTGGGATCGCCGAGAAGAACGAGCCAGGTGCGCACTGGCAGCCTGTTGTTCAGCTTCGCCAGATTATAGGCCCTGATCTCGTCGAAGCCTGCGACCTGACCGACGGCCGCGTCCATGATGCTGGTAATGCCGTAGGATAGAAGCAGATTTCCGGCGCTTTCGATCGCATCGATCATGTCGTCGGTCGAGGCTTTCGGGATCGCCGCACGAACCAGCCCTTGCGCATTTTCCGCGACCAGGCCCGTCAGGACGCCTGCGACCTGTTCGATCAGGCCGCCTTCCGGCACGGTAGTCTTCTCGTCGACGCCGGCAAGGCGGAATGCTTCCGAATTGAAGATCGACACATGCCCGCAGGCGCGCACCACCATGACGGGATGGTGCGGCGCAACCGCATCGAGTTCCGCGCGAAGCGGATGGCGACCGGTGTCGAGCTTGGTCTGGTCATAACCCCGCGCCCGGATCCAGGTACCGGCCGGCGTGCTTTCGGCCTGATGTTTGATCGCGCCGAGCAGGCTTTCGAGAGTGGGGGCAGCCTGCGGCGTCGCGTCGACCCAATTCAACGTCAGGCCGACGGAGATCAGGTGCAGATGCGCATCGTTGAGACCGGGGGTCGCGAATTGCCCTTGAAGGTCGAGTAGCTGCGTGCCAGCGCCGCGATAGGTTTCCATTTCCTGCCTGGTGCCCGTCGCCAGGACCTTGCCCTGCCAGATTGCCAGGGCATCGACGACGCCCTCGGCCATACCGCACCAGATCACACCATTGTGCACGATCATGTCGGCGTGAAAACTCTGTCCCGCTGGCATCTAAGGCTCCTCCCCTCCGCCGTCACTGCAACGTAGAGTCAGGTTTGATGACAAACCGGCTCTCGGCACGACCCATGTCTCCCGCCCGCATCGGTTGCGTGCCGAAGCTGGATCGTTATCCATTCCGGTGCGGCGTTCCGATGGGCCACAAGTCGTGCAGTCGGGGATGCTAGAGAAAAGGAAAGCGGCCCGCCAATGCATAGAATTTCAGGCGCTATGAAATAATTGCATAACAGCCCTGGGTAGATCCGTTGAACGTCCTCAAGCCTGAAGGACCTTCGCCCCTCGGCCGCACCGGCGAAACACTTCGCTGTGGAGACCTTGAGAACGGTTCGTTGCGCGCGAACGTCGATGCTGAGACGGGAAAGTGTCCAGCGTGTCGTTTTGCATGCCAAGGCGGCATCACGCCTTTGCCGAACGACAGCGGCGCGCGTCAAAGATGACGCGCGCCGCTGTAATGTGCTTCAGTCGTGGTTACGAGCGCTTTTGCAGCGTCGCATAGACTACGTTGCGGTTCTCCCCGAACGTCACGTGCGACTCGAAGTTGGTGCCGTCGACGCTTTCGTTGACGATGCGCCACATGTCCGATTGCGAGCGCAACAGCAGCGCCCAGTTCATGAACGTCTCCATATAGCCGTCGACGCCGATGTCGGTCGCGAAATTGGCGAAGAGGAAGACGCCGTTGGGTTTCAGCATCTGCAGGCATCGGCGGGTGAGCTTCACTGCCACGTTGTGAGGCAGGTAGTCATAAAGCCCCGCCGCATAGACGAAGTCGAACTTGCCGAGCTTGTGAGCCCGGGTGAGAATGCCACGGACGGAACCGTCGATCGCTTCAACGCTGGTTCCTCGAAAATCCCTGGTGATCGATCCGACACTGAGCGGGTCCTGGTCGAGCGCGACCCAGCGCTTTATCCGCCCTTCCTGCAGCGCAACCGACCGGTTTGCCTCGCGCAGATGCCCGGCGGCAATCGTCAGGATCTCTGCCTCCCCGTCGCGTGTCGCCGCGATCTCATCGACATGTTGGGTCAGCAGGTCCCGCCGTTCGCGCACAGCAACCGACGACGAAGCGTCCTTGGTATAGTCGTAAAGCGCCTTGCCCACCGGCGACGCCTTGGCGATCTCGCCGGCAACGCTTGGATGGCCGTAGATGAAGTCGAGCAGTTGGGCGTCGCCGGAATAACCCCGCGGCTTTTCGCTGGACCAGCGGGTAAAAGGGTCCTGCAGGAAAAACTCCGACACCGGATGCTTTTGTGCGATCGGGATCAGTTCCTGCCATACGCTCGGATGAAACTTCGCGCGCGTCTCGTGAAGTGCGGCCGCCAAGCGATGTATTATCTTCCGGGGGTCCAGTTCCTGGGCAAATTGCTGCTGTGCAATTTGGAGAATCAGGGCGAGTTCGGCTTTTCCTGTTGCAAACTGCTCATCATAAAACTCACTTCTTGACGAAGTGAACTCGGTTGCGATTGATTGGGGAGTAATAAGACTTTCGCCATCGAATACGATTTGAAGCTGGCTCACGCAAAACCCATCCGTTAATGCTTTGTTAACAATGTGGGCAAGAATGCGCGAACTGCGTCTCGAATTGCAAGTTTTTGTAGAGTATATGGTAAATACTGGCGGACAGTACCCATTTGGATACACCCCTGCACCGGCCGTCAGTCTCGGCTAATTTATCAAAATTTAATGGGCGTCTTCTACTATGTCGTTGAGGCCGCTTGTGCTTGTTGTGGTATCCAGTGAATGGCAAGCGTGGAGCGTCTGAAGCAACGTCCAGAGATGGAAAGACGAGACCAGATTTCCGTTGAGCGCGACGCAATTCCCCGGACCGGTGCATGAAGCAAACCTTGGCCGACGTCGTTGAGATAGATCTGCACAAGCAGCCACTCAGGCCGCTGCCGGCGGAGCTGCGCTTGCTCTATCGCCAGGAAGGTGAAACGACCCGCAGGGAAGCGACGAGAAAAGGGCTCTGGATCGCCGTCGCGGTCTATCTGCTGTTTTCGATTACCGACCTGCTGCTGATCTCGGATGTCGCCCGCTACACGATTGCCTCGCGCTTTGTCGTCGGCGCAGTTGCGCTTGCCGTTCTGGAAATCCAGGTCCACTTCAACGTCAAGACGGACTGGCTGGACAGGACCTGTTCGGGCGCGCTTGTTTTCGGTTATCTCGGCTGGCTCATTCCGGCAATGATGACCGCATACACGCAGGACATGTCCTACTACATGATCTTCGGTGCGATCTTCATGATGGGCGCCAACCTGTTCTTCATCTTCCAGTTCCGCCTTTCGGTGATCTCATCGAGCATCATCCTTGGCGCATTTTTCCTCGATCTCCTCTATTTCTCGCCGCAGAACCCGTCCTACCAGCTGGCGTTCGGCACGTTCTACGTATCCTGTTTCGTGTTCACCTCCTACGTAAACTGGAAGCTCAACCGCGAACGCTACAAGGTCTTCCTCAATGCGTTCGAGGCGAGGGTCCAGCAGCGGGAGGCGACCGAGCGCGGCAAGGCGCTGCTCAGGCTCTCCAACACCGATTCCCTAACCGGTCTCGACAATCGTCGGGCGGTAGACCAGAAGCTGCGGGAATACTGGAGCGACTGGCAGAAGTTCGGCGACCGTTTCGCCGCGATCCTGATCGACGTCGACTTCTTCAAGAAATACAACGACTGCTATGGCCACCAGGAAGGTGACCGCTGCCTCATTCTCGTGGCCAACACGTTGAGGGAATCGATCGAGCAGTTCGACGCGTCCATCGGCCGATACGGCGGCGAGGAGTTCATCATTCTTGCGCGCATGGACACGCGCGAAGAGGCCGCCGATCTGGCCGACGCCATCTGCCGCACAGTGCAAGACCTTGCGCTGGTGCACGGGCAACGACGGGATGGCACATCCATCGTCACGGTCAGCGTCGGTGCCGCGTTCACCAGGCATCAGACGGGCTCGAAGCTCGAACGGATCATCCACGAGGCGGACCGGGCGCTTTACGCAGCAAAGGCAAGCGGACGCAACTGCGCCAAGCTGTTTGATCCGGACGACCCGCAAACCAGCGACGAGAGCGAGAACATCGCGGCGCTGTTGAAGATAGCGACCGACCAGGATCTCGTCTCCCTCGTCTATCAGCCGATCAAGAATGTTGCGACAGGCCGCGTCGAGGCCGTCGAAGCGCTGATGCGGCTGAGAATGCTCGATGGGACCGCAGTTCCGCCCAGCCTTTTCATTCCCGTTGCCGAGCGTACCGGCGCCATCATCGACCTCGGACGCTGGGCGATCCGCACGGTCTGCCGCGAGCTTCTCGCCAACGATCATGTGCCTGTCGTCAGCGTCAATGTCTCGCCGATCCAGCTGAAGACGCCGGGCTTCGCCACATCGGTTGCCGCCATCCTTGGTGAAACGGGAGTGGCCGGCGGCCGGCTCGCTTTCGAAATTACCGAGGGCCTCGAGATGGAGATGCACTCGGACGTGCTGCGCTGCATCAGCGACCTCGAAACGCTGGGCATCCGGATCTGGCTCGATGATTTCGGCACCGGCTTTGCCGGCCTTTCCTGGCTCCGGCTGATCGATTTCGATACGGTCAAGATCGACCGCTCGTTCCTTCATGACTGCGGCACGCCAAGGGGCAAGGCGATGCTGAAGGATATCATCGGCCTGGTCCGGAACCGTGGCCACAAGATCCTGGTGGAAGGTGTCGAAACCGAGGAGCAAATGGCGCTGGTGCGAGAGTTCCGCATCGACCATGTTCAGGGTTTCCATGTCGGCCGCCCGGCTTCCGCCGCGAGCTATCGCACGGCGGCGGATACCGGATCGCGCCCGGCGAGCCTCGTCAGACCGGGATAAAGCATGTCGCCCGAAAGTGCGCAGCGGTTTCGGGACAACGACACGCAAAAGAACAAGAACGTAAAGTGCAGAAAGCGAACCCTAAGGATCGCGACGCGCTCGGCTGACCAAAAACCGTTTGCCTCCTCGTCGAAGCCGCAGGCACCACGCTCAAAACAGCGATTGCTGAGCAGGCTCCGGCGGACCGAGGCGCACGCCTTCGAGCTCCAGCATGCGGATCTTCGATGTCGAGCCGCCCGGAGCCGAGAAACCGCCAACCTTGCCGCCGGCGGCCAGCACCCGGTGGCAGGGAATGATCAGTGCCACCGGGTTCTTTGCCATCGCCTGGCCGACATCGCGCGCGGCTTCAGGGCCGACGCCGAGTTCCTTTGCCAGGGCACCATAGGTGGTGGTCTGTCCCCAGCCGAGCCTGCGCGCGGCAGCATAAATCTGCTTGAAGAATGGGTCCTGCCCTTCGAGGTCGAGCTGGATATCGGAGAAATCGACCTGTTCACCGTTGAAATAGCGTCGAACCGCGGCAACCGCTTCGGCAACTTCCGGCGTCGGCGTGCCCGGTTCGCCGGCAGCAGGCCGGCGCAGAAGCAAGCGCTCGGTATCCTCAGCCTTCTTGGTCGGCAGTTGGAAACGGGTGATGCCGACGCCGTTCCAGGCGATGCCGCAGAAGCCGGCAGCGGTTTCGAAGATAAGATAGTTGTGAACTGTCTGCGCCATCTCACCGTCCTCGCATTTTCATACTCGATGAAAATCGTGCGGAAGGCGTTCGAATTCAACCCGTTTCCTGCGCGCAGCCGTGGTCGCCAACAGATTGCGCGCCATGCCGGCGCCGGATAATCCTCCCGCAGATGGCCAAGGGCAGCAGCGCTATTTGGCTTCTATCATCTTCGCCCAGCTTGCAGCGCGCTCAGCGGACTCGATCAGCACCGCTTTCGGCGCTTTATACCATTCGTTCTCCGGCAGACCGCGCCGGTTGCGCACGAAGGCGATCGCCGCATCCAGCGTCGGAAACTCGGTCGGCAAGGTCAGGTGCAAAAACAGCGACACGACAATGACCGAACGCGAGCGTCCGCCGCGGCAGTTGATGAGAATGTTGCCCATCTCCCGGCGCGGATAGGACGGCTTTTCCGGCAGCACCTGCTCCAGTGCCGCACGCAGGATATAGTGAGCGGCCAGCATCTGCGTGTCGGGATTACCGCCACCATCGATCAATCCGATCTTGTAATAACGGATCTCGCCCGGGCCATAGACGCTGCCCTCGTGATCGGACACCAGCTGCGCCTGCCGGACGAAATTGAAATCGAGATTGACGGCGCAGTTGACGACGGTGGTGATGCCGTTCTGTCGGAGCAGATTGAGATCGCTCGTGCCCTCCTTGCCGGCGATGTAGATATCGACGCCATAAAGCGGGTGCTGTTGGTAGACGAGGCTGAGCTTGGCAAGTTCGGCAGACGGTTGCGCCTTCGTCTCGGGTTCCTGACTGATGTTCAACATGCTGTCTCCGCTGTCTTTTCAGATTGCCGCTGAGGCAATGCGATTGGCCGATATCGCCCGCGCGACGCGCTGCAACGTCGGATAGTTTCCGCCGGCGCCGGTGGCGATGTAGCCGGGGCACATGAAATCGGGCGCATCTGCAGGCACCTTGCCCAGGGTCAGCGGCTCGTATCGACCGCCGGCATTCTTGAGGATCAGCGTCGCAGCCGCCACATCCCAGGAATTGACGCCGAAGCCGGTCGCCGCATCCGCCCAGCCCGCCGCCACATGGGCGATGCTGAGAGCGGCACTTCCCGGCCGCCGAAGGGTCGAAAACGTCTCGACGAATTCCCCGAGATTGGCGAGTGCCATTTCCCGGCCGTCGAGGCGAAAGTCACGGGAGACGGGATAGCCGGTGATCAGCGTTGCCCGGTTCTCTTCCTCGACCGCTTGCGAGGAGATACTTGCTCCATTGAGATAGGCTTGTTCGAGATCGGCAGAAAACATCAGGTCAGCGACCGGGTCATAAACGACGCCGGCCACGACGTCACCCCTTTCGACGGCGGCGATAGACACGCACCAGAAGGCCAGTCCGCGCGCGAAATTCGAGGTCCCGTCGATCGGATCGACATACCACTGGATGTCGCCATCGCCCACCTGTCCGCCCTCTTCGCCGAGCATGGACGAATTGGGCTCGTGCGCAAAAATGAAATCGCGAATGGTGACTTCGGCGCGCTTGTCATGGATGGTCACGACATCATGCAGGTCGCGCTTGTAGTCGACGACCATGTCCGACCGGAACGCGCTCAGCAGCGGTTCGCGCACGGCATTGGCCGCTCCACGGGCAATCTCGACGAGGCGCTTCGACCGCTCCAGTCGTTGTTCGGGGTCAGCCGCCGGTGAGGTCGCTGCGGGAAGGCGCTTTTCCATGTCGTGCGTATCCATTCTTATCGAGAAAGTGCCGGCGCGCCACCCGGTGGCGCACCGGCTTTTGTTCACTTGGTGTAGTTCACACGCCAGAAATCCTGCCACTCCTCGCGTCGGTCAAAGTCCTCAAGACCGGTCGAGGAATTGTAGCCGAACAGGCGGTCGGCGACCGTCATCAGGCCGGACGGCTCGTCGGCCGGCATCTTGATGTCGATGTTGGTCGGCAGCTTGCCGTCCTTCATCTGCGGCGCGATGCCTTCTTCCGTCAGGATGTAGTGGATGAACAGCTTTGCCGCGTTCGGGCTCTGCGTCTTCGTCGCAATCAGGCCAAGCTTGACGTAGCTCCAGCCGACCCAGGGATTGAGATCCTTGCAGATGCCGAGCTTGTACCCCTTGCCCTCGTTGTCGCGGAATTTTGCCGACGAGAGCAGGCCGAAGAAGGGCTCCTTCTGGCCGGCAGCACCAACGGCTTCGGCCACTGGATCATCGCCATCGGTGACGAGCGGCGCGTTCTGCGCCAGTGCCTTGATCCAGGCGGCCGACGCGCTCTTCTCCTCGGTCGCAAGGTCCTTGCCGAAATGGCTCTTGTAGGCACCGGCAACCTTGTCGTCGGCGTGTTTCTCCATCTGGTTGAACCAGTCGGTATAGGTGCCCTTGGTCAGCGGATCGACGAGAGCAACCTTGCCTTTCCACTTCGGTTCCGTCAGCTCCCAGATATTGGCGACCGGGCATTTGTCGTAGGCTTCGGTGTTATAGGCCCAGACGTTGGCGTTGGTCGAAATCGCCAGCGGATTCTGGAACTCCGCCGGGATTTTCGCGATCATGTCGGCCGGCAGGTAGCTTTCGACGAACTCCTGCGGCAACAACTGCGCGAGTGCTGCCGGCGCGTCAGTGATCAAGGCGACATCGCCCTGAACGTTGCCCGCCTGGCTCTCGCGGATGATCATTTCCAACTGGCTGTTCGCCGACACTTTGACGCCCGTCGCCTTGATACCGTATTTGGCCGTAAAGCCTTCGGCCATCTCGACGATCTTGCCGGTGCTGTCATAGACGTTGATCGGCTTTTCCGTCTTGGCCGCGGCAATCAGCGCGTCGAGATCGAGGCCGTCGGCGGCATGGGCTTGCGCCGAAAGCAGGCCGGCCGCAACTGCGACCGCTGCCATCGTCATGTCACGCACTCTCTTTTTTTCCGTTTTCATCGCTTCCCCTCCCAAGGAAACAGCACTCGGTGATCGGCACCGCCCGTCGCGTCATTTTCGGTGGTTTATTCTCCAAAGGTCCTGCCAGGCCTCGCGCTTGTCGAGGTCGTCGCCGGCGGTCGCGGCATCGAAGGCCATCAATTGATCGAGATACTTCGCGACGCCCGAGGGTTCATCGGCCGGCAGGCCGATCGTCGAATTGCCGGAGATCTTTCCGTCTTCGGTCTGGGGTGCAATGCCCTCTGCCGTCATCAGGTAACGGACAAACAGCTTGGCGGCATTCGGGCTCTTGGTCTGGCCCGCGATCAGGCCGAAGCCCGGATAGAGAAATCCGGAAAACGGCTCGACGCCGGCGCAGATACCGAGTTTAAGGCCCTTCGTGAGGTTGTCGCGATACTTGGCCGTCGAGGTGATGACGAAGAACGGCTCGGCTTGTCCCGGGGCGCCGGCGGCGTTGGCGACCGTTGTCGAATCCGCCAGAAGCGGCCCGTTTTCTGCAAAGGCCTTGACCCAGGCAGCTGCGGCACTTTGGCCGTTCGTCTCCAGCTTCTTGCCGTAAAGGCTTTCATAGGCCCGCGCGACATCGGCGTCGCGATGCGTCTCGATCTGATTGAACCAGTCGGCATATAGCGGCTTGTCGAAGAGATCGAGCATCGCCAGCTTGCCGCGCCACTGCGGCTCGGTCAGCTGCCAGATGTTGGTCACGGGGCACTTGTCGTATTTCTCGGTGTTGTAGGTAAAGACGTGAGGGTCCGAGACAACAACAAGAGGATTGCGCTGCGCTTGCGGAATATCCTTGGCGAGATCCGGAGGCGTCCAGCTGGTGGCGATACCTTCCGGCAACAGCTGTCCGATTGCCGATGCCACGTCAGTCGCGACGCTCACGTCGCCGAGGATATTGCCGGCCTGGTGCTCGCGGATCATCAGCTCCACCTGCGTGGCTTCGTTGACCTTCTTGCCCGTCGCCTGCACGCCGTATTTTTCCGAGAACTCCTTGGCCGTATCGACGATCTTACCGGTGACGGCATAGACGGTGATCGGCGGCTCCTTCTTTGCCGCCTCGATCAGGGCGCCGAGGTTGAAGGCTTCTTCAGCCTTCGCCGGCCCACAGGTCAGTGTCATGGCAGCAAGGCTACCTGCGACCGCCCAGGCTAATGGGCGGTCGCGCAACGCGCTGCGTTTCATTTCCATCATGTCGTCACTCTCCCGGCTGAGCCATCACTTCTGGTAGTTCACCCGCCAGAAATCCTGCCAGGTTTCGCGCGCATCCCAGTCGTCGAGGCTCGTGTCCATCTGGTAGGGCAGAACCTGGTCGAGAACCTTGCCGATGCCCGAGGGTTCGTCAGCCGGAAGTGCCACATCGGTATTGGTCGACATCTTACCATCGACCGCCTGCGGCGCGATGCCTTCCTCCGTCATGACGTAGTGGATGAAGAGCTTGGCGGCGTTCGGGCTGTTGGTGCCCTTGGTGATCAGGCCGACGCCCGGATACATCCACCCGAGCCATGGCTTCAGATCCGTGCAGAGCCCGAGCTTCATGCCCTTCTCCGCATTGTCGCGGAACTTTGCCGAACTCATCAGGCCCATGAACGGCTGCGACTGGCCCGGCGCTCCGACGGCATCGGCTGCCGCGGCGTCGGCATCGGTCAGCAGCGGCGCGTTGGCGGCAAGCGCCTTCACCCAGGCCGCCGTCGCGCTGCCATCGTCGAGTTCCAGGTCCTTGCCGTAGAGCTCCTTGTAGGCGGCGGCGACCTTGTCGTCGCCGTGCTTTGCCATCTGGTTGAACCAGTCGACATAGGACGCCTTGCCGAGCGGGTCCTGCATGGCGACCTTGCCCTTCCACTCCGCGCCGGTCAGCTGCCAGATGTTGGTCACCGGGCACTTGTCGTAGAGTTCGGTGTTGTAGGCCCAGACGTTGGCGCTGGTGACCACCGTCAGGGGATTCTGGTACTGCTCCGGAATCTTCGACGCCATGTCCGGCGGCAGCCAGCTCTCGGCAAAACCCTGCGGGATCAGCTGAGCCATCGCGGCCGGCGCATCGCTGATGATCGAAACGTCGCCCTGGATATTGTTGGCGCGTGCCTCGCGGATGATCATCTCGAGCTGCGCCGACGCCTTGACCTTCGATCCTTCGGCGGCGACGCCGTATTTGGCCGAGAACGCCTTGGCCATCTCGACGATCTTGCCGGTGCTGTCATAGACGGTGATCGGCGCTTCCTTCTTGGCGGCCTCGACCAGTGCGTTCAGGTCGAAGGCGTCCTCAGCCATCGCCTGCCCCGCCAAGAGGCCGGCAAAGGCCGTCGTCCATAGCAGGCAACGGCTTTTGGTGTCTGCCGTTCCATTCTTCCGAAAATGCATCGACTGCTCCTCCTCAGTAAGCGGTGTTCGTCTTTCGGTTGATACGATCAGTAATTTCGTCAGTTCAGCTTCGTGCTGCGCAGCAGCTTGTCGGCCTCGGCAATGCGTTGGCCGTCCTTGTCGAAGACGTGCAGCGCCTCCGGCGGCGCGAAGAAGCGGACCTTTTCTCCAAGCTCCAGCCGCGGCAGCGCATGCGTCGTCAGGAACAGCGTGTGGCTGTCGCTCTTCAGCTCCAGGATCCAGCTGCCGCCCGTCGGCAGAATGCCGGTGACGACCATCTTGCCGCTGAAGCTTCCCTGCGGAACGTCTTCCTTCCTCGTGGCGTAGCTGAGCGCTTCGGGACGGATGCCGATGGAACCGATGCCGCGCAGGCCGGGATAGCGGGCAGAGAGGTAGGCTTCCGCCTCCTTGGCAACATCCGACGTGTCTTTCTTTTCGAAGGACAGGATGTTGATCGGCGGGCTGCCGACGAACTCGGCGACGAAGCGGTTGGCCGGGCGGTCATAGATGTCGTTCGGCGTGCCCATCTGCTGCAGCGTGCCTTCGTTCATGACGGCGATCGTCGTTGCCAGCGTCATCGCTTCCCACTGGTCGTGGGTGACGAAGACGATCGTCGTCTTGAATTCCTTGTGCAGGCGCTTGAGTTCGGCGCGCATTTCAAGCCGCAGCCGCGCATCGAGGTTCGACAGCGGCTCATCGAGCAGCAGCACGCCCGGATTGACGGCAAGCATGCGGGCAAGTGCCACGCGCTGCTGCTGGCCACCCGAAAGCTGCGACGGATAGCGGTCGCGGTACTTGGCGATGTCGAGCGCCTGCATGACCTTTTCGACACGGGCCTCACGCTCGGCCTTCGGCAGCTTGCGCAGCCGCAGACCAAAGTCGGTGTTGCGCTCTATGGTCAGATGCGGCCAGAGCGCGTAGCTCTGAAACACCAGGCCCATTTCGCGCTTTTCCGGTGGCACGAAGACGCCGTCGAAGATCGAATCGACCACCCGGTCGCCGATGCGGATCTCGCCGCCCGACAGGTTTTCCAGCCCCGCGATCATCCGCAACGTCGTCGTCTTGCCGCAACCCGATGGGCCGAGCAGGCACATGAACTCGCCGTCGCGGATTTCCAGATCGAGGTTGGAGACGGCATTGGCGGAATTGACGCCATAATTCTTCTGGGCGCCGCGCAGATTGATAGTGGGCATCAGCTTCCGAGTCCTTCTGCAAGATTGGTCTTGGTCAGCTTCTGGGCTGCCAGAGTTCCGAGATAGGCGATGGCGGCGATGATCAGCACGACCGCGTTTGCCGCCTGGGTGTAGTGGTAGTCGACGAGCCGCAGCGAATAGGTCGTGAGAACGTCGGTGCTGGGCACGGCGAGGATGACGAACAGGCTGAGGCCCTTGATGCCGGAGATGAACGGCAGCAGCACACCGGTGACGAGCGAGCCCTTCTGGATCGGGATGACGATCGACATCATGCGGCGGAACCAGCCGGCGCCGGCGATCTGGGCCGCCTCTTCCGGATCCTTGCCGAGCTGGGTCATGGCCGAGATCCCGGCGCGCGAGGCGTAGGGCATCTGGTCGGCCATCAGCGCCAGCACCAGGATGGTGACGGTGCCGTAGAGTGCCGGCATCGGACCCCGGGGAACCGCAAAGAGCGAGAGATAGGCGGCGGCAAAGGCAATGCCCGGCACCAGATAGGGCAGGAACGTCACCTGGCGCAGATAGACAGACAGGGCTCTGACCGGCGTGCGGATGACGACATAACCGACGAGCAGGCCGAGAATGCCCGAGGCGATCGAGGCGAGGCCGACGATCATCAGCGTGTTCTTGGCGGCCGCCCAGAGATCGGGGCTCAGGAGCACGCCGGTCTGCAGCGCTACGGTATGAAGGTCTCGGCCGATCCAGTAGTCGAGCGTGAAGTTGTCGAGGGTGAACTGTGCCGGCAGCTTCATGACCGTCGACAGGAACAGGGTCAGGAGAGGCAGACCGACGCTCAGCATGAAGATCGTCGCGGCGAAACCCGTTGCCGGAAGCCTGAGCTTGCCGAGGCGGCTTTGCCGGTTCATCGAGCCCTTGGAGCCGATGGTGACGAAGCGGCGCGCTTCACGCACCAGCCGCGCGTCGATCATCAGGGTGATGATGCCAATCAGCATGATGGAGGCGGCGACGACACCGGCGACACCCGTCTGGCGCGAGGCGATGCTGCGGAAGAGCGAGGTGGAGAGCACCTCGAACTTGACGGGCAGGCCGAGCACATAGGGCACGCCGAATTCGCCGAGGCACTTTGCGAAGATCAAGATCATCGACGACATCAGCGCCGGGCGCATCAGCGGCAGGATGATCTGCATTGCCACCTGGTAGCGCTTGGCGCCGAGGATGCGGGCGGAATCCTCCAGCTGGGAATCGAAGCGCCTAAGCGCCGAGCCGAACAGCAGAATGACGAAAGGCGTATAGTGCAGGGCGAGAATGATGGTGATCGGAAAACGGCCATAGGCGACCCAGTCCGGCGGCGTCCAGCCGAGAGCCTCGAACCAGCCGGGCTGGCCGCCGACAGTGCGGTTCTTGAACAGCGTGGTCCAGGCGAGCGCGAACGTCCATGCAGGCAGCATGTAAGGCACGATCAGGGCGGTCGCGAACCAGCGCCTTCCGAACATGTCGGTGCGGCTGATCAGCCAGGCGAGAACGGTCCCGATCAATAGCGACAACAGGATCGCACCGACAGCAACCGACAGCGTATTGAACAGCGGCCGCCAGAAGAGATCGACGGAGACAGGCGAGGTGAACGTCCGGTCGAGATAATAGAGCGTCAGGTCGCCAAAATCCTTGCCGAGCCGTCGCTCGTGCCCGAATTGCACCTGCACGGCATCAAGCACGATGGAGATGATCGGCACGACGATCAGATAGGTAAAGAGCAGTGCCGTCAGAACCCCGATCAATGTCGTCGGCTCACGGGAGGCGACCTTCAACCGGTATCGCCAGACCTGCCAGGCCGAAGGCACAGCGGCCTCACCGCCCGCGGCCCGAGGCGCCTTCGCTGAATCACTTAGAAAAGCCATGCTCTTTCCCCTTGAGACCTCGCCTCGCAACACGATCCGGCTATGCGCCGGCGCCTTGCGGACGAGCAAACATGCGAACGGGGAGATCAGGGAAAGCCGCGCAGGCAGCCGCCCCTGCTCCATGTCGAGCAAGGCAACCCGCCGCGAGAACGCGATATCTCGTCATCGATCCAATCCTCCCTGTTCGCGACCGACCCCGATCAACGATCCTGTCCGGATCGGGCCCGACGGCACCGGCCACTCCTCAGAAGCCGGCGCCATCATCACGAACATAGACGGAACAAAAATTCCATTTCGTCACCGCCTATGGAATGCATGATCCATTGAGAGGTCGCGCTTGTCAACAAAAAAATGCACACGTGCGCAACGATTTATCGCTTTGATTTTATTGCATATTTTTCTCAGATGGATCCGCTTTTTTCGAACACGTGGTCATTGCCTCGCGACTGGCCAGCGAAGACGCTCCAGCCGCATAGGGAATGGCGAACTAAAACAGCCGGATTTCCGGCGGGCGCGCAGCACTCAGGCGACATCACCTGCAGAGCCAAAGGATACTTTTTCGTTGGAATGAACCGGCATTTGTGGCCCAGATAGCCGCGAGCTGATTCTTTGGGGGAAACCATGGCACGAGGGTTCGTCACGGCCGAGGAGGTCGCAAAACGCGCGGGTGTTTCACGCTCGGCCGTCTCGCGCACGTTCACGCCGGGTGCCAGCGTCTCGCAGCCTGTCCGGCGCAAGGTACTGAAGGCGGCGCGCGAACTCGGCTATCGAGTAAATCGGCTGGCCCAGGGGCTGAACAACGACCGCTCGAACCTGATCGGCGTCGTGGGCACCAACCTCAGTGCGCCCTTCATTTCCAAGCAGCTCGATCTCTTGAGCATCGGCCTGCTCCGGCGCGGGCTCCAGTGCCTGCTGTTGAACGCCGCCGATGCGCGCAAGGATATCGCGCCGCTGATCGAGCTGCTGTTTGAATTCCGCGCCCAGGCGATCGTCGTGCTTTCGGGCGAGCCGCCGTCCTCGATCGTCGATGAGTGTATCGCCAATGGCGTCCGGCTGATCCTGGTCAATCAACGGCTCGATCGCACCGATACCAACATGGTGCTGAGTGACGATTCGCACGGGGCGGACCTAGCCGCACTCCGGTTGATCGCGGCCAAATGCAAGAAGGTTGCGGTCGTCTCCAGTGCCAGCCAGACGCCGGCACAGGTTCGGCGAGCGACTGCGTTTACGCAGCGGATGCAGACCGCCGGGATCGAGGTGGTCGCCTGGTCGGACGGGCCGACGAGCTACGAAAGCGGCTATCAGGCCGGTTGTGACCTCTTGCGCGACAAGCGGATTGACGGAGCATTTTGCGTCACTGATCTGCTGGCGCTGGGTTTCCTCGATGCCGCTCGCATCGAAATGCATCGCCGTGTGCCGCAGGATGTGTCTGTCGTTGGCTTCGACGATATTCCCCAGGCGAGCTGGAAGAGCTATGAGCTGACCACCATCGAGCAGTCTCTATCGACATTGACCGCGAACGTCCTGACGGCGCTCGAAACCGATGAGCCCGCGACCCGGCTGCAGGTGGTGCCCGTGTCGATGATCGAGCGCAAGACGGTGCGTTAGTCCCTCCTCCAGGCGCGCCTCTCGAAATCAGCCGGCCTGTCGGATGCGGCTTTCGATCAACAGGCCGCTGTCGTCGAGGATCGGATGCGCGACCGATGCGATATGGGCGTTGATGCGTTTGAGGTCGCGCAGCATATCGAGGTGCAGCGAACTGGTTTCGATGCTTTCCGCCCGCCCCTCGCGCAGGCGCTGCAGGTGCCGCTCGGCCGATTGGCGCTCAAGGCGACGGACGTCTTCCTTGACCTCCACCAGCCGCCGCGCCAAAGCCGCATCGCGGGTGGCAAACACCGTCTGCGCCATGCGCAGGTTGTCGAGCGTGATCGCAAACAGCCGTGTCAGCTCCTCGTGGCCATCCCTCGAAAAGGTCAGGCCCAACGCAATCTTCTTTGCGAGTTCGGCCAGCAGGCCCTTCTCGATGATATCGCCGATATGTTCGAGATTGATAGCGTAGTCGACGACATCCATTGCTCGCCGGCGGTTGTCTTCGCCGATATCCGCCTGACCAAGGCGCGAGACATAGACCTTGATCTGATGCTGCAGCCGATCGACCCGGCCTTCGAGCGTGCTGATGCCCGCGAGCTTCGCAGGATCCGCATGCTGCAGCGCATCGCTTGCCTGCGCCAGCATGCTTTCGATCAGATCTCCGACGCTTAGGACTTCGCGGCTGGCGCCGGCAAGGGCTGCCACCGGCATCGAAAGCTTGTCCTCGTCGAGATAGCTCGGCGCGTCCGGCGTCTGCTTCGGCTCCGGCAACAGCCGCGCGGTCATCCGGGCGAGCGGTCGCGACAGCGGCCATGCAAGCACCGCCAGCGCCAGATTGAAGACGAGATGCGCATCCACAGGCAGCTTGTCATGCGACAGCGGCAGGATATCGAGCAACTGTGCCGAATAGCCGGCAAGCGGCAGCGCCACCAAGCAGCCGATGGCGCGCACGATGAGATTACCGATCGTCACGCGTCTCGCGCTGATCGGCGCATGCAGCGTCGCCAGGACCGGCGGCACGGCGCCGCCGAGATTGGCACCGAGGACCAGGACGATGATCAGCCCGGTCGAAATGCCGCCCGTTGCCGCGAGCGACAGGATGAGGACGACGATGGCGAGGCTCGAGGATGCCAGGATCGCCAGCATGGCCGAGAAAATGAGTGCGACCGGCCAGGCATTGTCGAGCATCGCCAAAAAGGCCGAGAGCGCCGCAGATGCGCGCACCGGTTCCGTCGCAAGACCGATCAGATGCAGCGACAACAGCATGAGCCCGACGCCGACAAGGGCGGCGCCACCGCCTTTTCGCCCATTCGACGTTCCCCGTGAAAGGATGACGCCGACGAGGATCAGCAGCGGTGAGAGCCAGCCGATGCCAATCGACACGATCCACGCCGTCATCGCCGTTCCGACATTGGCGCCCAGAAGCACGATCTGCGCCATGCGCGGCGCAACGAGATTGCGTTCGGCGAAGGATGCGATCATCAGTGCCGTCGCAGTCGAGCTTTGCAGTGCGATCGTCGCAACCAGTCCGGCGAGGAAGGATCGCAAACCGTCGCGCGTGCCGGCGGCCAAGCCGGCCTTCAGCCGGGCGCCGAAGGCGCGCTGCACGCCATCCTTGACCTGCGAAAGCCCGAACAGCAGCAGCGCCACGGCGCCAACGAGATTGATGCTGACGATGGCCGATTCCATGGGTGCACTCCGGTCGGACGGTCCTTCGGTTCGTTACTGCTCGAAGCCCAGTTTCATTGTCTGCCGCGGCGCAGTTCCTCGCGGAACAACTGTTGGAATGCGGCGTATTTCTCAAAGCCCAGATCGCTGATCAGCCGCATGACCGTGGTGGTCGAAACGCCGGCCCGCTCAGCCACTTCCCGTGCGCTCGCAAAGGCGATGTCATAGGGATGGGATAGCGCGAACTTCGCGACTTCGAGCCGCCCGCCCTTGAGCCCGCGGGCACCGAGGCGAAACGCCTCCTTCAACTCCGGGACGCTTGCCGGCGGTTTCACCCCTCGACCGGGTAATACAAAAGACTGCTGGTCCATGGTCAAACAACCTCCTTCGCTTCTCGCTGCAAGGTGATCTCGATCTGCCGCGCACCCACTTCCGCTCGGTCGAGAAAGGCGGCAAACGCGCCCAGGAAGATCGACAGGAAACCGGCGACAGAGCGGTCCCACCCCTCATCCGGCTCTCGGCCGAAGCGCTCGGAAAGGGCGCGGTAAAGACGCAGCCGCTCTGGCGATATCGCAGGCAGCGCCAAGTGACCCGCCTGGCGCAGGCAGTACCAGTCGGCGATGACATCGATCATGCGGCAGGCAGCAACTTGTTCGGCCGAAAATCCGGACTTTTTTGCAAGCGCGTGCAAAGCTTGCACCACCACGTCGGCATCAAGAAGTTCCGCGCAGATACCTGAGAGCGTGGCGCCCGAGACGCGGCTCACCACATCCTGCGGCCACTCCTTGGGAAAATAGCGGTGGTGAACCAAGGCCAACTTATGAGCCCGCAGGAAAGCGCCGTAATCCTCGGCATTGAAGGCGGCTTCGTCCGTCTCCCCTAGCCGCTCCGTCTCGCGGCGATAGGCCTGCGCCAGACGCGGATCCACCGTCTTCGCCGACAGCTCGACGGTATCGACGACAATACCGCCGTTCACCGGCTGAATGATCTTGAAGGCTGGAGGATAGGCGACGAGCGAGGGCACTGCCACATTGGTCAACTGGCGCTCGCCGCGGGTGCGTCGCGTTACACCCTCGACATGAAGGTGGCCGCTGAAATGCACGGTCAGCCCGGCGCCCAGCAAGGCATCGGTGACAGCTTGGCGCGGCGTGCGGCGGGCGATGTTGGTTTCCCCGAAGAGCACACGCTCGGCACCGGTCGCGCCGTCGAATGGATCGAGCGCCGGGTAATGCGAGAAGGCGAGCACGGTCTTGCCCAGCGCCTCTGCCCGCGCGCAGACGTCTGTGATCCACGAGACGATGAAGGGTTTCAGGCGCAGCATGGCGTTCCAGCCGGCGGCGGTGCTGTCGACAAAGGCTGCTTCCTCGCCGCCTACGAACGTGCCATCCCGTGGCTCGAACACATTGGCGTCGATCATCAACAGCCAGATTCCCGGTTCCGGCTCGACCAGATAGGAGGCATCCATCAACGAATATCGGTTGCTTCCATCCGGCGAAACCACCTCGTAACGCCGATTTTCGATATCGTCGGACAGGCCGAACGGCGTCTCCCAATGGAGATATTCCGGCTTGCGGAAATAGCCGCAGGCAGCCATCGGGCCGAGGCCGGTGGGATATCCCTCGCAATACATGCGCGGAGTGACGATCGCGCCCGCCGCCGTCGACGCAGGATCGCTGGTCACCCAGACGCTGGCGCCATCCTGGTCGAGGAACTCCTTGGTGTGGTGGCGCCCCGTCGGACCGAAAATGTCGTGATTGCCGGGAAGGGCATAGAAGGCGGTGCCGTATGCGTTGGCGTGCCGGTCGAGGATCCGGCGCAGGCTTGCGGTCGTCTGCCGCTGACCGTCATCGGTGTAATCACCGAGCAGGACGACGTGCCGGATGCCCCGATCCCGCACCTCGTCCAATGCCACTGAAAGTGCCTTGGCGCTCTCGTTAAAAACACGGGTCGACTGCCGCGTTTCGGCCCAGCTGCGAACCATCATCCGCTGCCCGTCGATGCTCATGCCGGGGAAATCGAAATCGCCTTCGAGATCGTGGAAATGCGCGTCGGCGATGACGGCGATACTGGCTTGGCTGCGCTTCAACATCAGTCCCGCCCGGATGTCTTGCCGGCGATCATGTCGATCCATTCAGACGCCCGGCGTGCCGCCTCGTAAAGCATCGGCTTCGGTGTCTCGAACCACTCGTCGGGACGCAGTTCGCGGTATTCACGAATGTGGGCGACCGCGGCGTCAAGCGTCGGGAAAAGCTCCGGCTGCTGTTTGTGCAGGAACAGGGCCACGAGCGAGACGGATCGGCTGCGTCCGCCGCGGCAGTTGACCAGCACATTGCCGCCATCGGCGAAGGGATAGGTTTCGCGCTTCGGCATCGCCTGGCGCAGTGCTCCGTCCAGGATGTAGTAGGCGCCGAGCATCATCGTATCCGGACTGCCTTCGCCGTCGATCAGGCCGAGCTTGTAGTAGCGAATGTCGGCATAGCCGCTCGGCCGCAGATCGCCACCATCGTCAGCCTCCCTCTCGCGCACCCAGTTGATATCGAGATTGATCGCGCAGTTGACCACCACCGAAATGCCGTGGTGCTTCAGCAATTCGAGATCGCGTGCGCCGTCGCTGCCGCCGATATAGAGATCGGATTTGTGCGGACCGATCCCGCTTGCGATCAGACTGATCGCCGGGCGCGCATAAACAGGTGCATCCATGCCGTTTCCTTTCCAGATCGGGCGACGCCGAAAGGCATGCCACCCAGAATTCGCATTGTCGGCGCCCTTGGCAGAGCCGCTCAGGCGAGCTGCAGTTCGGCAACGACGTCGCCTGTCGAGGCGATCGGTATCCGCGATGCCCGGCTTATCCCACCGGCGATGCCTGGCGCGGATGCCAGAACCGGCCCGCCGCCGCGAAGGCTGCCGATCTCCATGAAGGGACAGACATCACCGCCGGCCTCGGCGACAAGCAGCAATCCCGCCACGCAGTCCCAGGAGTTCATGTGCAGTTCGATATAGGCATCCGAACGACCGTCAGCGACATAGGCAAGCGCCAGCGCGCCCGAGCCTGCCCTGCGGACATTGGTGCCGAGCGCCAGCAGATCGCGGATCGTTTCGAGATAAATCTCGTTCGACACGCGGCCGGACCAGCCCATTTCCACCGACGCCGTCTCAAACGCCGTGGTGGCGGCGACGGCGATCGGCTGACCGTTGCGGGTCGCGCCTGAACCGCGCCGGGCGAAGTAGAGCTCATCCAGTGCGGGATTGTAGATGGCGCCGATCTCCGCCCGACCATCCTCGATATAGGCGATCGAGATGCAGAAATGCGGGATGCTGCGGGCAAAATTGGCGGTGCCGTCGACCGGATCGACCACCCAGAGACGATTACTGATCGATCCGCCGCCCTCCTCGCCGAAGAAGGCGTCGTCAGGAAAGTGCTCGGCTATCGCCTTGCGGATATGCGCCTCGGAGGCGGCATCCGTCTCGGTCAGAAAGTCCTGCGGCCCCTTCATCGAGAAGGCGCGCGTCGCGCTGTCTTCAAAGCCACGGAGCACAAGCGCTCCGGCCGACAGGATAATGTCTCGGCAAAGGCTCGCCCGACCCTCAAGATCGTTCGAATAGAATGGTCTTTCCAGGTTCATTCGGGCACGACTCCTTTGCACACGCGAGCATCTTTGCACACGCGTTCAATGGTGACAAGCCTCATTCTGGACCAGCTCGTGCGACGAATGCCCTGCTCGCCGCCAACGAACGGTTTCGAACAATGCAGGCGGGATGCAGGCGATATCGGCGGCTGTCTTCGATCCTCTTGACCGTGCGGCGAATGCGAGCCGGAAGCGAGGCGCATCCGATGCGCGCCCTCGGCGCTTGTCCTCAAAGGTGAGTTTACAAAAGTATTATTATATGATTTTTTGAAACTGCTGCGAGGAGAGCAGCTTTCTTTGGGAGGAAATCATGAAATTCGCCAAAGCACTCGCGAGTGCAACGATCCTTGCTGCCTGCACGTTTGGCAGCGCATCTGCCGCAGATCTCGTTGTCGGTTTTTCGCAGATCGGCTCGGAGTCCGGCTGGCGCGCTGCAGAGACGACGCTGACGAAGCAGCAGGCTGAAGAGCGCGGCATCGACCTGAAATTCGCCGATGCCCAGCAGAAACAGGAAAACCAGATCAAGGCGCTACGCTCGTTCATCGCCCAGGGTGTCAACGCCATCCTGCTTGCCCCCGTCGTCGCCACCGGTTGGGACGAGGTTCTCGAGGAAGCCAAGGACGCGGAAATCCCCGTCATCCTGCTCGACCGAACCGTCGATGCGTCCGACGAGCTGTACATGACCGCCGTCACGTCTGACCTCGTGCATGAAGGCAATGTCGCCGGCAAATGGCTTGCCGACACGGTTGCCGGCAAGCCGTGCAACATCGTCGAACTCCAGGGCACGACAGGGTCTTCACCGGCGATCGATCGCAAGAAGGGCTTCGAGCAGGCGCTTTCCGGCCACGACAACCTGAAGATCGTCCGCAGCCAGACCGGCGACTTCACCCGCACCAAGGGCAAGGAAGTCATGGAAAGCTTCCTCAAGGCCGAAGACGGCGGCAAGAATATCTGCGCGCTCTACGCCCACAACGACGACATGGCGGTCGGCGCCATCCAGGCGATCAAGGAAGCCGGCCTGAAGCCGGGCAGCGACATCCTCGTCGTTTCGATCGATGCCGTGCCGGATATCTTCCAGGCGATGGCCGCGGGCGAAGCCAACGCCACCGTCGAACTGACCCCGAACATGGCAGGCCCCGCTTTCGACGCGCTCGCCGCGTTCCAGAAGGACGGAACAAAGCCGCCGAAGTGGATCCAGACGGAATCGAAGCTCTACACCCAGGCCGACGATCCGATGAAGATCTACGAAGCGAAGAAGGGTCTCGGTTACTGATCCCGCGACCGGCGTCGACGCGAACCGTCGGCGCCTGTTGTCACAAGCCAGACGATCGATACTGCGGAGTTGGACGACGGAACGGGCTCGCCCGCCTCGTTGTCGCCGCGGGCTCGATGTCCGGTCGGCATGCTTCGCTCGAGCACGAGGATCGAGGTGAAGCATGCTGATTTTCGGAACACTGAAGTAATGCGGCGTGCTCGACTGAGTGCGCCGCGTTCCAGTCAGGGAGGGATCATGCAGACCATCGGCGACAACCTGCTTTCGGCGACCCGGATCGACAAGGTCTTTCCCGGTGCGAGAGCCCTGGACAAGGTTGACTTTCATTTGCGCAGAGGCGAGGTCCATGCGCTTCTCGGCGAGAACGGCGCCGGCAAGTCGACGCTGGTCAAATGCCTCACCGGCGCGTACCGGCGCGACGGGGGCATGATCCTGCTCGACGGCGTCGAGATCGATCCGCGCGATACGTTCAATGCGCAGAAGCTCGGCATCGGCACCGTCTATCAGGAGGTCAACCTGCTGCCGAACCTGACGGTAGCGGAAAACCTTTTCCTCGGCCGACAGCCGCGCCGGTTGGGTTTCGTCGATGTCCGCGCCATGAACCGTCAGGCGCGCGCACTGCTTGAAAACTACGAGCTCGACCTCGACGTCACCCGCGCGCTCGACAGCTATTCCGTCGCCATACAGCAGGTCGTCGCGATCGCCCGCGCCGTCGATCTCTCCGGCAAGGTGCTGATCCTCGACGAGCCGACGGCAAGTCTCGACGCCCACGAAGTCGAGATGCTGTTTCGCATCATCCGGCGACTGAAGGCGCGTGGCCTCGGCATTGTCTTCATCACCCATTTCCTCGAACAGGTGTACGAAATCTCCGACCGCATCACTGTGCTTCGCAACGGCCAGCTGGTTGGCACCCGAGACACGGCGTCACTCGAGCGGCGCGACCTGATTTCGATGATGATCGGCCGCGAGCTTGCAGCGGAAATCCGCTCTGCGCGCGAAGGAGCGGATCTCACCGGATCGGTGCGCTATCGCTTCCGCAATTTTGGCCGCAAGGGCCACGTCTCCCCCTTCGACCTCGATTTGAGGGCGGGCGAAGTTGTCGGCATTGCCGGGCTTCTCGGCTCCGGCCGCACGGAGACGGCCGAGATCCTCTTTGGTGCCCATCGCGCCGACAGCGGCACGGCTGAAGTCGACGGCAAGACCGTCCAGCTATCGTCGCCGCGCCAGGCGATCGCGCGACGGTTCGGCTTCTGCCCCGAGGACCGCAAGACCGCGGGCATCGTCGGAGATCTCTCGGTGCGCGAAAACATCGTGCTCGCCCTTCAGGCGCGACGCGGCTGGACCCGTCCGATCTCCCGTACCGAGCAGAACCGCCTGGCGGACCACTATATCAGGGCGCTCGACATCCGCACGGCCGATCGCGAAAAGCCGATCCGACTGCTTTCCGGCGGCAACCAGCAGAAAGCCATTCTTGCCCGTTGGCTAGCAACGGAACCCGAATTCCTGATCCTCGACGAGCCGACGCGCGGCATCGACGTTGGCGCGCATGCCGAGATCGTCCGGCTCATCGAGGGTCTGCGCGAGAAAGGCATGTCGCTGATGGTCATATCGTCGGAGATCGAGGAACTCGTTGCCTACAGCACGCGCATCGTGGTGCTGCGCGACCGCCAGCACGTCGCCTCGCTCGAAGGCGATCGGATCACGGCGGACCAGATCATCGAGGCCATCGCATCGGCGAATGAACGGGGAGCGGCATGACAGCAATACTTAGGGGCTATGCGATCAGGCTCCTACCGCAGCTGATAGCGCTGGCGGTCATTCTCCTGATGGTATCCTTCGTGTTCCCGGGCTTCTTCCGCCTCGAAATCCAGAACGGCCGCCTCTATGGCAGTCTCATCGACATCCTCAACCGCGGCGCCCCTGTGGTTCTGCTCGCGATCGGCATGACCGTCGTTATCGCCACCAAGGGCATCGATCTTTCTGTCGGCGCCGTGATGGCGATCTGCGGGGCAGTCGCCGCCTCGTCGATCACGTCGGGCCACTCGCTGGCGATGACGCTTCTGATCACCCTTGGCACCGGCATTCTCTGCGGTCTCTGGAACGGTATCCTCGTCGCCATTCTCGATATCCAGCCCATCATCGCAACGCTGGTTCTGATGGTCGCCGGGCGCGGCATCGCTCAGCTCGTCACCGAAGGCGCGATCCTCACCTTCAACGATGAGGGGCTGATTTTTCTTGGCAGCGGCTCATTCGCTTGGCTGCCCCTGCCCGTGATCATCTGGCTGATCTTCGGCATCCTGGTAGCGCTGATCGTGCGAAAGACGGCGCTTGGCATGCTGATCGAGGCGATCGGCGTCAACCGCCAGGCAAGCACGCTATCCGGTGTGCTGACGCCGGTGCTGCTGATCGCTGCCTATATGCTATCAGGCCTTTGTGCCGCGATTGCCGGCATTATCGCCGCCGCCGACATCAAGGGCGCCGACGCCAACAATGCCGGGCTCTGGCTCGAACTCGACGCCATTCTTGCGGTCGTCATCGGCGGCACCTCGCTTCTCGGCGGCCGCTTCAGCATCGCCGCCTCCGTGCTCGGCGCCATCATCATCCAGTCGATCAACACCGGCATCCTGCTTTCCGGCTTTCCGCCGGAATTCAACCTGATCATCAAGGCGGCGATCATCGTCTTCATTCTCGTGCTGCAGTCGCCACCGGTTCGAAACGCCTTCACCTTTGTCGCGCTTCTGCGCGCCAGCAGAAAACCGACGGAGCGGCAAGCGCGATGAAACCCAAATACCTGCCGCTGACCGCAACCATCGTCATCTTCGTCTTGAGCTATGCGCTTTGCGTGGCGCAGTATCCCAACATCCTGTCGACGCGGGTCATCGGCAACCTGCTGACCGACAACGCCTTCCTCGGCATCGCCGCCGTCGGCATGACCTTCGTGATCCTGTCCGGCGGCATCGACCTTTCGATCGGCTCGGTGATCGCCTTCACCGGTGTGTTCCTGGCCGTCGTGCTGGAGAATAGCGGCGCCCATCCGCTCGCCGTCTTCGCCATGGTGCTGTTGATCACGACGTTCTTCGGAGCGGTAATGGGCGCCATCATCCACTATCTGGAGATGCCGGCCTTCATCGTCACGCTCGCCGGCATGTTTCTGGCCCGCGGCATGGCCTTCGTGCTGTCGATCGATTCCATCGCCATCAAGCATCCGTTCTACGGCACGTTGAAGGGTTTTTATTACAAGCTTCCCGGCGGCGGCAGGATCACGCTCATCGGTGGGCTGATGCTGCTCGTCTTTGGCATCGGCATCCTCATTGCCCACCGCACCCGCTTCGGCACCGACGTCTATGCCCTCGGCGGCGGCACCGCCACCGCCAAGCTGATGGGCGTACCGGTCGGACGCACCACCATCATGATCTACGCATTGTCAGGTTTGCTCGCGGGCCTTTCCGGCATCGTGTTCTCGCTTTACACCTCGGCCGGCTACTCGCTTGCGGCCGTCGGCGTCGAACTCGATGCGATCACTGCGGTGGTGATCGGCGGCACGCTTTTGACCGGCGGCTCCGGCTTTGTTGCCGGGACCTTCATCGGTATCCTCATCCAGGGCTTGATCCAGACCTACATCACCTTCGACGGCTCGCTTTCCAGCTGGTGGACGAAGATCCTGATCGGCCTGTTGCTGTTCGTCTTCATCCTCATGCAGAAGGGCATCGTATACGTGTCCCGCAACGAACAGCGGCACGTCTAGGAAGGGCATGGGTGCACCTCATGCTGCCAGGAACCTTCGCAAAGCAACCTGTGAAACGCTCAAGCCACGGCCATGTCGTGGACGAGCTCGGGCGCGCGGTGGTCGGCGGAGAGTTCTTAGCCGGCGATATTCTGCCTGGTGACGTCGAGCTGGCGGCACGCTTCAAGGTGTCGCGCACCGTGCTGCGCGAGGCAATGAAGACGCTCGCGGCCAAAGGTCTGGTGTTCCCGCGCGCGCGCATCGGGACGCGGGTCATGCCGCGGGCGCATTGGAACCTGTTCGACAGCGACGTGCTTTCCTGGCATTTCAGCGTTGGCGTCGACGAGGAGTTTTTGAATCACCTGAGCGAAATCAGGCTGGCGCTCGAACCCTTTGCGGCAGCGCTTGCGGCTGAGCGCGCCACCGACGCCGACATCGCCCAGATGATGCGGCTCGCCGTTGCCATGGGCAATGAAGACCACAGCGCCGAAACGCTGGCGCATGCCGACCTCGAATTCCACCTGCATCTCCTCGAAGCGTCCCTCAACCCGTTCATGCGCACGGTGGGCAGCCTGATCGAGGCGGCACTGATCGGCGTCTTCAAACTCACCAATCCTTCCGCCGACCGCAGCGAAATCGACCGCGTCGCCGTGACCCATATCCGCATCGTCGAGGAAATCCGCCGCGGTGATGCCAAAGGCGCCCGACATGCAATGGAAGACGTGATCCGGGCCGGCCAACAGCGGCTGATGTCGGACCTGACGATGCGACAAACCAGGCCGTCATAGCGCGCAGGAAATACCGAGTTCGGCGTCCCCGACCCCTGCTAATCGCCGCCCCCGTCATTTGCGAAACCTTTAAGATTCTGGCGCATAACGTCCCGCAGAATCCAGGAGTTGACGGTGGAAGCGCTACATACCCCGACGATCATGATCAGCTCCTTCGCGACGTTGGTGGTCTTTGCAGTCTTCTTCGCGCTCGCGTCACGCCAGGAGCGCAACAGCCTGGAACTGAGGCTGTGGTCCTGCGCATTTCTGGTCGCCGCACTTGGATTTACCCTGCTTGCCTTCCGAGGTCCGGGTCATTCCTTCGTCCCGGTGACGCTGGGCAACGCCCTGACGGTTCTGGGCTTGGCGCTCATCTGGCTCGGCCTGCGCGCCTTCGACAATCAACCGCTGAAGATCGCGTCCGCATTGGCCGGGCCGGTGTTGTGGTTGCTGGTCACCGGTTTTTCCGATTATGTCCAGAACAATGTCACCAGCAGGATCGTGCTGTTTTCCGCGCTGATCTTCGTCTATTCGGCGATGATCGCGGTCGAGATTTTCCGCTCCGACAATTTCCGCAGGCTTCCAAGCTCTTACATCGTCGCATTTCTCTTCGCCACGCATGGCCTGTTCTATCTCGTGCGCATCCCGCTGATCTTCGTCTGGCCGCTTTTCGGCAACACGGCGTCGGGCGCCGAACAGCCGATATGGTATCAGCTGCTGACCTTCGAACTCTTCATCCACAGTCTTGCGGGCGGGTTCTCGTTCTTCGCGCTGATCAAAGAAAGAACGCAGTACAGATACAAGCTGGCGTCGGAAACCGACGCCCTCACCGGTGTGCAGAACCGGCGCGCTTTCATGGCGAGCGTCGACGCCTATCTGGCGACAAGACCCGATGATGGAGCGTTGATGTACATGGACATCGACCACTTCAAGGCGATCAACGATCGCCATGGACACGCTGTCGGCGACAAGGTGCTCATCGAGTGCGCGGCGGTCATCTCGCAAGCCGTTGGCGGCAAGGGCTTCCTCTCGCGCATGGGCGGCGAAGAGTTTGCGGCCTGCTTCCCCGGGGTCGACCGATCGCAGGCCGCAGCCATCGCCGAGGACATCCGCAGTGCCTTCGAGCAGGCGCGGGTCAGGGCCGGAAACACGACGCTTTCGGCGACCGTCAGCGTCGGTGTTGCCTTTGTCGCAAGGCAACAGGAGGCAAGCGAGCTTCTGTCTTCCGCCGATCGAGCGCTCTATGCGGCAAAGGCGGCAGGGCGAAACGCGGTCTGGATCGCCGGCAAGGACAGCGCTCCCCAGTTCGCATCGGGGCTGGCGGCCCAACCGAACGAGAGAGCGCCTTCCCCGGGGAGGACCGAGAGAGGTCCGATGGCTAACTGCGCCTGAGCCGTCGCTATCGTCGTACCGGCAACTGAGGCGCAAGCAGCCGCCGGCAACACGCCTCGCCTCAAGCCTTCTGCATCAAGGCAATGGTGCGGTCGAGCGCGGTTGCAAACCCCTTGAGCGAGATCGAGAAACTGACCTCCTTCTCGGTGTCGCTGGCAAAGGCGACGAGCTTCAGCACCTTGCCGCCACGCAGCAGCTTGATCGTCTCCTCATTGAACGTCAGCGCGACGATGCATCCGACCGGCATGCAGGTTCGAAACCGCGAGGGTTTGCTACCCGTGGCATCATCGACCCCAAGAGAGACGCCCTTGTCCAGGTAGAGACCGAAAGGCAGCGCGAGCTGTCCCTGGAGGCCAGCGCCGTCGACCGGTTCAAGTTCCAGCGTCAGCACGCGCTGTCCGCTCTGGTGAACCTGGCGCTGCGAAAGAACACACCTGCGATTGCCGTCTGTCACCGCGCAGGCGACGCTCCAGTCGTCGTAGGTCTCGGCGAGCGAAGAGGGGGCCGTCGCGTCCTTCGGCGCCTCCTGCGCATAGAGCGGGTTGGTGGCGACGATCGTCGCCATCAACGTTGCGGTGATCCAGCGTAAAAGCCGCATCAGAAGCGCACATCAAGCTTGGCATCGACGGCATTCTGCGTCGTGCCTGAGCCGAACTGGCCGGTGTAGGTGATGCCGAGGCTCGCAGTGTCGGTCAGCGCGAAATCAATGCCGGCCTCGATGATCGCCGCATCCTCGGCGATCGGCGTACCGGCAACCGAGAAGGCACTGCCCGTGCCGAAAGCCATCGTCGAGAAAGGCGTTGTATCGCCAAAGGCGTGCTGCCAACCAAGCATGCCGCGCACCTTGGCATTGGTGGCCCCCAGACTGAGAGGGGCCGACGCACGAAGACCGAGCGTCGTGAAGGTCGTATCGGTCGTGTTGCTCCTGCTCGACAGAGCCGCCGCAGCACCACTCTCAGTGAAACCGTCGGTGTGAAGGCTGACATAGGCGAGGTTCGCGAAGGGCTCGAGCGCTACGCTCGGCAGGTCGATACGGTATCCGACTTCGCCGAACGCCTGGAATGTGCCGGCATCATAGTCGGCCTTCAACGCGTCCCGGAAACCTGGGAAGACGACCGCTCTCTCCGTCTCGATCGAATGCCAGGTATAGGCAAGGCCGGACCGCAACGCGACATCGCCCCAACGGCCGCCACCGTAGACGCCGAGATGGTAGTTGTCGCTGTCGCCGCTCGAAGCACGGCTGTCGACGTCGAAATTCGTCCGGCTGTAGCCGGCCATGATGCCAACCAACGCATTGTCCGAGACCGCCGCATCGAAGCCGGTGATGAAGCCACCCGTCGACTGATCGAGTTGGCCGGTATTGCCGTTGCCATCGGTGTTGGTCCAGGAGCCGAAAACCTGTCCCCAGCCGACCATTGGCGGCGGCGGGACGGCGACCGCGTCGATCGCGACGACTGCACCGGTCGTGATCTTGTCCTCCGGCCCGTAGGCCAGAACCGGGACATTCGCAGCAGCAACGTCGCCGAAAGCGTCGCGAATGCGGTCGTTCGCCGCGTTGCGCAGCAAGCTGCTGTCATTGATCAGCGCTGTCTGTGCCGAAGCATGAACCTCGCCGGACAGGCGGTCGAAGGCACCACGCGCATTGGCGGCGTCGAGCCTCAGGAGAATGTTGTAGAGCGCAAGCGATGGCCCGCTCTGCGCAAGCGTGTTGAGGGCGAGCGCCGTGTTCCTCTGATTGCCGCTGATGGCCACGCGTTCGAACTTGGCCGACGTGCCCGGCGTGCCCGGGTTCGGGTTTCCAGGGTTGGGATTGCCAGGGTTCGGGTTGCCGGGATTGGGATTGCCCGGGTTCGGGTTGCCGGGATTTGGATTACCGGGGTTCGGGTTGCCAGGATTGGGATTACCAGGATTAGGTGTACCCGTATCCTTGATCGCGATCTTGAGATCGACCTGCTTGTCCTTCTGCTCCAGCGTGACATCGAGAAAGGCGGACTTCGAAATCGCCTGGGCAAACTGACCGTCGACACCGTTTTCCGCGGTCAGAATGGTATAGGTGTGGCCGTTCTGGTAGCTGGTATTGGCATCGAGCGCGGTCACCTCGACATTGACGCCATTGCCGATCGTCGCGACGCCATCGCCCCGCACGCCGTTCTGCAGGCCCTTGACGGCGATCCTGTCGGCGCGACCGTCGCCGGCGATGTCGGCCTCGTAGATCGAGCCGTCGCTCATTTCCAGTTGCCCCATGATCGTCAGCGTGCCGGTCGAATTGTTTCCCGGTGCAATGACCGCTCTCTTGTCGACCGCGGTGGTCCCAATAGTGCCGGATCCGCCAAGGCGGCCGAAAGCCGTCGAGGCCGGATTGCCAATGCGGTTCAGCGTTTCCCCCCAGACGACGACGGAATTGGTGTAGGTCTTTCCGTCAAGAAAAGTTGTCTGCACTCTTCCCGCTTCGCCATCGACGATCAGGGTTCCATCCTTCACGTCGAACCGGGTCGTGCTGTAGTCCAAGGGGCCCGTGTCCGCGTCGTTATCGATTGTGTCGAGGTTGCTCTTGAGAACCAGCTTACCGCCGGAGACGTTCACCTTGCCGTGGAACTTCGTCAGGTCGCCGCTCACGACCGTTTCGCCCGAGAAATTGTTGATCGACCCTTGGCCACCGATCGTGTTGGCAAATTCATAGCCGGTGTTCGTGTGGTTGAAATTGACGTGCCCCTTCCTTGGGCCGAAATCGATCTTCGAGGAGGGATCGACCGTGCCGGCCGCCTGCGCCTGCCGAGCGATCGGGCCGCCGACACGATCCATATCGACCTTGCCGCCGATCGAAAGACTGCCCATGCCTTCCCGGATCGCACCACCGACGCCAGAAAGGACGATACCACCGCCCGCTGACAGCTTTGCGCCGTTGGCGACCGAAAGGTTGACGTCTCCGGCCTCGCCAATCGTCAGCTTGTCATTGACCTTGAACTCGCTGCCAGCGCCGTCGACAGACACTTGAATGGTGTCGACGCTCTCATCCTCCCGGAGGGTCGCGGTGTTGGTCGAGACCACGGCGCCCTTCTCGATCGTGAAGCTGTCGCCGATCGTAAAGTCGCCGGCGTTGATCCAGCGCGAATTCTCGCCGCTCACCAGAACCGTGCCGTTCTCGAAAATGGCCTTGTTGGAGTTGATGACGCCACCGTCCTCGATCCTGACCGCGCCAGTGTTGAGCGTCAGTGCGCCGAAGGCGACGCCCAGAAAATCGGTGCTGAGCATGGATCCGGCACCGCGAACCACGAGCGTTCCGTCGCCTTCCTGCAAGGCACCGATGTAGGTCTCCTTCGCCGAGACTTTGCCGCCATTCTCGACGATCAGCGTGCCCTTGCCGCCGTAGATGCCGCCCTCGAAACCCCCGACGAAAAGCACGCGGTAGCCGCGCGGATCTGGATCGACGATATCCCAGGTCGAGCCGGGACCGGAAACGACGACCGTTCCGACCGAGCCCTTGCCGTCAGCGATGTAGCCGCCCTTGCTTTCGACGGAGGCGCCGTCCTTGATCGTCAGAGTAGCGCCACTGGGACCGCCGCGGATCACGAGATTGCCGTTGATCGTCTGGTCGGTGGTCCAGGTCGTGTCGTTTGGAACGAGCAATCCGGCCGCTTTCGCCGGCGACGGGACGAACGGCACGGCCGCCAGCATGATCGAGACAAGACCGGCGCGTCCAAGCGCAGTCGAGCTCAGAAGGTTGATCCTCAAAACGTCCGCCTTCACACAGGTATTCAATGTCTGCCCCTTTTCATTTGCGTTCGTCAGCGCACAACCCCCAGGCGAATACGAGCCAGGGGGCGGCGGGTCATCGGGCGCTATAGCAAGCCGGGGAAAGGGGAGAATTCTGCTTTCTGCAAACGGCAAATTGCAGCGCCCAAAGGTTGGGGCTTTCTGCGAACGGCTCGATTTCGCCGACGAACGGCAATCGACAACCATCTCGGCTTGAGGGATAAACCCACATGGCACGAGGAGATGACACGGCTTCGCCGGAAGAGACTCAGTATACCGCAGGTGTTCGCCGTGCGACCCTTTCCTACGGCTTCCTCTATCAATTCATGCAGGGCGTCATCACCAGCGTACTATGGGCAGTCCTCGGATATGACCCAATAGAAGTTGCGCCGATCACCTTGATCCTGGTGTTGAACGGCACGCTGATGTCCTATGCGATGGCAGCCACGCTCTTCAGGTGCAGGGAGCGTTCCATTCTCTTCAAGCTCCTGGTCGGCTCCGCCTTGTCGCTCGTCGCGGCAGTGATCAACGCCGGCGTCGACCTCGCTTGCCACTTTCTTATCGCGCATGGCGATCCGGCCGACGTCAACTGGACCAACGTCGCCTATACCGTCATCTATTGCGTGGCGCTGTTCCACGGATGGGCCTTCTTCTACATTGCGCTTCTCTCCAATTTTGAGTTGCGCGAACGCGAACGGCGCCTGGCCTTGACGCGAGAAGAAGCGTTAACGGCGCAGATGCGGGCGCTGCGCTACCAGGTCAACCCGCACTTCCTGTTCAACACCTTGAATTCGATCGCCGGGCTGATCGAGGAAGGTGCTTCGACGGCGGCGGGCCGCATGGTGCTTTCGCTCTCCTCCTTCCTGCGCACGACGCTCGAACTCGACCCAATGCAGGACGTCTGTCTCGCCGACGAGCTGGCGCTGCAGATCGGCTATCTCAACATCGAGGGCGAGCGCTTCTCGGACCGCATGCGACTGAAGCTCGACATCGCACCCGGCCTGGAGCAGGCGCTCGTGCCGAGCCTCATTCTCCAGCCGCTGATCGAGAATGCGGTGAAACACGGCGTCGGCAGTTCGGCCGGCGCGGTCGAAATCCTGATCAGCGCGGCACGTCACGGTGAAACCCTCGAGCTTTCCGTCGAAAACGACCTGACGATCGAACCGCAATGCGCGACCAAAAAGCCTCCGGGAACGGGTACAGGCCTCAAGAATGTCGCCGACCGCATCAGGGCCCGATTTCCGGAGATGGGGGCCTTCATTTCCGGTCTTGTCGCACCGCACCGCTTTCGGGCGGCGATCACCATGCCCTTGAGGCTGGCATGACGCTAAGGCCTCCGCGGAGCGGCAGGCCGGCAAAAGCAACGGGGTTTGCATTCCGCAAGCGGCAAATAGCAGCGCCCGAAAGGTCGGGACTTTCTGCAAACGGCTTGATTTCGCCGACGAACGGCAATCGACATTGGCGGCCGGTTGAACGATAAAAATGGCATGAAACCCAAGGACGAAACAAAATCGCCGGACGAAAGCGCCTATATCGGCAGCGTTCGGCGCACGACGCTCTGGCTCGGTTTTCTCTATTGGTTCGTGGAATTTCTCATCAGCAGTATCCTGTGGGGCATACTCGGAACCGATCCGATCGTGTCTGCCCCCGGCAAATTGCTGCTGATGTCCTGTGGCATGGTTCTTTCCTACGGTATCGCGGCGGCGATGTTTCGGGTCAGGCACCGGCATATAGCCACCAAGATCGTCGTTGGATTCTCCACCTCTCTCATTGCCGCCTTTGCCAATACCGGCATCGACTTCCTGCTCTATGTTTTATTCGTGCGTCCCGACCCGATCACGGTCGACTGGACGAATACCGGTTACACGCTCGTCTACAGCATGGCGACGTTCGTGGGGTGGTCGTTCTTCTTCGTCGCGCTGCTCTACAGCTTCGAGCTGCGTGAGCGCGAACGGCGCCTGGCGATCTCGCGGGAGGAAGCACTGGCCGCGCAAATGCGTGCGCTCCGATACCAGGTCAATCCGCACTTTCTGTTCAATACGCTGAACTCCATCACCGGCCTGATCGAGGAAGGGCAGACCATTGCAGCGACCCGCATGGTGATGTCGCTTTCGAACTTTCTGCGCACGACGTTGGAGCTCGACCCGCTGCACGACGTGCGGCTTGCGGATGAACTCGCCCTGCAAACCGGATATCTGCATATCGAAGGCGAGCGTTACTCCGACCGGATGAAGCTGCGGATGGACATCGCCAATGGCCTGGAAGAGGCTCTGGTGCCAAGTCTGATCCTGCAGCCCTTGATCGAGAACGCCGTGAAACACGGCGTCGGCCGCTCTCCTGATCAGGTTGAGATCGTCATCAGCGCGGCCAAGGTCGGCCATGCGCTCGAGATCGCCGTCGAAAACGATATCGCGCCGGAGACCGGGGGCGGGCGACGCCAGTCTTCCGGCACCGGGATCGGTCTCAAGAATGTCGCCGATCGGGTGCAGGCGCGCTTTCCAGGCGTCGGCGCCTGTGTATCCGGCCTTGTAACGCCCAAGCGTTTCAGAGCAGCAATCACAATGCCCCTGAGGCTCGCATGAACGAAATCCAGATAGAGCCCCTGTCGATCCTCGTCATCGATGACGAGCCCCTGGCGCGTCGCCGGCTTATACGCCTGCTCGGGGCCATGCCCGGGATCAAGATCGTCGGGACGGCCGGCAATGTGCAGCAGGCCTGCGTTCTCGTCGCCGAACTTTTGCCGGACGTGATCCTGCTCGACATCCAGATGCCCGGCGGCACCGGCTTCGACATTTTGGAACGGTTGGGCAACAACGCACCTGCCGTCGTTTTCGTGACCGCCTTCGATCACTATGCCCTTCGCGCCTTCGAGGCCGCCGCGGTCGACTATGTCACCAAACCGATCGAGCCCAATCGTCTACGAACTGCGATTGATCGGGCCCGCATGGCGATTGCGGCACGAACAAGCGCCGAACGCGTGCTGGAACTCAACGAAACCGTGCGGGCGCTCCGGCAGGCGCTTCGCAAGCAGGAGGCGCAGGTCGCCGATATCTGGGTGAAGGCAAGAGGCGAGTTCATTCGCATCGCGCTCGATCGCGTGGTGCGGTTCCAGGCGGAGCGCGACTACGTCCGCATCCACACCGAGAACAAATCCTACCTGCACCACGAGAGCCTGGCTTCACTCGCAGGCCGGCTGGACCCGGCTGAGTTTCTCCGGCTCCACCGAAGCTCGATCGTTCGGCGCCATTGCATCGTCGGCTTGCGGCAGGCGCCCTTCGCCGCCTTGATCGCGCTTCTGTCGGACGGAAGCGAAATCCGCGTCGGGCGAACCTACGTAAAGCAGGTGCGTCCCCTCTCCACAGAGCGCTAGATCACTTCACTGTTTCATCGAAACAGTGAAATGATCTAGCTCGTTGAAATAGCGCAATTCCGGACGGAAAACCGTTTCACACTTTTCGTGGAATTGCTCTAGGACGCCGGCCGGCCGCAGCATCCAACGGCGCACTGTCGCCGATGGCAAAGGTCAGGCTACCATCCCCAACCTGCTAGTCTTCGGTAAAAATCGGGTCCTGCGTGAACATCCCGCCCTGATAGACGGCAAGCGGCGACGAGGTCTCCGGCCGGCCGGGAGAGAGTTCGAGTTCGGCGCGGAAGTGCTCGGCATTGTCGCGAGGTCGCCAGCCGAGATAGGCGGCGTGCGAATTGTCCCACCAGCGGCTGTCATTGTCCGAGATGCCCCAGAGGATGGGGCATCCGAGCATCGGCGCGCGGAACACGCAAGCGATCAGCGCGGCAAAATCGTCATAGGACATCCAGGTCGACAGCATGCGGTGGTTGGTCGGCTTTTCCATGCAGCTGCCGATCCGAACAAGCGCCGTCTCCTGGCCGAATTTCTCAAAATACATCCGGGCCAACGCCTCGCCGAAACATTTCGACACGCCATAGAGGCCATCAGGGCGCATCGGCGCATCCGCCTCCACGTGCTCGTCCTGCCGGTAGAAGCCGACTGTGTGGTTGGAGCTGGCAAAAAGAATGCGCGGCTGACCGTGCGCCCGTGCGGCCTCGTAGAGATTGTAGAGACCCAGCAGGTTTGCATTGAGGATCTTGGAGAACTTGTCCTCGACCGAGATGCCACCGAGATGAAGAATGGCGTCGCAGCCCTCGACCAGCCGATGCACGGCGGCCGCGTCGCCGAGATCGCAGGGCATGATCTCCTCATGCGGTGCCGCCGTGCCTAGATCGGCAATATCCGAGAGACGCACGATCTCGGCCAGATGAGCCACGCGCGCCCGCATGGCGCGACCCAGTGCCCCCGCCGCACCCGTGATCAACAGTCGCTTCAAGTCCCGTCCTCCGTAACCGGCGCCCTGCAGCCGGTATCCATGCATTGCATTTAAACTCAACTCATCATACAGGTTGATGTTGTCACGTCAATAAATCGGACATGTGATGCCACAAGCCGATTGATGTGGCACACAGGCTGGACAAAACGTACCTACAGGCGGACAAACGACCACGAGAAGGAGACGAGATGAGCGTTCAAACGAAGCTGGAGCCGGGCACCGGAACAGGCACGTTGACGTCGAGGCTCGGCGACACGTTGCGGCGGGCGATCACTGCGGGTCAGTTTCCGCCGGGCAGCAAGTTGCCGAGCGAGGCGCAGCTCTCCGAGGCTCATGGCGTCAGCCGCACGGTCGTGCGCGAGGCGATCGCCGCGCTTCGGGCAGACCGGCTGGTCGAGGCGCGTCAGGGCGCGGGTGTCTTCGTTCTCGATCCCCCACCCGCCGCCGGACCCATACCGCTTTCCCTGCATCATATCGACCCGGCGCGCGTATCCTCCATGATCGAACTGCTGGAGTTGCGAACCGCCGTGGAGGTAGAAGCCGCAGGGCTTGCAGCGCTTCGCCGGTCGCCCGCTCAGGAAGAGGTGATCATCGAAAGACACGATGCGGTACGCGCCTGCCTCAACGCCGGCATCTCCAGCGTCGAAGCCGACTTCGCCCTGCATCTCGCCATAGCCGAGGCCACCAACAATCCGCGCTTCCGCGAGTTCCTGGCGATGATCGGCAGAAACGTCATCCCGCGCGGTGCACTGCGCAACGACGACAGCGAACAGGACCAATCAGCCTATATCGCCATGCTCGACAACGAACACAACGACATCGTTGTCGCCATATCCAACGGCGACGAAGAGGGCGCGCGCGAGGCGATGCGACGCCATCTGCGCGGCAGCCAGGCCCGCTACCGGACACTGCTTCGCGAACAGCGCTCACCTGTACGATAACTCATTGACACAATCTCATCATACATGTACGACAACTTTGCCGGAGGAGGCAGGCAGAGGAAATCGAGTATGACGCCGCAAGAGATCAAGGCCGCGCTCGGCGCCGGTCTGTTGTCGTTTCCCGTGACGCATTTTGATGCCGAGCGAAAGTTCCATCCCGAGAGCTACCGTCGCCATGTCGAATGGCTGTCCGGCTTCGATGCCCCAGTGCTGTTTGCCGCCGGCGGGACCGGCGAGTTCTTTTCGCTTTCGCCTAAGGAAATACCGGGCATCGTCGCCGCCGCTAAAGAAGCTGCCGGCAAAACCGCCATTGTTTCGGGATGCGGCTTCGGCACCGAGATCGGCGTCGAGCTGGCGCGCGCCGTCGAAAAATCCGGCGCTGATGGCATCCTGCTTCTGCCGCATTACTTGATCGACGCACCGCAGGAGGGGCTCTTCGTTCATGTGAGAGAGATCTGCCAGTCCGTCGGCATCGGCGTCATGGTCTATAACCGCGACAACTCGGTGCTGACAGTCGATACGCTGAAGCGTCTGTGCGACGAATGCCCCAACCTCATCGGCTTCAAGGATGGGACGGGCGATATCGGCCTCATCCGCCAGATCACCGCGACGATGGGCGACCGGCTCACCTATCTCGGCGGCATGCCAACGGCCGAACTCTTCGCCGAAGCCTATCTCGGAGCGGGTTTCACCACCTACTCGTCCGCCGTCTTCAATTTCGTGCCGGGGCTCGCCGTCGAGTTCTACAAGGCGTTGCGCGCTGGCAATCGGGCACGCTGCGAAGAGATCCTGCGTGATTTCTTCTACCCCTTCATGGCCATCCGCAACCGCCGCAAGGGCTATGCCGTCGCCGCGATCAAGGCCGGCGTCCGGCTGCAGGGTTTTGATGCGGGCCGCGTGCGGCCGCCGCTCGACGACCTGACGGCGCAGGAAGAAGACATGCTCGCAACGCTTATTGCGCCCTGGAAACGCTAGGATGAAAATCACAGCCGTCCGCACGCATCTGCTGGAACACCGCCTTGCGGTGCCGTTCGAGAGCGCGTCGATGCGCTTCGACCGGCGGGCCCATGTGCTGGTGGAGATCGTCTGCGACGACGGCACCACCGGCTGGGGCGAATGCCTTGGCCCAGCAAGACCCAACGCCGCCGTGGTCGCCGCCTATACCCCTTGGCTTACGGGCGCCGATCCACTTGAAACCGAAAAGATCTGGGCGCGGCTCTACAACGCGCTGCGCGACCAGGGCCAGCGCGGCCTGGCGCTGACCGCGCTGTCAGGCATCGACATCGCGCTTTGGGACATCAAGGGCAAACATTTCGGCGTGCCGGTTTCCACACTTCTCGGAGGCCGCTTCCGCGAAACGGTCAAGGCCTATGCGACGGGAAGCTTCAAGCGCGACGGCATCGACCGGGTCGAGGACAACGCCGCCGAAGTCGCCCGCTATCGCGCTGAGGGCTTTCATGCCAGCAAGATCAAGATCGGGTTTGGCGTGCGCGAGGATCTTGCTGTCGTCCGTGCCGTGCGCGAAGCGGTCGGCACAGACATGCGGCTGATGGTCGATGCCAATCATGGCTACGACGTGCTTGAGGCGCTCGCGTTTGGCCGCAAGGCTGCCGAGCTGGACATCGACTGGTTCGAGGAGCCGGTGGTGCCGGAACAGCTCGGCGCCTATCGTGAAGTGCGTGCCGGCCAACCGATACCGGTCGCCGGCGGAGAAACCTGGCATAGCCGCTGGGGGATGCGCGAGCCGGTCGAAACCCGCGCCGTCGACATTCTCCAGCCCGATCTTGCCGGCGTCGGTGGGTTCACCGAGGCGCGACGCGTCGCCGATATGGCAGCGCTCCATGGCGTCCGCATCGTCCCGCATGTCTGGGGGACGGCGGTTCATATCGCTGCCGCCCTCCAGTTCATGGCGGCGATGGTGCCCAATCCGGTGCGCGTCAATCCGATCGAGCCGATCCTCGAATTCGATCGCACCGAAAATCCGTTCCGGCAGGCGGTGATCAAAACGCCGATCGAGCATGACCAGGGGGTTGTCAAAATCCCCGGTGGTCCGGGACTTGGCATCGAAATCGACCGCGATGCGCTTGCCGAGTTCCGGATGAGGGATGATTGAGATGCTGGTCAGAACGCTCTCCGGTCGCCCGCCAAAAATCGCGCTGCCAAGAGGCACAGTCGATACCCAGATGCATATGTATCTGCCCGGCTTTCCCGCCCTTGCTGGCGGGCCCGCACTTCCCGCCGGTGCCCTGCCCGATGCGGGCCAATACAGAAAGCTCATGCGGTGGCTCGGCATAGACAGGGTCATCATCACGCAGGGCAATGCCCATCAGCGCGACAATACAAATCTGATTGCCTGCCTGAAAGCCATGGGACCCTTGGCCCGCGGCGTCGCCGCCTTCGGCGCGGAGACCTCGGAGCGCGAGCTCGACGCGCTATCTACGGCAGGGGTCATCGGCGCAAGGATCATGGATCTGCCCGGCGGCGCCGTCGGCCTTGACGAACTCGAAGCTGTGGATGACCGGGCGGCAGCCCGCGGCTGGATGGTCGCCATCCAGTTCGACGGCAGCAACATCCTTCAGCACGAACCAAGACTGCAGAAACTGAAATCCCGTTGGGTTTTCGACCATCACGGCAAGTTCTTCTCCGGCGCGGCACCGGATGGACCCGAAGTCGCCGCGGTCAAGCGGCTGATCGATGGCGGCAACTGCTGGTTCAAGTTTGCCGGTGTCTACGAATCCTCAAAGACCGGCGGTCCCGATTTTGCCGACGTCGCCGCACTGTCGCGCGCGGTTGTCGCGCATGCGCCCGAACGCGTGGTCTGGGGCAGCAACTGGCCACACAACCTTGCAAAGACCAGTGCCGACTATCCCGACGATGCCGAACTGACCGACACAGTTCTGGGCTGGCTGCCGGACGCCGGCGCCCGTCATCGCGTGCTCGTCGAAAATCCTGAACGGCTCTTTGGCTTGAAGCCATTCACGGACAGAGGTGCCTGAAGCCACCCGCATTCGTCCGAAGCGAGGAGGCTTCGGCGCTACAAGAAGGAGGAGGACAAAATGAACATCGCAAAAACGCTTTGCCTGGCCCTGGGCGTTGCCCTCAGCGCCGGCACCCTGCAGGCGCAGGAAATCACGCTGCGCTCGGCCGACATCCACCCGGACGGTTATCCGACCGTCGAGGCTGTGAAATACATGGGCGAACTGGTCGCCAAGCGCACCAATGGCCGCATCAAGATCGACGTCACCAACAATGCAGCGCTTGGTAGCGAAAAGGACACGATCGAGCAGACGCGCTTCGGCGTCATCGACATGAACCGCGTCAATGCAGCACCCTTCAACAACCTGGTGCCGCAGACCGTCGTGCTCGGGCTTCCCTTCCTGTTCCGCTCGACCGAGCACATGCACAAGACCGTCGACGGGCCGATCGGCGACGAAGTGCTTGCCGCCTTCGAACCGCACGGCCTGATCGGACTTGCCTTCTACGATTCCGGCGCGCGCTCGTTCTATTCCACCAAGAAGCCGATCGAGAAGCTGGCCGATCTCAAGGGCATGAAGGTTCGCGTCCAGCAGTCGGACCTGTGGATTGCAATGATGGAAGCGTTCGGCGCGAACGCCACGCCGATGCCCTTCGGCGAGGTCTATTCGTCGCTTGAGACCGGTGTCGTCGATGCGGCGGAAAACAACTGGCCGTCCTACGAATCCTCCAGGCATTTCGAGGTTGCCAAGAACTACACTCTGACCGAACATTCCCTCAATCCGGAAATCCTGGTGATCTCGAAGATGAGCTGGGACAAGCTTTCGCCCGACGACCAGAAGGTCCTGAAGGAATCGGCGAAGGAATCGGTGGTGAAGATGCGTGAGCTCTGGACGGCGCGGGAAAAGGCGTCGGAGGAAAAGGTTCGTGCAGCCGGCGCCAACGTCATCACCGTCGACAAGGCCGAATTCTCCGCGGCGATGAAGCCGGTCTACGATCGCTTCGTCACCGACCCACAGATGAAGGACCTGCTCGAGCGGATCCGCGCCATCAACTAGAGCAAGCTGCGTAAAAGTGTGCAGCGGTTTTGCGATGCCGAGATGCGAAAAATCAAGAGCTTAGCGAATCCTGGAGATCGCGACGCGCTTTAGCGGCATCCGATACGCCTGAGTGTCCGGCCCGATCGGTTGGACACTCCACTCGCCGGCAGCCAACGGAGGATAAAGGCAATGTGGCGTTTCTTGCAGGCTGTCAGGCCTGTGCTAGCCCGGCTCAGCCGGCTCTCGCTTTACATCTCAGGCCTCGGCCTCGTCACCATGACGGCAATCGTCGGCTGGCAGGTCTTCGCCCGCTATGTCCTCAACGACACGCCCAGCTGGTCGGAACCCCTGTCGCTGCATCTGATGTCCTGGTTCATCCTGCTCGGCGCGGCCGTCGGCGTGCGCGAGAGCGTGCATCTCGGGCTCGATTTCGTGCGCCATTCGGCATCGCCTGCGACGCAGCGCCTGATGGATATCGTCAGCCTTTCGCTGATCGTGCTCTTTGGCCTGGCCATGAGCTTCTATTCGACCCTGCTTGCCGCCGGCACCTGGGCGGCGACCATCCCCGTGCTCGGCTGGCCGGGCGGCGTCGATTTCTTCCCGATGATCGCAGGCGGCCTGCTGATCGCACTGTTTGCGGCGGAGCGTCTTGCCGACGTTGTGCTGGGCGAAGCGCCCGTCGCCGATGTCGTCATTCAGGAGGCAGCATAGTGGCCTACAGCATTCTCTTCGGCACCTTCACGCTCCTGATGATGATCGGCATGCCGATCGCCTTCTGCCTTGGCATCGCGTCGCTTGCCACCGTCATCTACATGGGGCTGCCGCCGATCGTCGTCTTCCAGCAGATGAACTCCGGCATGAACGTCTTTGCGATGATGGCGATCCCGTTCTTCATCTTCGCCGGCGACCTGATGGTGCGCGGCGGCATCGCCGACCGCCTGATCCGCTTTGCCGCCGGCATCGTCGGGCATCTGCGCGGCGGTCTAGGCCAGGTCAATATCGTCGCCTCGACGCTGTTCGGAGGCATTTCCGGCTCCGCCGTTGCCGACGCATCCGCCGTCGGCGGGTTGATGATCCCGCAGATGGCGGCGCGCGGTTACGACCGCAGCTACGCCGTCAACGTCACGGTCAATGCGGCGATCATCGCATTGATGATCCCGCCCTCCCACAACATGATCCTCTATTCGATCGCAGCGGGCGGCAACGTCTCGGTCGCCGATCTCTTTACCGCCGGTATCCTGCCCGGTCTGCTTCTGGCTGCAGCCCTGATGGTCACAGCCTATGTGGTGGCGCGGAAGAAAGGATATCCGTCGGAACCCTTCCCTGGCCTGCGCCGCCTCGGCTTCTACTTTCTGGCTTCGCTTCCAGGGCTGCTCCTGATCGGCATCATCTTCGGCGGCGTGCGCTCCGGCATCTTCACGGCAACGGAAAGCTCTTGCATCGCCGTGTTCTATGCGTTGCTCGTTGCGATCCTCGTCTACCGCGAACTCGATTGGAGCGGCTTCGTCGAGGCGGTGCTGCAGGCGGTGCGCACCACCGCGATGGTGCTGCTGGTGATCGGCACCGCCGCCTCCTTCGGCTGGCTGATGGCGTTCCTGCAGGTCCAGCAGGGAATGGTCGCGGCGATCAGCGCGATCTCCGACAACCCTGTTATCGTGCTTTTGCTCATCAACATCATTCTGCTGCTGCTTGGCACGTTCATGGACATGGCGCCGCTGGTGATCATCAGCACACCGGTGCTTCTTCCTGTCGTCAAGGCGTTCGGGATAGACCCGGTGCATTTCGGCGTGGTGATGATCCTCAACGCCGGCATCGGCCTCAACACGCCGCCGGTCGGCACCGTGCTCTTTGTTGGCTGCGCCGTCGGCGGCATTTCGATCCGCGAGGCGATGCGCACCATCTGGCCGTTCTTCGGCGCAAGCATCGCCGTGTTGATGCTCGTCACCTACATCCCCGGCCTGTCCCTCTGGCTGCCAAGCCTGTTCCGATAGCGCAGGCGCTCTCAAGCCACGGCGATCAATGCGTCGGCGCCTAGAGCAATTCCAGGAAAAGTGTGAAACGGTTTTCCGTCCGGAATTGCGTTATTTCAACGAGTTAGATCATTTCACTGTTTCGGTGAAACAGTGAAATGATCTAGACAAGCGTGTGGATCAGCCGGAACCGTCCAGCTCCGACTGATCCACAATTCGACCGCATTGCCTCGGCATCGCTCCATCGGCACTGGCAAGGAGGCGAATCGCGTGGCTCGGCTGTCGGACGAAAAACGGTTCACCTCGCGCGAAGCGCGCATCGATGCGGCCGCCCACCGGTTGCTCGACCGGCTTCCTGACCGCGGCTTGCTTGGCGGCCTGACGGAGCTGCTGGTCTTCGGCATCAAGCAGGCTTTCGCATGCCTCTTCGGCGGCGCCATGCTGACGCTCATGATTGCAACCAAGCTGTTCTGGCCGGACGCAATCGGCTTTGCCCGCTATGATTTCCTTTTCCTCGCCGCACTCGGCATTCAGCTTCTGATGCTGGCCTTTAAGCTCGAGACCATTGCCGAAGCCAAGGTTATCCTGATCTTCCATATCGTCGGTACGCTCATGGAGATTTTCAAGACGTCCGTCGGTTCCTGGATCTATCCGGAGCCCAGCTTCTTTCGCATCGGCGGCGTGCCGCTCTTTTCAGGTTTCATGTACGCCGCTGTCGGCTCCTACCTGGCGCGCGTGACCCGCATTCTCGACCTGCATTACACCCATTATCCACCCCGCTCTGCGACGGTGCTCGTGGCTCTCGCCATCTATGCCAATTTCTTCACGCACCACTTCGTCATCGATGTGCGTTATCTGCTGTTTGCAATCATCGCGATCCTGTTCTGGCGCACGACTGTGCACTACCGTGTCTTCCGGTTCCGCCACCGCATGCCGCTGCTCATTGGTTTTCTGCTCATCGCTCTGTTCATCTGGCTTGCCGAAAATATCGGAACCTGGTCGCGCGCCTGGATCTATCCCGCGCAGCACGCCGGTTGGACGCCGGTATCGCTGCAGAAGCTGGGCGCCTGGTATCTGCTGATGATCCTGTCCTTCGTTGTGGTCACGCTCGTCCACCGACCGCGATCGCTACAGGCAATGCATCAGTCTCGGCCGGCCCATGACCCGCAAGCGGTGACCGCTGAAGGGGGCGTCGTCATCCGCGAGGCGCCGCAGACCAACTCGTGATATCAGCGTAAGATCCGCAAGGAAGATGCGGCCCGTCATCATTTCAGCACTGCTCTCAGCCGGGGTGCGGCGAAATCGACGAAGGCCCTGAGTTTCATCGGCACGTGCCCCTGCGGCAGATAGACCAGTCGAACCGGTAGCGCCGGATGTTCGAAAGGCTCCAGCAACGGCACGAGCAGGCCATCGGCGACGGCGCGTGCCGCCTGATAGGACAGAACGCGCGTCAGGCCGAGGCCGGCAACCGCTGCGTCGACGGCAGCCTCCGCGGTGTTGACCACGAGGCGTGAGCGGATCGGTGTGGCCATCTCGCCCCTCTCATCGGCAAAGCTCCAGCTGCGGTTCGACATCAAGCCTTCGAACGTGATGCAATCATGGTCGGCAAGTTCGTGCGGATGGCCAGGCTGGCCATGTCTGGCGACATAGCTCGGGCTCCCATAGACGACACGCCGTATCGTGCCGAGCTTAGTGGCGATCAGGTTGCTGTCCGGCAGGTTGCCGATCCTGAGCGCAACATCGATGTGATCGTCGATGAGGTTGACGAGCCGGTCGCCGAGCGACAGGCGCATGTTGACCTCAGGGTTGGCTTTCAGAAAATCGACGACGACCGGCAACACGTGCAGCCGTCCGAAAACGATCGGCGCCGTCATCGTCAGATCGCCCTTGACCGTCGAGTATTCGCCGGCCGCTACCCGCTCCGCCTCGTCGACCCGAGCAAGAATTTCCCGCGCCGCTTCGATATAGGATCGCCCTGCCTCGGTCAGCTGGATCCTGCGGTTCGTCCTGGTCAGCAATTGCGCCCCGAGGTGGGCTTCAAGCTCCGAAACCTTGCGACTGACCGTCGCCAGCGGCATGCGCAACTGCCGCGACGCGGCAGACAGGCTCCCGCCCTCGATAACACCGAGAAGCACGGTCATTGCATCCAGTCGATCCATCTGCCTTCCAATAATCGAGAGCCCATCTATCACAAAGGCACTCTACAGCCAAAATCTGGAAGGGCATAGATTGCTGAAGAAGGCAGTTCATTCCGAACTGCCCGGAAGCGCCGAACGAGCTGCAATGATCCGGCTTTCGCAATCGCCAGACGCTGCCGCGTGACCGCATCATGCATCCGCCGACGCTCCAGATCGACGGACGCCGCTACCAAAGGGAACATGACCATGAAACTCTACCGCCACCCGCTTTCGGGCCACTCGCATCGCGCTCAGCTCTTTCTGGCTCTGCTTGGCGCGCCGCACGAACTCGTCGATGTCGACCTGATGGCAAGGGCGCACAAGGCGCCGGATTTCCTCAAGCTCAACGCCTTCGGTCAGGTCCCTGTGCTCGACGACGACGGCACCATCGTGACGGATTCCAACGCCATCCTCGTTTATCTCGCCAAGAAGCTAGGTCGCACCGACTGGCTGCCGGAAGACGCCGTCGGTGCGGCGAAAGTGCAAAAATGGCTTTCGGTCGCCGCCGGCGAGATCGCCTACGGACCGGCCGCCGCACGGCTCGTCACAGTCTTCGGCGCAAACCTTCGCCCCGAAGAGGTGATCTCCCGAGCGCATCGCATCCTGGAACTGCTCGACGCAGAACTCACTGAGCGTGATTTCCTTTTGGGCAGCCGGCCGACCATCACCGACGTCGCGCTTTACAGCTATGTCTCCAGCGCGCCCGAAGGAAATGTCGACCTCGGCAACTATGCCAACGTGCGCAACTGGCTGGGGCGGATCGAAGCCCTGCCCGGTTTCGTCGGCTTCCAGAAAACCGCAGCGGGCCTTGCCGCATGATTGTCCTGCCAGGGCGGACTGCTCCGCCCTGGCCTTTCTCATCAGAAAGGAAGCCACCGATGCCGGAGAAGATCGAGCCGACCCACGCCGCGTCCCCCTGGCATGAAGGCGAACTTGCCATTCAACGCAGCCTCGGCGTTGTCGACCGCATGGACGCGCCGGGCCGCAATTTCGTTCGTTCCTTCATGCCCGAGCAGCACCAGCAGTTTTTTCCGATGTTGCCCTTCATCGTGCTTGGAGCCGTCGATCCCGCCGGCGATGTCTGGGCAAGTCTGCGGGCGGGTGAACCGGGCTTCATGCAGGCGCCGGACGCACATGCCCTCAATGTCCAGCTGCCACGCGACCGAAACGACCCGGCCGACGGGGGCATGGAGGATGGCGCCGCCATTGCCATGCTCGGCATCCAGCTGGAAACGCGGCGCCGGAATCGGTTGAACGGCACCATCCGACGGACAGCGGACGATCGCTTTGTTGTCGCTGTCGGCCAGAGCTTCGGCAACTGTCCGCAATATATCCAGCTGCGGGATTTTTCATTCACGCGGGAACCGAACGCTCCACCAAAGGCGCCCCCCGTTCACCTCGACGGTCTCGATGCGCGCGCGAAAGAAATCATCACCAACGCCGATGCGTTCTTCGTCGCCTCCTATGTCGACCGCGACAATGGCTTGCGCCAGGTGGACGTCTCGCATCGCGGCGGCAAGACCGGCTTTGTCCGCGTCGGCGAGGATGACGTGCTGACGATCCCCGATTTCGCCGGCAACAAGTTCTTCAACACGCTGGGCAATTTCATGCTCAACCCCAGGGCGGGCCTGCTCTTCGTCGATTTTGCGACCGGTGACATGCTGCAGATGACAGGTGAAGCTGAGGTGATCCTCACCTCGCCCGAAATCGACGCATTCCAGGGCGCCGAACGCCTTTGGCGTTTTCGACCGCGGCAAGTGGTCTATCGGCCTGATGGTTCGCCGCTTCGCTGGTCTTTCGAACAAGCAGGCTGGTCGCCCAATTCGCTGATGACAGGCGATTGGCAGCAGACGAAAGATCGCCTGCACGCCACTGCCCGCGCCGGAGAATGGCGGCCATTTCGGATCGTGCGGACAGAGGATGAGAGTGCGACCATCCGCTCGCTTTACCTGGAACCGGCCGATGACGCGGGTCTAGCACCGTTCCGGGCCGGTCAGCATCTGTCGATCCGGCTCAAGACGGAAGGCAAGCCGATCGTCCGAAGCTACACGCTTTCGGCCGCCCCCTCAGACGCTGCCTACCGCATCAGCGTCAAGCGCGACGGCACCGTCTCCTCCCTCCTCCATGGCCTCGGCCCCGGCGATGTCATCGAGACGCGCGCACCGGCTGGCAGTTTCGTGATCGACCCAACCGAACGCCGGCCGGCCGTGCTGCTTGCCGCCGGTGTCGGCATCACCCCGATGATCGCGATGTTGCGCCACATCCTCTACGACGGGCTACGCAACCGGCGTATCCGCCCGACATGGCTGTTCCAATCCGCCCGCAGTCTCGATGAACGCGCCTTCAACCAGGAGATCGCCTCCCTCGTCGATGCCGGCCAAGGCAAAATCCGCCTGACGCGCGTGTTCAGCCAAACGGATGGCGCACGCAAGGGCGAGGATTACGACACAGCCGGGCGCATCGACATCCCGTTGCTGCAATCCACCCTGCCCTTCGACGACTACGACTTCTATCTCTGCGGCCCGCGGGCTTTCATGCAATCGCTCTATGACGGACTGCGTGCGTTGAACGTCGCCGACGCCCGCATCCATGCGGAGACATTCGGCCTGTCGTCGCTGACCCGCAACCTCGACGCAGGATTGCCGACGGTGTCGAAGCCGCCTGCCAACACGTCGGTCCGCGTGATTTTTACCGACTCCGGCAAGGAAGCCCGTTGGCAACCGGGCGAAGGTACCCTGCTCGAGCTGGCCGAAGCCCGCGGCCTTTCGCCCGAATATGGTTGCCGCAACGGCAGTTGCGGCAGTTGCAGCACGCGGGTTCCGGAAGGCGAGGTCGCCTATCCCCAGCAACCGTCCTTCGAGGTCGGCCAAGGCGAGGCATTGATCTGCTGCGCCGTTCCGGCGGAAAATGACGGGCAGGCGCTCCAGTTGGCCGTCTAGACCCGCGGCACCGGGGCGCCCGACGACGGGTCAGGACCGTAGCGGCGGGCCATTCGGAGAATCGTGCAAGAATGCCGGAGTGCTGTTCTACCGCTCCATCGACCGGAGAGCGCATGGTGACTTTCAGAACCGGGGACGCCCCGGCCCATCGCGAAAGGAACCAAGCATGTCCGAGCTTCAAGGAAAAGTCGTCGCCATCACCGGCGCCAGCAGCGGCATTGGCGAGGCGGCCGCCCGATATCTGGCCGCCGCCGGTGCCCGCGTCATTCTTGGCGCCCGCCGCACCGATCGTCTGGAAACCCTTGCCGGCGAAATCCGCGCCGCCGGCGGCACCGCCAGCTTCAAGGCGCTGGATGTCACCGACCTTGCCAATATGCAGGCCTTCGTAGCCCATGCCGTTTCCGAGTTCGGACGGCTTGACGTCATCGTCAACAATGCCGGCGTCATGCCGCTGTCGCCACTTTCGGCCCTCAAGGTCGACGAGTGGAACCGGATGATCGATGTCAACATCCGCGGCGTGCTGAATGGCATCGCCGCCAGCCTGCCCGTGATGACCGAGCAGGGCAACGGCCAGATCGTCAACCTGTCGTCGATCGGCGGTCACGCCGTCTCGCCGACCGCCGCCGTCTATTGCGCCACGAAGTTCGCCGTCCGGGCGATTTCCGATGGCCTTCGCCAGGAAACCGATCGCATCCGCGTCAGCGTGGTCTCGCCCGGCGTCACCGAATCGGAACTGGCCGACAGCATCTCTGACGAGACTGCCCGCGGCGCAATGCGCGACTTCCGGCGCATCGCCATCCCGGCCACCGCAATTGCCCGGGCAATCGCCTATGCCATCGAACAGCCCTCAGATGTCGATGTCAGCGAAATCATCGTGCGCCCGACGGCAAGCCCGCACTAATCAGGTACAAGTGGAGCGCCCGCAGATGAACCGCACTTCTCGAACATCGGTGGCATTGGGCCTTGTCCTTTCCGCCCTGTCGCCAGATCCGCCATCCGCACAGGAGAAAACCATGCAACAGGCGCCGCATCCCTATGTCGGCATGTGGGTTACCGAAGACGGCCGCATCCGTCACCACCTGCTGCCTGACGGCCGCTATGACGAAGCGCGCGGCAAACGGCAGAGCGCCTATCAGGGCCGTTACTGGGTGACCGGCAATCATATCGACTATGTCGACGATACCGGTTTTACCGCCGACGGCGATTTCATCGACGGTGTGCTCTATCATGCCGGCATGATCCTGCGCCGGGAAGATTAGGCCAAAGAGAGCGGCGGCTGGCGGCATCCGCCGCTGCCGCACCAATTATCCCGTTGAACTTGCGCCCGGAAAAGGTCAGCCTCTGCCGGACGCCAATCCCGCACAAAGGAAAACGTCCTTGGGCGATCTCGACGAATTCCAGTACCTGATGGAGCGCAACAGCGGCATCGACGGCGTGCTGTCGACGGCGATACCGCGCCTCATCCTGATCCGATCGTCGAGCCCGACCGAGCCGATCCATACGTTGCATGAACCCGCCGTCTGCTTCATCGCGCAAGGATCCAAGCAGGTGATGCTGGGCGAGACGGTCCACACCTACGATCCAAACCGGTATCTCACCGTTTCCGTCGACCTGCCGGTCATCGGCCAGGTCATCGACGCGTCACCGGAAAAACCCTATCTCTGCTTGCGCCTCGACCTCGACCCGACGATGCTGAGTGCATTGGTGCTCGAGGCTGGCCACTCGCCGATCGATGGCGGCGTGCCCGGACCCGGGCTGTTCCTCAGCGACACCACCGCCGAGCTGCTCGACGCGATCGTCCGGCTGCTGCGGCTGCTCGACCGGCCGGAGGAAATCGCCGTGCTGGCGCCGCTGGCGGAACGCGAGATCCTCTACCGTCTGCTGATGGGTGAGCAGGGTCACCGACTGCGCCAGATCGCCCGCTCCGAGAGCAAGCTGACCCAGGTCAACCGCGCGATCGACCTCATCAAACGCGACTTCCGCAAGCCGCTGCGCATCGAAGATCTGGCAGCAAAAGCCAATATGAGCCTCTCGTCCTTTCATCAGCATTTCAAGGCGGTGACGGCGATGAGCCCGCTGCAATATCAAAAGCAGCTCCGGCTGCAGGAGGCTCGACGATTGATCCTCAGCCAGGCGATCGACGCGGCCACGGCCGGGCATCATGTGGGCTACGACAGTCCTTCGCAGTTTTCGCGCGAATACGCCCGACTTTTCGGTGCGCCGCCGCTACGCGACATCGCGCGGCTGCGGGCTGCACCTTCCTATCTGCTTGAGGCCTGAATCGCTTCAGGTGCTGGAACCGCGCCGGCACTTTGGCTATTGATAACGCAGACTGCGCCAAGCCACCGGCAGCTCCAAGCGGGACCCGTTATGAACGACCAACAGATCCGCGACATCATCCTCTGGCTGTCGGAAGAGGGCCTCAAGGGCCTGCAAGAACCCGAGATGCTTGCCGGCTTCTGCGAGCGCTGCATTGCCGCGGGCATGGACATTGCCCGTGGCCAGGGGCTGATCGACACGTTGCATCCGGAATTCGAGGGCCGCGCCTTCCAGTGGAACCGCGAAAGCGACGTGGCGCCGGAGGTCGTGCAATATTCCTCGACCACCGGCGGAGAAGCGCAGGCGAATTGGCATCGCTCGATCTTCTACCACATGCTGACGGCGTGCGAGCCGGAGCGGCGCGTGCGCCTCGCCGACGAGCGCTCGGTGCAATATCATGTGCTCGACCGCCTGAAGGCGGAAGGCCACACCGATTGCATCAACATGATCCATCACTTCACCGACCAGGGCCGCGTCGGCGAGATGGATTGCTTCTATTCCTACTGGACCACACGCCGGCAAAACGGCTTTGCCGAAGAAGAAATCGCCGCCCTTCGCATTCTCCTGCCGACCCTTGCGCTGGCGGTAAAGACCACGTCCTGCGTCCGGATCATCAGCACACTCGCCGATGTCTATCTCGGCGCCGATGCCGGCCGGCGCGTGGTCGAAGGCAGCATCGTGCGCGGCGAGGCCGAGCGCATCGAAACCGTCATGTGGTTTTCGGACCTGCGCAACTACACCCGGATCTCCGACACAGCCGCCCCGGAAGACATCATCCCCTTCCTCAACGACTATGCGGGCATGGTCATCTCAGCCATCCACGATCACGGCGGCAGCGTGCTCAAGCTGATCGGCGACGGCGTGCTTGCCATCTTCAATGCCGACGAGCCAACGACTGCCTGCGCCAACGCGACCGCCGCCGAGCGGCAATTGCGGCGCATGCTGGTGGCGCTGAATGCGCGCCGGCAAGAGGAGGGAAAGCCGACAACCGACGTCTATCTCGGCCTGCACATCGGCGAGGTCTTCTACGGCAATATCGGCAGCCAGAACCGTCTCGACTTCACCGTCGTCGGCCCCGCGGTCAACGAAGTCAGCCGTATCGCCTCGATGTGCCGCTCGGTCGAACGACAGGTGATCATGTCGGCGGATTTCGTCGAGGCCTGTCCGCCTGAGCTTCAGGCAGACGCTGTTTCGCTCGGACGTTTTGCCCTGCGGGGCATTGCCCGGGCAAAGGAACTGTTCACCTGGGATCCGGAACTGCCGACGGATTGATGCACATTATCGATCGCAACCCTCGGCGAACACGCCAGCCAGCCAGTCGATGAAGACGCGCACGCGCGGCGAAAGCTGGCGGTTGCGCGGATAGAGCAGGAAAACCGGCGTCGGCGTGGGACGGCAGTTTTCAAGCACCTCGACCAGCGTACCCTCGTGGAGATCTCGCTCGACATGGTAACGCGGCACCTGAATGAGCCCCAGCCCCAGCCTTGCGGCAGCAACGAAGCTTTCGGCCGCATTGACCGCGACCGTCACCGGCAGTGCGACATGTTCGACCTTGCCCCCAACCTGGAATTCGAGCGGTATCGGAGCGCCTGAAGTCGACGAACGAAAGCCGACCATGCGATGCCCATCCAGGCTATCGAACCTTTCGGGCCTGCCGTGGCGGGCGATATAGTCGGGTGACGCGCAGGTGATCTCATCGAGCATCGTCATGCGCCGCCCGATCATATCACTGTCCTGCGGCTCGCCGACCCGCAGCACACAATCGATGCCTTCCCGAATGAGATCGACCAGACGGTCGCCCTCGCTCATGTAGAGCTCGATCTCAGGATAGGTCGCGAGAAAGGCGGGCAGGCTCGGCAGCACGAAGTGGCGTGCCAGCGTTCCATGCACGTCGATGCGAAGCAGGCCTTTGGGCCTGGCGCCGGCAAAGGCGCCTTCTGCATCTTCGATATCGTCGAGAATGGAGATGCAGCGCTGGTGATAGGCAGCACCGTCCAATGTCGGACTGACATGGCGCGTCGTGCGCTGCAGCAGGCGAACACCCAGTCGTGCTTCCAACTGCTTGACCGCATCGGTCACCGTCGAGCGCGGCAGGCCAAGATCATCAGCGGCTTGCGTGAAACTGCGCCTTTCAACGACGCGCGAGAACACGCGCATGGCATCGAACCTGTCCATTTGTTCGTAATCTCCGGATTATGTTGCCGGATTATGCATGATTATCCGAGTCACGAAAGACGTCATCTTCTCCTCACCAACAAGCCAAGCGCTTCACAACGAAGGAGAAACATCATGCAGGAACACACCAACAGGGTCGCCATCGTTACCGGCGCCTCGCGCGGCATCGGTGCGGCGATTGCCGAACGCCTGGCCGCCGACGGTCTCACGGTCGTCATCAACTATGCCGGTGACGCCGCTTCCGCCGAGAAGCTGGCACGAAAGATTGAGGAGAAGGGTGGCCGCGCCCTAACCGCCAGGGCCGATGTTGCCGATCCGGAAGCGGTGAAGCGCCTGTTCGACGCAACCGAGGCTGCGTTCGGCGGCATCGACATACTGATCAACAACGCTGGCGTCCTGAAGACCGCCGCTCTTGCCGAAACCAGCGACGAGGAATTCGACCGTCACTTCGCCATCAACACCAAGGGCACCTTCAACACCCTGCGCGAAGCCTCAAAACGCATGCGCAGCGGTGGCCGCATCGTCAACTTCTCCTCGACGACCCTCGCCCTCAACCTGCCGGGCTATGCGGTCTACAACGCCACCAAGGCCGCAGTTGAAGCGCTAACACACGTTTTTGCCAAGGAGCTTCGCGGCCGCGACATCACCGTCAACGCCGTGGCGCCAGGTCCGATTGCGACCGATCTGTTTCTGTCGGGCAAGAGCGAAGAGCTTGTCGCCCAGTTTGCCAAGATGCCGCCGCTTGAGCGGCTCGGTCAGCCGGACGACATCGCCAGTGTCGTCGCCTTCCTTGTCGGTCCCGATGCCGGCTGGGTCAACGGTCAGATCCTGCGCGCTAACGGCGGCGTTGCCTGACATCCGCGCCCATCCCCTCCCGTACCCCTTTTCGAACGAAGGAGCAGAACCATGTCTTCCGTCATTCTTGTTACCGGGGCCGGCTCCGGCATCGGCAGGCTTTCCGCCGAAGCACTTGCCCGCGCCGGACATACCGTCTACGCCTCGATGCGCGGCATCGACGGCCGTAACAGCGACCGCGCCTTGGAGATGCGCGCCGCCGCCGAGCGCGGCGGATACGATCTGCGCCCGCTCGAACTCGATGTGTTGTCACAGCCCTCCGCGGACGCCGCCGTTGCGACGATCATCGCCGAACAGGGCGGCATCGACGTCGTCATGCACAATGTCGGTCACCTCGTCATCGGCCCGACCGAGGCGTTCACGCCGCAGGAACTGGCCAAGGTCTTCGATACCAACCTCTTCGGCGTGCAGCGGGTCAACCGCGCCGTGCTGCCGGAAATGCGCAAGCGTGAACACGGGCTTGTCCTGTGGATCAGCAGCACCACCACCAAAGGCGGTTTCCCGCCCTTCCTCGGACCCTATGCAGCTGCCAAGGCGGCGATGGATTCCCTTGCCGTTACCATGTCCTACGAACTGACGCGTTTCGGCATCGAGACCTCGATCGTCGTGCCCGGCGCCTTTACCCGCGGGACCAATCATTTCCCGACCGCCGGGCGCCCAGCGGACGAGGAAACGGTCGCGGCCTACGCCCGCTATGACGGTCTCCTGGACCAGGTCGGCGAGCGCCTGAGCGAGTTGACGCCGGATGATGCCGATCCACGGGCCGTTGCCGACGAAGTCGTACGCATCGTCGGCCTGCCGGAGGGATCGCGCCCCGCGCGATCGGTCATCGATTTCGTCGGAGACGGTGCTGCGGAAGTGATCGAGGTCGCCGAACGCATGCGCATCGACTTCGCCCGGCGCATCGGCATCGCCGACCTGCTGTCGATCGAAAAGACCCAAGCCTGACCCCGTCCGTCAGACAACCGCCCATTCAACCCATTTCGAGGATATTTCATGACCGCGCAAACAGAACCAACCGGCCGAGCGCCCTCCGCCTGGAAATTCAATCTGCTGACGCTCGTGGCGGCAACCACGGCCGCCGTCGCTGCCACGACTTCGGCAAGCGTCGGCTGGCCCGTCTGGGCGATGTTCATGGGGTGGGTCGCGTTCTTTACCCGCGGTCACACGGCACGTGAGGCATTGACCAGCTACATCTGCCTTGCCGTCGGCATCGCCATCGGCATGGCTGCGGCCCTCGCGCTCCGGGCTTTGATGCCTGCAATGGGGGCGCTGGCCTTCGGGCCGGTCGTCTTTGTCGTCGCGATGATTGTGGTGTCCTTACGGGCAACCGCCCCAGTCAACAACGTGCCTGCCTATTTTCTTGGCCTGATCACATTCTTCGCGGCGCATCTGGAGCCCGGATGGCTCGCGTTTTGCGAACTGGCTGGTGTCGCCGGCCTCGGCTGCGCGGCCGCATGGGCGGCGCATCGTCTGCAGGGGGCCATCGGGCGCTGACCACCACGGCTCCGGCGCAAGCGCCGGGGCTTTCCCTTGCTGGCCGAGCGATCAATACGAAAGGTCGAACCGTCCGTTCGAATTACTGGCTTACTGCACCGGCGGAAAGCCGGGACTGGTGGCGCTGCCAGAGTTCGGCCTGTACCTCGGCCTGAAATGCCATGACCTGCTCACGCATTTCCGCATCGGAGCAGCCGAGCGCAAGCAACTCGTCGGCAAGTGCCCGGCATTCCCGCCGCCAATATTGCACGGCGTCGTCACCATGGAGGTCTTCGAGTTCGGCAGCACAGATGCGAATGGTGCTCAGTCTTCTTGCCATCGGAAACGGGACGACATCACGTCCGCCAAACACCGCCGCTTCATCTGATCTATCGCCTGCCATTGCTTCATTCGCTCCCCTGCTGATTCCCTCTTCTACGGAGCTTATGGTTAACGTTTTCTTCCCTTTCCCACGTTCCGTCTCATCCGGGGATTACATGCCCGGGTTGGTGCGCTTTGTGACAGCATCAATTCGCTTTTTCGGTCGCATATCTGTTGGCTTCCGGGTAGAAACATGACATTTGAACTCAGATTTTACGGCCGTTCCCAAGCGGCTGCCCATGTGAGTGCGGTTGTCATGTTGAAGCGCTTCTTCGCGTTCTACCGGCCCTATCGCGGCCTCTTCATTCTCGACTTCACCTGCGCGGTGTTGTCCGGCCTGCTGGAGCTCGGCTTTCCGGTCGCGGTCAAGCTGTTCGTCGACCAGCTGCTGCCGAGCCAGGAATGGACACTGATCCTGCTCGCCTCCGTCGGTCTTCTCGTCGTCTATCTCGTCAATACCGGCTTGATGGCGACGGTCACCTATTGGGGACACATGCTCGGCATCAACATCGAAACCGATATGCGCCGCATGGCTTTCGATCATCTGCAGAAGCTTTCCTTCAGTTTCTTCGACAACCAGAAGACCGGGCATCTCGTCGGGCGCCTGACGAAGGACCTCGAAGAGATCGGCGAAGTCGCTCATCACGGCCCCGAAGACCTTTTCATCGCGATCATGACCTTCATCGGCGCGTTGCTTTTGATGATGACGGTGCATTGGCAATTGGCGCTGATCACGGCGGCGGTCGTGCCGATCACCGCCTGGGTCACCAGCCGCTACGGCGGCCGGATGGCCAGCAACTTCCGCAACCTTTATGGCCGCGTCGGCGACTTCAACGCCCGCATCGAGGAAAATGTCGGCGGCATCCGCGTGGTCCAGGCCTTCGCCAACGAAGAGCACGAGCGCAACCTGTTCGAGACCGACAATCAGAACTACCGCCAAACGAAGCTCGAGGCCTACCGCATCATGGCCGCTAGCACCTCGCTCAGCTACATGAGCATGCGGCTGACGCAGTTGATCGTAATGATTACCGGCAGCTACTTCGTGCTGACCGGACAATTGAGCAATGGCGGCTTTATCGGCTTCCTGCTTTTGGTCGGCGTCTTCTTCCGCCCGGTTGAGAAGATCAACTCGGTCATCGAGACCTATCCCAAGGGCATCGCCGGCTTCAAACGCTTCATCGAGCTGATGGAGACCGAGCCTGACATCGAGGATCGTCCGGGCGCCGTCGACGTGTCCGGCCTGCGCGGCGACATCACCTATCGCAACGTCTCATTCGGCTACAGCCCCGACAAGCCGACCATCGCCAACATCGACCTGACGATCAAAGCCGGAGAAACCGTGGCCTTTGTCGGCCCCTCGGGCGCCGGCAAGACGACGATCTGCTCGCTGCTGCCGCGGTTCTACGAGGTCGCCGAAGGCAGCATCACCGTCGACGGCGTCGACATTCGTGACATCAAGCTCGCCTCTCTTCGCGGACAGATCGGCATCGTGCAGCAGGATGTTTTCCTGTTCGCCGGCACGATCCGCGACAACATCGCCTATGGACGTCTGGGCGCGAGCGAAGCCGATATCCTCGATGCCGCTCGCCGGGCCAAACTCGACGGCATGATCGCGGCTCTGCCCGACGGCATGGACACGGTCATCGGGGAGCGCGGCGTCAAGCTATCCGGCGGTCAGAAGCAGCGCCTGGCAATCGCCCGGATGTTCCTGAAGAACCCGTCAATCCTGATCCTCGACGAAGCCACATCGGCGCTCGACACGGAAACCGAAAAGGCGATCCAGCAATCGCTTGCCGAACTTTCCAAAGGTCGAACCACACTGGTCATCGCCCACCGCCTGGCGACGATCCGCGATGCCGACCGCATCATCGTCGTCGACACGAACGGCATCAGCGAACAAGGACCACACGACACGCTGCTCGCCGCCAAGGGCACCTATAGCCGGCTTTATCACGCCCAGGCCGGATTGCGTTGAGGCCGGCGTAGCGCGGTTGCACTTGCGTTGACGGAGCGGTAGGTACGAAGCCGATCCGCCCGTCCGGGCGGCAGGTTTCCTTCCCGACCGACTGGCCCCATCGACTGGGCCTACCGACTGGCCCCACCGACTGGCATTGCGCACCATGAACACCCTGGATCTTCCCGCCCTCGAACGAGCCGTGCTCGCCTTGCCGCAGCAATACAGGGGGCCCGGCGGCGTCGTCGGTGTCGTCAGGGACGGCGAGGTCATCCTCAAGCACGTCTGGGGCTATGCCGATCTTACGGCGCGCAAGCCGATGACGGCAGGCACGCTGCTGCCGATCTGCTCGATCAGCAAACAGTTCACCTGCGCGGTGTTGCTCGACACGGTGGGCGATCCCGCCAAGCTCAATGGCGCACTCGATGCCTACCTGCCGCTGATCGAAGGCAAACGTCCGAGCGTGGCGCATCTCTGCCACAACCAGTCTGGCCTGCGCGACTACTGGGCCCTGACGGTGCTGCAGGGCGCCATGGCCGACGGCGTCTTCCGCCGTGAGCACGCCCGGCCGCTGCTGTCGCGCGCCCGCTCGACGCATTTCGAGCCCGGCACGCGCTATTCCTATTCGAACGGCAACTACCGTATCCTGGCCGACCTCATCGAAGATTTTTCGGGTCGATCGTTGTCCGAGCTCTACGACCGCAGCACTTTCGGTCCGGCCGGCATGACCACGGCCGCCCTCACCCCCGATACCAGTATCTCGCCGAACGGCGTGATCGGCTACGAGGGCAATGAGACCACAGGCTATTTCGAGGCGACCAACCGGATCTACTGGGCGGGGGATGCCGGTATTTCGGCGACGCTTGACGACATGCTCGCCTGGGAGCGCTTCATCGATCGTACGCGTGACGACGAAGCCGGCCTCTACCGCAGACTTTCCGCGCCGCAGACCTATGCGGACGGGCGGGCAGCAACTTACGGCTTCGGCCTTGCCCACGAACGGATCGGCGACGTCGCGATCACCGGCCATGGCGGCGCCTTGCGCGGCTTCCGCAGCCGTCGCCTTCATGCGGCCAGTGAGCGCCTCTCGATCGTCGTGATGTTCAACCACGAGGCCGACGCCCATGCCGCGGCGACGGCACTGATGAAGGTCGCGCTCGGTCACCGCGATGCCAAGGCGGCAGCCGGCGACTGGAATAGCGAACAGTTCGGCACCTATCTCGAACCGGAGACCGGCCTGGCGCTGTCGACGCGGCCGTTGGGATCGGGGTGGCTTGAACTGCGCTTCGCGACGGCAGGAGAATCGCTGCAGATCGCAGCGGACGCTATCGCCCGCTCCGGATCGGTTTCGTTGACGCCGAACGGCACCGGCCTGCACATGGAGCGTGAGCGCGAGAACCTGCAGACGACGGCCGAGAGGGTTGCCGGCAAGGCAAAGCCTGACATAGCCGGTCGTTACCACTCCGCAGAACTCGACGCCGATATCGAAATCGTTTCCACCAACGGCATCTTCTTTGCCGGTTTTAATGGCATGCTCGGCAAGGGTGCGATGCATGCGCTGCGGCCGTTTGCCGATGATGTCTGGCTGCTCAGCTGCAAGCGCTCGATGGACGCGCCGGCGCCCGGCGACTGGACCGTACGGATCCACCGCAACGGACAGGGCGCCGTTTCCGGCCTGACGATCGGATGCTGGCTTGCCCGGCAGATCGACTATATCAAGGTCGACTGAACGACGGTTCCGAGGCTTCGCGACAGGCGCCGGCAGCCAGAGATAGATGGAGACGACCCGAAGTGAGGCAGAAACGGCCGGCAGCAGGACGAGGCGAAGGCACTGGACGCATGACCGGCGACATCGGCAAGCGCGTAACCATCGCCCGTGCCCTTTCCAAGCTTGGCTACTGCTCGCGGACGCAGGCGGAAAAGCTGGTGCTTGAGGGCCGAGTCAGCATCGGCGGCCGCAAGACCACCGATCTCGCCCAATGGGTCGATATCGAAAAAGACCGCATCGCCGTCGACGGCAAGGCCGTTCTGGCGGAAGACAAGATCTACCTGATGCTCAACAAACCGCGTGGCCTGGTGACGACACGGCACGACCCGGAGGGGCGCCCGACCGTCTTTGATTGCCTGAGCGAGAGCGATGCACAGTTCCTCTCGCCGGTCGGTCGGCTGGACAAGGCGAGCGAGGGCCTGCTGCTCTTCACCAACGACACCGTGCTGGCCCAGCGCCTGCTCGACCCGGAAACCCATCTCGGCAAGGTCTATCACGTCCAGGTACCGGGCGAGATCGGCGACGCCAAGCTCCGGTCGATGGTCGACGGCGTCGACGAGGGCGGCGAGCATTTGCGCGCTGCGCGCGCCGGACAGTTAAGAGGCGGCGAGAAGAACAGCTGGATCGAGGTCGAGCTGCACGAAGGGCGCAATCGCCAGATCCGCCGCATGCTCGACGTCCTCGGCTTCGAGGTGCTGCGGCTCGTGCGCGTCTCGATCGGCGACATCGCGCTCGGAAAGCTTGCGAAAGGCGCGACGCGTCCGCTGACAACAGACGAAGTGCAGTATCTGAGGCAGCGTACGGGACAGCAATAGCCGCCGAACGGCCGTTCGCGGGCAGCGTCGCCACGACCGCGGTGATCCGCGGCGCCCGCAATGGGTGGAAATCCACCCACCAAGCGAGCCTCTTGTTTCCGAATCCACCCAAAACCAGACAACCGTCGGCAGAAATGCACGGCAACGCACGGCGAACCCGTTGTCTGTGCTAAGATTGCCTCTGCAAATGGGTCAACCAGAATCGGCATGGGAGGAGCCTTGCCGGCTGGTCGATATTTCATCCGGGAGGAAAAGATGAAAACCCTGAATGCGCTTCTTGGCGCCGTTGCCGCGCTGTCCCTGTTTGCCGCTTCCGCCAATGCGCAGACCTATCCCGAACGCTCGATCACCATGGTCGTTCCGTTCTCGGCCGGCGGCCCGACGGATACCGTCGCACGCCTCGTCGCCGAATCCATGTCGAAGGATCTCGGCCAGCAGATCATCGTCGAAAACGTCGGCGGCGCCGGCGGCACTTTGGGCGCCGGTCGCGTTGCCCAGGCCGATCCGGATGGCTACACGGTACTGCTCCACCATATCGGCATGGCAACCAGCGCCACGCTCTACCGCAAGCTCGCCTATGACACGCTGAACGCGTTCGAGTATGTCGGTCTCGTCACCGAAGTGCCGATGACGATCGTCGCGCGCAAGGATCTCGAGCCGACCGATCTCAAGGGCCTCGTCGAATACGCAAAGGCGAACAAGGACACGGTCACCGTTGCCAATGCCGGCATCGGCGCTGCCTCGCACCTCTGCGGCATGATGTTCATGAGCGCCATCGAAACGCCGCTGACCACCGTTCCCTACAAGGGCACCGGTCCGGCAATGACCGATCTGCTCGGCGGCCAGGTCGACATCATGTGCGACCAGACCACCAACACCACCAAGCAGATCCAGGGCGGCACGATCAAGGCCTATGCCGTCACTTCGCCTGAACGTCTCAAGGTCTTCCCGGACTTGCCGACGACAACGGAAGGCGGCCTTCCGGGGCTGCAGGTCGGCATCTGGCACGGTGTTTATACGCCGAAGGGCACGCCGGCCGAAGTCAACGAGCGGCTGTCGAAGTCGCTGCAGGTGGCTCTCAAGGATCCGAACGTCGTCGCCCGCTTCGGCGAACTCGGCACGGTACCGTCGAGCGAAGCCGATGCCACCCCGGCAGCGCTGAAGGCTAAGCTTGAAAGCGAAATCACCCGCTGGAAGCCGGTCATCGAAGCCGCCGGCCAGTACGCCGACTAAATTGAGACGCTGCCCGCCACGATTCTTAAGCCTACGCCGACTGGATCGTGGCGGGTTTGTCGCCTGAGGCAGGGCATACGGCATCGCCGGAGGGTAATCGCGCCGGCCGTCGGCTTCGGTTACACTTCAAGGTGTCATCCGATCGTCAGTCGCAAGACGTCACTGGCAACTGGCAGTCCGAGCTTGAGTTCGACCCTTCCCGGTCGGCGCTCAGCCAAAAAAAACCAAATGGGGACACGATGAAATCAATCTCCTTCGACACCACCAATGCGCTCTGTGGCGGCCTCCTGACGGCCGTCGGGCTGTTCTTCGCCTGGCAGGCCTTCAACCTCGAGCTCGGCACCGCCTTCCGCATGGGCCCGGGCTATTTCCCGCTGGTGCTCGCCGTCATCCTGACGCTTCTCGGTATCGTGATCCTCGTTCAGTCGACCCGGGTCCAGGGAGAGCCGATCGGGGCTATCGCCGTGCGCGGCATGTTGTTCATCCTTCCGGCACCGATCTTCTTCGGCCTGACGGTTCGTGGTCTGGGCTTCGTCCCCTCGCTGTTTTTTACGGCACTCATCGCCTGCTTTGCCTCCGGCCGCATGAAACCGTTGACCGCCATCGCCCTGTCGCTGGCGCTGACGGCTTTTTCGGTCGCGGTCTTCAGCTACGGCCTCGGCTTGCCCTTCCAGCGCTTCGGCCCCTGGACCCAGTACCCAGTACTAGGAGAGGGATGATGGATCTATTCAGCAATCTTGCACTCGGATTCACCACGGCCGCCTCGCCGGAAAACCTGCTCTTCTGCCTGATCGGCGTTCTGCTCGGCACGCTGATCGGCGTGCTGCCCGGCATCGGCGCAACGGCGACCATCGCCATGCTGCTGCCGATCACCTTTCAGCTGGAGCCGGTCTCCTCGCTGATCATGCTCGCCGGTATCTATTACGGCGCACAGTACGGCGGCTCGACCACGGCCATCCTCATCAACATGCCAGGCGAATCCTCGTCTGCCGTCACCGCGATCGACGGTTACCAGATGGCCCGCAAAGGCCGGGCCGGTGCCGCACTGGCAATCGCCGCGCTCGGCTCGTTCTTCGCCGGTACGGTCTCGACCTTCCTGGTCGCGGTGTTCGCCCCGCCCCTGACCGAGATCGCGCTGAAGTTCGGCGCGGCAGAATATTTCTCGCTGATGATCGTCGGCCTGGTGTCGTCGGTCGCGCTGGCACACGGATCGATCGTCAAGGCCTTGGCGATGGTAGCGCTCGGCCTCTTGCTCGGCCTCGTCGGCACCGACATCTACACCGGCACGCCACGCTTCACCCTGGGGATCCGGGAATATTCGGACGGCCTGAACTTCGTCGCCCTGGCGGTCGGCGTCTTCGGCATCGCCGAAATCCTGCGCAACCTCGAAAACGAACGCACGCGCGAAGTGCTGATGGCCAAGGTCACGGACCTGATGCCGACGCGCGACGACTTCAAGCGCATGGTCGGCCCGGTTCTGCGCGGCACCGCGATTGGCTCGGCGCTGGGCATTCTGCCCGGCGGCGGCGCCATCCTCGCGGCCTTCGCCTCCTATACCGTCGAAAAGCGCGTCTCCGACCGACCGGAAGAATTCGGCCACGGCGCCATCGCCGGCGTCGCCGGCCCGGAAAGCGCCAACAACGCCGGTGCCCAGACCTCGTTCATCCCGCTTTTGACGCTCGGCATCCCGGCAAACCCGGTCATGGCGCTGATGATCGGCGCGATGATCATCCAGGGCATCGTACCCGGGCCCAACGTTGCCGCAGAACAACCGGCTCTCTTCTGGGGCATCATCGCCTCGATGTGGATCGGCAACCTGATGCTGGTGGTGCTGAACCTGCCGCTGATCGGGCTGTGGGTGCGGCTGTTGAAGATCCCGTATTATGTGCTCTTCCCGATCATCATGGCGTTCTGCTCGATCGGCGTCTACAGCGTCAACTCCAACGTCTACGACCTCTACGCCGTCGCCTTCTTCGGCCTCGTCGGCTACCTGCTCTTGAAGCTGCGCTGCGAACCGGCGCCGCTCCTTCTCGGTTTCGTGCTTGGTCCGTTGCTGGAAGAAAACCTGCGGCGGGCGATGATCCTGTCGCGCGGCGATCCGACCACCTTCGTCACGCGGCCGATCAGCGCGATCCTGCTGTTGATCGCAGCCATGGTGCTGGTGGTGGTGTTCCTACCGAGCGTCAAGGCCAAGCGCGAGGAGGTTTTCGTCGAGGAAGAATGATCGACGGGATGCGGCATTCTGCCCCTGCGCGGTTTGCCACATTGAGGTTTGTCAATAACGTCGCCTATCCCTGAGCCATCAGATTGGCACAGGGATAGGCAAATCGAATGAAGCCTCGCACGAGGATCAGAATGCAGCAGGTCATGCGCATGTTTTGCGCAATGGCCGTGCTGCTTCTCGGCTTCGCGCACCAGGCGCCCGCAGGGGCAACGGCGCTTTCCGCGACGGAGCGGGCACAGTTCGCGCTGCCCGACGGTTCCCTGCCCGACCTCTGCCTGCCCACAGCCGCCGACGACGACGGTAACGGCAAACAACTCTCCCACAGTCACTTCTGCGGCGCCTGTCGCATCTTCTGGCCCCACTTGCCGGCACCTGCCGATGCTGCGCACTCGATCGCGCGCAAGAGTGAAAAAGTGCTGCCGCCGGAACAGCCGGTTGCATCTGCCCGATCGCAACTCCCGCCCAATGCCAGCCCACGCGGGCCGCCAGCACCGAGCTCCCACACCTGAGCCCCTGTCACGACCGATCGTGACTGAACGCTGATGTCTGATCTCCGACGCGTCGCTCAGCGACCATGCCGACGAGATCGCAATACGGATCGCCACCATGCCCGATACGATCACTTTCGCGGAAACAACACTTCCGCCCCCGCCAACGGCGGCCTTTTCGACGACCAAGCTCTCCCCCAACCGGCAGCGACTGGTAGGAGAGCACGCCACTCTGCTCTTCCAGGGAGGGCGAAACCGCCATCTCTATCGCGTCGTCGACGGCTGTGTCGCGCTGTCGCAATTGCTCGACGACGGCCGTCGCCAGATCACCGACGTGCTCGGACCGGGACGGCTCTTCGGCTTCACCCATGACGGCCGCAATATCGCCACTGCGGAAACGCTGACCTTCGCCCGGATAGAGACGCTCGCCGGCAGCCAGATCGAAGACAGCGATCAGGGTCCTGGGGTCGCCGCCGAACTCAAGGCGACGCTGCACCGTATGCAGGCACACGCAACCCTGCTTGGCCGCAAGACCGCAACCGAGAAGGTTGCAACGGCGCTCATCGACCTTGCCGACCAGTTCGCATGGCGCGGTCGCGCCGGAAGCGCCGCCCGGTTCAGCTTCAACCTCTATCTCTCGCGCGCCGACCTTGCGGATTGGCTGGGCCTGACGGTCGAGACCGTCAGCCGCTGCCTCAACCGTTTCAAGCGCGATGGCCTGATCGACTTCAACCACCCGAAGACGGTGCGCATCCTCGACGAGCAGCAATTGCGGACGATGGCAGGGCTTGTGCGCAGGGACTGACCCTCGCACGAGTGCAGCGGTCCCAACAGTTCACGGCGGGCTTGGCGTCCGCCCCGAAAGAAAGGTTTGAAAACAATGATTGCGAAAATGGTCTATCACGTGCCGGTGTTCGGCTGGATGCTCAAGGAAGCGGCGCACGGCTCCGGCACCGCCAAGGTGCTGTTTCTCGTCAACTGTATGCTGATCTGGCTGCTGGCGATCATCGCCTTCGGTTACCCGGCGATCATCATCCCGGCGCTCGCCTTGGTACCGACGGTCTTCGTTCTCCTGCTCCTGATCACCACGGGCTAGCGGCCGCCGATCGCATGAGAGCCTGTGGCTGTTGCGAGGGTAGCGTCGTCTTAACATTTGCGGCGGTATTTCCGGGCATGAGCCCGAACCCGTCGACTGATGTTACGACGCACCGCTATAAGCGTCATCGCTTTCCCGCTGAAATCATAGCGCATGCGGTTTGGCTCTATTTCCGCTTTCCGCTGAGCCTGCGTCATGTTGAAGATCTGCTGGCTGAGCGCGGCATCGAAGTCTCGTTCCAGACAGTCGCGGAATGGGCTGCCAAGTTCGGCCGAGAGTATGCCCGTTCCATCCGGCAACGTTCCAGGGGAGGTTTCGCCGACAAATGGCACCTCGACGAAATGGTCGTTGCTATCAAGGGAAAGAAATACTGGCTGTGGCGCGCCATCGATGCAGATGGTTATGTTCTCGATGCCCTGATCCAAAGCCGCCGGAACAAGAAGGCGGGCCTGAAGCTGATGCGAAAGCTGTTGAAGGGCCAATGGGTCACACCGCGTGTCATGATCACCGACAAGCTCAGATCCTACGACGCAGCCAAAAGGCAAATCATGCCCGGTGTCGAGCATCGCTCACATAAGGGCCTCAATAACCGGGCGGAGAACTCGCATCTGGCCGTTCGACGACGGGAACGAGGCATGATCCGGTTTAAGTCGGCAGGGCAATGCCAGCGCTTTATCTCCATCCAAGGCCCGATCGCCAACCTCTTCCATCTCCAGCGCAAGACAACGCTCGCTGCTGAACGTCGCGAATCCGACGGTTCATGCCAGGCGATACCGATCTTGCAGCCGTGTCGCAACGCAAGCTCATCCAGCTTGCTCGCAATCTCAACGACCAGCCGCGAAAGTGCCTCGACTACAGGACGCCGGCCGAAGTGTTCCGGGCACATTTGCAAGATGGAGGCTGAAGCCCTACCCTCAAAACCGGCATGATGCACTTCGGTTAGGATCTCCCGAAGGTGAACTTCCTCGCAACAGGCCGTGCACGGGGGCTCGTGAAGAACGGCTCCCTTCGCCCCAATCCTGATCGTCCCACTTCGCCAAAGAAAATCAGGAAAGAGTGCGGAAACTTGCCGTATAGCGCGCCCGTCGGAACGGCGTGATTGCGGCAAGGAGGGAGCGTCGCCCCGCCTATGCGCAGTCGCAGCGAGGCTCACTTCCACCGGTGCAGCAACCTTGCCGTGCTCAGCAATGATCGCTAAAGCCTTGGACAGCGCTAAGCAGTCAAGGAGGACATTATGGCGACTGGCACGGTAAAATTCTTCGCCCAAGACAAAGGTTTTGGTTTCATCACCCCGGACAATGGCGGTCCTGATGTGTTCGTTCATATCTCGGCCGTCGGCTTCGGTGGCTCGCTCCAGGATGGCCAGAAGGTCAGCTACGAGTTAGGGCAGGACCGCAAGACCGGAAAGTCCAAAGCCGAGAACGTCAGCGTTCTCTAAGTTGGATTACTCGGCCCGTTCCTGTTAGGCGGGCCGAGAACGATCCGTGGAGAAACGATTTAAGACCACCTCTGTGAAAAAAGGAAGTCCAGCATTTCAGGGTGCGCGTCTTCCTCCCTGTCCCATTATCTTCGTCGTCAGCTCGGGCCGCGAGAGAGACCAGCTTTCTCGCAAGCCCGTTCCTTCTAGCACCCGGCCGAGTGGATGGTCATCGAAACGCCAAGGCGGCGGCGCCGGCGAACCGGGCGCTTGAGCCCATGACTTCTTCGATCCTTAAGCACTCGTTCCACTTCGCCATACGTTCGGATCGCGAGAACGAACCGACCTTGAACTGGCCGGCGTCCCATCCAACGGCCAGATGCGCTATCGTCAGATCTTCTGTCTCGCCCGATCGCGCCGAGACGATCGTGCCGAACCCGGCTTCCTTGCCGGCATCGAGCGCGGCCTTGGTCTCGCTGACCGTTCCCGCCTGATTGAGCTTGATCAGCACCGCGGTAGCCGCCTCCGCCGCGCTACCGTCGCGCACCCTCTGCGCATTGGTTACAAAGAAGTCATCGCCGATAACCTGACACTGGTCTCCGTAGGCTTTCGTGAATGCAATGAAGCCCTCCCGATCGTCTTCCGCGACGGGATCCTCGATCGACACGATCGGATAGGTCTCGATCCACCGTCCGAGCATATCGATCATTTTTGACGTATCGAGCTTCTGGCCATCGAGGGCGAGAGTGTATTCGCCGTGTCTGCCGAACTCGGAAGCGGCGACGTCGAGCGAGATCGCGATTTCCTTACCCGGCTTGAAACCTGCGACCTCGATTGCGGTGACAAGTGCGTCGAGGGCCTCTTCATTCGACCTGAACGCCGGCCAGTAACCGCCCTCGTCGGCGACACCCTGAAGACGGCCAGTGCTCTTCATGAATGCTCCGGCCGCGCGGTACACCTCGGCGGTCCAGTCAATCGCCTCGGTAAATGAGGTGGCAGCAGGCGCCATGATCATGAAGTCCTGAATATCGACGCGCTTTGCCGCGTGGGCACCGCCGCCGAAAATTTGAATCTCCGGAAGCGGCATGCGGACGGGCCGTCCATCGGCCAGATACTGCCAGAGCGGCAACTTCTCCGCAGCCGCGCGCGCGTGGAGAACAGCCATCGACGTGGCGACCAAGGCATTTCCCCCGAGACGGGCCTTGTTGGCGGTCCCATCCAGAGCGATGAGCGTGTCATCGAGGTTCCTCTGATCGCTCGCGTCGAGGCCGGCCAGCTTGGCCGCGATTTCACCATTCACGCTGGCAATCGCACGGGAAACGTCGTAGCCACCGAACGCCGATCCGCCGTCGCGTAGATCGACCGCCTCGCCGCTGCCCGTGGAAGCACCTGCCGGTGCAATTGCACGCCCCATGGCCCCACCAGCCAGAGTGACCTCTGCCTCAACGGTGGGTCGACCACGGGAATCCCAGACGCGCCGGCCCTTGATGTTCTTAATGCTAGTGTCAGTCATTCTTCGATAACTCCGTAAGCCAGTGTTCTTTGATCTCGGAAAGTGTTTCCGGTTGTCGCTTGATCAGGAGGCGGCTGTGTGATCGAACAAATTCCTTGTCCGATGCCTCCGTGAGGTAGTCGACAGGCGATTTGCCATCGACGCGTGCAAGGCTCAGCGCTGGAAGAAGCAACGCCGCCCGCCCCTCCAGTTCCGTCTTCGTCTCCCAATCGACGCCGCGAAGGTAGGCTTCGACCAGAGCGTCGAAGCAGTCACCGTAGTCCGAGCGAGACGATGGGGTCCAAAGGCACTTCAACAGGAGATGATTGAGGCAAAAGGCTAGATCGAATGCCGGATCACCGTACCAGGCACACTCCGCGTCAAGGATGATGGGACCTCCCGGTCCGACGAGAATGTTCTTCGGGCTGATGTCCCCGTGAACCAGAGCCTTCTTGGTGTCGAGCGTACGGCTCGACAGAGCGAGTAGCGTGCCCGAAAGGTCGCCATGAACCCGTGCTGCGGCCTCGATATACGGCTCCAACCTGATCGGATGGAACACCTCGTCGTTTGCAAATCGTCTCGCAATTTCCTCAGAGCCCGCAGTCGCCGCATGGATAGAGGCGAGCACTGCGCCAAGCTTGGAGGCAAACCTGGGCACCGCATTTCCGCGCCGAAGTTCCTCCTTCCATACGGGATGGTCGGCAGGCTCCAAATAGCTCATGGCGAAAACGCCGCGCTCGGGATCATGAGCAAGGATTTCAGGGACAGCGGCCGGGGCCACCCTAGCCGCTTCGAGAAGCCATTCGACTTCGCTTGCGTTGCGAGACACGGGCGCGTTCCACACCTGAGCGACCCGGAGACGGGCAAGTGCCTTCTTGACGACGAAGACACGGTCGAGAGTGCGAATTTTCCAGATGTCCGAGGCAACGCCACCGGTCAGCGGAGTGGCTTCGTACGAGCCGTCTTCTGCAAGCCCTGTATCGTTCAAAAACGCGGCGATACCTGGGTCCATCTCGAATTCTGTCTTTTGCGATATCGACATATTTCTAACTCTATTGTTGTTTGCATGGCCGCATTTTCGCGGCCGCGCGCTGGCTTAAGAAGAATTAGCGGGCAGCGACCCAAGCCTTGCGGCGCCGATGTTTTCCTAGGTGATGAGCCTGGACAGGATGTGTCTGACAGCCCGCACCGTTCTCGCCCATCGACGAATGAACTCACCGGGGTAGAAAAGGTGCATCACCCTGAAGAGCGCTCTGGTCCCACCGACGGTCTTGGATACTGCGCGGATCTTCGGGAACAGGTCATCACACATCGCCGACTGGAGAAACGCACGCCACCCTGGTCATGACGGCCCTCTGGCCCGGCGCCGGAGGCGAGAGAGGTCGAAGATCGAGTTCAAACCGCATGGTATTATCTCCTACAATTCATGGGACAAAATACCGACAAAAGACGGGATTGCAACGAAATACAGCTTACATAGAGCTATTTTGTAGGACTTATTATTTATATTATCCCATAATAGGCTTGCGCAGCCGGCCTGCCCTCGATAAAGTGCGGCCAATAGGAGAACGGGAGGACCGGAGATGGATGCAGCCGACGACAACACGCCCGATCGGGCGTCAGCCGTCGATCAGGTTGTGGGACAAATACGCGATCTGATCCGGGACCGTGAATTCGGTGTAGGCAACATTCTGCCGTCAGAGGCCGATCTCGCCACAATGTTCGGTACCGGGCGCAACACCGTTCGCGAAGCGGTGCGGACGCTTAAGGCGTACGGGATACTCGAGTCACGCCAAAAAATTGGCGCCGTCATAACGGATCGCAGGACGGCCGCCGTCGCGAACCTTTTCTCAATTGCGATGGAAGTGTCCGCAGACACTTTTCGAGACATTCAGGGTTTTCGTCGCCTTACCGAAATGAACCTCGGCAATTTGATCGTGGGCCGTATATCCAACGAGGACCTCCGCCGGATGGAGCACGCAAACGAAAAGATGGCAGCAACGACCGATCCTGCTCAAGCCTCCGAACACGACTTTCAATTTCATCAGATCATGATTGAGGCCGCAGGAAACAGGACTCTGTCCGAGATTTACCAGATGTTGAAGCCTGTGATTTGCCGACTGATGCAGTCGGGAAAGACGCAGCGACAGACCCTCAACATCACGTCCGCAGAGCAGCATGCCGCCATCATTCGTGCGCTTCGCGAAGGCGAAGTCCTAGACTTCCAATATCACATGAACAGGCATCTGAGCGCGGGACTGGAATTTATTCCGACCGCTCGCTCACCATCGACGGTGAACCCCGCTGCAACGTCGGAGTGACCGGCATCGGCGCATCCTGCGCGCTTCACGCATTGGCGTCGGCGGCCGCGAGAAGCTTGATATCATTGTAATTTCCGCCGCACCGCAAGGGTGCAGGCTTGCCTTGTAAAGTACTTGGAGACCTGACGTATGACTACCGCTCACTCTGAAGCCTCATCTGCCGGACGTTTGGACGGCAAAAAGGCGTTCGTAACGGCCGCTGCCCAGGGTATTGGGCGCGCTATAGCTGTCCGGCTCGCGCAAGAGGGCGCGAGAGTCATTGCCGGCGATCTGAATTCCGCCAAACTCGAGGAGCTGCGCACGTTCGGGATCGAGACGATGGTGTTTGACGCAGCGGATGGGGCCGCCGTTGCAGAAGCGTTCGGCAAACACCGGAACCTCGATGTTCTCGTCAATTGCGTCGGCTGGGTACATCACGGGAGCATTCTCGACGCCGATGAGCAGGCCTGGAGCAGATCCTTCAAGCTCAATGTCGATCCGATGTATCACGCGATCCGCGTCGCGCTGCCCGATATGCTCGCGGCCGGCGGCGGAAGTATCATCAACATTGCCTCCGCGGCCTCATCGATTAAGGGGTTCCCGAACCGGGCAGCATACGGAACGACGAAAGCTGCTGTTGTCGGACTGACGAAGGCAGTTGCGGCCGACTTTGTCGGTCAAGGCATCCGATGCAACGCAATCTGCCCGGGAACGATTGCATCGCCCTCGCTCGAGGAACGCATCAACGCATTCGACGACCCGGTCGCCGCTCGTGCGGCATTCATTGCGCGCCAGCCTATGGGCCGCCTTGGAACACCCGACGAGGTCGCGGCGCTCGCCGCGTATCTGGCCTCCGACGACAGCCGCTTCATGACGGGAAGCATCGTCCTTCTCGACGGCGGCGCGACCAACTGATCACGTAAAGGGAAAGAAAATGAAGTTTCTTCGATACGGCCAGCCGGGCCGGGAGCGTCCCGCAATTATCGACGCAGACGGCAATACGCGCGACATAAGCTCTCGTCTGGCGGACATCGATCCCTCCACGATCGGAACGCTACCCACTCTGAGCGCGGAGGAGATTGCCGCACTCCCGATCGTGGACGCCTCGGAGCGCATAGGGCCATGCGTTGGCAACATAGGAAAGTTCGTCTGCATCGGCTTGAACTATGCCGACCATGCCGCCGAAACGAATGCGCCGATCCCGAAGGAGCCGATTATCTTCCTTAAGGCCAACAGCGCCATCTGCGGTCCCAACGATGACGTGTTCATTCCCCCCGGTTCGCAAAAGACCGATTGGGAAGTCGAGCTTGGAGTTGTCATCGGCAAAGTCGCTCGGCATGTCTCGGTTGAGGAAGCCAACGACTACGTCGCTGGCTACTGCCTGATCAACGATGTGTCCGAACGTGAATACCAGGTTGAGCGCGGGGGCCAGTGGGACAAAGGTAAAGGTTATGACCGGTTCGGCCCCATCGGTCCGTGGCTCGTAACACCGGACGAGGTCCCCGACCCGCATAATCTGCGGATGTGGCTGGAAGTGGATGGTCATCGCTACCAGAACGGCAGCACGAGCACGATGATCTTCAAGGTTCCAGAGCTCGTCAGCTATGTCAGCCAGTTCATGTCTTTGCTTCCGGGTGACGTCATTAGCACCGGCACACCGCCGGGCGTTGGCCTTGGCCAGCGTCCTCCCGTTTATCTCAAAGCAGGACAAACCATGATGGTTGGCATCGAGGGGCTGGGCAAACAGACCCAGCTCACGGTCCCCTCGCCCTACGGGCAAACCTGAGCAACAGGCTGACCTGAGGCGTTCCACCCCAGTCTGAGCATGAATACGGGTGTGACGGCGGGCCTCGCCGCCACTCCGGACGATTTCGCATGGGCCAGGCCACTAGCGATGGCCGGCGGAAGTTCGCCTCCCGCACCCTGTCCTTGTATCACCCGAACGCAGCTCCGCCGCATCCATCAAGGCCTTGTGCTTCAGGATCTGATCGTCGGAGCCGTCATAGACGTGATGAAGCGCTGAGACGATGCCTGTCGTGCCGGCCTGCCGGATATGGCTAAGCGGCACCGGGCCATCCGGGCCGTACCAGCGAAAGCGCTCTTCCATCGACCCTCATCTCTTAAACTCATGCGATCTCGCTACAGTCTATATTGTTGGACCAGATGAAACATCTCGGATCGATCATCGAGCAAACTCAAGCGAAAAGGCCGCTTACCTCGTCGCTATTTCGGTAAAATAGCGAAAATTCTGATAAACTGCTTGACTCTCGCTCAATCTGGACCAACAAATAGAACCGCACACAGGAGGAGAACGTGGCGCACAATTCGGCAAAACCGGCGCAATCGACAGGTGTCGAGGCAGCTGAGGTCGGCAAGACGTCTGCGGTCGATAGGCTCGTCGAGCAGATCAGGGATCTGATTGCCGAACGCGGCCTCGGGATTGGCGATGCGCTGCCGACCGAGCGCGATCTTGGTGAGCAGTTTCAGGCCGGACGGAATACGGTTCGCGAGGCGCTGCAGGTGCTGCGCGCCTATGGCCTCGTCGAGACGCGGCCCAAGGTCGGTGCCGTCATCAGCGGTGGTCATGGCGAGGCGATCCGCCGGCTTTTTGCCTTTCACAACGGCATATCGCCCGATTCCTTCCGCGATCTGCAGGGCTTCCGCCGCATCGTCGAGACCGGCGTCGGTGATCACATCATTCTTCATGCAAGCGAAGCCGACCTCGACAGGCTGGAGGCGACCAATGCTCGCATCCGGACGGCTGAGAGCGTCGAGGAAGCGGCCCGCTACGATTACGAATTCCACGAGGCTATCGTCGAACTCTCAGGCAACAGGACGACCCTTGCTGCCTACCGGATGATGCGCACCGTCATCGAGGAAGTGATGCGCCTCGGCAAGGCGGAGTGGCCGGTCCAGTCGGCGACCTACGAGGCCCATGCCGAAATCATCGGCGCGCTGAGGGCGCGCGACCGAATTGCCTATGCCTATCTCATGAGCCGTCATCTCGAATTCGGCCTCAAATTCGTTGGCGCGCCGACCAGTGGACAGTCCGCCGCGACCAAGACTTGAGGCTGCGGTGGCATCGTGTTCCGCATCCAGTCAGAACCGGCCCCTTGCCCGCGTCTCGACCAAGCCATCACCATGAATGGCGCAATGACGATCAAAAAATGCAGCCACGGATTTCCTGACGGGGTCAAAACAAGGGCTCCGCTGCAAATTCTTGAGTAGCCGAATGAGGCAACGCCCGTGGACCTGGTTCAGGTGACGATTGCCTAGAAACGCAAGCGCGGCCTCTGGCCGTGGGAGGAGGCATGAGGATGAACATAATCCAGAAGCACCTGCAGCGGTTGGCTGCAGGCGCCGCTCGACCGGAGCGGGTCGCACGATGACGGGGCAAGCACAATCTCGTGTGCCATCGGGCTTCACGGCGCCTCCGCTACCCATGCGAAGCCTGTCGCGAACTCCGGACTGGCTTTCAGCCTACTTGTTCCTCGCCCCTATTGCGGCGGTGTTCGCAGCCCTTCTCGCGTATCCGCTGGCCGATGGAATCTCGACTGCGTTCTCCAACCGGATGATTGGCCGTGAGGGTGAGTTCACCGGGCTGGCCAACTTCGCAGAACTTCTCGCCGATCCCCACTTCCAGCGCGCTGCCTGGAATTCCCTGGTGCTGACCATTGGCGTGGTCTCGGTCAAGCTGGTGCTCGGCCTGGGTTGCGCGGTCCTCCTGGCCCAGCGCATCCCCGCACGCGGTCTCGCGCGTGCTTTGGTGTTCCTGCCGTGGGCAGTGCCGGGGCTGATCGCGGGCCTCTCATGGAAGTGGATCTTCGACGAGCAAAGCGGGGTGCTCACCTATATCGCGATGAGCCTCGGCTTTACCGACCGGCCGGTTTACTGGCTATCCGACGCCAGTATCGGCCTCTGGTCCATCGGCCTCGCCATGGTCTGGCACGGCCTGCCGTTCTTCACGATGATGTTCCTGGCCGCGCTTTCCTCGGTCCCGTCCGATTTGAATGAGGCGGCCGCCATCGACGGCGCCGGTCCCGTCCGGCGTTTCTTCTCGGTAACTCTGCCACAGATGCGTGAGGTGATCTTCGTCACCGTCATGCTCTCCACCATATGGACCTTCAATTCCTTCCACATGGTGTTCATTCTGACCGGTGGCGGTCCGGCTATGCGCACCCACATCCTGCCTACACTCGCTTATGAATACGGCATCATCCAGAGCCGCCTCGGCCTTGGCTCTGCCGTCCTCGTCTCTGTGATCCCTGTCTTCCTCGTGCTCATCGTGCTGCTGACGCGGCGCATGCTCAAGACCGACAACTAGCGGACCAATCCAGATGGTACAAAGTTCAACCGAAAAACTCCTCCGCCGGATCGTGACCACCTTCGGCGTATTGTTCGCCCTCTTCTGGTCCCTGGCGCCGATCTACTGGATCGTCGTTACCTCGCTGAAATCACCGCGTGAGGTCTATTCCTCGCCGCCGTCGCTCTATCCGCTGCGGCCAACCCTCGCGAATTTCGAGGCGGCGCTGTTCAAGTCCAATTTCCTGCAATTCGTGTGGAACAGTGCGCAGGTCGCCATCGCTGTCACCGTCATCTCGGCGGTGATCGGCGCGCTCGCGGCCTACCCCGTTGCCCGCATGCGCTTTCGCGGTAAGGGTGTGGCGGCGCGTGCCATCGTGACGGCGTATCTGCTGCCGCCCTCGCTTCTGTTCATCCCGCTGTTTCTGGTGCTCCAGACGCTCGGCCTGATCAACAGCAAGGTCGGCCTAGTCATCGCCTACCTCACCTTCACCGTGCCGTTCTGCACCTGGATGCTGATCGGCTACTTCCGCACCATTCCCATGGATCTGGACGAGGCGGCGATGATGGACGGGGCAAGCCGCTTCCAGACACTGACGCGCGTCATCCTGCCTATCGCCTCGCCAGGCGTGGCGGTGGTTGCACTGTTCGCCTTCACGCATGCCTGGAACGAATTCCTCTATGCGCTGGTCTTCGTTCATTCCAACGACACCAAAACTTTCACTGCTGGCCTGACCGGCTTGATCATGGGCGACACCTTCATCTGGGGGCAGCTCATGGCCAGTTCCGTCATCGCCATCATTCCAATCCTGATTATCTACATCGTGGCCCAGAAATACATCGTCGAAGGGCTAGCTGCAGGAAGCGTGAAGGGCTGATCGGCCCGCAAGTCCCTTTAACACTGGAGGAAACGTGATGAAGAAGCTTTTACCTACCCTCTTGGCCACGGCAGCGTTCATGCTGTCGCCTGCGGCCCGTGCAGCCGACCTGACGATCTGGGCGCTGCCAGCTTTCAACCAGAATGCCGACGACAAGATAACCGAGATGGCCCAAGAGTTCGGGCGCGAGCGGGGGCTATCCGTCGAATACACCATCGTTCCGGCGAACGTGCTCAATGAGCGCCTTGCCGCCGCAATACAGGGGGGAGCCCTGCCTGATGTATTCATGCAGTTCAGTCCGCAGGTGCAGTACTATGCCCAACTCGGTGTGACGCTGCCGCTCGACGACATCCTGGGCCAAATGCGTGCGGTCGAAGGCGGGATCTACGAGAGCACCACTTCGGCCATGATGTACGATGGTAAGGCAATGGGCGTTCCGCTCGAAGTGGACGTCGTTCCGATGTTTGCGCGCAAGGATCTCCTGGAGGGGGTCGGCATGGCCCTGCCAACGACGCTGGAGGAACTGCGCGCAGCCTCCAAGGCGATCCTGGCAAAGGATCCCACGATCACGGCGTTCGGCCATCCGCTAAGCACCGGCAACGATGCGGAGATGATGAACCGCATTGTGCTTTGGTCCTATGGCGCTGAAATGTTCAATGAGGACGGCACCCAAGTGACTTGGAACTCGCCCGAGACGGTGGCCGGCTACCAGTTCATCGCAGACATGTTCGCCGAGGGTACGATCCCGCGCAGCACCCTGTCGTGGGACGACGCCGGCAACAACACCGCCTATCAGACGGGGCGAGCGGCCTTCATCATGAACCCGCCAAGTGTATATCAGTGGATGATTGCCAACGATCCCGACCTCCTTGCTGACACCGCGCTCATTCCGATGCCCCGTGGCCCTGGCGAGAAGGGACGCTCCGCTACGATGATCACCTCCTTCGCCTGGATGGTAAGCAAGGGCACAAAGCGCCCGGACGATGCAAAGGCCTGGTTGAGCTACTTCTTGGAGCCGGCGCGCTATGAGGAGGTGATCAACACTGTTGGCGGACGCTGGCTTCCGATCTATCCGGCACTCTACAAGAACATGCCCCTGTTCAAGGACAACCCAGACTTTGCCAAGTTGGGCGAGATGGCCGAGAACGGATTAGTCGACGGTCATGCGGGTCCGCCGACAGCCTGGGCGTCCGCCGTCTTCAATGCCAAAATCGTTTCGCAATCGATCCAGCGCATGCTGGTGGACGGCGAAAGCGCCGCTGACGCCGTTGTCTGGGCAACCGCTGAAATCGAAAAGCTGAAAGACCAGTAAACTGCAGCCCGGCCCGCATCAGCAGGGAGCGGGCCGATTCCTGTGAACCATCGAACGTCCCAGTGGTGCCTTCTCGGGGATCTCGCTCCGCCCATACAGGGACGGCCATTGTGAGCTCAACCCGATGGGAATAGGCGAACCCCGCATTCGAGGTCCGGTTCCCGACACCGGAGCCGTGGCACCGGTGTCGGGCTCAATCACGCCCAAGCCGGTGCGGTGATGGAGGACGAGTACGAAATCTGGCGCGCTGTGCGGAGGCGCTGCGCGTGAAGGCAAGCAAGACAGGATAGGATATTGCATCATGGCGGAAGTTCGTCTCAGAAATGTCAGGAAATCCTTCGGCAGCGTTCAGGTGCTAAAGGGCATCGACCTCGACATCGCCAATGGCGAGTTCGTGGTCTTTGTGGGCCCTTCGGGTTGCGGTAAATCCACACTCCTGCGGCTTATCGCCGGTCTCGAGGAGATCTCGGAAGGCACGCTGGAAATCGACGGCAAGATTGCAAACAACATTCCCCCTGCCGGTCGGGGAATATCCATGGTTTTCCAGTCCTATGCGCTCTATCCGCACATGACCGTCGGACAGAACATGGCTTTCGGGTTGAAGCTCGCCGGCGTGCCGAAGGTAGAGCGGGAATTGCGCGTACGCAGGGCAGCGTCGATGCTCCAGCTCGACGCCTACCTCGATCGCCTGCCGCGCCAGCTTTCCGGCGGGCAGCGTCAACGCGTGGCGATCGGCCGGGCCATTACGCGGGATCCTAAGGTCTTTCTCTTCGACGAGCCGCTCAGCAATCTGGATGCAGCGCTACGCGTTGCCACCCGCGTTGAGATTGCCAATCTCAAGGACGCGCTGCCGGGTACGACGATGATTTACGTGACCCACGATCAAACCGAGGCACTGACCCTTGCCGACCGGATCGTCGTGTTGAACGCGGGCCGCATCGAGCAGGTCGGCACGCCGATGGAGCTCTATCACAAACCCGCCAACACCTTCGTAGCGCAGTTCATAGGGTCTCCCGCCATGAATATGATCCCGTCGCGGCTTGCAGCCGGCCATGTCTACTTCGCAGATGGCCGCAGCGTCGCGATGCTGGACTATGCGTCGACCGAGGAGGCCACTGTGCAATTCGGCGTGCGCCCCGAGCACCTTCGCCAGGTCGGGGAAGATGCGGCCACATTCTTCGGCACCGTCACCAATCTTGAGCGGCTCGGCGAGCACGCCATCGCACATGTCGACATCGGTGGAAACACCATGATGGCCGCCAAATTGGCCAACGAGTCACAAGTCGCGAAGGGCAGTCACATCGGTCTTGGGTTCGATCCGGATCGGGCCGTGTTGTTCGACGGCAACGGCGTACGCATCGCCGCCTAAGCCGTCTGCAGACACGCAGTATGCAACAAGGAACGTACTATGCTTGAGATCGCTGAATTCGTCCCCCCTTCGCCTGCCCCACTTTGGAAGCTGGTCAGGCAGGCAGGAGTCAACCTTGCCGTTGGCGGCCTACCGTTCGACATGCTGCAGCCTGGTGAGCGCGTATGCGACTACGCACCGCTCAAGCGGATGAAGGACCGCTATGAAGAAGGCGGCTTTGCGCTCAAGGTTATCGAGGCACGTCCGCCGCTCAATAAGGCGAAGCGTGGGCTGCCCGGTCGCGACGAGGAAATCGAGGTCGTCCTCGAACTGCTGACCAACATGGGCAAGCTCGGCATCCCGGTTTGGTGCTACGAATGGCTGGCCGACTTCAGCTGGCTTCGCACCAATTTCGCAACACCCAGCCGCGGCGGGTCACTGGTCACCAGCTTCAACATTGACGATGTACCTGACGACATCACGTCCAACCCGCCGATCAGCGAAGAGGAATTGTGGACCAATCTCGAGCATTTCCTGCGCAAGGCGCTGCCGGTGGCGGAGAAGGCTGGCGTCAAGATGTCGATGCATCCCGACGATCCGCCGCTCAGCCCGATTAAGGGCGTTGGTCGTATCATGCGCAGCGTCGACAACTTTCAGCGTCTCGTCGACATGCTGCCGTCGGCGTCCAACACCATAACGCTGTGCCAAGGCAACTTCACGCTCATGACCGACGACTTGCCATCCGTAATCCGGAAGTTCGGTAGCAACATCAGCTTCGTGCATTTCCGCGACGTGAAGGGCATCGCCACGAACTTTGAGGAGACCTGGCACGATGACGGCAAGACGGACATGTTGGCGTGCATGAAAGCGTACAAGGACATCGGCTTCGACGGTGTGCTGCGACCGGACCACGTTCCGACGGTCGAGGGTGACACGAATGAGGATGCCGGCTACTCCGCCTTCGGCCGCCTCTACGCGATCGGATATATCCGCGGCCTGCACGAGGCCGTCTATCGGGGCTAGTGTATATCGCGCAAAGTGTGCGGCGGTTTTGCAGGAACGACATGCGGAAAATAACAGCAGGAAGCGATCGCTCTTGCATTCGAAAAAACCGAGACGGAAACCAGGTTCGCCTGGCCATCCCGGCATGACCACGGTCGAGGCATTCGCGCGTTTCGGTGTCATGTAGGTTTACGCACTTGTGTAGAAGATGAGCGAGATGGCTTTCCTTGAATTGTTCATCTCGCTCAAAAGACCCAACGGAAAAATCAGTAGTATATGATCTCCTTCGGATCTGCTCAGGATCCGACGGAGGTCGCATGGACCGGGTTGACTTCAACCGTCGACGGTATGACCGATGGACGGCGCGTTGTGCAGGGATGTGACGGATCACGAATGGTTGTTGATCACATCCTCCATGCCACTGTCCCACAGAGACCAGGGAATACCATTGCCTCAGCCGACGCAGGGGTCATGCTCGCCGATATCCGCCTCATCACAAGGCATGGGACCCGACATCAGCGCCGTGGTTTTGATGGACACAGTCGTCCGATGTCCACATCGTCACCTTCGAACCGGAAGACGTAAATTCAATCTGCCAAAGCGGTGCTAGGATTGATCGTTTGCGCCTGAGGAGCAAAGCAGAACGTTTGGTATGGACGACGCTCCCGTCAACTTAGCCATGGCGTTTTCATTATTGGTGAGGAGTCTTAGCATCGCAGCATGAGCTGTCTGCGGGTTGCGATCCCGGATAGCCTCGGCGATCAAACGGTGTTCAATCAGATTGCTTGTGTAGCCAGAATCGACGGTCATCATAAAATTCGCCCGCAACAATATCATAAATGCACGCAGGAGACTGGACAGGAGTGGGCTATGTGCTGCCGCGAACATACGCTGATGAAATGAAATATCCGCCTCGATTGCCAGCGCGGGGTCATCCTGGAACTTTTCCATCTCTTCATAGCATTCGAACAGGCGCAGGATTTCGGTTGTCGTTGCATTCGTTGCAGCCAGCGCCGCTACCTCTGGTTCGATCATCCTGCGCAGTTGGGATAACTCCCGAAGCATCTCCATACGAAGTTCCTCAGTCCCCAAGATCCAGCGCAGGATGTCAGGGTCGAGCATATTCCATTCAGACTGAGGCAGCACAGATGTACCCGCCCTACGTACGGTGCGTACCAAACCCTTTGCGGCGAGTATTTTCAAACCTTCACGCAGGACGTTTCGCCCCACATCGAGCTGCTCGCACATAATCGACTCGGTGGCCAGCGTCTCCGCCGGCTTGTATTTTCCGTTCGCGATAGCGGAGCCGATCATGTCCACAACCAGCCTAATCTTGCGGCCTGAACTGTTCGTCTGGTTGGAGGCCTGATCTCCAGTGGGATCTTCTTTGGGCAAGTTATCCTCCTAGGATTCAAGTGTTGGCCTCTATCCCGTTTTTCTACACTGAAGGGAACCAAGATTGCTCCGAGTATCCCGCTCGGAATTGCAAATCAAGCTGACCACGCGATGAAGCCCATTCTGACTTTTGCACCACGGCAAGATCCGGTCCCTGTGCTTGACGGTTTATATGGGATATATTATTTTAATCATGGGATGAAATGCGCATCGCATTGCAATAATGGGAGGATTGTTTTTGAGCGCTTATCGAAGCGAATCGTCGCTTAAAATTGAACCGGTTAAAGATGCGGCTAGTGTCAATTCCGGTGTTCGTAAGGCGGTTGGGGCGGCCACGGTCGGGACCCTGATCGAGTGGTACGATTACGCGTTATATGGCGCTGCCGCTGGATTGGTGATCAACAAGCTCTTTTTTCCCAATCTATCCGAGGCGAGCGGCATCCTTGCAGCATTCGCTACGTTTGCGGTCGGTTTCGTGGCCCGGCCTCTGGGCGGGCTCCTGATTTCGCACATTGGTGACAAATTTGGCCGAAGGCCGGCGCTTATCTTTACCATCATGCTTATGGGGGGCGCGACCGTAGCAATGGGTCTGCTGCCGACATTTGAGCAGATAGGAGTCTGGGCAGCAGTCCTACTTGTACTGTTTCGCTTGCTGCAGGGCTTCGGCGCTGGGGGAGAACTCGCCGGTGCCATCGTGCTCGTCGCCGAATACGCACCTCCGCACCGTAAGGGCTTTTACACGTCGATCGTCAACGCCGCCCCCGCGGGTGGGATATTGCTTGCCACCTTTTCGTTCCTCACGATTTCATACTTACCAGAGGACGTATTGCTGGGCTGGGCGTGGCGCATCCCGTTTCTGCTTTCCGGTGTACTCTTCGTCGTGGCCCTCTACATTCGGAAGCACCTCGACGAAACGCCCGAATATGTCGCATCCATCGAGCAGGCCAAAGCTCGAAGCAAACAACAACAGACCCCCTTGCGAGAACTCCTCGCAAACGGGCGAAAAGAACTTGTCTACGGCTTCCTGTCCGTCACCGGTCATAACGCGAATGCCTACATCCTGGCGGCCTTTGCGTTAAGCTATCTGATCAACACGGTCGGAATGAGCCGCTCGGACAGTCTGCTTGTTGTCACGGCTTCTACAACGGTTGCTATTGTTAGCGTACCATTGATGGGTGCGCTTTCCGATCGCATCGGACACACCAAAGTCTTTGCACTGGGCGCCATTTTTGCACTCGTCTTCGCTTTCCCATTCTTCTGGCTGCTTGATACCAACAGCGTCCTCATAGCAACGGTGGCAATGAGCTTGCTCTACGGCATCGGATACGGCGCCATGGCAGGAGCGCAGGGGGCGTTTCTTTCAGACCTGTTCGAAACAAGATACCGCTTTTCAGGACTAGCCCTTGCGCGTGAACTCAACGGCGCGCTGGTCGCAGGCCCAACCCCATTCATCGCCGCGGCGCTCGTCAATCTCGCCGGAGGCAAGCCGTGGCTCGTCGCGTGCTACCTCATGCTGTGTTGCTTCTTGACGATCGTCGCTATCGTCGTAGCCGGACGCAGATCCGGTAACAAAACCGATCGACAAGAAAAATAGACACCCCGCGATGGTGGTTTCTACTGCTCACGAAAGACACAGGTCAGAAGAGGACCATATATCATGAACGATCTCACCCAGCGCTTAGATGACTGCTATTCAGGCGCGATCTACGATGTGATGCGAGAGATGGGGCGACCCAATTGCGTATTGCCACGCCAAATCCGCGCCATCGACCCTGACACGCGTGTTTCGGGACGGATATTCACATTGCGCGGAACACCTGACGACACAATCTCCGCCGAGGCCAGCATGCTTGAATGGACGCAATTCCTCAGTGTGGCCCCTCCAGACCATGTCGTCGTCTGCCAACCGCAGGACGATGTTCGAGCGATGATGGGCGAGCTGTCCGCTGAAACACTCCAGTACCGCGGCCTTCGCGGTTATATTGTTGACGGTGGGTCGCGCGACAACGCTTTCATCCGGCAGATTGGCTTCCCGCTGTTTTCACGCTTCCAGACGCCCCGCGACGTCGTCGCAGCCTGGCGGCCCGAGGCGTTCGGCGAACCGATCACTATTGGTGACGTGCGAATAGAAACCGGGGACTATGTTCTGGCCGACATCGATGGGATCGTCGTCATACCACAGTCAATCGCAGAGGAGGTCGTGACGAAGGTCGAGGTTGTGATCAGCACCGAAAGCCTTGTCCGCAAGGCAATCCTGTCCGGCACCGATCCTCAGCAAGCCTATCTGCAGTTCGGAAAGTTCTAGTCGGTCCAGAAAGCGCACAGCGGGGCTATTCTTCATGTCGGCAAGCTTCGGATCAGTCAGCGTTTCCACGCCGGCAAGACCGCCATCCGACCCGCACTCAAAAGCTTCCTCGACAACGTTGATGCTCGCGACGGCGCCCTTCCAACTGGAAACCCTGCTCAGTACGGTGCTGGCAAACTGAGCAGGGTCACCGTCGTCAGCCGCCGAAGCCGAAACCAACCGGCACATCTTCAAGGGTAATGCCAAAAGGCTCAAGGCTCTTGACGATCCATGTTCGATTGTTGCCGATGCGGCGGTTGTACCAAAGGGCTCATCGCGAGCGCTTGCATTCCGGTAATATCATTTCGATGGTCGGCGCTGTCGTAGCCGACTGGACCGTCGAGATCCTCGTCGGGGAGGTCGTTCAACGCGTTGGCTGTGGCGTCGCGCCCCGGAAACTGCGCGGGAATACAGCTGCTCGGTACCATGGGCCGATCCGACGAAGGCGCCGATGATGCGGTGCAAGTGGATCTGCATGGTCTTTTTCGCCAAGGCCATCGGAGAGATGGCCGGCGCATGCTCTCGACACTTCCATTTCATGCCAACAGCACAAGCGCGCAGTGGAAACCGTCCTCAGCACCATTGCGATATTCCTCTATCCGTTTCTGAACGTCTTCAGGCGCGCGGAGAAAGCGCCGTCGTATCTAAACTTGCCCAGGTGGTAATCCTCGCGCCAGTCTTACCTTGTGCTAAAGCCGCGCGCTTCTATCGCAATTGTTCCGTTCGCCCGCCAGGCTTGACAATGCCAGTCAATTATTTTCTAATCTTTAGAAATTAATGGGGGACGTGTGATGGGGATCCATCATGGGCAGGTGCTTTCCATTCTTCGGGACGAGGGTCCTCAATCGCGCGCATCGCTCGCGCGACGTAGCAAGCTGTCGCCCACAACTCTCACTCACGTCACTGCCCAGCTCCTTAGCGATCGTGTGGTCACCGAATGTGAAGCTGTAGAATCCACAGGCGTCGGCCGGCCGGGACAAGCCATCAAACTCATCCCTGACGCGTTCCATGTCGCCGGAATTCACCTTGGCGCAGGGCTCGTGCAAATCGCGATCACAGATCTTAGGGCCCGCGCCAAAGCGACAGCTTCATTTGATTTTTCGCTTCGCGAAACAGGGCCGGACGACGTCGTGTCCCGCGCAGCCGAAACGCTGTCCAGGTTGAGGATCGAGATAGGCGAACCTCGCCTGTTGGGCATCGGCGTTGCCGTACCAGGCCCCGTGAATGCAGAACGGCGCTCCATCCTTGCCTCAATCAACACCGGGTGGCGCAACCTGCCGCTGGCAAGTAAGTTTGAAACGCAAACCGGCCTTCCCGTGGTCCTCGAGCACAATGTCAGCTCCATGGCATTGGCCGAGGTTAGATATGGCATCGGGCGCGGCGTTCCGGCTGTATTGTACGTATACTTGCGGACCGGGCTGGGCGCCGGGCTGGTCGTTGACGGAATGCCGTTCCGGCCAGGCGGGCACGGCGCAGTCGAACTGGGCCACATCCAGATTTCGCGCGATGGTCCGCTCTGCAGTTGCGGCAACCACGGCTGCTTGGAAAGCTACGTCAATGAGAACGTGCTCATGCGCGCTGTCGGACTCGAGGGGCAGGCACCGGGCAATCTCCTGGAGCGTCTTGAGGCAACGGAAGCGTGGATGCCAACGCTCGACCGGCTGACCGACTCTCTGGCAATCGCCATTAATCTCCTGACGCCCGACCTGATCATTCTCGGCGGCCATCTGGGTGAGGCCCCGGACAGCCTGTTTGACCATTTGCTCAAAAATCTGCCGCCCAGAGTCATGCCGCATATGCGCGGCGTGCTGCGGATTGAACGCTCAGGCTTTGGCCCGCTTTCGGGAGCGATCGGCGGCGCGGCGGTAGCCTTGGATCATTTTTTCTATTCGGGAGTGAGGCAATGAACGCAGTTTCCGCAGGCGAACGCGCGCGGAGCAAGTCGCTCGCCGATTGGCCTCCTATTATCCTCAACTTTGTTGCGTTTGCATTCGGCGTCGCCGTCTGGTGGGCAATAACGGCGGTACAGCTAGTGGTGCTGCCGGGGCCGCTGGAAGTCTTCCAACGGGGCATCGAGCTGATCATGAGTGGTCAACTGCTGGTCGATATTGTCTCCAGCCTGCGTCGCGTCCTGACGGGATTTTGTCTCGGCGTCGCATTCGCGATCCCAGTCGGTTTTCTGATGGGATGGTACCGCGTGGCGCGCGCCCTAATCGAACCCTACATCCAATTCTTTCGAATGATACCGCCGCTGGCAGTCATTCCGCTGGCGATCGTCACGATGGGCATCGATGAGGCGCCAAAGGTGTTTGTCATCTTTTTAGCTTCCTTTCTCTCCTGCGTCATTGCCACCTATCAAGGCGTGATCAGCGTCGACCGCACGCTCATCAACGCCGCCCGCGTGCTGGGCGCGAAGGATCGCGTTATTTTCGCGCGGGTCATCATCCCCGCTTCTACTCCATTCATCTTGGTCGGCGTGCGCATCGGCCTCGGCTCCGCCTGGGCAACCGTTGTCGCTGCAGAGTTGATCGCGGCGCAGTCGGGGCTCGGGTTCCGGATGCAGCAGGCGCAGCTCTATTACGATCTGCCGACAATCTTCGTCAGCCTGATAAGCATCGGCATTCTCGGGCTTTTCATGGACCGTCTGGTTCAGGCAGCGGAGCGCCGACTCACGCAATGGCAGGAGCGCGTCTGATGACCCTTTCCCAGATCGCCGACCCGAAGATCTCGTTTCAGAACGTTAGCCGGCGCTTCGGCGAGGGCGGCGGCAGCTTACTCGCGCTGGATCGCCTGTCACTGGATATTGCTGATGGCGAATTTATTACCGTGGTTGGCCCCTCCGGCTGCGGCAAGTCGACAGCTATGAACATTGCGGCGGGCCTTACCGACGTGTCCGACGGCCGGGTGCTTGTCGATGGCAAGGGCGTTGACGGTCCGGGACCGGAACGCGGCGTCATCTTCCAGCAATATGCGCTGTTCCCCTGGCTGACTGTCCGCCAGAACGTCGAGTTCGGACTTCGAATAAAGGGCATGGCGGCTACTGAGCGCAGGCGCGTATCGGATCACTTCATCGGTCTGGTCGGATTGACCGACTTTGCCGACGCGCTGCCCAAGACCCTGTCGGGGGGCATGAAGCAGCGATGCGCCATCGCGCGCGCCTATGCGGTTAATCCCTCAATCCTGCTCATGGACGAACCCTTCGGCGCCCTGGATGCGCTGACCCGCGTGAACATGCAGGATCAGCTCTTGGATACCTGGACCCGGGAGCGGCGCACGGTGATCTTCATCACGCATGACGTCGACGAGGCTGTGTACCTCGCCAATCGCGTCGTCGTCATGGCTGCGCGTCCTGGCCGGCTCCACGACATCATCCCTGTCGATCTGCCATACCCACGCACCGAAGAAATCCGTCTGTCACAGACGTTCGCGGACATCCGCAATCGGGTTTGGCATGCCGTCTACCATCAAAAACCCCAGATCGAACCAAGCATCTAAGAGGAGGAACTCTGACATGGAACTGACCAGACGCCATTTCCTGACCACAGCAGCGGCCGGAGCGCTTGCCATCCCAGCGCTCTCGCTTACGACGCGCGGCGCATTCGCCCAGGCTACGCCCGTGCGCATCGGCTATATCGCCGATTATTTCGGCACGAGCCTGACGGCGATTGCGAGCGATCAGGACCTTTGGGCCAAGCATGGCCTCGAGCCGGAACTCAAGGTTTTTACGAACGGCCCCATCCAGATCCAGGCGCTTGGCGCCGGCAGCCTCGATTTCGGCTATGTCGGTCCGGGTGCCCTTTGGCTGCCCGCGACCGGCAAGGCCAAGCTTGTTGCAATGAACGCGCTCGGCCTGTCCGACCGCGTCATCGCCCAGGCCGGCTTCAACTCGATGGCAGACCTGAAGGGCAAGAAGATCGGCGTTCCCGAGGGCACGTCAGGCGACATGCTGTTGCGGCTGGCACTGGCCAAGGCCGGCATGCAGCTTTCCGATGTCGAAGTGATCAAGATGGATCCTCCGACAGTCGTGTCGGCCTTTGCCTCGAAGCAGATCGATGGCGCTGGCATCTGGTATCCGCTGGTTGGCATCATCAAGAAGACGGTTCCGGATCTCGTGGAAGTCGCCAAGAGCGCCGATTTCTATCCCGCCAACTCCTTCCCGTCAGCCTTCGTGGCGCGCAACGAAGTGGCTGACCAGGATCCCGAGTTGGTGAAGAAGTTCATCGCCGTCATGAAGGACGCCAATGACTATCGCGCCGCGGATGTACCCCGCTCAGTCGACATTACAGCCAAGTTCCTCAGTGTTCCTGCCGAACCTCTCGTGACGGAAAGCCAGAACGGTCAGTTCCTGACGTCGGCTGAGCTCGTCACCGCAACAAAGGATGGCACCGTGTTCAACTGGCTGAACGGCCTGAATGAACAATTCGTCGCTTTCGGCAAGCTGCAGAACCCGCTCGACCCAAAAGACTACTACTTGGCTGACCTCTACGCCGGCAACTAATTTCCCATTGCCTGACGCGACGCTTCGCGATGCGTCGGGCACCTTTTAGCGAGCCTCCAATGACCAAGAAGCCCAACATCCTCTTCATAATGTCGGACGACCATGCCGCCAGGGCGATTTCCGCGTATGGCTCGGGTCTGAACAGTACGCCCAATCTTGACCGCATAGCCAATGAAGGCATGCGTCTCGACAGATGCTACGTGACTAATTCGATCTGCACGCCAAGCCGGGCCGCAATTCTCACAGGCACGTACAATCACGTCAATTTGGTCACGACGCTCGACACGCATATCGACAACCGCCTGCCGAACGTCGCCAAACATCTGAGCGCCGGCGGCTACCAGACAGCGATCTTCGGAAAGTGGCATCTGGGAGAAGGCAAGGCCCATGAGCCGACCGGTTTTGACGAATGGTCCGTCCTGCCGGGTCAGGGAGAGTATTTTGATCCTGTCATGATCGACCGGACCGGGCCCCACACAGAGCAAGGCTACGCCACGGATATCATCACCGACAAATGCCTGGACTTCTTGAGCAAGCGTAACGCAGACCGTCCGTTCTTCCTGATGTGCCACCACAAGGCGCCGCACCGCAGCTTCGAGCCACACCCACGCCATCGCCATCTCTATGCCGACGGCAAGCTGCCGGTCCCTGAAACGTTTGGAGACGACTATGCAAATCGCGCGGCGGCGGCCGCCGCTGCCAAGATGCGCATCCGCTCGGATCTGACCTACAAGGATCTGGGGCTCGTGCAGCCGGAAGGCGGCGAGGAAGTCGGTGAACTTCTTCTGCCCGGCTGGTCTCAGCGCAAAGTCCCCGGGATCACCGAAGGCCAGGAACTGCGGCTGATCGACACAAACACTGGCGAGGCCTACGTTTTCACCGACGCGGATGAACTGGACCTGTTCAAATACCAGCGTTACATGATGCGCTATCTGCAGACGATCGCCGCTGTGGACGACAATGTCGGACGGCTTCTGGACTATCTCGACAGCGAGGGGCTGAGCGAGAATACCATCGTCATCTACACGTCCGATCAGGGGTTCTTCCTCGGCGAGCACGGGTGGTTCGACAAGCGATTCATGTACGAGGAATCGTTGCAGATGCCGTTCCTGATCCGTTATCCGGCCGGAATCAAGCCGGGTACGACATCGAACGCGATCGCCACCAACGTCGATTTTGCACCGACATTTCTCGACTACGCGGGGCTGGCAACGCCAAGCTATATGCAGGGCGAAAGTATCCGCCCAACGCTGGAACAAACAGCTGCCCATGATCCGCAACGCGTCGCCTATCATCGCTACTGGATGCATAAGGACGAATTCCACAATGCATTTTCTCACTATGGGGTGCGCGACGGCCGCTACAAGTTGATCTATTGGTACAATGATCCGCTTGACCAGCTTGGAGCACATCCTGGCGACGAGCCGCCCGAGTGGGAGCTTTTCGACTGCGAGGCGGACCCGTTCGAGCTGCATAACCGCGCCAACGACCCCGCTCTCGCTCATGTCTTTGCCGAGATGCTTGCCAAGCTTGATGCAAAGATGACCGAAATCGGAGACATTCCGGTACATGACAGTGCAGTAATTCGTGCTAACCTTCGAAAACTGACACCAGCGGCCTGAGCCATGAGCTGCCACGCCGGTAGGCGGCGCGGCTTGCAGGTTTCAATAGGCGAGCGCCAATTCCGGATCGAAAGCCGTTTTCTCCCTTTTTCGGGCAGCTAACTTGCCTGGCCGACGGGTCTGCGCGAGCGCGCTGCATGCACTGAGCATCTTTTTCATTTGGGCCGCCACTGGATGGCCCCTTGTTTTCGCTAGAGGCACATCCAACACCTTCAACGCTTGCCGATGCAGCGGGGCCATCGCAGTATGAGCTGTGATCCGCCCTAGCCACATCCGCGGCTATGGTTGCGATGAGTCCTGCCAAGCCGCTGTTTTTCGTTTCATCTCGCAAGGCTCGTCTGGGTGAACCGCGATGTTCCCTGCCGAGCCATTGCTCAAGCCAGGGTGTATGCGGTCTTGACGGTTGTGTAGAATTCGGCGGCGTAGCGACCCTGCTCGCGCGAGCCATGGGAGGAGCCCTTGCGGCCACCGAAGGGCACGTGGAAATCGACGCCGGCGGTCGGCAGGTTGACCATCACCATGCCGGCCTCGGCATTGCGCTTGAAATGCGTCGCATGTTTCAGGCTGGTGGTGGCAATGCCCGACGACAGCCCGAACGGCGTGTCGTTGGCGACGGCAAGCGCCTCGTCATAATCCTTCACCCGGATCACCGAAGCGACCGGTCCGAAGATTTCTTCACGCGAGATGCGCATCTGGTTGGTTGCCTCGGTAAACAGCGCCGGCTGCAGGTAGAAGCCGGGCGTGTCGCGCTTCAGAAGCTCGCCGCCGAAGGCGAGTTTGGCGCCTTCCTGTTTGCCGATGGCGATGTAGTCGGTGTCCTGGTTGAGCTGGCTCTGGTCGACCACCGGGCCGATATGGGTGCCGGCCTTGAGCGCGTCGTCGATGGTGAGCCCCTTCATGCGCTCGCCCATCGCCGCCACGAACCGGTCGTGAATGCCTTCGGTCACGATCACCCGCGACGAGGCGGTGCAACGCTGGCCGGTGGAGAAGAAGGCGGAGTTGACGGCGGCTTCGACGGCAACGCTAAGATCGGCGTCGTCGAGCACCACGAACGGGTTCTTGCCGCCCATTTCCAGCTGGTATTTGCGATTGTGCTCGACCGAGGCCAGTGCCACGCGTTTGCCGGTGCCGGTCGAGCCGGTAAAGGTGATCGCCTGGACGTCGGGGCTGTCGAGCATCGTCTGGCCGACGACCGAGCCCTTGCCCATCACCAGGTTCAGCACGCCCTTCGGCAGGCCGGCACGATGGAGAATGTCGACAATCGACCATGCCGAGCCCGGCACGAGGTCGGCCGGCTTGAAGACGACGGTGTTACCATAGCAGAGCGCCGGCGCGATCTTCCAGGCGGGAATGGCGATCGGGAAATTCCACGGCGTGATGATGCCGATGACACCGACCGGCTCGCGGGTGATCTCGACGCCGATATCAGGACGCACCGAGGGGATGACCTCGCCTGCGAGCCTGAGCGCTTCACCGGCAAAGAAGTCAAAGATCTGGCCGGCGCGCACGGTCTCGCCAATGCCTTCCGCCAGCGTCTTGCCCTCTTCGCGCGACAACAGCCGTCCGAGCTCGTCCTTGCGCGCCAGGATCTCGTCGGCGGTCTTTCGAAGGATTGCGTGGCGCTCGAGGATGCCGGATCGCGACCAGGCCGGAAAGGCGGCCTTGGCCGCGGCGATCGCCGCCTTCGCATCCTCGGCCGAGGCGCGGGCATATTCCCCGATCACGTCGTTGGTGTCGGACGGGTTGGTGTTCTTCGCACCATCTCCGCCTACCCATTCGCCACCAATTAGATTCTGGAACATCTGTACACCTTCCTGTTTGAAAGAGTCCTGTGGGCGCTTCATTCAGTCGCTTGGGCGAGTTCACGGCGCATGGTCACGAGTTCTTCCGACGCTGTCGGGTGGACAGCAACGGTGCGATCGAAATCAGCCTTTGTCGCTCCCATCGTCAGCGCAACGCTTGCCATCTGAATGATTTCGCCGGCGTCGACGCCAACGACGTGAACGCCCAAGACCTTGTCCGACAGACCGTCCACGACCAGTTTCATCAACGTTCGACTGCGCTTGGCGGCGAAACTTGCCTTCATTGGCGTGAATTCAGATCGGAATATCCTAACATTCTCATAGGTCTGGCGCGCCGCCTCCTCTGAAAGGCCAACTGTGCCAACTTCGGGCGTCGTGAACACCGCCGTTGGGATCGGGCCGGCTGCGCCGCAGACCTCAATGTTACCAAAGAGTTTGTCGGAAAGAGCATGTCCTGCCCGGATTGCAACAGGCGTTAGGTTCGCACGATTGACCACATCGCCGACCGCGAAGATCGACGGGATGCTCGTCCGATGCTCACGGTTAACGAGGATTGCGCCCGCAAAATCGAGTTTCACGCCGACTTCTTCGAGACCTAGGTGCGATGTATTCGGCAAACGACCGGTGGCCGATACGACGGCATCCTCCTCCAAGACCTCGCTATTGGTTAAGACCACTCGGAAGCCGCCTGTTTCCATCTGTTCGATGCTACTTATCGTGGCTGCGGCAACGAGATCTATTCCACGATCCTTGAACTGGGTCTCGATGTGATCGGAGATATCCAGATCGAAACCGCGTAGGAGTCTTGGCGCTCTGTATGCGATGGTCGTCTTTGTACCGAGATGGGCGAAAATACTAGCGAACTCAACCGCGATGTATCCACCGCCCACAAAGAGAAGCCGCTCCGGTACCTTTTCGAAACTGAACACATCGTCTGACGTCAACAAATGCTCACAACCGGGAAAGTTGGCAAGGGCTGGACGGCTGCCAGTCGCAACGAGAATCTGCTTGGCTGTGATGCAACGATCCGCATTAACGAGACGGATAGTGTTGGGTGTTTCGACCAGTGCACGATCGTCAAAGATCTCGACGCCGCTCTTTTCAAGAGTTGAGCGGTATGCTCGTTCAAGACGAGCTATTTCCGCATCGCTCTTCGCACGGAAGGTTTTCCAGTCAAAGGTGGCAGCTTCGAAATTCCATCCAAACGCGCGTGAGGATTCGAACTCATCCTTGAACCGACCGGCATAGACCAACAGTTTCTTTGGAACGCATCCCCGAATGACGCAGGTGCCACCGAAGCGGCTCTGCTCCGCGATCGCAACGCGGGCCCCATGCTCGGCCGCGACCCTGGCGGCCCGAACCCCGCCCGACCCGCCACCTATGACGAACAGGTCCAGATTTTCATTGAATGACATGACGCGCCTCAAAATAAGTGACTAGTGAAGCAACTGCTTGAGAAAGAGTTTGCTGCGCTCGTGCTGCGGGTTTCTGAAAAATTGGTCCGGTGCGTTTGTTTCGACGATCTGACCGGCATCCATGAATATGACCCTGTCGGCAACTTGCCGCGCGAACCCCATTTCATGGGTGACGCACATCATGGTCATTCCTTCGCCAGCGAGGCTGACCATCGTGTCGAGAACTTCCTTGACCATCTCAGGATCCAGCGCGGAGGTTGGCTCGTCGAAGAGCATAATCTTCGGGTTCATGCAGAGTGCCCGAGCTATGGCGACGCGTTGCTGCTGGCCCCCAGATAGCTGTCCCGGGTACTTATGCGCCTGTTCCGGGATTTTCACTCGTTCAAGATAGTGCATCGCGACTTCTTCGGCATCGGACTTGCGCATCTTCCGGACCCAGATGGGTGCCAGCGTACAATTCTGCAGAATTGTCAGATGGGGAAACAAATTGAAGTGCTGGAATACCATCCCCACTTCCTTGCGAATTTCATCGATATTATTGACATCGTTCGTAAGCTCGAGACCATCAACGACAATAGCTCCGCGCTGATGTTCCTCCAGTCGATTGATACACCTGATCACGGTGGACTTGCCTGATCCGGATGGACCGCAGATGACGATCCTCTCACCGCGACGAACATCTAGATCAATGTCGCGAAGAACCTGGAACTGCCCATACCATTTGCCCACGCCCGATAGCCGGATGATCGGCTCGGATTCGACGCCACTTTTTCTGGGGCTTTCCCCTGCAGAAACCGCTTTACTCACTTTTTCCTCCCTTAAAACCAGCTATCCGGTGAAATCAGGGCTATGACGGCCTCTGCCCGAGCAGCCCACGATCGTGAAGCGATCGCATCAATGAAGTGAATCCGAACGACCATGGCTCACAGTCGCTGCTTGCCTTCATGCGGTTGGTCAAAGTGCCGAGATAGTTGGAGGTGATCGAGACGACATCTCCGACGTGATGTGTGAAGCCCATGCCGGCAGTGCCGCGGTCTTTTGTCGGAGCAAACATCGTGCCCAGAAATAGAACAAAACCATCTGGGTATTGATGATTGGTGTTGATGGCTTGAGATACGAGGTCCAATGGTTCCCGACTGATTTCTGTCATCGAGCTTACGTCGGTCAGCCGAAATCCATCTGGCCCCTCGATTGTAAGCGTCAGATCCATGGTTTGAATGTTTTCCATCGAAAAGTTGTCGTCAAAGAACCGGATGAATGGACCAATGGCGCATGAGGCATTGTTGTCCTTCGCTTTCGACAGCAACAGCGCCGAGCGACCCTCGAAGTCTCTGAGGTTGACATCGTTCCCTAGTGTCGCGCCGCATACCTTGCCTCGCGACGAGACGACGAGAACGACCTCCGGTTCGGGATTATTCCAGGTTGAGGCGCCATTAAATCCGGCCGACACGAACGTGCCGATGGAAGACAGACATGGCGCCTTCGTGAAAATCTCGGCATCGGAACCGAGACCGACCTCGAGATATTGGCTCCAGGCATTTCTCGAGAGAAGGAAGTCCTTCAACTTTTGTGCATCACTCGATCCAGGACGAACATTTCTGAGATTGGTCCCGATCAAGTCGAGAACTTCATCGCGGAATTGCGAGGCTTCGCTGGCTCGCCCCCTTGCCCTTTCCTCGATCACGCGCTCAAGCATGGAGCGAGCAAAGGTAACTCCTGCTGCTTTGATCACCTGGAGGTCGATAGGCGACAAAAGCCAGGGCGCGTCGTTTTTCCTGGACTGCTCAACCGTATTTCTCGCGATGGCGTCGAGGGACGCGACGTAATCACCGGGGGCACCACGAACCGCCGCTGCGGGATCGTTCTCCTCGCATAATGCACTCATCAGGGGGAAGGTGCTCGAGACGTCGAACACACCATCCTCCCGGATGGCTACGATCGCGGGACCGATACCAGGACGCCAGATGCGGCCGACCAGCGCACCAGTATAGTGATCTATGGGTAGAAGCGACCGAATCGCAAGATCATTCATTTTCTTCAACTCACTCGATGAGAGCGACGGTTTGACCCGTCGCCCAGTTTTAAAGTGTTTAGAACTTCGGCATGGCTGGCAGCTCTTTCAGCGGGGCACCGAACCATCTCTGATTGACCTCGCTCAGGCGCCCGTCTTCGACGATTCTGGCGATGAATTCGTTCGTCCATTCGAGAAACTGCGTATCGTCCTTGCGGAATGCGATGCCGTTGGCCTGCTCCTTCATGACGAATTTTGGCTGTATTTGAAGGTCTGGAAACTGTGTATTGATGGTGGCGAGCACGGTGTTGCTAGCCCCGATCACATCAACCTGACCGGAGATGATTGATTGTGTGGTTGTGGCATCGTCGTCGAAGCGCATGATCGTCGCTTCTTTCGGCGCGATCTCCATGACCGCAGTATCTTGGGTGCTTGCCCGCGTCACTCCGACCCGTTTTTCTTTCAGGTCATCGGGTTTGGAAACCTGAAGGTCTTTCGACCCCAGGATATAGATGGTCATGGCGCTGTAGGGATTGGAAAAGTTGACCTGCTTCGTCCGCTCCTTGATGATGCCGAATGTCGCCACAACCGCATCAATCTTTCTGGTCAGAAGAAATGGAATGCGGTTGGGACCGGTGACGGGAACGATCTGTAATTCGACACCAAGCTCCTTTGCCATGAGACGGGAGACATCCACGTCATAGCCCGCCGGTTCTTGATTGGCATCGGTGCCCCCGAACGGCGGATAGTCGGTCAAGACGCCAACGACGAGTTTTCCTCGCTGTTTCACCTCGTCAGTTGTGAGCGCGTGAGCAGTCGTTGCGCCGAAGGTTGCGGCGAAGATCGAGGCTGCAACGGCGGCCTTTTGAACGATCCTTAGTTTTGTTGTGCTCGAAAACATTCTGGTTCCTCCCTTTGAATGTTTAGTGCGACGGTGGGCGCATGCGGCCCTCGAGATACTTGCTGAAAAGCGACAGCGGCCAGCAAACGACGAAGTAGCAAGCGCATACGAAGCTGAAGATCAGAAAGGGCTTGAAAGTGGCATTGTTGACGACTTGCGCGGCGCGGGTGATTTCTACAAAACCGACGAGCGCAGTGAGCGACGTGCCTTTGATAAGTTGAACGAGAAAGCCCACAGACGGCGGCACGGCCAGTCGGATTGCTTGGGGAATGACGACCAAAAAGGTGGTCACGAAGTAAGGCAATGCAAGGGCTTTCGCGGCTTCTCGTTGACCTTTGGGGACCTCATCTATACACCCGCGCCAAATGTCGCCCAGAAACGCACTGGCGTTCATTGACAGGGCGGTTGCAGCGGCAAGAAACGGATTAACGTCGTAACCGAAGACACCCGGCACAAAGAATGCCATGACGATTTGCATGAGAAGCGGCGTGCCTTGCATGATCTTCAAGTAGGCGGTGGAGCCAACCCGAAGTGCTTTGACCTCGCTGGTCCGTCCAAGCGCGAGTAGCAGCCCACCAGCCATCCCGCAAACAAGCGAGACGACGGACAAAATTATGGTCCAGCGCATTGCGCTTGCGATGTATAGAAGTTCGCCGGAAGTTAGTTCTCTCATTTTACTGCACCACGCGAGCGCGCTTTGAACAGCATGGCATGCACCGCTGCGAACATTGACCAAAAGAACACCGACAGAACGAAGTACATCGCTGTAACCACGGAATAGACTTCGAAGCTCCGGAAAGTTCGCGATTGAATGTCGCCTGCGACTGCCGTGAGTTCGGTTGCCGCGATTGCTGAGCAAACGCTGGAGTTCAGCATCAGGAGGATCATCTGGCTCGTCAGTGCGGGATACACTGCCTGCAGGGCTGGCTTAAAAATTACGAGGCGGAAGATGTTAAATTGGCTGAGGCCAAGTGCTTTTCCAGCGTCGGTTTGCCCTTTCGGAATGCTCTCGATCCCTGCCCGGATGATCTCGATTGCGTATGCGGCGAAATTCACCACCATTGCGGTTATTGCCGCGGTGTTCGGGGACATCTTGAGGCCGACAGCCGGTAGTCCGAAAAAAATGAGAAAGACTTGAACGAGAAACGGGGTGTTTCGGATGAGTTCAATGTAGCAGTCGATCAAGAACCGTACCCGGCTGCGGCCGAGCGTTTTTGCTGCCGCGCCTATCGACGCGACAACAACACCAAGTGCGATTGATACTCCCGAGAGCCAGAGCGTGCTGGCTGCTCCGGCCAACAGTGCAGGCCACGCCTCGATGACGTCGGCGAATTCAAATGAGTACAGCATGGCAAACGACCCTCCTCCTCTCGCTGAAGTCACCTCCTCACGGGAGGACGACCCCCTCCCGTTCGAAGACGGTGCGGACAGCCGGTCGTTGAGCGACGCGCTTTGCGTGAAGATCCCAATTCGGAAAGTCAGTTTCCATGTCGAAACCAAGCGTCGATGAGCGCCCGAAATGCCAAAAGACTAGAAGGTAAAGGTCGGCGATAGAAAACGAAGAGCCGGCGGCCCAGGCCTTGCCAGCGAGTTTTTCATCAGTCGCCCGCCAAATATTTCGTGACGCCTGTCGGCCTTTTTCGATGACATTGGCTATCGCACTATCCGCATCAGCGTAGCGCTCGGGTCGTCGGACATGGGCGTAAGTCACGTGGACAGAGGAAGCGCACCACGCGAGCCATTCATCGCATCTCGCTTGCTCGAGAGGATCCTCTGGAAGCAGGACACCGGCAGGAACAAGCCCGGCGATGTAGCGCAAAATTGCTGGGTTCTCAGTAATGACGTCGGATCCGACACGAAGCGCCGGAACTCGTCCCTTCGGATTGATCTTTCTGAACTCAGGGCTGTTTTGGACTCCAGCTTCGAGCGAAACGAGCGTGGTTGAGTATTGAAGGCCCGTCTCTTCCAGGGCCATGTGGGGCGCGATCGAGCAAGCGCCGGGCGAGTAGAATAGTGTGATGGAGGGGTCTTTTTTGTCCATAATACTTCCTCCGCCGTGATGCGATCGCGGCAGTCATAAGATCTTCAGATTGTTCGATGGACCGAGCTTTTGGCTCGGCTTGCTACTGTGACAGGCAAATAATGAATTGGCGACACAGGCCGCACAAGACGGCCTGTTTGAATGGCAGGCGTGAATTCAATTCACGCCAAGACCTGCTAAAGTCATTTCAGGAGGCAATTGCCGGCAAATAGGGAAGAAAAGCCATGGATAACGCAGCAGGCGAGATGCGAGTCTTCATTGCGGTCGTCGAAAATCACGGGTTTGCAGCAGCTGGAAAGCACCTGAATATGTCGCCGTCTTCAGTAAGCAAGTTGGTTTCGCGGATCGAGGGCCGACTTCAGACGCGCTTGCTGTTGCGTTCTGCTCGGACGGCGAGCCTGACAGCCGAGGGAGAGGTCTACTATCGTAGCGCCTGCAGGATTCTTGCCGACATTCGACATACCGAAAGCATGCTGTCGCAGGGCCCTAATGTGACACCCCGGGGGCAGCTCAGAATCTCGGCTTCGGTTCCGTTTGCGCGTTGCGTTTTATTGCCTCTAATCCCGGAGTTCACCGAGCTTTATCCGGAAATCGAACTCGATTTCTCGCTCAATGACAGTTCTATTGACCTGATGCAGAATACGGCGGATATCGCTATTCGTGTTGGGGCAGTCAATGATTGCCCTTTGAAGGCTCGTAAGATCGGCGAGAGCAGGCGTACGCTTGTTGCCTCACCAGGCTATTTAGCTCGGTACGGAATACCGGACCACCCCGAGAACTTGGAACAGCATCGCTGCATCGGTTTCAATTTTCATCAGGGATTGAACGAATGGTTGTTCAAGGAACCCTCAAACGGTCGCGGTATCACCAAGAGGATAAGCTCAGCAATTGCAGCAAGCGATGGAGAAACAGTGCGCCAACTCGCCCTCCTTGGGATGGGCATCGCGCGATTGGCATCGTTCCATATTGGCGAGGACATTGAAGAAGGTCGCCTGGTGCCGCTGTTGCAGGAGTACCATTACGGACGTAACGAACCCATTAATGCGCTGTTTGTGGATCATACACATCTCGCGGCACGCGTGCGTGCGTTCGTAGATTTCTTTGCAGAGAAATTATCTCGGCAAACAACGCCTAGTTATCTGCGCAAGAAATCGTTCCTGGAGGTCCATCCTCAGCCGCGAGCGATCCAACGAAATGCGGTTCTGTAGGTGCGCATTCAAAGTGCCCTCATTTTTCGACACGTTTCGAAGCGCTTCTCGCCTAATGTCGAATGGGCCCCACCACCGCTCTTGGAACCGGGCCGAGAACGCCATTGTGCCGGGATGCCGAGGCCACCGATGACCTGTTCGGCCCACCCATTTCGACGATATTGCCGCCGTCCATGAACACGACGCGATCGGCGGCTTCGCGAGCAAACGCTATTTCATGAGTAACCACGATCATTGTGAGCCCTTGTTTGGCTCAACTAACGGTTCGGAGTACTACGCGATCGACGTAGAAGCCGCCCTACGTTGATCAAATCGCGGGGCTAGATCGTTCCACAGCCGCACGAATGCAATCGCGCGGAACCTTTTGCCGAGATTGTCCCGTCAAAAAAGCGGCCATAAAACGCGGTTTGAGGGACATCCCCCACTCAGAGTAACTAGCCGGGCTGGATCGGTTAGCCAGTCCTGAAATCAATGGCGATCGGAGGCCGCGCTCTTAGGCAAAGATCAGTCCGGCGGACGCCAATAACCCGCCGACGATGGGGATGGCCTATAACTGAGATCAGCGCCCCCACAATGCTGACGAACGTGGCCGATGCACCGGTGAGTTCTGCGAGCCGGACTTTCTTCGCCCAAAGATCGAGATCTGACCGTTAATGCCGAGCGGTCATCCGCATTGGCGGGACCGGGGCCGTGGTGAACGCTTAGCAGGCAAAACCACGGCTCCCGCTTCGCGGTGAGAAAGGCCCCAGTGTGTCAGGGCGCGCTGTGGCGTGACCGTTTAAATGTTGATACCGCCATCAACAGCCAATTCCGCGCCGGTAATGTGGCGGCCATCCTCACTAGCAAGGAACGCGACGCTCGCTGCAATGTCCTCTGGCGATCCAAAGTGCCCCAGGGCAATCCTTTGCCGCTGCCCCTCCGCGCCATCACCGGCTGCAGGGTTCATATCCGTATCGGTCGGTCCTGGATGGACGATGTTCACGGTCGTACCATTGCTTCCGAGATCGCGCGCCAAGCCTTTCGTAAATCCTATCAGCGCTGACTTCGTCAGTGCATAAAGTGCGATGCCCGGAGCAGGAACTCGTGTGGCCAAGCAGCTTCCAATGTTAATGATCCGTCCGCCTGACCGAAGATGTGGAATGACAGCCCGACTGGCAAGAACAACTGCCCGAACGTTGATATTGAGGTTGCGTTCAATGTCTTCGACAGTAGTCTTTTCAAGGGGCCCGACTTCAAAAATCCCAGCATTGTTAACCAGGATGTCCACCCCGTCGAACTCGTTCACGACAGACGATACTACTCGATCAATAGCTTGATCATCAGCATTATCCGACGCGAACGCAAGCGCACGTCCTCCCGTCGAACGGATTTCCTCAATCACCTTGTTCGCAGCGTCCGCTGCGCGATGGTAAGTAATCGCAACATCGGCGCCCTCCGCGGCAAGGCGCCGTGCAATGGCCGCGCCTATGCCACGGCTGCCACCTGTCACGAGTGCTCGTTTTCCTTCAAGTCTGCGCATCATTCCATCTCCTTTTTTAATGAGCATTAAAGAAGTCGTACGAAATGATTGCATCACGCGTCAAGAACAATTATTTAACGATCGTTAAAGAGAGAGATGTTATGCGAACTGGACGACCCCGCGGATTTGATAAAGAGAGAGCTTTAGCTATCGCAATGGACATGTTTTGGCGAAAGGGATTTGCCGCGACATCGATGGCTGACCTCTGCTCAACACTCTCAATCGCGCCGCCGAGCCTTTACGCGGCTTTCGGCAGTAAGGAGCGCCTTTATGAAGAGTGCATTTCATATTACATGGCAAATGTGGCGCCCCGTATCTGGGATCGGTTCCAAAAGGCTGCGACCGCTCGTGACGCCGTTCAAGCATTTCTCCGTGATTCCGCTGAGGTGCTGCCTGGGATAAATAAGCCGAGCGGGTGCATGGTAACGCTCTCAGATGTCCGTGGAGAGGGAAGCGAGCATCTTGGTCAGTTTGTTGAGGCGGCAAGGCGCCAGGGGCTCCTTCTCGTGGAACGAAAACTTGAAGAAGCTATTGCCACCGGCGAGTTGAAATCCGACGTAAGCCCTTCAGTAGTTGCGCGTTATTTTCTCAGCGTCCAGCAAGGAATGTCCATCCAGGCGCGCGATGGCGCGACCGTCGATGAACTGAGAGAGGTTGCAGACACCGCGATGAAGGCATGGCCGGCCCCATCGTAGGAAGTTAAGGTGTGAGAGCCACCATCGCTTGCGCCCTGAACTACAGCTCACTTCGAAGCAGTTGCATTGGCATCGCTGGCGCGATTCCACCGGTTCGACCAGCAAGTTTTTCAGAGCCAATGGAAATAGTGCAACCTTTGCAGCCGGGGAACAGTATATGGCCTCGCATCCTAGACTCTACCAGGACAGTGCCCGAGATCCAATCACCGCACCAAATCCGGCAACGATGAAGATGGCAAGGCCATACCAGACGGCAACGAAGACGGCGCCGTCGTTCTGGCACACGAAGGCATAGGCCGCTCCGCCGATTGTCCCTGCGAGCAAACCGGCTGACATCCCAGCCCTTGCCGGTTGCGTCGGTACGCCATACTTCAAAACCCGAAGAACGACAGCGAGCGTTGGCAGCGACAAAAGCACGATGGCACCAACACAGCTTGGAACGGAACTGCCGCTACGCCCGAGTATTGGAAAGCCCGAGCCGTCAATCACGGTGGCGGCCGCAAGCAGAATGACGCCAGGAACGAGCGCAAGTCCAACTTGACTGCCCGAGCCCGGATTTCCAGCCCGGCGCACCGCGACAAGACCTCCAGACGCAAGTAAAAGCATAGTTGCAAACTTGAACAGGAAAGGCGTGCCAACAAGAACTGTGCTGAGGTGTGGGCGGATGCCAAAAAGAGTAAGGGCAAATACGATCGAGAGCGCCAGCGACCCAAGCGCGGCCGGAATTAGAAGACGGTCCAACAAAGGACGGTAACGGTGCTTTCGCTCGGCCGCCTCCTGCGCCATACCCTTAATAAGAGCGGAAGTGTCCTCTACGGATCTCATGTCTTGCCTCTTTCTGCCCAATTCGGCACGCGATTAGCGAAGCCAGCGAGCCGCTGAAGAGCGCGATGCAGAGTAACGCGGACCGCACCTTCGCTGGTCTTTAGTCGTTGCGCCGTCTCGCGCACGGATTGTCCATCGATCGTTAGGGAATTAACAATGTCTCGCTGACCTTCGGAAAGGCTTTCCAGCGCGCGTTCCATATCCGGCATATGTCGGCCTGCAGCCAGCTCGGGCGCAGCAACGACCTCGGCGAGTTCGTCAAGCGTCACATTGCAGCGGTGGCGCGCCTCTCGGCTGCGTTTACGCACCGCATCGCCAATCTTGTATCGAACGATAGCGTGTAGCCAGGGAAGGAAGGGCCTACCGGCGTCCCAACGATCGCGCATCATATGCACGCCTAGAAGGACTTCCTGAACTATATCTTCCGCTTGGTCGGTGTTCATGCCGAAACGCGAAAGTTTACGGCACACGATCACGCGCAGCGTTCGCCCGATATCCTCGAGCAACCTCTCATACGCAGCCGCGTCTCCATGTATGGCGGCACGCATCGCACCCGCCCATATGTTCTCACGATTGGTCATAGACTACCTATTCGCTGCCGATCGCGTTTCATTACATAGCCGGGTGAAAAAAAGTCGACCTGTAACAAAAGCGTGATCATGTTGCGCTGCGCGGGGAACATCCGAATGAACCTTTTGAAGCATCGGGCTTCAGAACGAAACAATATGGATGACCGACGATGAACATCTTCAAGAAAACCGCCTTCGCTTTGACGGCACTCCTTGCCACAGTTTTTTCTGCTCACATTTCCTCCGCAGCAACAAACGCCCCGGTTAAGGCGCGCAACGTAGTTCTCGTTCACGGTGCCTATGCAGACGGCTCCAGTTGGTCGAAGGTCATTCCGCTGTTGCAGAAGGCCGGACTGAAAGTCACCTCGGTTCAAAACCCGCTCACGTCGTTTGCCGACGACGTTGCCGCTACGGAGCGAGTGCTTGCATTGCAAGAGGGCGCGACTGTGCTCGTAGGGCATTCCTATGCGGGGATGGTTATCAGCGAGACGGGCGTCGACCCCAAAGTCTCTGCGCTCGTCTATGTTGCCGCGCGTGCGCCGGACGCCAGCGAAGACTATCCTGCACTCACCAAAAAATTTCCGGCAGCCCCCGCAAGCAAGGGCCTGGTTCGCAAGGACGGCTTCGCGCAACTCAGCGAACAGGCGTTCGTCAAGGACTTTGCAGGTGATCTCAGCCGAAACGATGCGCTAGCGCTCTATGCCGTCCAAGGCCGGATTTCCGATACCTTGTTTGCATCCAAGACGTCGCGTGCTGCTTGGAAAGCCAAGCCAAGTTGGTATGCTGTTTCCACGAAGGATCGGACGACCAATCCTGATCTCCAACGCTTTCTTGCCAAGCGCATGAATGCGACGACCGTCGAGCTCAATTCCAGTCACGTCTCGCTTATTTCGCACCCGCGCGCCATTGCCAACCTGATCCTCGCCGCCGCAGGCTATCCGGCAGAGAAGTAACCAGAAAGCGTGCCGGGCATCAGGCATGCCCGGCCACATCCCGATCCGATTAGTTTCAATCAAGATTTGCCCAGTGAAGGATATACTGTTTTCCCTTGGACGAGCGCATGTCAGTTGATTAACCTGGGGCATTCTGTGACCTAGATTAGTTAGCGCATCAACAAATTAATTTATACGCGCTAATTTTTTCCATGCGAAAAACGTTTGGTATCCTATCGTCGTGATGCTTATATGCGAGCGGGAGCCAGCCCGCGTGAAAGTGTGGACCGCCTGTTGTCTGGCTGCTGAAAACTTTTATTTTTACATATGAGAAACGCGCAACGCAGCGCATCTGCTTTTTTGCAAGTCTTGGAAGCGAATATGAGTGAAAGCAAAGTCAGGACAATGGAGGAATTCGCCCTCGCGAGTGGCCTTTCCCGTCCGACAGTATCGAAATACTTCGACAATCCGGAGAGCGTGAAACCCTCGACCCGCACCCGCATCGAAAAAGCATTGAAGGACTACGACTACCGGCCCAACATTTTTGCCGTCAGCCTTAACCGTAAGAATCCGAAGAATATCGGCCTGATCGTTCCCCACATTTCCGACCCGTTCTATGCGGAGATCGTGCGTCAGATCGAAATGCGGTGCCTTGCGGAAGGCTACTGGACGATCGTGCTCTCCTCGCACGGGGAGCGGAAGCTGGAGGCGCGCGCCATGCGCACCCTCCTCTCGCTCAACATTGCCGGCGTGCTGATGGCGCCGCTCGGTTTTGAGACCGATGTGCGCCTGATCGAAAGCCTTTCCAACGCCATGCCGATGGTCTTTCTGGACAACGGCATCGGCGACAAGCCCTTCGTCGGAACGGACAATAAGCAGAGCATCGACATCATAACAGAGTATCTCTCCCGCACAGGGGAGCATCCCTGTTTTCTCGAGATGCCGTTGGTTAACCAGAACGCGATCGAGCGCCGGAACGCCTACATTGCCTCCATGGAGCGGTTGAGGCTGGAACCAATCACATTGCCCATGCCTGCCAAAAGCTGGACCTTCGAACAAGCCGGCTACGAGGAGGCCGGCCGTATCCTCGACAAGGGCGGGTTTCCGACCCGCACCGTGCTGTGCGCCAACGACCGGCTGGCCTTTGGCGTCATCGCGGCCGCCTTCGAGCGGCGCCGACGCGTCGGGCGTGACAGTGACAGCGATCTGCGCGTCGCCGGCCATGACGACCATCCGCTCAGCCGCTTCTCGTGCCCGCCGCTGACGACCGTGGCACAGGACTATCAGGGCATTGCGGCAACCGGTATCGACATGCTGTTTGCGCGCATCGGCGAGACTTCGCCTCGAGCAGGCGATCAGTCCAATGTTAAACGCCTGGAAGCGCGGCTCATCATGCGGCATTCAGCATAACTCTCGTTGGCCGCTTCTGCAGCTGCGAGTTGCGAAGAGACCTCTAGTTCTCAAGGCGCCGCGCCGGGTAGCATACTGCAACTGTTGGCGTAGTTCGCTGATCTCAAGCCGCATGGTGCCGCGCAATGCAGCATCGAGGTTGGAGAGTGGCCCATCGAATAGGAACGCCGACGGTTCGCGCACGATGGCGACGCGCTGACGCTGGCCGCCGGACAGTTGGCCCGGACGGCGGTCGAAATAGTTCGACAGGTTGAGAACGCTGTCTGCTTCGGTCACCTTCTTGTCAATCGCAGCCGGATCCATCTTCGCCATTTTCAACGGAAATGGCGATATTGTTGCGCATCGACATATGCGGATGCAGCGCGTAGGGCGGGAACACCATGGCAAGTCCGCGCTTGGCTAGTGCCGCGCCCGTGCCAACGGCGCGCATCAGGTTGACCTCGTTGCAGGTCGCCTCGATGAGGACGGGACTGCCGCTTCCCGCTGCCCGGCGCAGGGCTGCGCGAAGCACGACGGGGTGGGCGGAACATACAGACGCGATGCCGTAGGGCCGACCCTCGCGACGGGCCGCAGCAAGTCCGGTCAGAATAGTGCTCATGCCATTACCTCCCGGCCTGCGGCCGAATCGCCTTGCTGGAAACGCCTTCCATCGGTCCCTGCCTGGTGACAGTGCGCGCGCCCGCTGCGTATTGCGGGAGATCGGGAGGTAACGGAACGACGGCAGAAAGGTCAATAATTTTTACACGCGTGAATATAATTCCGAATGTCTTTCATGGATGCAGATGCCAAATTCTTTCGAACAGTTTTCAGCATATATCCTTATTCTAACGTCAATATCTCAAATACGGCCATACTACGGATTGATAAGCGAACTTGCCGCTTGACAATGTGAGGTGTCTCGGCGGATACATTTCTTTACGCGTGTAGTTTTATGTATGAACATCCGTAAAGGAGGGGCGGGCTGTGAGGACCTTTGTTCGCATTCTGTTATTGTCTGCTGCGTCGCCAAGCCGGAACTCCAGGCGATTGGCACCTTAGTCGGCCAACAACTTAGCGCGACGATCGCCGGCCAGCAGACGTTCGATGCGGTCTTCGAAGCGGCACAAACCCAAGTCGAGCGCGACATGACCCGCTCCGGCTACATCAATTAGGGGCTCCAGCCCGCGGCTTGCCGCGCGCTCCCCGACGTTAGCAAAGCTTTCGATCAACAGAATTTGCCACGCAGGCCTCGTTGTGGCGACCGGATGGAGAAACCGATATGAGACTTCAAGACAAAATCGCCCTGATCACCGGCGGCGCGCGCGGGATTGGCCTCGGCTTCGCGGAAGCCTACGCCGCTGAGGGCGCGAAGGTCATTATCGCTGACATTAACCTCGAGCGCGCCAGCGAAGCGGCCGCATCTATAGGCTCCGCAGCAACGGCCCTCAAGCTCGATGTCACGAACCTTGCCGACATCGAGGCCGTGATCAAGACGGTCGACGAAGACTTCGACGGCATCGACATCCTCGTCAACAATGCTGCGATCTTCGATATGGCGCCTATCCAGGCGATCACCGAAGACAGCTACGACCGCCTCTTCAACGTGAATCTCAAAGGGCCGCTCTTCACTATGAAGGCTGTCGCCAATGTGATGATCGCCCGTGGCCGCGGCGGCAAGATCATCAACATGGCCAGCCAGGCCGGCAGGCGCGGCGAAGCGCTGGTGACACTCTATTGCGCCTCCAAGGCCGCCATCATCTCCGCTACGCAGTCGGCAGCGCTGGCGCTCGTAAAGTACGGGATCAATGTCAATGCGATCGCGCCCGGCGTGGTCGATGGCGAGCACTGGGACATCGTCGACGCAAAGTTTGCCGAATGGGAAGGCCTGATGCCCGGCGAGAAGAAAGCCGCTGTCGCGAAATCCGTTCCGATCGGCCGCTTTGCCACCGCCGAAGACATCAAGGGCCTCGCCGTCTTCCTCGCGTCGAAGGACAGCGATTACATCCTCGCCCAGACATACAATGTCGACGGCGGCAACTGGATGAGCTGATCCATGGCGAGCAGCATGAAAGCGATCGGTCTTCGCGCCGGTTACCGCGTGGCCGTCGATCCGAACCTTCCGTGCATCGCTGATCCGCCTGCCAAGAGTTGCTGACGAACATCTGCCGCACCTCAAGTCTTACGGCGTCTCGCACAATGGCGTGTTTGCCGATTGAGCATCGTGTGCGCCGACCACCTGCACGGCATCGGCGACATACCCTATGGTTGCACTCGCCAAACCACTCGCCTGCGTGGTGCGCGAGCTCGGCAGCGCCGGCCTGCGCAATGGCGCGGCCATGCCGCGCGACGCCCTTCGTCGTCGATGCGGGGCCAATCGGCTCGGTGCTCGCGCTTTCGTTGTAGGCTGAGGACGTGGAAAACGTCACGGTCGTCGATATCAACGAAAGCCGGTTCGCATTTGCCGGCGAACATGAGCTGAGCAGGATCGTCAGGCTCCGCCGAATTGTCGAAAGGGCGTTGCTCCTTTGATTTCATGGCCGATGCGACCGGCATTGTCAGTGTCGTCGAAGACCCGCATTTCCATCGCGCCCTTCGAGATCTTCCGTCCGCCAGCTGAAACCGGTCGGTTCGCATTCGCTGAACTGCAACATTCCTGATGCGCTGGATATCCTGAAGCGGGATGATAGCAAGATGGCCAAGTTCGTCTCGCGCCGGCCGACGCTCGAGGGGGTCCGGCCCCTTCTTGACGAAGAAGCCGACGGGACCCGACGACAATGAAGGTGCAGTTCGCGGCCGACTGTCTGTCAAACGCTCCAGCCGGCCACGAATTTCGCTATTTGTGCCAAATCTGGCCGTTTTGAGGATGACTCCAAGACGCGCAAGTGAGGGGGCATGACATCCTGTCAATGACCGGTATTGGAGCCACCTGGACGAAGTCCAATGACGGCAGCCCGCAGCTAAACGCGGTAAACGTGTTGATGCATTCCTACAACCTTCCGGGAAGGTGGACGTAATTGCTCTTTTAATTCAATTGGGTAAGTTGCCTGTGGTGGTCTTTTCTACCTGATCGCGCAAAACTAAATGAAATGGGCCGGTTCGCGATTGAGCTACACCTGCGCAAGCATTGCGAGAAGCCTCCCGGCGCTCGTCGACGCGTTTCCCGCGCCTCAATGATCAGAAGCATCGCGGATGCGCCGGCGTAGCCGGTCGCGCTAGCTCTAACGTGTCTTCATCAAAATGAAACGGCCCCGCCGATGGCGGCCACCGACGGGGCTAGTAATAGTCGAGTTTGGATGCGAGCTGCGGTTTGTCCCTACCGCGTGGTGTAGCCGCCGTCGATAACCAGGACCTCGCCTGTCACATAGCTTGATGCCGGCGAGCAGAGGAACAGGGCTGCGGCTGCAACTTCGTCCGGCTGTCCAACGCGCCCCATGGGAGTCATATCGCGCCAAATTGGAAACCAATCCGGATTCTCGATGCCACCACGCGACATATCGGTCTCAATGTAGCCGGGGGCCATGGCATTGACGCGAATGTTCTCGAGGGCGAGTTCGCTGGCAAGGCTCTTGGTCATCATATGAACGGCCGCTTTCGAGCTGTTATACGCGACCTGGTTCTGAGGAATGTTCGAAACGATCCCAGACATCGAACCAATGTTGAGAATGACGCCTGCTCCCTGGGCGCGCATCGGCGCGAGCGCGGCACGGCAGGAACGGAACACCGCGTCGACATTCAGGCTCATGATTTTGCGCCAGGTCTCGTCGTCGAAATCACCACTGTCCCCATGGATTGCGACGCCGGCGTTGTTGACAAGGATGTCTAACCTGCCCATGCGCTTGATGACCCGTCTCGTCAGCTCGTCCGCGGCACCCTCCTCGCGCATGTCGGCTTCGATAAACTCGAAATCCACGTTTGCATTGGTCAGGACCTCAGCAGCCTCCGAAGCCGGTGTGCGTGCGCTGATGATGACGCGGGCTCCCGCCTCACCGAGGGCCTTGGCGATTGCCAGGCCAATACCACGGGTGCCACCAGTGACGACAGCCACCTTTCCGTCGAGCCTGAATTTCTCGAGTATCATGGGATAATCTCCTTTGACTTGATTTTTAGGAGCGCCGGGACGGACGCTTATTTCATGACGCCTTTCGGCGCGCGCCCGGTGCTCAGCGCGACGGCTGCGACCAGGATGAGTCCGAAGACGATCTGCTGAGCTAGGACGTCGATGCCGACGAAAGTCATCCCGGTGCGAACCACAGCGATCAACAGCGTTCCGACGAGTGTGCGCAGCACTCCTCCGCTACCGCCAGTCAATGACGTGCCGCCAAGCACAACGGCCGCGATGGCCGGCAGTAGGAACTCGTTTGCGATGATCGGAGAGCCGCTGGACAATCGTCCGGCCAACACGACCCCGCTCAGCGCCGCAAATAGACCTGAGACCATGAAGACTGCGATCTTGATGCCTTGGATGGGAATGCCTGCGACGCGGGCGCCAGCCTCGCCGCAGCCAACGGCTTTCATTGCTTTCCCAAAGGGGGTGGCCTGTTCCACGACGAGCGCGAGTGCAAGTACTGCCAGCGACACCCAAATTTCGTTGGGAACTCCAAACGACGTTCCGATTGCCCATGAGAGGGAACCCGCACGGGGCTGGGCATCGATTTGAATCGAACGCTGGCCGGAAAGATACAGTGCGGCGGTGGTGACTATCCCGCCTACGGCCAAAGTTGCGATAAAGCTTGGCAGGCGCAAGACCGCGTGGGCGAAGCCTGAAATGCAACCGAATAAAAGGCCGACCGATAAAGCCGCAGGTATGGCCATCATCCCATGGTCTGGGATGAGCAGGGCGAGAACGACCGAACTGAGTGCGGCGAGCGATTGAAGCGACAGGTCGATGCTGCCAATGTAGATGACGGCGGTCATACCGATTGCCATCAGGAAGAGTGTTGCCGAATCCGCAAACAGCCCGATAAGTGTCGCCGGTCTCAGGAAGGCCGTATCAAAGGTGCCGACCATTAAGATCAGAGCGACGAGCGCGATCCATGGGATAAGTCCGCCAAGCTTGCCAAGTTGCTTCATATTCACACCATATGCGGAATGAGGTCGAGGGGAGTTACAGGTGTCGGTCCGGTGTTATCGAACCGCGCTGTTTGCCTGCCGTCCTTGAGAACGATGATCGTATGCGCCAGCCCGATCGCCTCCTCGAGCGTGTCGGCTATCAACACGACGGCGGCGCCGGCGGCGCACATTTCCCTGATGAGGGCATACAAATCTTCCTTGGCGCCGACATCGAGGCCACGCGTGGGATGATCGAGCAGAAAGAGCCGCGCATCCGTGCGATACCACTTGGACAGAACGACCTTTTGCTGATTGCCCCCTGACAGATTGGCGCAAAGGGCCGATCCACCGGGGGTCTTGATGCGCAGCTTAGCGATGAGTTCGGTCGTCTTCCTGGAAATCGCCCGAAAATTAAACAGGCCGAAGCGCGTCAAGCGACCGCCTAAGGGCAGGCAGATGTTCTCCTGCACGGACATTTCTTCGATGATGCCTTCGATTTTTCGCTCGCGCGGCACGTAGCCCATCCCTGCCGCAACAGCTTTACCGGGCGATGTGTTTGTGAGATCTGCGCCGCGATAGACGACCTTACCGAGATGGACTCGCTCAAGGCCAAAGAAACTCCTGATCAGGGGTTCGGATCCAGCACCTTCCGTGCCAACCAATGCGAGTACTTCACCGTTGTGAACGTCGAAACTGATCTGGGAGAATTCAAGTGCCCTCGAGACCTTCTGCACGGAAAGCGCAACCGTCTGGGACGGAGGGCGACGTTCGTCCTGTTTGTAGTAAGAACCAGCAGCTCCTCGGCCGACCATGAGGTGGTGGATGCGATCTGGTGTCGCTTCGGTCTTAGGCATGCGCTCGACGACGGCGCCGTCCTTCAGGACGTAGATCGTGTCCGCGATGTCGATCACCTCATCGAGGCGATGGGAAATGAAGATGATGCCCGCGCGCTCCCTCAATTTGCGGATCACCCCGAAGAGGATATCGATCTCGGCTTGCTCAAGGACCGACGTCGGTTCATCCAGCAGGACGCATAGATTGCCGTCCACCGCTTCCTCAAGTGTCAGCACCTTTGCAAGCTCGACCATCTGCCGCTGCATGAACGTCAGCGCCGACGTCATGGTACGTGGATTGACATCGAGGCCGACCTTGTCGAGTTGCCGTTTTGCGGCATCCCCCATAGCTTTCCAATCGATGCGGCCAACCCGCACGAACTGGGACTCGTTCCCGATGAAAATGTTTTCGGCGACCGATATGTTCGGAATCAGCGACTGTTCCTGAAACACCATACCAATGCCCTTGGAGGAAGCGTCGCGCGGCCCCCGCAGCGCCACAACGGCGCCATTGATTTCGATTGTCCCACTGTCAGGCTGGTGGATACCGTTCAGAATTTTCATGAGGGTGGATTTGCCGGCGCCATTTTCGCCGACGAGGCCGACCACTTCGCCCACATTGACCTGTATCGAGACGCCCTTGAGCGCCTGCACCCGACCGAAAGTCTTGGTGATTTCCTTGAGATCAAGCATGTTGGCGCTCCTACTTGACAATCGCCAGGTTGCGACCGGGCGAATTGAGCAGCACTGCGAGGATGATCGAGAGACCCAGGACACCCTGCTGGACGAAGGAAGGAAGGCCGAGAATGATCATTCCGTTGTTCAGAACAATGACGATGAGGACGCCGACAACCGTTTGGAGGACACCTCCCTTGCCACCGGTCAATGCCGTACCGCCGACGACAACCGCGCTGATTGCGGTAAAAAGCTGTCCACTTCCGATCAGGGCGCTCGATGCACCCAGCCTTGCGCACGTTAGAACCGCGCCTACCCCGAAGAAGACGCCCGCAATGGTGAATGCCAGAATTCGAACTCGACCGACGTTGATTCCGGACGCAGCCGCGAGATCCTCGCCGCCGCCAAGCGCCATGATGTGACGTCCGATGCGCGTGTGATCCTGGATGAACCAAGCAAAAGCTAACATCAATACGCCCACATAGACGGATAGAGGGAGGCCGAGGACACGGCTCAAGGCCAGCGCGCGAATATTTTGATCGAGAATGCCAACGCGCTCACCGCCCAGGAGCACTGTTGCGATACCGACGCCAACGAAACCCATACCGAGGCTCGCCATGAAAGTTGGCACCTTGAGGTGTACATGAACCAAGCCGATGATGCAGCCGAAGGCACCGGCGGCCAGAAGGGCGATCGGTATGGCCGCAAGGCCGAGACCCACACCGGTTCCGGTAGCGTTCGCCACGAAAGCCGCGAGAACAGCGGCCGAGAAGGCCATCGATCCTTCAACTGAAAGGTCGATAGACCCCATAAGGATGATGAAGGTAGCGCCGAGAGCGAGGACGAGAGGAGCGGATGCTGCCGCCGCAATGCGAGCAAGATTTCCAAATGATAGGAATCTTGGATCGAATATGGCGATTGCGAGGCAGAGTCCTATCAGGACGAGCAAAGGGGTGGCGTTGACCCAGCGCGAGTTTGTTCGTGTCATGTTGTCTTCCCGGATTTTCGTTCGAAAGGGGCCGCATCGAGTCCTGCGGCCCCTCGGTACTGATCAGCTGTACTTGATCTGACCGCTCACGCGCCGCCAAAGGTCATTCCAGTCAACCTCCGGCGTTGCTTCGACGTTCTTCTTCCAGTAGTCCTCGACATCGGCTTGGGTAATCAGCGCGCCTGTGCCGTAAAACTCGCGATGGTCCTTCGGCTGCTCGGAGGGCGTAAATGCGCCGGTGGCTGCATGATGCCCCAGGGACAGCGCGATGCCGCCGATCCAAAACGGATCCCAGTCGACCGTCGCGGCCATTTCCTTGTTTTTCACAGCCTGCACGGCGTCCCTGGTCCCATCGACGCCGGTAACCTGGATCTGGCCAGCAAGCCCTTCAGCGCGAAGCGCCTCCAACGCGCCGATCGCCATCCCATCGTTCGCCGCCCAGATACCCTTGATGTCGCTGCCGAAACGCGTGAGCCAGGCTGCCACGATGTTGTTGGCCTTGGTCGAGTCCCAGTCGGCGTCCTGGAAATCTAGCAGCTGAACCTTTCCGCCAGAGGCCTCGATCATCTTCATCAGACCCGCTTTGCGTTCGATCGCGGACACGTTTGACGGTATGCCGCCAAGAGCAACGATTGCCCCCTCGCCGGCGAAGCTATCGAAAAGTGCCTTGGCGGTTTGCTCGCCAGCCGGCACGCCATTGAAGGACATGTGCGCAACGTAGTTGTCGCCAAAGTCCCAGGGGTGGAGATCGTTCGGCTTGTTCCACACCGTTACGATGTGTCCCTTGGCCGCTGCTACCGCTTCGACGATCGGGCGGGCATCGGGCGAGTCGTTGGGATCGACACCGAGGATTGCCTTGTCGCCGGCCTTTGCCAGGAATGCCTTGATGTCGGCGATTCCCTTCTCGCTGTTACCCTCGGTGACCAATGCGCTGTGGGGATCGCCGATGCTCTGGGCGAAGGACTCTGCACCCCTATTCCATGCCGTATGAAAGGCGTTCGACAGAGAGCGAATGGAACTCGCTAAGCTGTAGCCGGTGGCGGCGAATGCCGGACGTACGAGACCGGACGCGCCGATCGAGCCGATGCCCAACGCCGAGCCGATGAGAAACCGGCGACGGTCGATTACTGCCCTTTGCATGAAGTCGTTTATGCTCATTGCGGTTCCTCCTCTGAAAATCGCGCCTTCGACGGGCGCAGATATCCGTTGCCCGTACATCGCAGCACAGACTTCGGATGGCCAATTTGAGATTGGTAGTGCCCTTCCCTTTCTCTCCGGGCAGGTTCTCCAACTAAAGCCAAAACAGCTAAAAGTCGATTGCTAAATGGATTTAGCAATCGGTTTAGCAAATATTTCTTTGCATGCGTTAAAAAACAGAGCGGAGGGTGCGTTGGAGAATTCCGCTTCTTTCGACGTGTCAGCGGAGTTTGGCGGGAACGACAATCAACGGCGTTTGCCCTTCCGGATAATCGTCGATAAGCGCGAAGCTGGCAGCAATCATGGCTTCAACATCCTGCCGTACCATGGTCACGTCGAAGGGCATTTGCGCAGCAAATGGATCCCAGTCGAAGGCAGCAATTCGCGTCGAGTTCCAGGTTTCCCTTGGGAGACTGGCAAGGAAGCTCGCAGCCCCTTCCAAGCCGGTTATGCCATTGACGAAAAGCCCAGTAGGCAGCCGCCCGATTTCGGAGTACCGATCCGCGAGTGCGCTCGCGGCAATGCGGGGGGCGTATCCCTCACATCGAAACGCATCCGCGCCGAGATTGACTCCATGTTTCGCGAGCGCTGCGTTAAAGCCCTCGATCCGCTCACGCGTCGAATTGTCATCCCGGACGCCGCCAAAGAAGAACCAGTCATCGATGGGAAGGCCAGATGAGCGGAATTTACCGATCAGCAACTCGGTAACTTCCATCGCGCTGCCGCGGTTGTCCGAGACAACGGAAGGTGCCTTGGGACCTGGTAGGTCGACATTGACACATCGAATCCCCGCGGCGGTACACATGTCATTTATGGGCGAAGGATCATGAACCCCAGCTATAAAGAGAAATTCGACCTGCTGGGCCAGCAAGGTCTCGGCCACACGTGCCTCAATGGACGGGTCGCGTTGCGTGCTGACAACGATCGGGCACAGGTCTCGTTCGCGGGCCTCCGCTTCGAAAGCCTCGGCCAGCCCTGCAAAGAACCGATTTCGATAGTGCGGGAGGACCATGCCTCCCAAGCCAGACCGAGATAGGCGTAAGGCTCGCGCTTTCTGGTTAACCGAATAGCCCAATTCGCCTGCACACCTTAGGATATGCGATGCCGTCTCCGGTTTAATACGATGCTTTTTCCACTGGCCGTTCAACACCATGCTGACCGCCGTTGGAGAGGCCGAACTCGCAGTCGCGATGTCGTAGATAGTGGGTTTTCGTCTGCCTGTTTTCATGGGGCGTCCAATAACTTTGCGCTAAAGCTCGGCGCATATTCATGGATCGTCGAGCCCGCAACCAGCAGGGCTGGATGCGGCGAACACATATCCCGACTCGATGCGTCGATGCCGCAAAGCCTGATCGATGAGGGCTTGTGGGAGGCTTCCGCTCGCATTGCTGCGTGTCCATCTGCAAGAGGGCGACGCCTACCACGGCCATGTCAACGCTCTGGGCATGTAGGCGGTGGAAATGGTCGGATCCTATGCGGTCGTCGACACTGGTGTAGAGCGCGCGCGGCCGCATTGCAAGTCGAAGCCCTATCGATCGAAGCCCCCCGCCGGCCGCCTCAGCTCTCGCCCCCCCACGCTCGTCCGATCTGCACCCTCGCGCAATGAAGAGCCGTGACCGGCGCAAGTGCATCCGTTCAAGGAACCACCTCGTCCCGTTATTGACGAGGTTCGACTGGTGAGAAACCGACCTTCGTGCCCTTTCACACAAGCAACGTATCGCACGATACCGTGTTCGTCATTGGCGCACGCCTTCGTTGCGCGGCAATATCAGATTGTCGGCGCGCTGGGGAAATGTCGCCGGCCACAACACGCGTATGGAGGAGGATTGAGCATGCGCAACGTCACTATCGAGAACGTCACCGACGTTGTCCTCGAGTCGCTCGGCAAGCATAAACCATGCGCCGGCCGGCGGCGGGAGATCATCGCCGGCCTGATCCGTCACCTGCACGCATTCTGTCGCGAGGTGAACGTGACGCATGCAGAATTCATCGACGGCTGCAATTATCTCATGCGCGCTGGGCAGATGTGCGACGGCAAACGCCAGGAGTTCATCCTGTTGGGCGATATCCTCGGCGTCGAGGTACTGGTAGACATGCTGACCAATCCCGTCCGCGGCAATGAAAGCGCTTCGACCGTACTTGGCCCGTTCTACCGCGAGAACCCGCCGGTCCTTCCGAAGGGCGCCTCGACGGTACAGAAGCATTTCGACAACGAAGAGACGGTCCTCGTCGAAGGTTATGTTCGCGACACGGCTGGAAACCCGATCGCCGGCGTTACGCTCGACGTATGGGAGGACGCCCCGAACGGCCTATATGAGCAGCAGGATCCGGATCAGCCGGAATACAATCTTAGGGGCCGGTTCGAGACGGACGAGAACGGGCACTATGCCTTCCGCGCCATCCGGCCGCTACCTTACCCCATTCCGTATGACGGTACGGCCGGCGAACTGCTGAATTATATGGGACACCATCCCTGGCGGCCCGGGCACATTCATTTCATGCTCTTCAAAGAAGGGTACCGGACTCTCATCTCACAGATCTTTGACGGTGAAAGCGACTATCTGGAGAACGATTCCGTCTTTGCCGTGAAGGAAAGTCTCGTGGGACACTTCCAGAAGACCCCGAGCGGCGGCGACACGGATTTGATCCTTCATTTCGATTTCACCCTGCCCGCACTCGCGGCCTCCATGGCCGCCGAGTAATCGGGCTCCGCGCAGAGACGATCATGACCACTGCATCCTCCAAGGCCCCGACGACGTCTGTAAAGGAAATCCTAGGTCAAACCGCCTCCGGATTGACAATCGATATCGTTGAAAGCCACATCGTCGATTGCCCAACCACCAGGCGCCATAAGCTTTCCAACACGGAGATCGCCCAGCAGTCCTACGTCATTGTCAAGGTCGTGCTGCGCAACGGTTCCATAGGATACGGCGAGGCCTCCACCTTGGGGGGGCCTCGTTGGGCGGAAGAAAGCGTCGAATCCATCAAGTCGGTCATCGACATCTATCTGGCGCCGGCAGTCATCAGCACGGACGCATCGGCATTCGAGCGGAACGCTCTTCGCATGGCCGCGGCAGCCACACGCAACTATTCCGCCAAGGCTGCCATTGAAAGCGCTCTCTACGACGCGGTTGGCAAGTCCTTCGACCTGCCGGCCAGCGCATTGCTCGGAGGCGCAGTCCGTCAGTCGATAGAGGTTATTTGGGCGCTTGCGTCCGGCGATCCGGAACAAGAGATCGAAGAAGCGAACAGCAAACTCGAACAGCGGCTGCACCGCCAGTTCAAAATCAAACTCGGCTTCAAGTCTCCGGAGGATGATATACGGCGACTGCGCCGGATCGTCGATGCACTCCAAGGACGGGCCTCTATCATCGTCGATATCAACCAAGCCTGGAGCGAAGCGACGGCGCTCCGCTTCATTCCTGTGCTCGATGAAATGGGCGTCAGGCTCATAGAACAGCCCCTGCCCGCCAACCATGTGGCTGCCATGGCACGGGTCGCGGCACGCAGCCCGATCCCGATCATGGTGGACGAGGGCGCCTTCACGACCGCCGACATCGCGCGCGCCGGCATTAATGCCGAAGGCAGCGTCTATTCGCTCAAGCTCGTCAAGAGCGGGGGCCTGATGGAAATGAAACGCGCCGCCGGCGTTGCGTCGTCCTTCGGGATGGAACTTTACGGCGGGTGCTTGATCGAAAGCGGCATCGGCGCGGCCGCACACCTCGCTGTTTTTTCGACTCTACCGCATCTTGAACGGGGCACTGAGCAGTTCGGGCCGCAGATTCTTGTGCAGGACCTCGTGTGCAAAGGCGCCGAATACCGCGATTTTCAGGTCTGGTGTCCATCCGGACCAGGTCTCGGTATCACCGTGGATGAGGAAGTACTTCGACAGGTCTCACGGAGCGGTTAAGGTCTTCCCGATCGCCCGGGGGGATGGATATGTCTTTTAATCTGAAACGTCTGGAATATTTTCTCGCGGTCGCCGAAGAGCTGCATTTCGGTCGGGCGGCCGAGCGCCTGGACATGGCCCAACCGCCGTTGTCGCGTCAGATCATGCAACTTGAGGAAGAATTTGGCGCAACCTTATTCGATCGGGGACGTGGGCAAATACGCCTGACGCAGGCTGGTGAGGCCCTGCTCCGGCACGCACGGGACATGATCGAGCGGATGGAAGACGCCCGCCTTGAGGTGCGGCGTATCGATCAGGGGGCCCAGGGCCGGCTGCGCATCGGGTTCGTCGGGTCTGCAACCCACGGTATCCTGCCCAATCTTATCAAATCCTTCCGCCGGACCTATCCCGAGGTGAACCTTATTCTCTCCGCAATGAACAACGCACAACAGCATCGCGCGCTCATCCGCAGGGAGATCGACATCGCAATTGCCCGGCCGGAACTCAAGGATGCGGAGATTAAGTCGGTTCCCTTTCACGAGGAGCCCCTCATACTCGCGTCAAGCGATACCGCAATGCTCGAAACGAAGGCGCCGATCCCGCTTGCCGCTCTGCACGACATGCCGTTCATCCTCTACCCCGAGCGTCCTCGACCGAGCTTCGCAGACGTCGTGTTCGCCCTTTGCGAGGCGGAAGGCTTCCGACCGAAGAACCGCGTGTTCTGCATGGACTACCAGACCGCCATAAGCCTCGTGGCTGTTGGAGAGGGGGTGTCAATTGTACCTCGCTCTGTCGGACAGACAGGCCACCAAGGCGTTCGCTTTTTGCCATTGGCACGCGCTGATGCCGTTACGCGGCTTTCCATCAACTACCGCATCGATAACCGCGAGCGGCATATCCAGCGGCTCCTCGAGATCGCCCGCAAGCTGGTCCAGAAGCCGGATCTGCCAGCCTGACCGGCCGACAAGGGTATTGCCGCATATCTCCCCAGGCATTGATGTGGCGGCGTTTGTGGCCGATGTTCGAGGCGATCTTCAAGGAGGTGGCATGAAAGAGACCGTGCCCGCTGAGAGAACGGATCACTGAGATGGCGACGATGATCGAGGGACAGCCACGCTTCCAGCCTGTCGGCTTATCCTGTTGGGGTTTTGGAGATCTCAACACGGGAGTTGGAAGCATGACTGCGTCCTATGATTACCATATCGGGGTCGACTACCACAAATCCTACAGCCACCTGGTGGTGCAAGATTCGGGCGGCAAGACGCTCAGATCCGGCCGGGTGAAGAACGATCGCCAGTCGCTCGGCAGCTTTCTCGAACGCTATCGCGAGAACAGCCATGCGGTTGTCGAGGCGACGCGCAACTGGATGGTGATCTACGACTGGCTCGACGACATTTGTGATGATGTCGTTCTCGCCCACCCGTTGAAGGTCAAGGCGATTGCCGACGCCAAGATCAAGACCGACAAGATCGACGCGACGGTGCTGGCGCACCTGCTCAGGGCCGACCTGGTGCCGCAGGCCTGGGCACCGAGCGACAAGGTCCGCGAGCTGCGCGTCGCGCTGCGCGAGCGGATGTTTTACGTCCGGCTGCGCACGATGACGAAGAACCGCATCGTCACGGTGTTTGATCGTTATCCGGAACAGACAGCCCAGCTCAAAGCGCTCGGAGACCTGTTCGGCAAGGCCGGCCGCGTGCAACTGGCGCAGATTGAGGTCTCAGCGATCGACCGTATCCAGATCGATCGCGGCCTTGCCTTCATTGGCGACATCGATGGGCGGATCAAGCAGGCGGAGGCGACGATCCGGACGATGACCAAGAGCAATGCCAATGTCAGGTTGTTGAAGACGATCCCCGGCATCGGTGAATTCTTCGCCCGGCTGATCGCTGCGGAGATCGACGATATCAGCCGGTTCCGCAACCCGAAGAAGCTGGCCGCCTATGCCGGCCTCGTACCGTCGACCTATTCTTCTGGCGGCAAGACCTTTCACGGCAAGATCATCCGGCAGGGCAACAAGTGGCTGCGCTGGGCCTTCGTCGAGGCGGTGACACCGGCCGTCGCCAGCGATCCTGAGCTGCGCGCCCAGTACGAGCACCTGAAGATCAGAGGAGTGAACAAAGCGCGCGTGGCGATGGCGCGCAAACTTTTGACGATCGCCTTCCAGATCCTGCGTGACCAGCGCGCCTACGAGCGGCGTGACACCAGCCCCATGGAAAGCGCGTCGACGATATCCCGGTTGTCCTGATGACTTCCTAGCGAGCCCGGCAGGACTGGGCTGCGCTCTTCAAGGAGAATGGGAAACCGGGAGCCGAACGCCACTCTGTGACCGAAGCCAGACACGGCATCAGGGTCACGCATTGGAGAATGGTTCGAGAACCGAAGGACGGGAAAACAACCGGTCCAGCGGCCAGAGACGATTGAGCCGATCGGCGCCAATGCCGGTCAGAACGACACCGAACCCAAGGAAACGCCGCCAAATGGAGGTGTTTTGCCCCTTGCGTTCTTTCATTGGAGGAAATCATGCTGGACATTCTTCAGACGATGCAGGCGGCGCTGCTCCGCCGCCCACACCTGTTGCGTATTGGCCGGCTCTTCAGCGAAACAGTGCTTATCGAAGTCGACGGCGAGGAGTTCTACCTTACCTTCGAGAAGGGCGCGTTGATCTCCCTCGCCCGCGGTCCAAGCCGGCGCACCTCATGGCGTTTCGCTCTTCGAACGGAGCGGGCCGCGCTCGACGAGTTCTGGCAACCACTGCCGAAGCCCGGCTTCCACGACATTTTCGGGCTCGTGAAAATCGGGCGCGGGCGCATCGAGGGAGACATCCTCACGCTGGTTCGCAACCTGCGCTTCTTTAAAGAATTCATGGCGCTCGGCCGCCGGGGAGCCGCAGCATGACGATAGCAGGTCTCGAGCCGCTCTGTGGCCGCTATGTCAACCTCGCCGTTGAAGGTGTTGCCCAACGCATCTATTTCGAAGAGGCTGGCGCTGGTCGCACGGTCCTCTGCCTCCACACTGCTGGCGCCGACAGCCGTCAGTGGCGCTTTATCCTGAACGACGACGAACTGACGGCAAACCACCGATTCATCGCCTTCGACATGCCCTGGCACGGCAAGTCTTTGCCGCCGCAAGGTTTCGAGACGCAAGATTATCTCCTGACGACGGAAACCTACGTGGCGACGGTCCTTGCCTTCGCCGACGCGCTTGGGCTCGACAGACCGCTTCTTGCCGGCTGCTCGATGGGAGGGCGCATTGCCCTGCAACTCGCGGCGCTGCACCCTGCCCGCTTCGGCGGGTTCATCGCGATCGAAGCATCCGACTTCCAGCCAGCATGGTACGACATCGACTGGTTCCACCGCCCGGACGCCCACGGCGGAGAAATGGGCGCGGCACTGGTTTCTGCAAACATCTCCCCATACGCGCCGGCAGTGGAGCGCTGGAACACGCAATGGATGTTCATGCAATCGGGTCCGGGCGTCTTCCGCGGCGACCTTTCCTTCTACACCCGCGACGACAGCCTGGTCGGCAGGCTTGCATCGATCGACACGAATAAGACGCCGGTCCACATTCTTTGCGGGGCCTACGACCTGACCTGTACTCCAGAGGATGCCGCGCGGACCGCGTCTGCCATTCCAGGTGCGACCCTGACCATTATGGATGAACTCGGTCACTTTCCGATGAGCGAACACCCCGCGGCGTTCCGCCCCTATTTTGCCAACGCGCTGTCGCGAATGCGGCCAGTAACGGCCTGAGGGGGAGGTGCGAATGCGGACAATTCTTGTCCGACACCATCTCGAGCTGGAGAGTTTTTCAGGGCGTCGATCCGGACGCCCACCATGACCAGAATCCTCGGAAAAATAGTACGGCGCCACAGCCTATTGCCAGCTTTCGGACACTGAGTTTGGGCCAACCCACCTGCTCAGAGCTGACGACCCAGCTTCTTTTTTCACGATCATCGCATGCTCAACGCCATCTTTCCGTGCCGACGGAAGAGGTCTTTGGAGTTGATGTTAAGAAAGAGCGCCTTGGCTTTTTGTCTTAGGTATCGGCGTAAGCCCCGGCGAAAGGCTCCGACGCAGCATCACGGCCCCTCTAGTTTCCAAGCAAAGCCGCAGGAAGAGGAAGGTTGGCACCTTCCCCTCAATGATCCTACGTCCGGGCAATAAGCGGATGATACGAGCGGTCGAACCAGATTAGGGTCTCCGCTGGCACGTTACCGAGGTACGTGGCAGCAACGCGAGCGTAGAACACCGAATGCGTCCCAATCGCTCGTCGCTCGATTATACGACAGTCGAAGGCGACCACAGCATCCGCGAGAACCGGGGCACCCGTCGCAAGGACAGTCCAATCGCCTGCGGCAAAGCGATCGCCGTCGCCGCGACCCGCAAAGGCGTTTGATAGCGTCTGATGCCGGCTGGCGAGAACGTTGACGCAGAGGTTTCCATTGCCGTTGAAGACATCGTGGGACCTGTTGCCGCGATTGACGCAGACCAGAAGGGTTGGCGGGCTGTCGGTGATCGAGCAGACGGCTGACGCCGTCATTCCGTGACGCCCCTCCGGCCCGTCGGACGTTATAAGGTTCACGGCCGCGCCGAGACGGCTCATGCCCTCACGAAATTCCAGTGCAGTATTTTCCACGGCTCCCTCCTTAGATGTTCAGGACGAGCTTGCGGCTCTTCGCTCTCGAGCAGCACACCGTCATCTCCGCATTCTGGGCCTTCTCCTCATCGGTGAGAAACATGTCGCGATGGTCCGCAACGCCCTCGATGATTTCCGTAAGGCAGGTACCGCATACGCCTTCCTCGCATTTAACCTCAACGTCGATGCCGACTTTCGCTAGCGCCTTGGCGATGGTGTCGCCGGGACCGACGGTCACGCTTATGCCGGAGGCGCGGGCTTCAACCTCGAAACTGCCACCCGTCAGATCGACATTCGCACCAAAGTATTCGCGGTGAATGTGATCGCTGGCATATCCTGCACTCTGTGCGGCTCCAATCAGCCAGTCCATGAAGCCTTGCGGCCCGCACACGTAGAGATGTGTTTCCGGCGTTGGGCGTGGAAGCGTGGCGGGAACGAAGCACGTCTTTTCGTCGTCGTGATGGAATCGGATTCGATCGAAAAACGGTACGGCCTCAAGAATGTCGAGAAATGCAGTCACCGATCGCGACCGCGTACAGTAGTGAAGCTCGAATTCACGACCGAGCACACCGAGGCGGTGCGCCATCGCCAGCATCGGTGTAATGCCAATACCCCCGCCAAGCAGGATGGAGCGCTCAGCCTCCTCCTTCAGCGGGAAGTGATTTCTGGGCACATTGGCCTCGAGCACCGCGCCCTCGCGCGCCATCTCATGAACAGCAACCGAACCGCCACGGCTTTTCGGGTCCTTTAGAATGCCAAGCCGATAGACGTTCCTTTCCCCAGGATCGCCGCACAGCGAATACTGGCGCCACAAATCGACATCCCCGTGTTTGACGTGCATGTCGAGATGAGCGCCCGCGTCGAACGCCGGCAGGGGGCGGCCATCGGCGGACACCAGCGTCAGCCGGAGGACACCACCGAGATCCTCATTGCGTTCTACGACTTTTAGCGACAATATTTCCTCGGTCATCCCTGTCCTCTCATCGCATGAAAAGCCCGCCGTTGACGTCCCAGCACGCGCCGGTAACGAATGCCGCCTTGGCCGACGCGAGAAACACCGCCATGTCAGCGATAAGTGCCGGATCGCCGAGTTGCTTTACGGGAATTGCCGACACCATCTCGTCGATGGCATCTTCCGGCACGATGGAGCGAACCATGGGCGTGTCCATAGGCCCGGGCGAAATCGAATTCACGGTGACGCCGAAGGGCGCCAAGTCACGGGCGAAGACCTTCGTCAGCGTGAGGATTGCCCCTTTGGACGCCGCATAATGCGCGCCCGTCGCGGTGCCTCCGTTCTGGCCGGCAAGCGACGCCAAATTGACGATCCGCCCATAGCCTCGCTCCTTGAAATGCCGGCCGAAGATCCGGCAACCCGTGAAGGTGCCGCCTGCATTGATAGCCATAACCGCGTTGAACTCGTCCGTCTCTATATCGAGAAGAGGTTTGGCGCGCGTGACGGCGGCATTGTTGACGAGCACCTCGACAGAGCCCCAGCGTTCAACCGTCTTGTCGAGCACTCGTTGGAAATCCTCTGGCTTCGACACGTCGAGACAGGCCGTCAGCGCCGTTTCCGACGCAAGGTCCAGTTCCTCGGCCAGCCTATTGCAGGCTGGCTCGTCGATATCAGTGAGGATGACGCGAAAGCCTGCCCGGTGCAGCGCCCTGGCAATTTCGGCTCCGACGCCGCTCCCGGCGCCGGTCACCACTGCCGTCTGCGTTAGGATGGGAAGAGGCGCTGGCATCAGAACAAATAGCTGATCGACGTCAGCACCCCATCGGCATTGATCAATCTCACGACCTTGTCGTGAATGAAAAGCCCGCCATCCCCCCGTTCCAGGCGATGTTCGACATTTGCGATGAACGAGCGCTGCCGTCCGAATTTGTCTTCGGTCAGATGCATTGCCGATCTTACCCGAATGAAATCCGCGCCGATCTCGATCGGGACGAAACGGGACAGGAGGCGCACAGTGCGGGCTGCCGGCGTCGCCGAAATGGCAAAGCCACCCTGGAGACGATCCACTCGCATACGCCGCATATGCGCATCGTCGTAGGCAATATTCAGCGTGTTCTTGAAGTCGGTTTCGTCAGGCTTCAGCGGAATCACATAGAAGCCCCCGTCGAGCCAGAGTTTTAACCAAGCGTTGTAGTCGGCGCGGTCGAGAATCTCTGCCTCGCGCCAGATGAACTCCTCGGCTTCACGCAGCGAAATGCCGCCGTCCACTCTCACATGTTCGTTCATTGGGACATCATCCTCTTCCACATCGCATAGGCCGCACGCATGCCGGTTTCGGCACTGACATCGCCCTGCGGCAGGCCGTTCGGGCCTGGCTTTTCAAGCCCGTCCCCGCGATTGACCATGATATCGAGCTCGGGCGCGCCGGCCGTTCCGCGCTGGACACGCTCCCAGACCTCGGCATCGTCAGGGCTGCCAAAGCCCATCGGCCCCTGAAAGTGCTCGTGCAGCCGCAAGCGCATCTGGTTGGCTTCCTCTGGACCACCCTCCATGCCGAGTGCGAGGTGCCTGATGTCTGTGCGGTCCGCGCTGACGGGATGCAGCACGCGGAAGAACGAGAGGGAACAGGCAACATTCGGAAACAGATTGAGGTTGAAGCCGACGCCACCGACCGCCTTGACGATCCGGCAAACCTGGTCCTCGTCATATCGGCCGCGCAACTGCTCCGCGAGTTCTGCGAACCGGTCTGGAATCTCCCAGCCTTCGCCATCGAGGTCGATGAGGCTTGGCATCATCACCATGACAGAGTGGCCGTTGCCGAGATCTTCGACGAAACCGTCCCCCCCGAGGAAGGAGAAAAGCTCCTCGGTTTCGGAATCGAGTGATTGCAGGAAAGGTTTGTGGACCACAGGGAAGTGGTAGGCGTCGGTGGTATTCTCGAGCTGGATCTTCCAGTTGCCCGGGAACTGGAACTGGTGCTCGCCATTTACCTTCACGGGGAAACCACCACCCTGCTTCATGAAGAGATCGATCCAGCGCCGCGCGTTCCCGAGAAAGTCCTCCAGCGGCTCCACGTCTCCGTTGAACGAGGCGAAGATCATGCCCGCATAGACGTCGACCTTCAGCCGCTTCAGTGCGAACTGGCTCCTGTCGAACGTCTCGTCGTAGCCTTCGGAGTAGGGAACGCCGCGCAACGAGCCGTCGAGGGCGTAGCCCCAGCCGTGGTAAGGGCACTGGAAGGAGCTGGTCTTGCCGCGCGTGTGTTCGCAGACCGTTGCCGCGCGATGCCGGCATCGATTGACGAGAACATGCAGGTCTCCCTTGCGGTCACGCGAGATGATCACAGGCTGCGTGCCGACCCAGGAGGTCTTGAACGACCCCTTGTCCGGAACTTCGGAGACATGCCCAACCCAGACCCATGTCTTGCTGAAGATCTTCTCCATCTCTGCTTCGAACAGCGACGGGTCGCTGTAGACGGGCGTGCGGACGCGGTCCTTGCCGACCCACTCCGCATAATCCCGGTCATCTTCCTTCAATGCGATGTTCATCACTCCCTCCTTGCTGACGCTTGTTAGCTACGTGTCTTTCAACTGCCTCACGGAAAACCGGGCGGCACAGCCTGAGCGAGCAGGCCCGCACCGGCCGATGTCCACGTCCCGATTCCGAGGAAGGCGTGCTGGGCCACTGCGGCGGAATCCAGAAGACAACGCACGAGCACGTGGCCCCGATTGATGGCCGACGCGCCGCCCATGCGGAATGCCGCCTGGGCTACCGCCGCGCCTTCGTTCGCCGCATTGGTTGCGCAAAGCCTGAGGCGCACCCGCATCTGCGGGGAGATCTCATCGCCCCGGTTTACGGCCTCCCAAACTTCCTCGGTCGTTTCATAGAAGAATGCCCGTGCTCCGCGCAGTTGCGCCTCTGCCCGCCCGAGTTCGGCCTGGATGTATGGTCGCATGCCGATCGACGGCGCCCCCGTAATGGACGGACCCGAAAGTGCCTCGGCGTGGATCCAGTCGAGCGCCTCGCGCGCTGTTCCAAGACCCACAACGGCGAGAACCTGTGCAGCGAGGGCCATTGACGGATATCGGAAGATCGCATCGTCGCGCTGCGCCTTCGAACCGCGCACAAAAGTCCACTCCTCGGGCACAAATACGTCTTCGACAACAATGTCGTGACTCCCGGTCGCAGCAAGCCCCACCGTCTCCCAGGTATGCTTGATCGCGACTTGTTTGCGCGGCATGACGGCCATGCGCGGCAATCCACCGGCATTGCCCTCGTCGCTCCGGATTCCCGCACCTATCAGCGATGCGCCCATGCAACCGGAACAATAGGGCCAGCGGCCCGCCACCTTGAAGCCGCCGTCGGTTCGCACGGCCTGTTGTGGCGGAAAGATCGAACCGGCGAAGACTGTATCGGGGTTGTCAGCATATATCTTCGCGAAGGTTTCGGGCGGCAGCGCCGCCAAATAGGTCGATGAGACGCCAAAGCTGGCGACCCAGCCGGTGGAGGCGTCCGCTGTTGAAAGCGCCTCGACCAGCCTGAGGAACGACATCGGCGAGAGCGCATCGCCACCAAACTCCCTGGGCACGAAGGCGCGATAGACGCCGACCTGCTGCAGTTTTTCCACGATGTCGAGCGGCACATATGTCAGTTTCTCAAATTCGTCGCGCCGGCAACGGATCTCGTCGAGAAGCGCATCGAGAGCGGCGGATTCGTTCCGCTGTCTGGCGGCTATTGGGATGTTCATTAAAGCGGATCTCCGTTGATCTTCAGCTGTTGCGCGACCCATTCCGTAACGGCGCAAAGCGTTTCGTCTTCACCGCGCCGGCCAATGAGTTGAACACCAGCCGGCAGACCGCCCGCAGTGCGGATCGGGACAGTCACAGCCGGATGCCCAGACAGATTGAACGGGCGCGCAAGCACTGTGAGTGGGATGAGGGCCTGCATATCGCCGGCCTCGGCAAGACGCGGCGGAACGACGGGCATGGTCGGCAAGACCAGCGCATCGGCATGCGCGAGCGCCGCATCGACCTCTTGCTGGAAAAGGGTACGCACCTCTTCGGCACGCTCAAGCGCCGCCGAATCGAAACTGTCGACAGCGGCGAGAATGCGACTGCGCACCTCGGGATCAAGGCCCTCGCTTGCCCGCGCGAGATCGCCAAATGCCCGCGCCATCTCGGCATTGATGACGACAAGGCCCGCCTGGTAAGCTCGCGCCAACCCTTCGAGCGGCGTCGAAGCCGCAACGAGCCCCTCGAGCGCTGCGTCGAACGCCGCCTGAACCTCTTGCGAAGCCGCGACGGTTACCGCAACGATTCGGAACGGTCCGGCAGCATCCTGCCGCTTGAAAGACGGGTCCATGCACTCCATAGAGCGCGTAAGCATCGCAGCCGTGAGGGCCAGCGGACCGATGCAGTCGATCGAGCTTTCCGCCGGAATGGCCCCCGTGCGGCTAATTCGGCCGTAGGTCGGCTTCATCCCGAAGATCCCGGTACAGCAGGCCGGAACGCGGACGGAGCCGCCCGTATCTGTTCCGACGGCGAAATCACATGCGCCTGCCGCCACGAGCGAAGCCGAGCCTGACGACGAGCCGCCGGGAATGCGGTCGGGCCACCGCGGATTGAGGGGCGTTCCCAGATAATCGTTTACGCCGGTCACGCCAAAGGCCAACTCATGCATATTGGCCGTTCCGATGATCGCGCAACCATTGTCAATCAATGCATCGACGACATCAGCGTTTGACGCGGACGAAGGGCCGCAGGCAAGCGCGCGGCACCCGCAGCGGGTGACGAGGCCACGGATCGACAGGCACTCTTTGATCGCCACCGTCAGGCCGTCGCCCCCAATCCTGAAGGTTTGGGACAACGCAGAATTTTGTGGCTGCATAGGGGTTTCAGTCACCGGCTCTCCCTCCCTTCAATAACGGTAATATTACCGTATTTCGGTAAAGCGTCAACGCCGGCACGGCAATTTACTAGAATTTTCTATCTCTTTTTCTATTATCTAACCGCAGGATCGTGGGCGGCGCACAGCAGCCAGCCTTGACCAGACTGCAACGGGACTGCCCATGTCACCGCGGCGTAATCGATTATGTACTATATTTTTCACTTTATTTTTCTAGTAATTTGATGCACGCTTTCAACCGTTGACCTTGCCCCTGCTGGGCATAGATACAGCGTGCGCGATCGCAGACGCGCCGCATCAACCACTTGAACTCTAAGAGAATAAGGGGTCCGACATGACCGAAATGAAACCCATCCGCACATTGTTCTGCATCGCCGTCGATCAGAATTTCTTCGACCTGCCGTCTAAGGACATCGGCGCAGTGTGGGCGGGCTTTTCACAGTTCCTGCAGCGGGTCGCGGCTCTGCCTAACGTGTCCATCATCGGTACGCTCGATGACGACGAGACAATGGTCGGAGCCTCGCCCGCAGGCTTTCCCTGGACCTGTTACCTGATGGCGGATTGCCCGGACAGAGAGACTGTCAAGGCGGCGTGCAACCTCTTCCGGACGATCGAAATCGGCGAATACCGGCTTTGGCGCTTCATGCGCATCGAGGCGCGAATGGGACGCGCGCTGGAAATTCCCGCCCTGTAACGATGGCCTGCGCCACCGCTCGAGCTGCGAGGGGAAGGGGGGTGGGCATGCCGACCGGATCAGGCCAGCTTGGCGAAGAGCCGTTTGAGAAGCCGATTAAGCTGGGCGATCTCATCTTTCTCGAAATCGGAGAAGGTCCGTTCGAAAAGCTGCTGCGCAATCCGCGCCGCGCGAAGCGCCGCTTCACTCCCCGCTTCAGTCAACTGCACTTCGGTCACGCGCCCGTCGAACGGGCTGCCGCGCGTCGTCACCAGCCCTTCCGCTGTCATCCGCTGCACGATTTTGGTGGTGGTGTTGAGCTTCAAAATACAATAGTCGGAAATCTCGGACACACCGAGGCCGCCGTGCTCCAACAACGACGCGAGCACGCGCCAACGCGAAACGTCGAGCCCGATGGGCTTCAGGCGTTTCTCCAGCTCCAGCGCATAGAGCGCGCTGACGCGGGAAACCCAGTAATAGGGCCAATCGCCCTTACCAGAAAATGTAGATTCGACGCCGTCCTCCAGAGAGACCGTTGCGGAAGGAGCATCGGCCACATCGATGCGGACCGGGTTCGCATTTGTCATTTTCCGGGCATTCAAGACCTGCATCCCTTCGACTGTGCCGTATCCGACCTCAAGGCAAAGCAATCGCGTCCCGGGCGGAAGGGCAATATCATCCGACATCAGACCGCGGCACGTCAACTCACCCCGCCGCGACGCGTGGGCGCATCGTCGCAGTCGGCGCAACGAGATTTTGACAACAGACAGAGGACGTAGACGATGTCGGACACCGATATTGCGCAAACCGTGGCGGGGCTGGTCCGTCGAATCGAACTGCTGGAGGCGGAGGCAGACATCCGCCGTATCCAGGCACGCTACATGTTCCTCTGCGATACGCCGTGCCCCGACTACAGTATCGTCAACGAGGAAGCACGGATCGAAGCGATACTCGCCCTCTACGCCGAGGACGCGATCTGGGAAGGCGTCGGACAGTACTATGACAACCAGTTTGGCCGCTGTGTAGGAAAGGCGGCTATCCGCAAGCACTTTCAGGCTTTCTGGGACAAGGAACGCGATCCTCGTCTTCTATTGAACGTCCATTACTTGACGTCCGAACAGATTCACGTCGACGGCGACCACGCCGACGGACAGTGGGTCCACTGCCAGCCTTGGATATTTTCCGACGGCTCTGCGCTGCTTCGCTCAAGCCGCCTGAATAATCTCTATAAGAAAGTCGACGGCATCTGGAAAATTGCACGCACACGCACGGAGAATGTTTTCGTCGCCCCGCTTAAACACGGTTGGGCAAGCGACTATCCGAGCTATTCGGTGCTGACGCGGCCCTGACCGCCGTCGAAACCGCGCCCATCGTTCCGCGGAGACAGCAACTCCGATCGGTGAGGCCGGCTTCGCATCTCTTCCATAACTTCGTACCCGATGGACCCAAGCCTTGTAACTGCAGCCTCCATTCTCGTGATGAGAAGAAATTCGGCGCCGAACGAACTGCTTTAGTGAACACCCTCATCGAACCAAGCGATGCTGGCGGAGACGGTCCCGATGGAGCGCATGAGTGCGATGTGAGGCTTGACTTGGCTTGGCTATGTGACCGTCGATTAGACAACGCCCGGCATGGCCTCTGCCGGCAACGGCGACCGATAGGGCCTCTCCGCAGTCCGGCGTGCAAAGTCAGCTCGGACCCGTTCGAGCGTCTCCGGCTGGTTGATTAGCTCGATGGCCGCCGTCGCCAGCACCTTGGCGGCCTGCACCATGCCCTTATGTGCTGCACTGGTCTTACCTTGTGAAGTCATCTGCCAGGTGTGACCCGGGGTGCCGATGGCGCAGGTTGCCATACCGATCTGCGCGAACGGCACAACCCAACTGACATCGCCGAGATCGGTAGACCCCGGCGCCTGCCCACTATCGGCCTCATGTGGCAAGACCCAGTCGCAAAGAACGGCCGGACGTTGCGCAATACCCGCCGAGATAAAGGCCGCCTCCGTCGTCTGCTCTGACCAAGTTGCCTGCATACGAGCCGCTAACGCTCGTTCGGCACCATCGAACTGCGGCGGGCCCACCTCGATCAGTTTATCGTGCAAAAGATAATTAAGCGGCGCATTGCACAGGAGGTCAGACATTGCTGAAACAACCTTAGCGCTCACCCTAGTCTCGCTCATCAGTGCCGCGCCGTCGGCCACCTGCCGCACGCGCTCGACCAGCCCGGCCATATCGGCCAGGTTGCGTGCCCTGACCGAGTAGCGCACGACCGCCCGCTCCTGCACCACATTCGGCGCACGTCCGCCAGCATCGAGAATGGCATAGTGTACCCGGCAATCGGTGGGTATGTGTTCGCGCATGTAGTTCACGCCAACGCTCATTAGCTCAACAGCATCGAGCGCGCTGCGCCCGAGATGCGGATTGGCCGCGGCGTGAGCGGAACGGCCAACAAAGGTGAAATCGATGCTGGCTGCCGCGAGCGAGCGAGCCGGAATCAAGCCATTAAATGCCATGGGATGCCAGCTGAGAGCGGCGGCACAATCGGCGAAGTATCCGTCTCGCACCAGAAAGGTCTTGGCAGCGCCACCCTCCTCGGCCGGGCAGCCGTAATAGCGCACGCGGCCCGGCAGGCCATGTTCGGCCAGGTAAATTTTCACGGCAGCAGTGGCCAGAAGAGCTCCGGCCCCGAGTAGATTGTGCCCGCAACCGTGACCATTGCCGCCGGCTTCGACGGGCTCGGCACGATCGAGCCCGGCCCGCTGGCTAAGTCCGGGCAAGGCATCGAACTCACCGAGAATGGCGATCACCGGCCCGCCCGCTCCAAATTCGCCGGTCATGGCGGTAACGACACCCCCGAGCGGCGCTTCAATACGGAATCCGTATTTTTCGAGAACCTGGCGGTGGAGCAAAGCGGAACGAACCTCCTGGTAGAGCAGTTCCGGTGTCTCCCAGACCCGGTCGCTAAGCTCTTCGAAGTCACCACGGATGGAATCCACGATTTCACCGATCGATAGTCCTTGCCTGCACCTCAACACCACGATCTGCTCCTGCGTTGTACTCATGCCTCGCCGTCCGAAACGGACCGTTTCAGATGGTCGACCGGGTTCCGGCAAGAAAGGCGGGACGTCTTACTTGGTCTGCAACAGTTTGATGTAGCGACGCAGGTGACGGTGCATAGCGTCCTTGGCCGCGGCCGCATCCTTGGACTTAATGGCCTGGAAGATCCGTTCATGGTCCATGATCTGAATTTCGGCATATTGTTCGATGTCCACCCGGTCCTCCATCGCCCCCATAATCGGCGAGCGCAGCCGCTTCCAGAGATGGTGGATGATCGAGGCTGTCAGGCTGTTTCCGGATGCATTGGCGATGGCAAAATGGAACATGCCGTCGGCATCGTTGGCAATGTTCGAGCGGCGCATGGTGTGGGCTTCGAACTCCTCCCAAGACTTTGCAATCGCCGCTTGCATCGCTGCCAGATCAGCCTCACCGGCCTTCTCGGCCGCAACCGCAGCCGTTTCGCCCTCGAAGAGCAGGCGCGTTTGCATGATCTCGAACGGTGAATGGCCCAGATCGAACAGACGATCGAGTTCGGTCGTGACATCCGGCTGGCGACACACGTAGCTGCCAGAACCGCCCCGAATCTCAATGAGCCCCTTGATCTCCAGAGCGATCAGGGCCTCTCGAACCGTTGGTCGCGAAACTTGTAGGGTTTCAGCCAACATGCGCTCCGTCGGCAATCGATCCGAGGTTGAAAACTCTCCCGCACTGATGCGATGCGCCAGATCAATTGCGACCTTTTGATAAAGCCGACCGTTTGCCAGTGAATTGATCATGCGGGCTAAGTCTCCATCCAGGCATGCTTCAGAGTCTGCGTTCTGTCCTTTTATCGAAAAGCGAACAGTTTTGCATATCCACATAAAGCTTCTGGACGGCGCCAACATCAGGCGTCCGGCTGGAGCGGAACCGGCATAACAGTGCCTGCCGCTCGAATTCGAAGGACGCGAGCACATCGCCACCGGTCAGCTCAGTCCGCTCGACCTTGAGGTCCACCTCGAGATAGTGATTGCCCTCGACACGTTCCAGCGAGCGATAGATATTTTCGGGCCGAACGCCGAGAACGACGGTGTCCCCCTCCTTCGGAGGCTGATCCGCATACACATAGCCAGCCAACGAGATCCGGCTCGATCCAATCTGGATGTGGGGAACGGCGTCAACCAGAGCGAACTTGCCTTCGAGGAAGTTCATCTTGGTCGCGCCAACAAACGCAGCCACGAACATGTTTTCCGGACGATGGTAGACTTCGTAGGGCGTACCGAACTGCTGGACACGGCCACGGTCGAGCACGGCAATCTTCGTTGCCATCGACATCGCCTCGATCTGATCATGTGTCACGAGGACAAAGGTGGCGCCAAGGGTCTTGTGCAGCTCGCGCAGCTCCTCACGCATCTGATTGCGCAGCTTCGCATCCAGATTCGACATCGGCTCGTCGAGCAGAAAAATATCGGGATTGCGCACGAGCGCACGGCCAATGGCAACCCGCTGGCGCTGACCGCCTGAAAGCTGAAAAGGCCGACGCTTGAGCAGGTCGGAAATCCTGAGCAGCGCGGCAACGCGCTCGACGTGTTTGGATCTTTCGGCCTTGCTTACCCCGGCGCATTCGAGCCCGAAACTAATGTTCCGCTCGACCGTCATAGTGGGATAAAGTGCATAGGACTGAAACACCATCGCGACGTTTCTCGCGCTCGGATCAAGCATCGTGACATCGCGACCCTTGATCAATATCCGCCCTGCGGACGCGTCGTCGAGCCCGGCGACGCAGTTGAGCAATGTGGACTTGCCGCACCCGCTGCCGCCTAGCAAGACAAGAAAGTCGCCGTCCTCGATCTTGATGTTGACGTCCTGGAGCACGGAAACGCTCCCGAACGATTTACCGACATTCGCCAATTCCAACGACATTGGGCTACCCCTTGACTGCGCCTTGCGTGAGACCACGCACGAAAAACTTTCCTGCCACCAAGAACAAAATCAAAGTCGGCAACGCTGAGATCATCACAGCCGCAACGTTGACGTTGTATTCCTTGATGCCATAGGTGGACCCCACGATATTCTGCACCGCCGCCATGATGGGTTTCTTGCTGGTATCCCCGAACGTCAGCGCAAACAGGAAATCGTTGTAGACGCCGGAGAACACCAGAATCACGGCCACGATGATGATCGACGGGGAGAGAGGCAGGATAATGTGGAAAAAGATCTTGAAGAACCCAGCCCCGTCCATGATCGCCGCTTTGACAAGCTCATTGGGCAGCGTCACGTAATAGTTGCGAAACAGCATCGTCGTTAACGGAATGCCGTAGACGGTGTGGATCAGGATCAGGCCGACGGTCGTGCCATACATGTTGAGCTCTCGAAGAGTGATCGCCAGAGGTATCAAGAAGAGCTGTAGCGGGATGAAACTGCCGATCAGCAGCATGCCGAACAGGACATCGGCGCCGCGGCTCCGCCATTTCGCCATCACGTAACCATTGAGCGATCCTATCAGCACCGCTAGGATCACCGCTGGAATGGCGATCTCGAAAGTGGCGATAAAATAGGGGCGAATGCCGTCGCAGGTCATGCCGCTGCAGGCGCCCGCCCATGCCTTTATCCAAGGCTCGATGGTCCAAACTCGCGGCAGGGCGATAATCGACGAGCTGCGCACGTCGTCCAGCGATTTGAATGACGCCACGGTCATCACATAGATCGGCGCGAGGAAATAGAGCGCGAACAGAAACAGGCCCGCATAAAGCACAGCTGTGCGGAAGGTGCGCCGTTGTCTCATGAGTGCTTCCTCCGCAGTTCAAAGATCAGATAGGGCATAATGATTGTGATCATCGTGGCCACCATGACCACAGCGCCTGCAGCACCGCGACCGATTTCACCACGCTGAAAGAAGTACTCGAATACGTAGCGCGCCGGCACGTCAGAAGCGAAGCCGGGGCCCCCATTGGTCAATGCGACGACGACATCGAAGCTGCGAACGACTTGGAAGCCTAACAGCATGATGGCCGTCAGCAGCGTCGAACGAAGCTGCGGGAAAATGATACTGACATAGACACGCCAGACGGGAATGTTATCGATACGGGCAGCCTTCCAGAGCTCCACGTCCGTCGACTTGATGCCCGAGAGGAACAGAATCATGATCAGGCCGGTCCCGTGCCAGACTGCGGCAAAGACGATCGCGTAGATGGCTCGATCCGGATTAACGAGCCAGTCGAACTTGAAACCGTGAAAACCGGCGCTTCGAAGCAGTTCCTGGATGCCGCTTGTGGGATTGAGCAGCCATTGCCACGACAGGCCAGTGACCACAAGGGAGAGCGACATCGGGTACAGAAAGATCGTCCGGAACAGAGCCTCGCCCTTTGTCAGCCGATCGAGCAGAACGGCCAAAAGTGCACCGCCGACTATGCAGCCAACGAGGTAGAGCCCGCCAAATATGAACATGTTGCGGTACGCAACCCACCAACGCTTGTCGGCGAACAGCTCGGCGAAGTTGGCAGCGCCGATCACCGTGTGATCGGGAAGAAAAGTCGACTTGGTGATCGACAGGAAAACCGTGTAGCCACCGAATCCCCAGATGAAATAGAATGCGACGACGGCGCTGGGGATCAGCACCAGGGCGGCCTTCGTATGATTCCAGGTTCCGCGCATACCCCTCCCCTTTTTTTGACAGTAGAAATCGACCGGAGCCGCGCGCCGCGGGCTCCGGTCGGGAATTATTGCAGCGCCGCCTTGAAGGCAGCGACCGCGTCTTCAGACGACATCTCGCTATTCCAAAACGCGGTGACCGTGTCCTTGAGCGCATTGCCGACAATGGCGGTGCGACCGTTCCAATGGTCCACGATGTCACCGGACTTCATCGCCAAGCCGGCCTTGGCCACGCAGCCCCTGAATTGGGTCGGATCGACACTCTTGACGGCAGGCAACGTGCCCATTGCCTGAGCTGCCGCAATCTGGGTGGCCGGATCCATCACGGCGGTGGCGAACAGTGCCTGGGCCTTGACGTCGTTTTCGTCGGCGACTTTAATGAACTGGAATCCACCGGATACCACTGCGAGCGCTTTCGACCACGGGGTCAGACGGCAGGACCACTTGCTGCCTTCAGCACCGAGGGAAGCATAGCTATCGGCCGCCCACGGCCCCATGAAGAAGAACGCGGCCTTGCCCGTCACCATCAAGGTATTAGTGTCGTTCCAGCTGCGACCGACCTTGCCTTCATCGGTAAATTCCCGCAGGGCACCGAACGCATTGAAGGCCTCGGTTAGCTTTCCGTCGTCGACGGAATCCACGTCGCCACGCATGACGGCGTCATAAAGGTCCGCTCCACCAACCGATAGCAGCGCGTGATCGAAGAGGATACCCTCCTGCCAGGACTCGCCGCCCACCGCCAGCGGAATGAAACCGGCTGCCTTGATCTTAGGCAGGGCGGTCATGAATTCACTCCAGCTATTGGGCGGCGACACGCCGGTAGCGGTTAGAACGTCATTGTTGGTGTACATCCAGTTGATGACATCGACGAACACAGGCGCGGCAACGTAGTGGCCTTCATATTTAACGCTGGCAGCCAGCACTTCCGGCAACCTGGAGTCCCAGTTCTCGGGAACGGCGACGCTGTCCATATCCTGCAAAAGCCCGCCTTCTTGGAAGCTCTTCAGAGTGCCCCCGAGAGCGCTTTGCAGCACCATTGGCGGGTTGCCGCCGATGATTCGGGTCTTCGTCGACGCCAAGCTCTTTTCGGTATCCGGAAACGACGTCTCCTTCCAGGTGCCTCCCAGCGCCTCATACTTGGCTCGGAATACGCGTAGCGCGGCTACTTCACTTTCCGAGTTCCAGTTGTGCGAAATATCGCTGTCCGCTTTGACCGTAGCTGTCGTTGCGAGCAACACGGATGCGGCGGCGATCAAGTCTCGAACGTGACGTTTCATTTCTCTCTCCCTTTGTTCCCAACCAAACCGTACTTCGTTCAGGTCGGTCGGCTCCCGCTTTAATTACGCCTCCAGGCTGCGCCTAGTATGACGAGTACGAACTGACCCATTGGCGGACCACATCGAGTGTCTGTTGCATCTGCTCCTTGGTGCCGATGGTAATGCGAAACTCGTTCGCCCCCCCGGTCACTGCGCGTCCCAAAATACCCGCGCGCTGCAGCGTGGCATCCAGATCGCACGCTTGACTTCCCCCTGCTGGAAAGACGATCAGAACGAAATTGGTATGACTTGGGACAACCGAAAGGCCGAGCGCCGTCAGACCTTCGGTGAACCATTCGCGCGTCTGATTGATCATTCCCGTGATCGCGTCCAGATAGCCGCGATCACGAATGGCCGCTTCCGCCGCGCTCAGGGCAGCGATATTGGTGTTGAACGGTGTGCGCAGGCGCGACACGGCATCGATAATATCGGTGGGTGCCGCTGCCCAACCGATCCGGATACCGGCCAACCCGTAGGCTTTCGAGAGGGTGTGAGTGACGACAACACGGCCCTGTGGTTTGAACAGCGTGGCGATGCCGCAATCGTAAGCTGGGTCCGTGACGAACTCCGCGTAGGCTGAATCTATTATCATCAGCACGCCGGGGGGAAGAGCCGCCTCCAAACGCGCCAACTCGCTTGCCGGCGTGAAGGTGCCGGTGGGATTGTTGGGCGAACAAACATACATGATGCGCGTATTCTGATCGACAAGAGCCAGCAGTGCGTCGACGTCGACCCGATAGTCGGTCTCCTTGGCCTTGCGGATCTCGGCCCCGCAGGACCGCGCATAGATCTCGGCCATTAAGAAGCTGTTCTCGCTGATGACCATGTTGTCGCCAGCCGAAAGAACGGAGCGGATAACGAGACCGATAGCCTCCTCGGATCCGTTGCTGGCAAAGATGCTGCCGGCATCGATACCATAGATCTCGGCGATTGCCTGGCGCAACGCAGTCTGGGCGCCATCGGGATAACGGCCGAGACATGCGGACACGGCATGGAAAGCCTTGATCGCAGCGGGACTTGGCGGATACGGAAGCTCGTTCGACGAGAGCTTGAGCGGCTCGGCAATGCCCTCGAGCGTGCTCTTTCCCTGAACGTAAGGCTTGATCGTCTCGAGCGTTGACTTGGTCTTGATCGTCATTGAAGCCTCCCTGCCGACATCGGGGCCGGCGAGATTTTGAACATTACGGATTTAGATTGGAGGTATTCGCTAAGGCCGAGATGACCCAGTTCACGCCCCCAGCCAGATTGCCCATACCCCCCGATGGGGGTGCCGAGATCGGGAATATTGTGGGTGTTGACCCAAAAGACGCCGCATTGAACCGCACGCGAGACGCGAAAAGCCCGGTCGATCTGGCTAGTCCAAACGCTGGCGGCGAGTCCATAGCGCGTGCCATTGGCGAGAGCGATGGCCTCCTCCTCCGACTCGAAGGTGGCGACGCAAAGCACCGGTCCGAAGATCTCGTCCTGAACGAGCCCATTCGACTGATCGGCGACATCGAGTATCGTTGGCGGGTAGTAGCTACCGGGACTATCTGCCTGTCTGCCCCCGCAAAGGAGAACCGCGCCGCCGGCTACACCCTCTTCGACCCGGCGATGAATGGCATCCAGATGAGCCTGCGATGCGATCGGACCGAGCTGAGTCTTCTCGTCCATAGGATCACCGATACGCAATGCGTTGGCTTTCTCGGTCAGGCGGGCGACGAAATCGTCGCGGATGGACTTTTGAAGGTAGAGACGTGACCCGGCGACACAGACTTGCCCGGAATTGCCAAAGATCGCATCGACCGCACCATCAACCGCCGCATCGAGATCGGCATCGTCAAACACCAGCACCGGCGACTTGCCGCCCAATTCGAGGCTAAGCTTCTTGAGATTGCTGGCGGCAGCATCCTGCAGCAGCGCGCGCCCGGTTCCCGTCGACCCGGTGAATGCGAGCTTGTCGACGCCGGGATGCCGGGAGATGGCGCTGCCGACCTCGCTGCCGCTGCCGGTCACAATATTGATGACGCCATCAGGCACACCCGCCTGCGCAGCGAGTTCGGCAAACCGCAACAGGCTGAGCGGCGTGGTTTCCGCAGGCTTGATCACGCAGGTGCAGCCGGTAGCAAGCGCTGGTGCGATCTTCCAGCCGGCAATGACCAGCGGACCGTTCCAGGGCAGGATCATGCCGACGACGCCCACAGGCTCCTGCAAGGTAAGCCCATGTAGATCACCAGCAGGGAAGGACAGTGGCGCCGACATCCCGGAGATCTTGGTGCACCAGCCGGCGAAATATCGAAACGTCTCGGCGAAGAATGGTACCTCCATCCGCATGGCAGCAGCGATCGGCTTGCCCATGCAGAGGGTTTCAAGCTCCGCGAGCTCGATCGCATGGGCATCGATCAGCTCGGCCAGGCGCCAGAGGATACGGGCGCGCACGGCCGCATTCATCCCCGCCCAGTCCGGATTAACGAACGCGGCACGGGCAGCCGCCACGGCCTGATCGACGTCGTGCCCAGTGCTGACGTGGCATTCTGCAAAGCTCTGGCCGGTTGCCGGATTGCAGAGCGAGACCGTTCGCCCGCTGCGCACCGGCTTGCCGTCGATCCAGAAGGGAGCCGGCTGCTCAAGGCGCTTCAATGTTGTCGATGAGAGAACGTGGCGCGCCATGATTTAAGCTCCGAGCGCTGCCTTGGGGCCTCGGACCGGAGCCTCAAGGATGTATTGCCACGGTGCCGGCAGGTCACGTTCCTGGTGCGCCTCGATGATAGTGGGCCCGTCGAGCGTCATCGCGGTCTCAAGCGCCCGTCGCAGTTCGTCGGGATTGGCGACGCGCATGGCGTTCGCGCCAAAGCACTCGGCAAACTTGACGAAATCGGGATTATGCAGATCCGAGGCGATGAAGCGGCCGTCGTACCAATCCTTCTGCTGGCGATAGACGTTGGCATAGCGGTTATCGTTGAAAATGACGGTGATCAGTTTGATGCCGTATTCGACGGCGGTTGCAAGTTCAGTGGCAGTGAAGAGGAAGCCTCCATCGCCGGAAACGCTGATCACAACCTTGTCCGGATTGGCCGCCTTTACGCCGAGCGCGGTGGCATAGCCATAGCCCAGCGTGCCCTGGAAGCCACAGCTGACATGGCCGCGTAGATTGTAGATCGGCAGGCCGAACCAGGAGGTGTAACCGACCTGGGTGATCTCGTCGCAGAAGATACCATCGGCTGGCAGTACATCGCGGATCGCCTTGAGATAGGCCATCTGCGGACCCACACGGTCGGCCATCTTGGCGTTCAGGCTCTGCTTGAGCATAGTCAACTCTTCTTCTCGCGAAGCGGGGCGCGACGTCATCGACCGCTCGAGTTCAGGCAGAAGATGGCGCAACGTGGCGCGGGCGTCGCCGTGGAGCGCCACGGCCGGTTGCGCGTAGCGGTCGAACTCATGCGCGTCGATGTCGAGCCGGATGATCTTGATGTTCTCATCGAGCCCCCAATAGAGTTGCGGATATTTGAGCCGCGTTCCGATGGCAAAGACCACATCGGCATTGGCCCAAAGCCGCCGCCCGGCGGGGAAGACTTGGGCGTGATAGTCTCGGTCGTCCACGATCCCCCGCCCCGAGCGGAAGCTGGTCACCGGCGCTTCGATCAAGCGCGCCAACTGGTTGACTTCGACGGCTGCACCCACGGCACCCCCGCCGACATAGATCAGCGGGCGCTTGGCAGTCCTCAAAAGCGCAATGGCCTCTGAGATCGAAGCTACATTCGCGCTGGGGCGCTCGGGCACATCGGCAGCCTGGCAGTCGACAGCACGGGTCTGCGCGCCCATGACGTCCGGCGCCATTTCCAGGTGGACGGGGCCAGGACGTCCGGTTTGCATCGCCACGAACGCGTCATTGATGAACTGCGGGGCGGCGTGCGGAGTGTTGATCCGCTCGGCATGTTTCAGCATCGTCCGCATGGTGGCGAGTTGATCCGGGATTTCGTGCAGGTAACCGCGGCCCGAACCGATGGCGTCGCTCGGGATCTGGCCGCAAAGGCTGAGGACTGGCGCATTGGTGGCCCAAGCCGTCGAGAGTGCCCCCATGGCGTTCATGATGCCGGGTCCGGGCACCACCGAGAACACGGCCGGCTTGCCAGTCGAACGCGCCGCGCCGAACGCCATGTAGGCAGCACCCTGTTCATGCCGGCTGCGGATAATCTTGAAGTCTTCGGTGCGCTGAATAGCGTCAAACAGATTGTCCAGCTGCCCGCCGGGCAAACCGAACATCGTGGAGATGCCATTGGCCTTGAGTGCAGAAACCAGCACGTCGGCGCCGGTTTGCTGCGCAACGGAGGTCGTTTCGGCTGCCCCGTTTTCGGTGGAGTTCAGAGGTTTGTTCATGTTCGTCGCCTTACCAAGGGTTTGCCGTAGGATGATCTTCTATGGGCTTTTGCGTAGCTCTGGGCGTAGGCCCCGCGGGCCGGAAAGCGCTCGTGAACGCAAACCAGATCACGCTTGGACGCAGGACGGCACGCAACACCAGACGAACGTCGCTCGGCTCAAGCACCGCGCAGGTCTTCATGGCGTCCGTGGCCGCATTTTCCATAACCAGGGCGCCGTCTTTGACCCGCAAGCTAGCGATGGTCACGTCCAGATCCGTGATCGGTGTGGTCACGCGCATCGGCTCAATCCTTCTTCAGGGTTCCGCGGGCCTGCGCCGACGTGATGCGCGACTTGAGCAGGTCGGAGTGTTTCATCCCATGTTTGTCGAACGGCATGACGAACTGACCGCGCGCATACATCTGATCCATGGAGGTGTAGGCGCCCTGCATTTTGTGCGCGAGATTGCGTGGCGGATTGCCCGACGGAAACAGATTGGGCGGATAGATCGGCTGTTCGTAGATCTTTCGGAACGCCTCGGAGCGCACATCAACCCACGTGTTGTGGTTGATCTGGGTCCGGTGTTCACGCAACGCCTCGATATCGATAGTCACGGAAAGCACCTGCTCCTCCGGATACGGAGCGTGGCGCATCACCATGCCGGTGTAGTCAATGCCGAAGGAATTGCCCGCGCAGAAGGCTTTCGGATAGTACTTGTAGTCGACGGTGCCCCAATTCGAGCCAAGCAGATACGCCATGTTGTCATGGGCCCGCGTGCGTCGGGTGAACATCCAGAAATCCCATGGCGCAGAGACGCCTTCAATTTCCTGCAGCGCGACCGGATGGCAGATCACTTCGACGCCGTTATAGCCGAGCGCGCGCGACGCTTCGGGCGTACAGCCGTCGTGACAGGTCATGCAGCCTAGCTTGCCGATCGGGGAATCAAGCACAGGAAACAAGTCTTCGATGCTGTCGCCGAAGACGGCCGTGTATTCGTCCCACATGTCGTGCGGCGAGGTACCGAGACCGATCGATGCCGGGATGTGGTATTTATGGTATTTCAGTTCGACCCCCTTAGGGCCGAGAATGAATGCGGTGTTGAACCAGCGATCGGGGAACTGCGGCACCGTTTCGATCAGGCCACCGCCAGCAATGTACATGTCGTATTCCCGACACTTTTCGATCAGGATCTGGATTTCCTCGTCCTCGAAAGTAATCGCCTTCTTCATGAAGTCCTGGAGAGTGTGCTCACCCTTGCCCGGCGTTGTCACACCTTGCAGGAAATACTCCGGAAACACGGCGAGCCGCACCGGCACTTCCCAGTTATAGCCGACGCCGAAGTCGATCAGGTCGAGGGCGCGCTGCAGGTTGCGCTTGATCCCTTGGCGATCCACTGCCACTTCGACATGCGGTTGAACAATGAGGGCGGTGTATTTTTCGATCCGCTGGCGCATTCAGATATTCTCCTGCTTAATTCAGAGCGCGGTGAGGCATGCCGAAATCGCGCAGCATGACATTGGCTGTGATGGTACCCATGGCCGTGATTCCGCCGCCGGGATGGCAACTGGGGCCGGTCATGTAGAGTTTGGGAATTGGTGACTTGTACTGCGAATAGCCGGGCAGCGGCCGGAAGTAGCCCATCTGCGAAAGCAGCCGTTCGCCACCGGTGGTATTGCCGGAAACGAAAGCCGGGTTGGCCTCCTCGAGGCTGACGCCGGTTTCGTAGTAAGTGCCGAGAATGTTGTCTTTGGTCATGTTGGTGGTGTAGCGGCGCATCACCGGCAAAAGCACCGTATCGACATACTCCTCGATATAGTCCGCCCAGCTCACGCCATTGGCCAATCGGCTTGGAACGAAGGTATCGAGGATCAGCGTATGGTGACCTTTCGGTGCCCGCGACGGATCGAGTTTGGTCCAGCCGGCAGACCAGAGGAAGGGATTGGTAGGCGCCTTGCCCATCATGATCTCGGCATATTGCACGTCGATATCGTGCAGCGTGCCGAAGATGCGATGGAAGGCGCAGGCATTCATCTCCGGCCCGTTCTTGTAGTTGGGCAGTTCCTTAAGGGCGAAATGCGCGCGCGCGATCGAAACCGAGCCGTAGGAGAAGTTTTTGCAGGCCTGGATGAAGTCGGGGCTGAGGTGCCGTTCTTCAGTGCAATCGATGAACGAGACTTTGAGCCCAAGGCCGGTAACGACGCCTTTGGCTGCCAGGATCTGCTGGCCCGACTTGAGCCGGACGCCTGCACATGCACCATCGTCGCCGACGATGAACTTGTCGACCGGCGCTTCGGTCATCACCTTGCCCCCGTGAGCCTCGATGTAGCGCGCCAAAGCGGTCGGCAGCATCATGGAGCCCCCCAGCGGAATGGCTGCGCCATAGGTGTGGATGCCGGGGATCAGGATATAGAAGGACTGGCCGGTCGCCTCGGTATCGGGAAAGATCTGCGGCGCCAACGCCCAGCCTAGGATGAAGGCGCGAACGGTATCGTTCTCGAAATTCTGCATCACGAACTGCCGCGATGAAAGATTGAATTCCTTGAGTTTAAGCAGGCCCTCGTAACTGGTCTGCAGGGCAGCTGTCATGGCCGCCGGCTTGCCCGGCGGCGAAAACATGGCCTTGATGAAGCCCTCCTTTATACCACCCCATTGGTCGTAAATTTCGCGGTAGCGCTGCGCATCCTTCTGGGAATAGCGGGCGATGCTCTCGCAGGTCTTGGCGACGTCCTTGTAGACGACGATGCCCGGTCCATCGGTATTGGGATGACCGGTAATGTGGTTCTGCTCCCAGATATATTCCAGGCCGAACCGCTTGAGTTCCGGCAGCAACTCCTGGAAATCCGGGTTGGCATGAATCCAGACATGCGACGAGCCGAAAAGATCGTGCTTGAAGCCGGGGGCAGTCACTTCACGCGTGACGCAGCCGCCGCCAATCCATGAATTGCGCTCCACGACACAGACCGAAAGACCGCTGCGCGCCAGCAGCGCGCCACAGGCCAGACTGTTATGGCCGCCGCCAGCAATCACAACATCGAAGCGCTGAGTGTCCAAAACATCCTCCTTGATTGGCCTGTCCATATTGCACCACATCGCATTTTGGTCAAGCCACAAAATATGAAAAGGAGACAAATATTGCATCGATGAAATTGAGGGGTTCGGGAAAGCTGGAAATTCCTGCCATTTTTTGGCACTTTCCGCATCAATTGGCCACCGTTCACCCACCTGGACACGGTCCAGGTGTTGCCGGCGGCAGGGAATACACAAGAACCCTTGCCGGATCGGGCCGGGCAGAATTTTGGTCAGGCCAATATTCGAGGCCCTACTGAGAACAATCGTCTCTTCACCTCGCCCACGAGAAACAACATGAGCGAGCCGCGACATCTCTGAGGCGATGGGTTTTCAGTACCGGCACCTGATGATTGGGTTTACTCTGAAGCTTTGCTGTCTATTCGCCCATGCTTCGCAGACGAACGCGCGAAGGATGGGATCTCATGAGGGCCTTAAGGCGGCCAGCAGAGTTGCGGACGACGATGAAATCATCGAAGCGCTGACGTCGATTGAGGCAGGGTCAGTATTTGACACAAGCTTCCATGATTGCACGCACGTCTGTTCGATCCGGCCGCTGCCGGTTCGATCAAAAAATATCGTGACGTCTTAGGCGTCGTTGAAGCGTTTGGTGATCCGGATTTCGACGTCCGGCGCTGCGGCATACCGCTTGGGCAACGGTTGCCGCGAAAGCGCACCGGAACTGTGCGGACAGCTTGCCGCCTACTCCGGCAACTCGACATACGCGAACGTCAGTGCCTGACCCTCGCTACGAAGCTATAGAGCCGACCTGCGGCCTGGTCTACGGATTGCCTCTGCGGTGATGGCGCTGAAAACCCTAATCGCGACAGAACGCGTCGATGGCGCGCTCGACACCGCGCAACTCGGCCAACCCCCGCAATCGCCCGACATAGGAATAGCCAGGATTGGTCGCGCGTGCCCGATCGACATCAAAAAGATGTCCGTGATCGGGACGCATCGGAATGGACCAGTCAGTTCGGCCGGCAGATCGGCGCCGCCGTTCCTCCTGACGGATCAGCCGGATCAGTCGCGCCATATCCACTCGCCCATCGAGATGGGCAGACTCCTCGAATGAGCCGTCCGCGTCGACAGTTACGTTGCGCAGATGAAGGAAATGCACACGATCAGCGACCGCAGCGAACAGAGCCAGAACGTCATTGCGCAGCGCAGATCCCAGGGATCCTGCGCAGAAAGTGATGCCGTTCTCGACGAGATCGGAGGATGCCAACACCCATTTGAGATCATCGAGGCCGGAAACGACGCGCGGCAGGCCGAACAGGGGGAATGGCGGATCATCCGGATGAATGCAGAGCCTGACACTGAGGGCACGGGCCTCCGGCACCACTGCTTGCAGGAAACGGCGCAGGTTCTGCCGCATATCGTCGGCCGAGATTCCCGCATAGGAGTCGAGAAGAGCACGGAATGACGCCAGATCATGGTGTAGTTCGCTTCCAGGCAAACCGGCAATAATGGTCCGCTCGATGCGCTGCGCATCTTCGGCAGAAAGGTTGGCCGCAATCTCATCCGCCTTTTCGAGCACCGCATCGGAATAGGCGTGCCGAGCGCGGCGCTTCAAAATATGCAGGTCGAAGGCGGCAAATTCGGCCATCTCGAACCGAAGCGCCGCAGCTCCAGTCCCCGTGGGATGGAAGAGGTTGGTGCGCGTCCAATCGACCACGGGCATAAAGTTATAGCATACGGTATGTATTCCGTTCTCAGATACCGCCTGCATCGATTGCACGAAGGCTTCGACAAAACGATCCGCACCCGGAGCCCCACGCTTGATGTCTTCATGCACCGGAATGCTCTCGACCACCGACCAAGTCAGGCCGCTTTCAGCAATCATGTTGCGACGTTCGCGGACTGCCTCGCTGGTCCAGGGCGTGCCAATGGGAAAATGATGGAGGGCCGACACAATGCCCGTCGCTCCTGCCTGCCGGATATCGGCGAGCATAATGCTGTCCTTCGGGCCAAACCAGCGCCATGTCTGCTGCATGCTTCCCCCCAAACCAGCCGCAACCAATCAAGCGCAGCACATTTCCTCTCGGGACGAGCCATCTGCAACGTCCCCGTGAACGATATAGTCTTTTTCATATATCATCGCATCCCCAGAGGTCCAGATAAAATTCTCCTGCATATTTCGACGCAGGTTTTCCAAGGTGCCGAATAGCCGGCCTCCGCTAGTCGGCGTCCGCGGGCTTGGCAGAGAATCGGCAATGCAGGCGATGCAGCAGCGCCTTCAGGAGTGCGCCTTCGCCAGGCAACAGGTAATCGAAAATTTGCGCTTCGTGGCGCTGGGCAGCGGTCACCAGGTGGGTCGCTAAATCGCGCCCTTTCGGGGTCAGGAAGACGCGGACGCGCCGGCCATCGTCAACGTCGGAACCCCGCCGCACCAGGCCGCGCAAGTTCATTTGGTCGATGATCTTGGTCAAGCGCGATTGCTCCATCAGCGCCAACTCGGCTAAGCGCGTCACCATCAGACCCTCCTCGTCGTAGAGGCAGGCCAGAACGCGCCATTCTGGATGCCGCAGATTGTGGTGGCGCACGATCGCCTTGAACTCGGCGCTCGCGGCATCACTGGTCGCCGCCAGCAGATAAAGCAGGTAATTGGGGACGAAAGCGCCAGGCGCAGGAAGACCGTTGGCGTCATCCTCAGCTTGAGTTTCTCCGCTCCGCATTTCACGTTTCCTCTGATTTTCCGGTCCAGTATGGCATAGCCGCCAACGCCCTCAAAGAACACCCAACGCCGCTTCCATGCGGGCGGCCATGCCCACCCTTCGCAACCCACTTGACAATCGCTTATATGAAATATCATATTATTTTCGACCTATCGAGATCCAGTCCGACTGTGGCGCATGATCGAAGATGCAACGCAGCTTCCTTGGTTTCTGCCGATCCTGCCCGCAGGCACGGTAGCGGCCAGACGCTCCATATCGGTACCCGCATCGGCTTCATTCGGATCCGACCACGCGCGCTGGAACGCCGGCAAACTGGCCGCAAAGGAGTGAGAAATGGAATATCGCAATCTTGGCCACACTGGCCTCAAGGTATCGGTGCTGACTATGGGGTCTGTCACCTTTGGTGGCTCCGAACGGGTGGGCAACACCGATCAGGACCAAGCGAACCGACAGATCGACCTCTGTCTCGACCGTGGCGTGAACCTGATCGACACCGCCAATGTCTACAATGCCGGGATTTCCGAAGAGATGATCGGGATCGCCTTGGCCGAGAGCGGGCGCCGCCAGCGCATGTTGGTCGGCACCAAAGTTCGCTTCCGCATGCACGACGGCCCCAATGGCGAGGGGCTGTCGCGGCGCCACATCATCGAACAGGCCGAGGCAAGCCTGAAGCGGCTCAAGACCGATGTCATCGACCTTTACCAGGTGCATGAATGGGACGGATCGACGCCGATAGAGGAAACCGTGGAGGCGCTCGATGCACTCGTGCGCAGCGGCAAGGTGCGCTATCTCGGCTGCTCGAACTATTCGGGATGGCATATTTCCAAGGCATTGGCCGCCGCCGACCGCCACAACCGCCATCGCTTCGTTTGCCAGCAGATTCACTACACGCTCAACGCGCGCGAATCGGAATTGGAGCTGATCCCAATCAGCCAGGATCAGGGGCTGGGTGTTCTGGTCTGGTCGCCGCTCGCCGGCGGGCTCCTTTCCGGAAAATATCGACGCACTGGCGGGCCGGACACCGGCCGGCATGTCGGCGGCTATCGGGAGCCGGTGATCAACGACTGGGACAAGCTCTATAACATCGTCGATGTCTTGGTCGCCATTGCTGAAGCGCGCAATGTCCCGGCGTCCCAGATCGTCCTGGCTTGGCTATTGGCAAGGCCCGGCGTGACCTCGGCCATTATCGGTGGGCGCAGCCAAGAGCAACTGGCGCAGAACCTGGACTCGATCGACATCCGGTTGACCTTGGACGAGACGGAGCGCCTCGATGCCGTCAGCTTGCCGGCACTTCCCTACCCCTATTGGCATCAGGCGCTCAGCGTGCCCGACAGGCTTGGAGACATCGATCTGGCGCTGCTTGCGCCCTATATCCGCAAATCGGCACAATCCTGACGTATCCGTTGTGATCGAACGCCTTGCTCCTGCTGCTTGCCATGTCGAACGAACCTTTCCTGTGGCCATGGAGCCTGCAGTCGACCGCGGAACGCGAAGACCAATGTCTTCGGCAACGGCCCCATATCCCGTTGCCGAAGTCGGAAGGACCTGCCCCTGCGTGGCCGGCAGAACCTTATGGAGACAGATTGCCGTAGATTTTCCGGCAGATTTCGTTGAGGGCCTTCAACTCGTCATCACTGATGTTCATGAATGCCTGCTGCGCGATAACACTGCCCTTGGCCTTCGCGAGCAGAAGCATTTGGCGGCCGTTGTCTGTCAAGGAAACTTCGGTAGAACGGCCATCGGCCGCAGCTTCTCTGGTCGTCACAAGGTCCTCGTTGACCATGCGCTGAATAATTTTCGCCATCGTCGGCATTCGCATAACCGCATCGCCAGCAATCTTTGTGATCGTCGCGAACTTGTTGACAGCCAAGATGTTCAGCACGCGCCAGCGCGAGACGTCCATGCCCACGGGCTTCAAGGCCGCATCCATCTTCATATGATAAAGTGAGATCACCCGAGTGAGGTGGAAGAATGGCCATTCCTCAATGTCATACTCAGGCTTGGACGGATCTATCTTTAGCCGAAAATCCTCATTGTCCTCGCTCATCTCGAAAATAAACCCCGCTCAATTCATTGCAGTCGCGACTGCGATACAATGGACAAAGTTCCCGTGCAACGGCGCAATCTGTTCGATAGGTTGCCCGTGACGAGTGATCTCAAGTGGCGCCACTTTTGATGCGCATTTGATGGGCGAAGGCCCTGTTGAAGGCAAGCCTCCGATCTGTCCTCGAGCCGCCGGGCGGCCTGTCCCGTGGAAAGTCTCGTGGGCAGCAACAGCTCCTGCACGTGCGTCGAACTCATATGCTCTTGCTAAGCACTGCTACCGCGATAGCATTCGATGACCTGAAAGCACTCCAGTTGATGCAGGATCCTAAGAAACAGCGACCTGTTTAACATTCAAAGTGACAGTGAAAATCATCATGGGGCTGCTTCCTGTTAAATCGAGGCCTTCACTTTTCGGATTGGGCGCCGGAAATGGATGCGCACTTCGAGTCATATGGAATTCACGACATTGCCGGCGCCATGACAGTTGAGCGCAACCTACAAGAAGAGCTGAACGACACCAGTCAAGTTCAAATGCTGCAGGCCTTTTGCCTGGGCATTTCGGAATACGTTGTGGGCGGCGGCTATCGTCGGTGCCGCCGCCGGCGAGCCTGCAGCAGCCAGTACATAGCCGAAATCCTTTTCGGCAAGTTCAACGGGAAACTGGGTTGCGAAGTTGCCCGCCAGCATGGAATCGATCGATCTTGCGGCCACCGGACTCCAGACCGGGGTGGCAGCCACGACTTTCATCGTCTGTTCGACGTCAACTCCAGATCGCTTCAACATGCCCACAAGTTCTGCCAAAGCCGTAACTTGCACGCCTAACAGCGTATTGACGCAGAGCTTCGCAAGCGCGCCGCTGCCAATCGGTCCGACAAGGTGGATCGCCGATCCCAGGCATTTGAGCACGGGCTCTGCCCGGGCCCAGTCGGCTGTCGTACCACCAACGAGATAGATCAACTGGCCAGCTTCGACCTGAGGGCGAGTTCCTGCAACCGGTGCTTCCACAAGCCTTACGCCCCGTTCCTGCGCCGCATGCCCAAGTTGGTGGATCCAGTCGAGAGAGAGCGTCGAACTTTCGATTGCAACGGCTTGCGGTTCGAGACCGGCAAGGGCGCCATCTATAGGGTCGAGCCATACCCTGCGCGAAGCTTCGTCGTCACGCAGCATCGCGATGACGAAGGCCGCTCCTGCCGCCGCCGCCCTCGGGCTGGCTGCCAAAGTCGCGCCAGACGCAACGAGGTCTGCGGCGGCACCCGGCGTGCGGTTCCATACCTGGAGCCGATAGCCCGCCTTCAACAGCCTCGCTGCCATCCTTCCGCCCATCGCCCCAAGACCAAGCACTGCGACCACATCCATGTAATTTCTCCCTTGTCTGTGTCGCAAGGGGGTATACTAATGCGCTTGGCGCATATCAAATGATCGCTTGCACAACTCTTTTGCGAAATTCACAATAATGGACACGAGCACTCTATCGCTTTTCGTTGAGGCTGCGAGACGGCGAAGCTTCTCGGCTGTAGCGCGCATACGTAACGTGGAGCCTTCGTCGATATCGCGCGCCATTGCGGCTCTCGAAGCCGAGATCGGTGTTCGGCTGTTCCAGCGCACGACGCGCAGTCTTGAGCTCACTGAAGGTGGCAAGCTATATCTCGAGCGCATCGAGCCGCTGCTGGGCGAGATCGAGTCCGCGCGTACCGCCGCCATCGACCTTACGCGCCGACCCACCGGGCGGCTCAGGGTTGCCTGCCCCCTGGCCTTTAGTGTCTTACTGTTGGCGCCGCTGCTTGGCACATTCCAGCGCGCCTTTCCGGCGATTACATTGGACATCGTGTCCAGCGACAGCGAACTCGATCTTGTTGCGGAGCGCATCGACATCGCCATTCGTCTCGGCCCCCGGCAGGAAGTTGGCTACGTCGGGACTAGGTTATTTCCTACGCGCTATCGTGTTGTGGCCAGCCCGATTTATCTAAAGAATACAAAGCCGCCCGAGGTGCCTGTGGAACTCAGCAAGCATCCTTGCCTGGTCTTTGATCTACCAGGCTATCGCGATCAATGGTTGTTTCGCACTCCAGCAGGCGAAATAGAACGCATTGCCGTGTCGGGCGCGATCGTTTTCAGCAATGCGCTCGCGTTACATTCGGCGGCCGTGGCCGGGGCCGGACCCGCTCTCGTGGCAGACTGGAAGATCCGCGACGAACTTGCCGGTGGCCGTTTGGTGGATCTATTCCCGTATCACGACGTCGCCACCAGTGACTTTGATACCGCGGCCTGGCTGCTTTATCCAAGCCGCGCACAGCTGCCCGCTAAAGCACGTGTCTTCATCGACTTCCTGCGCGGGCACCTGACCGACCAACATGTGATAAGCTAACAAGTAAGCTTCACAAATGTCCCGACTAAAAATATCCTGCAAGTCTGGGGCCGTCCACGCAAGCTTGCGAAGAGATGTTCAGCCGATGCACCGGGGAGACCTCGACCGAAGATCGAATTAACGCTCCGCGAGTGTCGCCACCAAGTCGCTGAACCGCTCGCCCTGGATGCTGACATGCTGGCGAAGCAACTGGCGGGCCTGCTCCGCGTCGCCGGCGAGGATCGCATCGACGACCGCATTGTGCTCGGCAAAGGATGTTGCCATGCGGTTGCGCACGCGCAATTGCAGCCGCCTGTAGGGCTGCAGGCGGCGATGCAGGGCAATGCACTGCTCGGACAGGAAGCCGCTATGGCTCGCGGCGTAGATCGTTTTGTGAAACCGCTCATTGTCATAGTAGTAGGCGTCGGTGTCGCCGGCTGAGGCCGAGCGCTCGCAATCGCCGTGGGCGGCAAGTATGGCGACGCGATCCTCCTGGGTATGCCGCCGTGCTGCGAGCGACCCAGCCATCCCCTCCAGCTCCGCCATCACCTCGAACATCTCGAATATGCGGTGCGGCCCCGGATCGATCACCACCGCGCCGCGCCGCGGGCGTATCTCAACCAGCCCGATGGCGTTCAGCTGCATCAGGGCCTCACGCACGGGCGTTCGCGACACGCCGAAGCGGGTCGCCAATTGCACTTCGTCAAGCCGTGTTCCCGGGGCGAAACTGTTGGAAATGATCGCATTTTCAATTTCGTCGCGAAGCCTCTGAACGACGTTTTCCGACATGAGCTGCCATCCTCTAATGCAATTTTTATATTCTTGTATACAAGATGTTGCTCTTTGCGCACAAGAATGGTAAACCACGATACCACACTGGGTTATCCGTACGCAAACAACCGCGCTTCAAGCACCGGAACGCGTTTTACTTCGACGATTTTGCCAAGAGGGCCGACAATGGCAGGCACATCCTTCTTCAGCGACATGATGCAAAGCATCTCCGACCGCGGCCGGCGCCTGTTGACCGTGGCAACGCGCAATGGCGCGGCGCCGGTGGCGGTCGAAACCCCCGTCGACGCCTTGTGTGATATGCTGCTGTCGAGCCGCGGCGAGGCTTCGGGCATGGCCCTGGCGGTGGAAATCCTGCAGCGCTGGGCCGCGATGGAGCCGGCCGAGCAGACGGCCTTCATGCGCCTGCTGCATGAGCGCTTCGATGCGAATGCCACCGAATTGGAAAGGGCCGTCGAACGATACCGGGCAAACAGAAATGCCGACACCGCCATGGCGCTCCACCAGGCTGCCGAACCGCGGCGCCAAGAGCTGATCCGCCGACTGAACCTCGCCCCGAAGGGCACGGCGAAGCTCGTCGCGATGCGCGAGCGTCTGTTGGAGATGAAGGGCGAAGCCGAAGAATTCCGCTCGGTCGATGCGGATTTTGCGCATCTCTTTTCCTCCTGGTTCAATAGGGGTTTCCTCACGCTCCGGCCGATCGACTGGTCGACGCCGGCCGACATCCTGGAAAAAATCATCCAATACGAAGCGGTGCACGAGATCGCCGGCTGGGAGGAACTGCGCCGGCGCCTCGCGCCGGAGGACCGTCGGTGTTTCGCCTTCTTCCATCCGCGCCTTGCGGACGAACCGCTCATCTTCGTCGAAGTGGCGCTCGCCAAGTCAATCCCCTCCACCATTGCCGACGTACTGCAGGAGGACCGCCTGCAAATCCGGGCTAAGGACGCGACGACGGCGATCTTCTACTCCATCTCCAACTGCCAGAACGGCTTGCGCGGCATCTCTTTCGGCAACTTCCTGATCAAGCAGGTCGTCGAGGATCTGCGGCGCGACCTGCCCGGCCTCAAAACCTTTGTCACGTTATCGCCGGTACCGGGCTTTGCCGGATGGCTGGCAAAACTCCGCAAAGACGGCGACCCGGAGCTAACCGCGCAGACGCTCACCACCCTTGGCCATCTGGATGAGCCGGGCTGGGCCGACGATCCGCAGCTTGCCCGAACCGCAGAAGCGGTGCTGCTGCCGCTCGCCGCGCGCTATTTCCTGAAGGAGCGCAACGGCAGCGGGCGTCCGGTCGACCCCGTCGCCCGCTTCCACCTGGGGAACGGCGCGCGCCTGGAGCAATTGAACTTTCTGGCCGATCAATCACCCAAGGCGATGCGCCAATCGCACGGCCTGATGGTCAACTATCTCTACCAGCTCGACGATATCGAGGCCAATCACGAGGCGCTGGCACAGCACGGCGAAGTCGCCGCATCGAGCAAGGTGAAGAGCCTTATTGCCGGACTGAAGACGGAGCAATCCGCGCCCACCGGATGGCGTCTTGGTGAAAAGCAGAGAACCTGAACTGGAAGCAACCGGGAGGAACCGATGAGCAACCATCTCTTTGACGCTATTCGTGCATCGGCCAAGACGGGCGAAGCGGTCTTCATCGAAACGACCGACGGCCGGCGTTGGACCTATGGGGATGCGCTGAGCCTTTCCGGCCAGATCGCCAATGCCATCGATACGCTGGGCGTTCGCCCCGGCGATCGCGTCGCCGTTCAACTCGACAAGAGCCCGCTGGCCCTGATGCTCTATCTCGCCTGTGTTCGGTGTGGCGCGGTCTACCTGCCGCTGAACACCGCCTATACGCTGGCCGAGCTCGAATATTTCATCGGCGATGCAGAACCGCGGCTCGTCGTAGTCTCGCCGAAATCGAAGTCAGATGTCTCGATGGTCGCGCAGCGGTACGGCGCGATCGTCGAGACCCTGGATGTCAACGGCTCGGGTTCGCTGATGGAACTGGCAAACGATGAGGGCGTCGACTTCATCGACGCGACGCGCGCGCCCGACGACTTGGCCGCCATCCTCTATACGTCGGGCACGACCGGCCGGTCGAAAGGCGCGATGCTGACGCACGACAATCTTTTGTCGAATGCCAGGGCCCTGCAGCAGACCTGGCAGGTGACAGCAGCAGACCGGTTGATCCATGCGCTGCCGATCTTCCACACGCACGGGCTTTTCGTCGCCACCAACGTCACGCTGATTTCCGGCGCATCGATGTTCCTTCTGGCGAAGTTCGATCCGGACGAGATCCTTTCGCTGATGCCGAAATCGACCCTAATGATGGGCGTACCGACCTTCTACGTCCGCCTGCTGCAACAGGACGGGCTGAAGCGGGATGCGGTCGCCGGCATCCGCCTGTTCATCTCGGGTTCGGCGCCGCTGCTGGCCGAAACGCATGCCGCGTTCCGCCAGCGCACCGGCCAGGCCATTCTCGAACGCTATGGCATGACCGAAACGAACATGAACACGTCGAACCCCTATGACGGCGAGCGGCGCGCCGGCACGGTCGGCTTGCCCTTGCCGGGCGTCTCGGTGCGCGTCACCGACCCGGCAAACGGCCATACACTCGGCACAGGGCAAACCGGCATGATCGAAATCAAGGGCCCGAACGTGTTCAAGGGCTATTGGCGCATGCCGGAAAAGACCGCCGCAGAATTTACCGCGGACGGATACTTCATCAGTGGCGACCTCGGCAAGATCGATGACGAGGGCTATGTCCATATCGTTGGCCGCAGCAAGGACCTGGTGATTTCCGGCGGCTACAACATCTATCCGAAAGAGGTCGAGAGCGAGATCGACCTGCTCGAGGGCGTCGTCGAAAGCGCCGTCATCGGCGTGCCGCATCCCGATTTCGGCGAGGGCGTCACGGCGCTCGTCGTCTCCCGGCCGGGCGCGACACTGACGGAAGGGGACGTCCTGCGGGCCCTTCAGGACCGGCTGGCGAAGTACAAGCAGCCGAAGCGCGTGATCTTCGTCGAGGATTTGCCACGCAACACCATGGGCAAGGTGCAGAAGAACCTGCTGCGCGACCAGTACGGCGGTCTCTACACCAGCGCCTAGCAGGCACGACGGACCTGTGTCGGCTTGGGAGTGAGACCGGCGCGGGTGTTCAAGCAAAAGAGTCGAACGTGGGAACGGGCACCTTGCGGTGTTTCCCGAGGGAGGAAATTATGAACATCCAGATCTTGTCGATCGCACTGCTGGCCGGCATGTTCATTATCGCGACCCTGCAGCCGATCAATATGGGCGCGCTGGCTTTCGCATGCGCCTTCTTGATCGGCTCACTCGTCATGAGCATGAAAGCCGCCGACATTTTCGCCGGCTTTCCGAGCGACCTTTTCCTGACGCTGGTCGGTATCACCTATCTCTTCGCGATCGCACAGATCAATGGCACGATCGACTGGCTCGTCCAGGGGGCGGTGAAGCTGGTCCGCGGGCATGTCGCCTGGATTCCCTGGGTGATGTTCCTCGTCGCGGCCATCATCACCGGCTTCGGCGCGCTCGGGCCGGCCGCAGTGGCGATCCTGGCTCCGGTAGCACTCGGCTTTGCCTTTCAGTACCGCCTCAGTCCGGTGATGATGGGGCTCATGGTCATCCACGGCGCGCAGGCCGGCGGCTTTTCACCTATCAGCGTCTACGGCGGCATCACCAACCAGATCGTCGACAAGGCCGGGCTGCCCTTCGCGCCGACATCGCTGTTCCTGTCTAGCTTCCTCTTCAACCTGGCCATCGCGATGCTCGTCTTCATCGTGTTCGGCGGCGCAAAAGTGTTGCGTATCCAGAAGGCAGCAACCGGCCCCCTGCCCGACCTTCATCCGGAAGGCGTGGCGCAGGCCATCGTCGGCCATGGAGGCACCGCGGCCGCTCCGATCAGCCATCGTGTCTTCGAGGAGCCGCAGAAGAACGCGTCGCTGCTTTCCAGCCTTACGCTTGAACGGATGATGACGGTGATCGGCTTGACCGCGCTGGCCATCGGCGCCCTGGTGTTCAAGTTCAATGTCGGCTTGGTTGCCGTCACCGTCGCGGTCGCGCTGGCCCTCCTGTCGCCCAAGACGCAGAAGGCAGCGATCGACAAGGTCAGTTGGTCGACGGTGCTCCTCATCGCCGGCATCATCACCTATGTCAGCGTCATGGAGAAGATCGGCACGATCCACTATGTCGCGGACGGGATTTCCAGTCTCGGAATGCCACTTCTGGTGGCCCTGCTCCTATGCTTCACCGGCGCGATCGTCTCGGCCTTCGCTTCGTCCACAGCCCTGCTCGGAGCCATCATTCCGCTGGCTGTGCCCTTCCTACTGCAGGGCCATATCAGCGCCATTGGCGTGGTGGCCGCCATCGCCATATCTACGACCATCGTCGATACCAGCCCATTCTCGACCAACGGCGCACTGGTCGTCGCCAATGCGCAGGAGTCCGATCGGGAGGGCGTCCTGAGAACTCTGCTGGTTTATAGCGCCCTCATCGCCATCATCGGCCCAATCGTCGCCTGGCTCGTCTTCGTCGTACCGGGCTTAGTGTGAAGCTCTCGCAAGTTTGCCGTAGGATCTCGCGGGTAGCGCGGGATCGAGCACTCCTGCCGCCCGCAGGCCGCTATTCGGCACGAGCAGCAGGTTGGGCTCGGCAAACCATGCGCCCGGCCATTCACCGAGGTGTAAAGCCCGCCCCATTCGACCGAAAGGCTCGGCACTGTATCGAACTGCAAGTTCCCGCCTGATTCAGGCCGCCAGATAGCCGCGCTGTACCCCGCCGTCGTTTCGCCGACGAAGTCTCCCGCGGCAGACGCTGTCTGCCGATCTGCCATCAAGAACCGCCCGAGCGCCGCCGAGGCCTTCCTCAAATTCGGCGTTAGGCAGGGACGACCATTTGGTCACAGGCAGGAACCGCCGTGCGAACCTGTAAACGGAATGCCACCGGGCTTGCGTTGAAACGCTTGGTGAAGGCGGCATAAAAGCTGGAGAGTGAACCGAAGCCGGAGTTGAACGCCACGTCCGAAATGGCGCGATCGGTCGATAGCAGCAGGGCCTGCGCCGTGTCGAGCCGGTGCCTGAGAATGGCTTTCTTGATGCTGATACCGACGCTGCGCTTGAACACCGCCATTGCGTAATTGGGATGATAGCCGACCGACTTTGCAACCTGCACGGCGGTGATTTCGGTGTGGCCATTCTCGTAGATGAAGCGGGTCATCCGCTCGACGGCCTGAAGCCGCTCGTGGCCCGCCAGTTTTTGCGGGTCATTGCGCATCGCCGGAGTGGTCAAGAGCGTCCATCCATCACTGACGACGCGACGGACTCGGGCCGACACTTCCTCTTCCAAAATCTTCTCGCGGGCGCGATCGAGCGTCAGGATATCGGCGCGCCACTGCAAAAGCTGTTCCTGCTCGTAGGCCAGCAGCTTGTCGACGCGGATCAGTTTGCCCGCGAACAGCGCCTCCCGCAGCGCGCAGGAGCGCGAAAAATTGAGAAATAGAGCCATCGGCGCGTGAACCACCACAAATTGGGATCCCTCGGTGCAACCCGTGACCTGATGGGGGAGCATTCCCCAGAAAAGGACCAGCTCACCGGCGTTGATGACAAAACGCTGGTTGTCGAACCAGACCTCCATCGAGCCCTTCAGCAGCAGGTTGAGCTCCACCTGGCTGTGCATGTGTGGCCCCAGCATGGGGCGAACCGCCAGCGTCGGCGCGGCGCAAAAGCCGTGATTGTTGATCACCGGCGTCATGGGCGTGCCGCCGCTGCCCTCGGCGTAAAAGCAATCTTCGCGGTATACGGTTTTGGAGAGCATCGTGATCTTACATTCCTGGAAATGAATTCCGATTTTCGGGAAGATGATCACGACTTTTCCCCCTACCGTCAATGCGTCGGCAATCTGCCGTCGCGGCCGCTCTTCCCACATGGGGTAAGGCCGCACTTGAGGGAGGAATGCATGGACACATTCAAAAAACTGGCAGGTCTTGCAGCAGTGCTGCTCATGTCCGCTTCGACGTTGATGGCCGGGGACCTCGTCATCAACGCCGACAAATCGGGCGTAGCGCCCAAGCAGGCCATCGAAACGCTCATCGCGGGGTTTAAGGCTAAAAACCCCGACGTCAACGTCATCCTCAACAATTTCGACAGCGAAGGCTACAAGTCCGCCATTCGCAATTTCCTGACAGCCAATCCGCCCGACGTGGTCGCCTGGATGGCCGGCAATCGCATGGCCCCGTTCGTGGAAGCGGGCCTGTTCGAGGACGTTACCGCGCTCTGGAATAAAGAAGGCCTCAATACCACGCTCAAGTCTGCCGCTTCGGCGATGACGATCGATGGCAAGAAATGGGGCGTGCCCTTCACCTACTACCAGTGGGGCATCTACTATCGCAAAGACATCTTCGTAAAGCACGGCATTGCTGTTCCGACAACCTGGGCTGAGCTGATCGCCGCCAGCCAGACCCTCAAGACCGCCGGAGTTACACCTTTTGCCATCGGTACCAAGGCGCTGTGGCCGGCGGCAGGGTGGCTCGATTATCTCGACCTGCGCATTAATGGCTACCAGTTCCACATGGACCTCACGGCGGGCAAGGTGCCCTATACCGATCCGCGGGTTCGCGCCGTGTTCCAAAAGTGGGGCGAGCTCGCCAAGATGGGTGCGTTCCTCGACAACCACGCCGCGCTGGATTGGCAAGACGCCTATCCCCAGATGGTGCAGGGCAATGCCGCCATGTACCTGATGGGCAACTTCCTCGTCGCTCCGCTCAAGGAAGCGGGCCTGACAAACGATACTCTGGGCTTCTTCCAGTTCCCCGAAATCGTTGCGGGCATCCCGCGCGCCGAAGACGCGCCGACCGATTCCTACCACATCCCCGCCGGCGCCAAGAACAAGCCTGACGCGCTGCGTTTCCTCGCCTATGTCGCCTCCCCCGAGGCCCAGACGGCGATGAACGAAATCCTGCAGCAATTGCCGGTCAGCAATGTGGCCAAGGCCGCTGACGATCCATTCCTGCAGGCGGGCTTCCAGATGCTGTCGACCGCCGATGGCCTGGCCCAGTTCTACGATCGGGATGCGCCCGCCGAAATGGCCAAGGCCGGCATGGAGGCTTTCCAGGAATTCATGGTCAAGCCCGATGACGTGGACCGGATCCTGGAGCGCCTCGAGCGCGTCCGGCTCAAAGTCTACAAATAGCGCGACTGCGGGGCCCTTCGCGGGGACCCCATTTTTCTCAACAAGGTCCATATCAATGCAAGCAAGGCATCAGGTCGTGCCGAATTCCTGGGTGCGGGCGCGACGCGCGTTGACGCCCTGGCTATTCCTTCTGCCGGCCCTCATCATGTTCGCGGTCTATGTCGTTGTCCCTATCGGACAGTCGATCGTGATCGGGTTTTATGAATGGGACGGGTTTACGGCCCCCATCTGGATCGGCCTCGACAATTACACCGAATTATTTTCCGACGAGGTGTTCTATGTCTCGCTCAAGAACAACCTGCTCTGGCTGACGCTCTATCTGCTGGCGGTTCCTGTAGGCTTGGCGCTGGCGATATTTCTCAATCAGACCGTCACCGGAATTCGCCTCTACAAGTCGCTGTTCTTTTTGCCCTTCATCATTTCCCAGGTTGTCGTCGGCCTGATTTTTTCGTGGTTCTACGCGCCCGGCTTCGGCCCGGTCGCCGGGGCGATCAAGGCGCTGACCGGCGTCGAGATCGCCATCCTGGCCGACGAGCGCTTTGCCACGCTCGGCATCATTGCCGCCGGGCTTTGGCCGCAAACGGCCTATTGCATGATCCTGTTTCTCAGCGGCCTCAACAACATCAATCCCGAACAGGTCGAGGCGGCGCGCATCGACAATGCCAAGGGCCTCAAGATGCTCTGGCACATCATCCTGCCGCAGCTTCGTCCGGCCACGTTCATGGCGCTGGTGGTGACCATTATCGGCTCGCTGCGATCCTTCGACCTGGTGTCGATCATGACCAGCGGCGGCCCCTACGGATCGACCCGGGTTCTCTCGTTCTTCATGTATGAGCAGGCACTGTCTGAATATGGCTACCGCATGGGTTACGGCGCGGCCATCTCGGTCATCCTCTTCGCCATCATGATGATCTTCATCTCAATCATCATCTATCGGATGCTGATGCAGGAGCGCGCCGGCTGATGTTTCCAAAATCCATTGCGGACATGTCGCCCCGCGCGCGGCTTGTCTATACCCTCTCCATCCCCATCGTACTGTGCATCTGGTTGCTGCCGCTGATTGGCGTCGCCATGACCTCGGTGCGCCCGGCGAGCGATCTCGCGGCCGGAAACTACTTCGGCGCGCCGTCCGACTTCGCCTTCGAAAACTACGTGGCGGTGTTCACCGGCAGCCCGATGGCTCGCTACATGCTCAACTCGCTGATGATCACCGTGCCGACGGTGATCGGGGCGCTGGTGCTGTCGTCGATGGCGGGCTTTGCCCTGGCGGTCTACAAATTCCGGCTCAACATCGTGCTGTTCATCACATTCGTGGCGGGCAATTTCGTTCCGTTCCAGATCCTAATGGTGCCGGTCCGGCAATGGACGCTGCAAACCGGCCTCTATGACAGCATCGGCGGCCTGATCCTGTTCCACATCGCCTTCCAGACCGGCTTTTGCACTCTGTTCATGCGCAATTTCATCAAGGCGCTGCCCACCGCGCTGATCGAGAGCGCGCGGGTGGAAGGGGTCAGCGAATGGCGGATTTTCATCTTCATCATCGTGCCGCTGGTGAGGCCCGCAATCGCCGCGCTGTCGGTCCTGGTCTTCACCTTCGTCTGGAATGACTATTTCTGGGCAACGGTGCTGGTGCAGAGCAACCACGTCATGCCGGTAACGGCCGGGCTCTATGCCCTCAAGGGACAATGGGTGGCCGCCTGGCAACTCGTGGCCGCGGGCTCGATCGTCGCGGCGATCCCGCCGGCAGTGATGTTCATCCTGATGCAAAAGCACTTTGTCGCGGGCCTGACGCTCGGCGCTACCAAGGGATAATGAATTGGCAGAAGTAAATCTAAAGGCGCTACGCAAGTCGTTCGGGTCGGTGGAGATCATCAAGGGCGTCGACCTCAAGATCGCAGATGGCGAGTTCTGTGTGTTTGTCGGGCCCTCCGGCTGCGGAAAATCGACCCTGTTGCGCATGATTGCCGGGCTGGAAAGCACCTCCGGCGGCGCCGTGTCGATCGGCGAACGCGACGTGACGGCGCTCGAGCCGTCGGAGCGGCGCGTCTCCATGGTGTTTCAGTCCTACGCGCTCTACCCGCATATGACGGTGGCCGAAAATATCGGCTTCGGCCTCAAGATGACCGGCCACAAGAGGGCGGCAATCGCCGAACAGACGGCGAAAGCCGCCAGGTTGCTGCAACTGGAGCCACTCCTGCAGCGCAAGCCGGCGCAATTGTCGGGCGGTCAACGGCAACGTGTCGCCATCGGGCGGGCCATTGTGCGTGAACCCGATGTGTTCCTGTTCGACGAACCGCTGTCGAACCTGGACGCTTCGCTGCGGGTGCAGATGCGCGTGGAGATCGCCAATCTGCACCAGAGCCTTGGCGCCACCATGATCTATGTCACCCATGATCAGGTCGAAGCCCTGACCATGGCCGACAAGATCGTCGTGTTGCGGGCCGGCGAGATCGAGCAGATCGGCAGCCCGCTCGATCTCTACCATAAGCCGGCCAATACCTTTGTCGCCGGCTTTATTGGCTCGCCCAGCATGAACCTGATCGAGGTCGAGGCGGCGTGCCAGGATGGCGCAATCGTCCTGACGCTCCCCGGAGGCCACGAGGCGAGGATCGATGCCGGACAGTTCACCGGGGCCGACAAGGGCAAGCTGACGCTCGGGTTGCGTCCCGAAAATATCAGCCTGCAGACCGGCGATATCAAACTCCTCGGCACCATTCGCCTCGTCGAACGGCTCGGATCGGAAACCATGTTCCACGTTACCCTCGCGGGGGGAGAGAGCGTCGTCGTCAAGGGCGGCGGCCACGATCCGGGGCGGGCCGGGGAAACCACCACCATCTACATGTCCCTCAACCAATGCCACCTCTTCGACGCGGACGGCGTCGCCTTGCGCCATCCGGAGCGTCTGTCATGAAACTTGGTGTTTGCTACTATCCCGAGCATTGGCCCGAAGCGCGCTGGGCGGTCGACGCCCGCATGATGCGCGAGGCCGGGATCAAGCTGGTGCGCATCGGCGAGTTCGCCTGGTCGCGGCTGGAGCCCGAAGCAGGGCGCTACGAATTCGACTGGCTCAAGCGGGCCATCGACACGCTGGCCACCGAGGGGCTTCAGGTCATTATCGGCACACCGACGACGACGCCGCCGAAATGGCTGGTGGATCAGATACCGGACATGCTGCCGGTCGATGCCGAAGGCCGGGTGCGCGGCTTTGGCTCGCGCCGGCACTATTGCTTCAGCCATCTGGGATTTCGCGAGGAGTGCCGCCGGATCGTCACGGCGCTCGCCGAGCGCTTCGGGAGCCATGCGGCCGTGGTCGCCTGGCAGATCGACAACGAATATGCCAACCACAATACCGGCCTGAGCTATTCGCCCGCCGCCAAAGCGGGGTTCCGGAAATGGTTGGCGCAGAAATACGGCACCATCGACGCGCTTAATGCCGCGTGGGGCACGGTATTCTGGTCGATGGAGTATAGCGTATTCGATGCGATCGAGTTGCCCAACCTGACCGTTGCGGAAGCCGCGCCGATCCATCGGCTGGATTTCCATCGCTACTCCTCGGATCAAGTCGTGGCGTTCAACGCGCTCCAGGTCGAAATCATCCGCGCCCACTCGCCGGGGCGCGATGTCCTTCACAACTTCATGGGCAAGCCGACGCTGTTCGACCATTGGCGCCTGTCGCAGGATCTCGACGTCGCGTCGTGGGACAGCTACCCCCTCGGGTTCCTCGATCTCGACGATTGCAGCGACGAGCACAAGATGCGTTACCTGCGCGTCGGCGATCCCGACTTCCAGGCCTTCTTTCACGATCTTTATCGCGGTTGCGGGCGCGGTCGCTGGTGGGTCATGGAACAGCAACCCGGGCCGGTAAACTGGGCCCCGCACAATCCGGCCCCCGCTCCGGGAGCAGTGCGCCTATGGACCTGGGAAGCGTTCGCAGCGGGTGCAGAAGTCGTCAGCTATTTCCGCTGGCGGCAGGCCCCCTTCGCGCAGGAGCAGATGCACGAGGCCCTGTGCCTGCCCGATGGCACGCCCAATGAAGCCATCGACGTCGCCACGCAAGTCGCCGAGGAAATCGGGACACAATCGGGCGTCGGCGCGCAGCGCGCCGATGTGGCCATTGTCTTTGACTACGAAAGCGACTGGGCCTGGCAGATCCAGCCACAGGGGCGCGAGTTCAACTATCGAAAGCTCGTGCTGACCTTCTACCGCGCCCTGCGGCGTCACGGGATCACCGTCGATATCGTGCCGGCAAAACCTGAAGCAGTCGAAGGCTATCGCCTGCTATTGGTGCCGGGGCTGTTCACCATCGACGACAAGCTCATGGCCGCTTTCGGCCAAAATGGTCAGGTGCCCCTGCTCGGCCCACGAACCGGCTCGCGCACAACGAGCTTTTCAATTCCCGAAACCCTGCCACCCGGCACCGCGGCACAGTCGCGCCTGCCCATTCGGGTTACGCGCGTCGAAACCCTGCCCCCGCAGGCAAAGATCGGCATCGCGGGCAATGCTGACCACGCGCTGGAGGTTTGGCGCGAGATCGTTTCCACGTCCGGAGAGGTCTCCGTGATCGATCAAACCGTTGATGGGCAGATCGCCCTCTGTTCACGCGATGGCGTCCATTACTTGTCCGGACAGCCGAACCAGGCCTATGCGGACCGGGTTGTGGCCAATCTCCTGGAGCAGGCTGGAATACTCGCCCAAAAGCTGCACCGCGACATTCGGGTGCGCGACAATGGACCCGATCGCTACATCTTCAATCACGGCCCGGAGCCGGTCGACGTCTCAGCCCTCGTTGCCGGGCGGACGGCGCTTCTTGGCGGGCCCATGCTGCCCCCATGCGGCGTCGGGCGCTTTCGGCTGACTGCATAATTCCCTTGTTTATCGCGTTTTCGTCGGGAAGCGCGTTAGCTAAAAAGGCAAAAGACCTTGAACAATCATCAGTTCTATATCGACGGAAAATGGGTTGATCCTGTCGCGCTGTCGACGCGCGACGTCATCAATCCCTCGACCGGCCGCCCCTTCACCACCATTGCCATGGGCTCGACCGCCGATGTTGACCGCGCCGTCATAGCGGCCCGCCGGGCATTTGCCGATTTCGGATTTTCCGACCGCGCCGAACGGCTGGCATTGCTCGAACGCATGCTCACTGTTTACCGCAGGCGCGCCGACGATCTGGCCCTGGCGATTTCTTCGGAAATGGGTGCGCCACGTCCCTTTGCGCGGGACAGCCAGGTCGGCTCGGGCGACGGGCACCTCGAAAAACTCATCGACGTACTGAGGCACTATTCATTCGAGCACCAGAAGGGCACCTCGATGGTACTGAAGGAGCCGATCGGGGTGGCAGCGCTGATCACCCCGTGGAACTGGCCGCTCAACCAGATCATGTGCAAGGTCGGGCCGGCGATTGCGGCGGGCTGCACCATGATCCTGAAGTCCAGCGAGCTCGCCCCGCTCAGCGCCTTGATTTTTGCCGAAATCATGGACGAAGCCGCCACACCCAAAGGCGTCTTCAATCTCATCAATGGCGATGGCCCAACGGTCGGCGCGGCGCTCTCGAGCCACCCCGACATCGACATGGTGTCCTTCACCGGTTCCACCCGCGCCGGCATCGCCGTGGCCAAGGCCGCCGCCGACACCGTCAAGCGCGTAGCCCAGGAATTGGGCGGCAAATCGGCTAATATCTTGCTCCCCGACTGCGATCTGGAAACGGCTGTCACCAAGGGCGTCGAAGGGTGCTTCGGCAATTCGGGGCAATCGTGCAATGCACCGACCCGCATGTTCGTGCCACGCGATCTGCATGACGAAGCCATCGCGATAGCCCGCCGAGCCGCTGCCGACTATGTCGTTGGCCCCGCCGACGAGCAGGGCGTGGTCCTTGGACCCGTCGTCAGCGAGGTGCAATTCAACAAGATCCAGGCTCTGATCCAGGTCGGGATTGATCAGGGCGCCATGCTAGTTGCCGGCGGCGTCGGCCGACCCGACGGACGCGAACATGGCTATTTCGTTAAGCCGACCATTTTCGCCAACGTCACGCCCGACATGCGCATCGCTCGCGAGGAGATTTTCGGGCCGGTCCTCTCGATCCTGCCCTACGCAACCACCGATGAGGCCGTGACTATGGCCAACGATACGCCCTATGGCCTCGCCAGCTATGTGCAAACCCAGAATGTCGAGGAGGGAAGGCGGTTCGCCAGGCGGATGCGGTCAGGCAACGTCTTTATGAACTACCCCGACTGGGACACCGGCCTTCCCTTCGGCGGCTACAAGCAATCGGGCAATGGGCGCGAATATGCCGAATATGGCCTTGAGGACTTCCTCGAAATCAAGGGCGTTGCCGGCTGGGGACAATAGCAACAGCGCAAGGGTCGGCCGACGCCCGCGCCGGCTTTCGTCACCGCCGTCGATCGCTGGATAGCGGGTGCGAAAAACACCCGCTATCCAGAAAGGTATTTTCCACGGACGTAACTCAGGGCTTGCATGGAAGCGTCACGCGCAGCGATCGGGATGACTTCTGGCTGCCTTGGGTTGACCTTAAAGGAGGGCATTCCGAGGTCTCGCGGCGGTTGGGGCGGCAGCGAACTCTTGGCGTCTAGGTATTCGAGACATTGCGTTAACCTTTCGAGCGGCTCAAAAGGACATATAGCCGACAGGCGCTCCCAAAGTCACAGCCATTCAAATGTGCTATTTCTTTGTAATTCCCAATTTAAGTCGTGCCACGGACTGTGCGGTGGCATCAAGATAGCCGATCCAAAGATCCAGGAGATCAGCGGTGCGGGGCACGGCGTGTTCGTTCGGCACCTTCTCTGCAAGCCGTAGGAGAAAATCCTTATTGGCGCTTAGCCTGTCGTGTAAGGCTGTAAGAAGATTTTGGGCGTGTTCTGACGGCAGTTGGTCAAGGAAAGCAATGCCGGCGCTCAGTTGTGTAAGATCGAAACTTCCCAGTGCTTCTTCCAGTAGCGAAGAGAACTCGGTCTCACCACTCGGTGTTAGGGAAAAGACAGTGCGTTCCGCGCCACGCGCTCCGGCCTCGCTGCCGGAGGTTGCCAGCTTTGCTTCCTTCTGTAGTTGCCCAAGCGCGTGGTAAACTGAACCTGATCTCACCGTTGTCCACGTTTCGACGCGCCAGTCATCCAACTGGCGGCGCACCGCATATCCATGGGCGGTGCCCAGATGTCGAATCGTCCCTAGGACGAGCAGGCGTGTGACGTTCATGATGCCCCAATCTCTCTGGCCACCTATAGCCAAGCTTGGTCAAAAGCGCTATATCGCGTTTGACCAAATTTGGCTAAACCGGAGGTTCTCATGCCATCACTGGAGACGATCAAATCCGACATCATTTCAAGTGGGGCGGATATTCATGTTGATACGAGCACGCCCGACATCTTCTTTTTCCGTGGCGCGGCGATGCGCATGCCGTTCGCCACCATTGTTACGCGTGATACCGAGTTCGACAGTTTCGCTCGGCTCGATGGCGATGGATCATTCCGGCTCAATATCGCGCTTGGCCGGGATGGTTTTGCGGCGCTGTTCCCCGATCATCCGTCCCGGTCGGCTTTGGAAGCTGCCGATTTCGACTACGCAGCCCGCGACCAACTCCTGCCGCACCCCGTCTATGGACGCATGCACTGGGTTGGCGCAGTCAATCCGGATAGATGCTACCCTGAATGCCGAGAACTTCTCAGCAAGGCGTATAAGCTGGCTCGCCAGTAGCATCGTGGAAATTCGCGGGAGAATGCAATGCGCAAACGGCATTCAGCCCGCCCGCTGTTCACACCCGGCGAGATCATGCAGCTCCCGGCCTACCTACTACCGTTTTAAAAGCGTCACAGGCCGGGAGGCCGATGAAACCGCTTTACCCTTTGAGGATGGTTCTTTCGATGCCGCTGCAATGCACATGGCGCGATCACCGAGGCATTTAGGTAGGCAAGGGCATCCTTGAAGTCGAAAGGAAAGCGGCTTGTTTGTCAGCCGGAAGACGGTCTGATTGCCACGGATTGGAGCTTTCAAACAAGGAGGAAGTTTGTTGTTGCCAACTTTTGAAACTGAAAGACTTCTAGTTCGAGGTCGCACAATGGCAGATTTTGACGCGTGTCTTGCCATGGATCGTGACCCGGAGGTAACGAAATTCATTCCTGGCCCGTGGGCCGTCAAGGCATGAAGCCTTCCTGAAGGACAGAATCGAAACTTCGTTCGGCGAAGGGCTCGGATACTGGTCAATCTTCCCGAAAGCGCAGCCTGACCAGTTCGCGGGTTGGATTCTTCTCATACCGTACGACGATGTTGGTCCCGAAATAGAGATCGGCTGGCGCTTATGTCGCTCGACGTGGGGAAAGGGATTTGCGGCTGAAGCAATTCGGCCAATCGTGGAGCATGCATTTCATACGCTCGGCCCTCACCCGTATTGTCGCTGATATTGACCCGGGCAATTTACCGTCAATACGCGTGGCAGAGAAGATCGGCATGGTCGGAGACGACCACCACGGGACGGATCCGTTCAGATCCGGCCGACGAAGGCAGGCGATCCAATTCGACTGTTCGCGGTCCAGACCGCCATCCGACCCGCACTCAAAAGCTTCCTCGACGACCTGCTGATGTTCGCGACGGCGCCCTTCCAACTCAAGACCCTGCTCAGTACGGGTGGTTGCAAACTGAGCAGGGTCACCGTCGTCAGCCGCCGAAGCCGAAACCGACCGGCATATCTTCAAGGGTGATGCCAAAAGGCTCAAGGCTCTTGACGATCCATGTCTGATTGTTGCCGATGCGGCGGTTGTACTCTGCCCAGGCAGACACAAAGGACTTGAAGGTCTCGTCGGAACCGTAGTTAAGCGCGATGACCGAGGGCGTGGCCAGAACCGGGGTTGGCACCTTGACGCTTCCAACTGCCGGGGCCTTCTTTGAAATCACAAGGCCATTCAGCATCGTATTGACGAGACCGTCGGCTTTGCCCGTCGTCACTGCGACGATCGCCTCGTCACGCGTCTTGAAGCGAAGGATGTTTGCCTTCGGCAGATACTGTTGCGTAATCAAGTCCTGAGCCGAACCGAGGTCGACGGCGAAGGTGTATTTCGGATCGTTCAGTTCGCTCCAGGTCTTGTTATTGACTTCATCCTTGGACGACACGACCACAAAGCTGTTGTAGTAGGTCGGATCGGAGAACGACACGGACATCGCCCTCACAGGGGTTGCGGTGACCGCAAAAGCCACATCGACCTTGCCGCTTTGCACATCGAGGATTGCATTCGACCAACTCGACTCGACCACTTCAAGCTTCACATTAAGCGTTCTGGCGATGTCGGTGGCCATATCAATGACAAATCCTTGCCACTCTCCTGTGCGCGGATCCTTGTTGAAATAGGGAACTTCATTGAGGATCGCGGGGATACGAAGAGCACCACGCGCCCTTATATCCTCGATCGTACCAGCAGACGCCGTCGTTCCCAGCAATGACAGGGCGACGGCGGCGCAACTACAGATTTTCGCAATAACATTCATTCTCGGTTCTCCATATTCCCCTGTTTGATTTTATCAGTCATGCGCCTTCTTTGGTCCTTGCGACCGCGAGCAGGTTACCGCGCAGTCAGCCGGGAACAATGCTAGAGAATCGACCACGCTTATCCCATTTTTTGTAGGTTGCCGGTTTACGGCGCTGCAGGAGTGAGTTCGCCGCTGCGCGGAGGATCCAGGACGGGGCCGACCAGCTCTGACTGACATTCCTCAAAAAGCTGCTGTACCGCCGGATGCTTTTGCAGAAAGCCTGCACTACCGAAGTACACGCGGACCTCTGGCAGGTTTGCCAGCTTCGTGCTGACGATGGTTTTGTCTTCCGGCAGGACGCACCAGGACGGGATGATTGAAAAGCCCATACCCTCCTCGACGCAGCGTTTCACGCTGGAACTTCCCGAGGTAGAAATCACGGGCTGGACGACGGCTCCATCGCGACCGAGGAAGTCGACCGCAAGATTGCGCAATGTCTGACCCGGCTCATAGGTGATGAACGGCCGATCCTTCGCCCATAACGGGATGTCCTTCTGCTCCGGTGGCGCTCCCCATTGACAAGGATAGACAAGGCTGAGGTGATAGCTACCCAACAGCCGCTGCGGCACGACCGGGTCACCGAAGTACCGCTCCGAAATACACACATCCAGGCTTCCGTTCTTGACAAGCTCCGCCAAGACCGTATCGCGTTCATAGACTGCGAACTCCATGTCTGGAAAACTCTCGCGAAATTTCGAAAGCACCTTTGGAAAAAGGTAGAAGAAAATTGCTTGCGGCATTCCAACACGCAGCGATGACCGTTGGCTCTCGATCAGCTTGCTCAGCCGCTCCAGCATGATGTCCAGCTCGGGATGCAGGAGGTTATACAGTGCGCGCCCCCTCGGGGTCAGCGTGATCCGCTTAGCACCCTGCTCGGAATCTATGAGCTTTCCGTTGAGCAATTGCTCCAACCGTCGAACATGGTTCGAGGCCGACTGATAGCTCAAGTTAAGCTCCCGCGCCGCACCGGAATATGACCCGTATCTGGCGACCTGGTAGAACGTCTGGATGAGCGTGAGGCTGATTTTGGCCATAACTGTATTCCCCCGCCCTGAGGATTAAGGGGCCCTTCGTTAGTAGCCGATACAAATTTCGTGAACAAGCAACGGCGTCTTCTTGTATCGACGCCAGCCGCCGGCAGCCCGCAACATAGGGCGAGTTAGAAACAGTGCCGGTTCAACAACGATGCCATTTGCACAGCCATCTTCCGTCGTCATAGCCGGTTCCGGAATCGTCGGTGCGGCGGCGGCCTATTTTCTTGCGCGCCGCGGAGTGAGGGTCGACCTTTTCGATGCGGATGTTCCGGCATCGCAGGCCACGGGAGCAGCCGACGGTGCGGTTTCCGTGGCGAGCAAACGCCCCGGTCCGATGATGGAGGCGGCGCTTTGCGGCATCGCGCTCTATCGCCAGCTGGCGCGAGACGGTCTGTTTGCAGATTGCTTCAAAAGCCGATCGACCTTCATCGTCGCAACCTCCAAGGCGGAGTGCGATGTCCTTGAAGCCCACTCGAAGGCACTTGCAGGTGCTGGCGTGCGGACGGCGACACTTGCCCCGCAGGCTGCCCGCAATCGATTTCCCGTACTGTCGCCGGACGCGTTGATGATCGTCGAGGTGCATGATGAGGGTCACGCGATCGGCTATCAAATCGTGCACCGCTTCCTTACAGCTGCCGGTGTCGTTGTTCACCGCGGCCACGCTGTTGAGAGCCTGCTTCTTGCGAGTGACGGCAGCCGTGTCGAGGGTGTCGCCACGGCGAAAGGCGACGTCAGAGCCGACGCAGTGGTCGTTGCAGCTGGCACCGGATCGGCCCGATTGCTCGGTATTGAACACGCCCTTATCCCACGCAAGGGTCAGCTTCTCATCACCGAAAGGGCGCGCGCACTGAACGCGGCCATGCCCGGGGCGATCATGTCAGGGCGATATCTGCTCAGCAAGGGCAGCCAAAATGCCCCACAAGCCAAACTCCCGAAGGGACTGGGGCTTGTCATCGACCCCCTGCAAACGGGGCAGTTCCTGATTGGAGGAACACGCGAAGATCATGGGGACCGCCGCAACAATGACATCGACGCGGTATCGCGGATCTTGCGAGATGCCGTCGCCCTTGTGCCGGGCCTTGCCGATGTGAGGCTTCTGCGCAGCTTTGCCGGAGTCCGCACGGCGGTGATCGACGGGCTGCCACTGGTCGGGCGATTACCGCATCTCATAAATGCCTATGTCGCGACCGGCTTCGAGGGCGACGGCATTTGCCTCGGGCCGATCACCGGAAAGGCAATTTCGCAGATGGTCTGCGGGGAGACGCCGGATATGTCGCTTGCGGCATTCGACCCTGCACGGTTTGGGAAAAGTGAGACCGTCGCATGGGTGTGAATGACATGAACGGTCCCAGAACGTTGCGCTGGATGTCGCAGAATATCCCGTTTCGCCAAGGTGAAAGCGTCGCGGCAGCACTGGAGGCAGCCGGGATCACGAGCTTCGGCCGCGACGCCGTTGACCGCGAAACCCGATATTTTTGCGGCATCGGTGCCTGCCAATGTTGCCTCGTCAGCATCAATGGCGTCGCTACGGAGGCCTGCCTTACCCCGGCATGGGATGGGATGGTGATTGTTGGATTGGAGGTGGACCTTGACTGATCTGGACATCATCGTTGTTGGAGGCGGGGTTGCCGGGATTTCCGCCGCCCTAGAGGCAAGCGGATCTGGCCTCTCAGTCGAGATCATCGAGCAGCGACCGAATGTCGGCGGCGCGATATATCGCCAACCGATCGACGGCGTTGAAGCCGTACCTCAGCCCCGCACGGCACGGGCTCGATGGAAGGCACTTTTTTCCGCCTATCGACAATCGGGCATTCGACTGCGCCACTCCTGTGTCTTTCTCGGCATCGACAGTGATGGGCTCGTCCTCGTCGAGGATCGCCTTCACGGCGCCGTCGTGCATCTCAAGGCGCGCGCGGTCGTGATCGCAACAGGGGCAATCGAAAAGATACTGCCTCGTCCAGGCTGGGAACTTTCGGGCGTCTCCACCGCCGGCGGGTTGCAAGTCATGATGAAGGAAACAGGACGACCGCCGCACGGCAGAATCCTACTTGCCGGAGGCGGCCCGCTTCTTATCGCAGTCGCCGCGCAAATGGCCAAGTTGGGAAACCCGCCAGTCGCCGTCGTTGAAGCGGGCGATCCCATTCGGCACCCGCTGGTCACCTTTGGCCTGTTTGCTTACCCCAGACTTCTGAGCGAGGCATTTTCCTATCTGTGCGAGATGACGGCAAACCGAACCCCTTGGCTGCGAGGCTGTGTCCTCACAGGGGTTCGGCGATGCGACACGGGCCTGGAGGCGACGCTGCGTGATCGGAGAGGTCAATCACAGACGATCATAGTCGATCGTGTCGGCCTCCACGACGGCGTGAGATCAAACCAGTTCGGCCTTCCCGATGTCGCTATGAAGGCGGACGCCCGACCAATCATCATGAGGGCTGGCGACTGCCGGGAAGCGCTCGGTTCGATCGCAGCAGAAGCCGATGGCAGGCGCGTGGGGCGCCAGGTGGTGAACCTATTGTCCGGTAAAACGCGCGCACTCAAGGACGTCGACGCCGCGATCGCACAACAGCGTCGCGCTCAGAGCCTGCTCTCAGCGCTGTTTGCGCCGGTTGACCCCACCTCCCCGCTGGCCACCCTTCCTGACGAGACTATCTTGTGCCGCTGCGAAGGCCGCACGATTGGGGATCTCCGGCTGCTTGCACAACGGAGCGATGGCCTCTCCGGACGTGAAGTGAAACACAACGGCCGATTTTCGATGGGGGTCTGCCAAGGGCGCTTCTGCGCCGCAAATGTTGCCGAAGTGCTGAACCTCATCAGCCCGTCGCAAGCGCCAGCAGCGGCCAACGATTTGACGGGCCAGCGCTGGCCCATCCGCCCAGTATCCATCGGCGCTTTGACGCGCGCCATTTCCCAACACAATTCGAACGACGAACGAGGTTCCAAATGACGTCCCTGCAGAAAATCGCTCCCACCCCAGCTCGCCCGATCATGGTCCGTAATCCTTTCAACGGGCAGATCGTCGGCGAGATTGCGGAGCATTCCGGAGCGGACGTCGCCGCCACTGTTTTGCGCGCCAAGACAGCGCAGCGCGAATTCCGATACTCCACGCCTGCGGTTCGGCGGGCACTATTGAACGCCCTGGCAGCCGAGATTGCCAAGGACGCAGAGAACCTGGCCCGGATCATTTCATCGGAAATGGGCAAGACGATCCGCGAAGCGCGCAACGAGGTGCGTCGCGCCCAGAACACGTTGAAGCTCTCGGGAGATGCGGCAACGTTTCTCGACGGTGAGGCACTGCATTGCGCGATCGTTGAAGGTGGTGCCGATCGTCTTGCCACAATCACATACGAGCCCGTTGGGGTCATCGGCGCCATCACGCCTTTCAATTACCCGCTCAACCTTTTGTGCCACAAGCTCGGACCGGCCATTGCCGCCGGCAATGCCGTCGTCGCCAAACCCTCGCCGAAGGCTCCGCTGGCTGCGGCTCGCCTCTTCGAACTCACGCAGAAGGCAAACTGGCCGCGCGATCTTTTCCAGGTCATCCATGGTGGCGCGGACTGCGCCCTATCGCTTGCCCGTGCTCCTATTGATCTGCTTTCTTTCACGGGGGGCCCGCGCGCCGGTCTCGCGCTCAAGAATGCCAGTGGTCTCATCCGTTGCCTGATGGAGCTCGGGGGCAACGACCCGCTCTTCGTGCTACCCGATGCTGATTTGGACAAGGCCGTCGCGACTGCGGTCGGCCACCGGTTCGAAATCGCCGGCCAAAGCTGCGCAGCGGTGAAGAAGCTGTACCTCCATAAAGACATCGAGCAGGTGTTCACACAACGCCTCCTCGCCGCCGTCGATGCCATCGAGTTCGGCGATCCGTCGAACGACGACACAGACATGGGGACGGTTATCGATCTGCCGGCGGCCCAGGAGGTGGCACAACGCGTCAGGGCCAGCGTTGCCGGTGGCGCGAAGCTGCTGACCGGCGGCAATCACGAAAGCACGCTCTTTTCGCCAACCGTAATCTCTGACGTCGAACCGAATTCCGCTGTTATCGCCGACGAGACATTCGGTCCTGTTATCGCCATCCGCAGCTTCACCGATCCAAACGCTGCAATTGCCGAAGTCAATGCAGGAGCCTTTGGCCTGCAGGCCGGCGTTTTCACCAACGATCATGCGCTAATCAAGACGTTCTCCCGCGAACTCATGGTTGGTGGCGTCATGGTCAACGAAGGCCCCGATTTCCGCGCGGAGCACGTCCCGTTCGGCGGCGTCAAACGCAGCGGTCTCGGCCGTGAGGGCGTTCGTATCGCCCTTCGGGAGATGTCGGAGCAAAAAGTGGTCATCGACTGAGGAACAGCCGCGATGCGCATCGGAATCGTTGGAGCCTCTGGACGGGTGGGAACACGGCTCGTCGAAGCGGTTCTTGAAAGTCCCGGGCTCGAATTGGCAGCGGCCCTGGTGTCACCGGGATCTCGACTCGTCGGGGTCCCTGTAGCTGGCGGCAGCATCGAGTATCGTCCCGCCGAAGCAGCGATGAAAAGTCATTGCGACGTCATGATCGACTTCTCCACGCCTGCTGCAAGCATGGCGCTGCAGCGAGACATCGGGACCAAGGTAATTCCCATGGTTATCGGGACAACGGGCTTCTCAAGAGAAGACGATGTGCTGCTGGACAAATGCTGCATGCATCGCCCGATGATGATCAGCGCCAACTTCGCATGTGGCTTTGAAGCCTTCAAGCGATCGGCATTGGCGTTTGCCTCCAGGATGCCGGGCGCAGAGATAACGGTCTTGGAAACCTACCACGCCCCCAAGAAAACCGATCCCTCGGGAACATCCCGCCTTCTGTCGGCACAGTTGCGAGCCGAGCGTAGCCGCGTCATGGGCTTCGATGCACCTGAGCCGCCGATCGCGGTTAACCGCGAGGGCGACACCGTCGGCATCAACGAAGTTCGCTTCGACATGGGCGCGGCCGAGGCGGTGTTCTCCTATCGCGTGCACACGGTCGCTGCCTACGCCGAAGGGGCCATTGCGGCCGCACAATGGCTGGTCTCGAGCGCCGTTTCCCGTGGCCGATACACTTTGGCAGACAGCTTGAACGACTGACAATTTGAGAGAGGAAACCGAAATGACAGCACTTTCAGATCGCTTCAAAGGCGTATTTACCGCCCTGGTTACCCCCTTTAGGGACGGTGGCGTCGACTACGCATCGTATGACGCGCTTGTTGAACGACAGATTGCTGCCGGCGTATCCGGCCTCGTTCCCGTTGGAACAACAGGAGAAGCAGCGACCCTTTCGGATGACGAAGCCGTCGAAGTCATCGCTCGCACTGTTCGGATCGCGGCCGGCCAGGTCATGGTGATGGCCGGCGCCGGAGCCAACGACACGACCAAGACGGTCGACAAGATCAAGCGTGCAGAGGCCGCAGGCGCAGATGCCGTGTTGATCGTGACGCCATACTACAACAAGCCGAGTCAGGCTGGACTGATCGCGCATTATGGTGCTGCCGCGTCAGCAACCTCACTGCCGATGATGCTATATTCGGTGCCCGGCCGCTGCGGCGTGGAAATCGCGCCCGAAACCTGCGCAACGCTTGTCGAAAGGCACGAGAATGTCGTCGCCATCAAGGAGGCCGGCGGCACGGCGGCTCGGGTAACCCAGCTGCGTACAGCCTGCGGCGACCGGCTTGTCATTCATTCCGGTGACGACGGCATGACGTTGCCCTTCCTTTCGCTCGGCGCCGTGGGGGTGACAAGTGTCGTTGCCAACATCGCACCCCGCGAGATGGTGGCGATGGTCGATGCCTGGCATGCGGGCGAAACCGTCAAGGCGCTGGCGCTTCACGAACTGATCGCAGAGCTGACGGACGGCATGTTCATTGAATCCAACCCGGGCCCTGTCAAAGCTGCTCTTGCGCTCGCCAATCTCGCAGGTCCGGAAATGCGATTGCCGATGGTTCCCATTTCAGATGCAAACCGGAACAAGCTTTCCGGCATTCTCAATCGCTTCGGGTCCGCAGCTACCGCCTTCCAAGAAATGCGGTAAGGCTCACCATCAGCTTTGCATTGTCCCTACGAAATGGACAGACGAGTATCGCGTGTCGGTCCCTGCCGATCTCAGGAACCGACACCACAGACCAGGGGAACACTATGTTTGCGAGCCCACTTGATAGCCGGTGTCCTGACTTGGACCGCGGCAACTCAACGCATCCGCGGCGGCCAGACAGGAGAACGAGATGAGCTATAACTGGGACTTTCATTCCGTCTGGCAGTATTACGATCTTTTCCTCTGGGGGCTCTGGATCACCGTTGTCTACACTTTCAGTTCGATCTTTTTCGGCGTCATCATCGGTTTCATAACCTGCGCGGCACGGCTGTCTGGCTGGAAACTCCTGAACCTCACGGCCCGTGCCTACCAGGAAATCTTCCGGTGCACGCCGCTTTTGGTTCAGTTGCTCTGGTTCTACTATGCGTTCCCGCTGCTGATCGGGGGCTCCGTTGACAATCGTGTCGCGGCCATGCTGACGCTCTCGCTCTATGTCGGTGCGTTCTATGCGGAAATCTTCCGCGGCGGCATCGTTTCGATCGACAAGGGGCAGCGAGAGGCAGCCGCCGCGATCGGCATGAGCCCGATGCAGTCGATGAGCCGGATCATCCTGCCACAGGCGCTGAAACGCGTTCTGCCCTCCTTCATCAACCAGTCAGTCATTCAGTTCAAGAACACCTCGCTGGTCTCGGTCATCTCCGTCGCCGATCTCGCCTATATGGCCGCGGTCGTGAACGGCCAGACCTATCGTCCGCTCGAATCCTACACCGTGATGGCCGCACTCTACATCGCCATGCTCCTGCCTTTGACGCAGGCAGCGGACTGGATCGAAAAACGCCTCAGGGTCAGCGACTAAAGGAAGAGAGCCCGAACATGATAGCGAACTCCCAAACATCTGACCCTATCCTCGAGGCCCGCGGCCTCAGAAAAAACTACGGAGCTCTTGAGGTCCTCAAGGGGCTGGACCTCAGTCTTGCACGCGGGGAAGTCGTGGCATTGATCGGCCCTTCCGGGTCGGGCAAGTCAACCTTCATCCGGTGCCTCAACATGATGGAGACGCCGACTGCCGGCGAGATCCGCTTCCGCCAGCAACAAGTCGGCGACCGTTTCAACGACCGGGGCACAAAGATCGGCATCGGCAAGCTCCGCCGGCATGTCGGCATGGTTTTCCAGCACTTCAACTTGTTTCCCCACAAGACCGTCCTGCAGAATGTGACCGAGGGGCCGATTATCGTGTGCAAACGCCCGCCGCGGGAGGCCCGAGAGCTGGCGATGGACCTTCTCGGCCAGGTCGGCCTTGCCGACAAGCATGCCGCCTATCCCAACCATCTTTCGGGCGGCCAAAAACAGCGTGTTGCCATCGCCCGTGCCCTTGCCATGGAGCCGGAAGTTCTTCTGCTCGACGAGGTGACGAGTGCGCTCGACCCGGAATTGGTCGGCGAAGTTCTCGCGGTCATTCGCAATCTTGCCGACAAGGGTATGACCATGGCGATCGTGACGCACGAAATGGCCTTCGCGGCTGATGTTTCCGACCGGGTTCTCTTTCTCGATCAGGGAGTTATTGCCGAGACCGGCACGTCCGATGAAGTCATTCTCAATCCGCAGAATCCACGGCTGCAAGCGTTCGTGTCGCGGTTCAAGGGATAAGGTGCCATGCCCAAAATGAAAGTGACCATCGTCGGCGCCGGCAATATCGGGTCGGCCCTGGCGTCGATCTTGGCCGGACCTGAGGAATTTTCGATACAGGTCCTCGACCGTTCCGAAGAGGCCCTGGATAGGTTGGAAGACCTGAACATCGCGGCGGAGCTGCGCACCTACACGCATGACGAAGAGTTGCAGAAAATCCTCTCGGACCAGGATGTGGCTGTCGCCGCCGTCCCGCAAAGCATTGTGCCGCAGATCGCAACGGCTGCGGCTCGTTCGGACACGCACTATCTCGATTTCGTTTGCGCGACGCCGGAGACGCTATCCATTCTGGCTCCTCTGGCCGAACACCGAGCCGTCTTCACGGGGTGCGGGGTCTCGCCAGGCATTATCGGAAATGTCGCCTACGGCCTTCTTGAGGCCTTTGCGCCAGTCACCGATCTGACAATTCGGGTCGGAGCCATACCAAAGGTTTCCACAAACCGCATAGGCTATGGGCAAATATGGAACGTCGATGGCCTCATCGATGAATATACGCAACCAAGTGCGGCCGTTCGCGACGGCAAGGCAGTCATGCTATCGCCGCTCGAGAACTACGGGCATCTGAGCATCGATGGAGTGCGCTACGAAGAATTCGTGACATCAGGTGGTCTTGCAGATCTATCGATCTTCGGTGATCCGGGTCCGAAGAACGTCACGTTCAAGACGATCCGATACCCGGGACATCTCGATTACATGCGTTTCCTTCTCGATGATCTGGGCCTGCGCAATCGTCGCGACGCATTAAGATCACTCCTTTACAACGGTTTGCCGATCGTCAAAGACGACGTGCTCTTGCTGGTCGTGACGGCAAGTGGATATCAGCGGCAACGGCCGATCGAACGCACTGTTTGCCACCGGTTTTCGCCAATTCCGGTGTCAGGCAGATTGAACGCATTGACGTCGGTTGCCACGGGGTATGCCGCAACGTTGTTGGCAATGTTGTACAGAGGAGAAATCCCGCCCGTCGGCTTCGTCCCTCACCACGCGATCAATACCGAGACACTCCTGTCGAGTCCGTTTCTTAAGCCATTGATACACCCCGGCATTGCTGCAGACCAACTAGCCTATTTGATGCGACCATGCGGCTTTAGCTAACGCGCAAAGATGGATGGCGTGTCTGTCGTCAGAGCTGGCCGTGAACCCAGCCGGTACTTGCTAAGCGCGATTTGCGAGACCTGCAGGAACAGTTCTTGTTCTGGCCCCCACTCGATTGGACGAACCTTTATCGAGACCTCGATTGGAAACACGGGTGGATTTCACCGATCAAACCGGCAAGCTTCAGCGGCGGCGGCGGCGCGCTCGGAGCGGCATTGCTGCCATTCCTCGACGCGTTGCTGCCGCCGCCAGTGGCAGGTTAGGGCGTCCCTGCCGTTAGCGCGGGGTAGAGGCTCTCAAACCAACTCCTCGTCCTTGTGGCTCGCATCCGATGCAAGCGCCTTGTCGAGGACTTTCTGGATGTTCGCGGCTCGGCGGAAAGATGGCTCCTGTGTTTTTCCGGCCCTGACCGCCTGCACGAAACGCTGATAGTTCGTTTCGACCGGATCGAAGAGGATGTCACGCCACGTGCAGGTGTGTACATCGTCTCCAAGGCAGGCCCGCAGCGTTTACTTGCCGGTGTCGTAGATCATCTCGATGGAGCCGGTTTCACCCTAGCAACGCAGCCGCAACTGGTCGAACTGGCCAGCGGCCGTGCGTGTTGCCTGGATCGTGGCGATCGCGCCGCCGATGAAATCGACATTCATCGTGAAGCTGTCGTTCGCATCGAGATCGTAGTCCCCGATCTTGTTTCCACGCGCCTTGTCGAATGTCTTCAACCGCGCAAAGACATGGGCGACGTCGAGCCCCGAACCGTAAGAAGCGAAATCGACGATATGGATGTCGATGTCGCCCAGCGCGCCGCTCAGGCTCGACATCGACGCCTCCGACGACACTCACGCCTTTGATGGCCTTGAAATTCGCGGCGTGTTGGTTGGCCATGCCGCCGGTACCGAGAACAAGCAAACGCATGAAGTCCTCCATGGACGTTGGAAAAGGGTAGCCGCAGTCACCCGCGGCGCCCCTCTTTTTCAAATTGCAAATCCGGACCGTTCGTCCCGGTTAGCTGGTGTTGGAAACTGCCATGATCCGCTCCTCCACGTTCATGCTTGACGTCAAACGTAGCCTGGCACTGAACCAAGCTTCCTGCTGGCGGGCGAAGACCTTCCGCCCGAAACGCGTATCGTCGTTCGCCCTCTAGGGCCGTAGGGCACTTTCGATCAGTGTTGCAGCAGCTTCCAGGTGCGAATTTCAAACGGCATGATCTCTGCCTGACCTTGTCTTTGCATCGGCTCTTCGAGAATGTTCAAAGCACCTGAAGGCTTCCAGCCATGAGGTAGCTTGAGAGCAAGATCGCCGCGACGTCCGGCAGGCTCGTAGAGACGCAGAACCAGGCCGTCACCTTCTTCCGCGCGTTTCAGGCCAGAAAGGGCGACCGGCACACCTTCAACCACAAGCGGCTGGACGGCGCCGGCGGCGAGCCCCTTTGCCTCGGCGCTGACGAGCGGTTGATTGAGATCGATCGCCTCGCCGAGAACGCCGCCGTCGTGCCACGTGCCTTCATGCGGCATCAACGCGTAGGTGAAGCCTTGCTCCCCCTCGTCGGCTAGCGGGTCGGGATAGACAGGCGCGCGCACCAGGCTCATGCCAATCACGTTGCCACGCGCACTGTGGCCGTATTTCGCATTGTTGAGAAGGGCGACGCCGAAACCCGGTTCGCTGATATCGACGAAACGATGCGCCACTGCCTCAAACATGGCCTGATCCCAGGATGTGTTTGTGTGGGTCGCGCGCTCGATCGCTCCAAATGCACATTCGAACGTGGCGGTGCGGGATTGCACAGCAACCGGATTGAGGGTGCGCAGCAGCGTGCGGCGGTCATGCCAGTCGATCTTCGTCTCGATGTCGAGACGCCTCGAATTGGCGGTCAGCACATAGGTCTGCGTGACGCTCGAATCCCGGTAGCGATAGGCCACGCGGATAGACGCGCGGTGCGGCCCGCTTTCGACGAGCGTTATACTCTCAGGTCTCTCCAGACGAATGCCCTTCTCGGCATAGTCAGCTTCAATATCCCAGGCGTCCCAGTTGCGCGGCTTGTCGGCTGGATACACCCAGAGCTGATTTGCGGAGCCGTCAAGCGCTTCGCGGCCGGTCGCTTTGTGAACCAGACTGGACACTGCGCCATCCTTGCCGATCGTGACGGACAGATGGGCGTTCTCAAGTGTGTTCGCGCTCGCCTTCAACTCGCTTGCGGGCCGCAGTGCGGCGCGGTCGAAAACCGCAACCGAAAGCGGCGCGACCATGTCGCCCGTCGAGAGCACCGTGCCATCCGTCAATCTGACGTTTAACGACCGGGCACTAAGGGACGGGTTTGCGGCTACCACGGCATTGGCAATGGTCCCGCTCGGAAGCTTCGAGATCAACACTGCCATGGCTTTGTCCTGTTCGGACTTGGCGTTCTCGATCACGCCCCCAAGCTCCCGCTCGGCATCGACATAGACCTCGCGGATGCTGGACCCCGGCAGGATGTCGTGGAATTCGTTCTTCAGAACGAAACGCCAGTCCTTCTCAAGGCTCCGTGGCGCCTCGCCGCCGATCAGATTTGCCAGGGATGCCAGCGTCTCGGCAGTGATCAATGCGCGCTCTGCCTGGCGATGCATCCGCTTGACACCGCTCTGCGTGGTCAGTGTCGCGCGGTGCAACTCGAGATAGATTTCACCGTCCCATACGGGCAGGTCCTTTTTTGAAGCCGTCTCATGGGCTTTCTCGTAAAATGCCTTTACGGTGCCCCAGCGCGCTTGCGGGATTGCTGGAAAATCGCGCAGCTGCACCTCGCGCTCCACCATCTCGGGCGTTACGCCGCCACCGCCATCACCGTATCCGACCGCAAGCAAAGATGTGTCGTGCTGCGTCTTACCCCGGAAATTCTTCCAGGTTGGTACGAAACAATCCGGCTGCACGAAGCCGTTGTAGCCATGCATCGGATTGTCGAATGTATGGGTCAGGAGCTTGCTGCCGTCGAGACCCTTCCACCAGAAGAGATCCGAGGGAAAGCGGTTCGTCTCGCTCCAATTCACCTTGATGGTGAAGAAGCTGTCGATCCCGCCGAGACGAAGGATCTGCGGAAGAGCCCCCGAAAAGCCGAAGCAATCCGGCAACCAGCAAACCGTATGGCGCGTGCCGAACATCCTCTCGAAGTAGCGCTGGCCGTAAAGCACCTGGCGGGCGAGGCTCTCACCGGTCGGCATGTTGGTGTCTGGCTCGACCCACATGCCGCCGACGGTTTCCCACTTGCCCTCTTCAACCTGCCTCTTGATGCGCTCCAGAAGCTCCGGATCGTCTTCCTCCATCTGCGCGTAGTAGTGCGCGGTGGATTGATTGAAACGAAAGTCCTCCGAACGCTCCATCAGGGACAGCGCAGTATTGAAGGTACGGCGCATCTTTCGGCATGTCTCGTCGTAGGGCCAAAGCCAGGCGAGATCGATATGCGCATGTCCCGTCAGCATCAGCTCGCCATTCGGCGGGTAGCGCTTCTGCAGTTCCTTCAGCCGCGTCGTCAACGCTTCGAAGGCCGCGCCGGCCGATGCGCTCTGCTCGCTTGCCAGGCCGGCGGGGCGGGCCTCAAGCTCCGGCAGTTGCCATATTTTCTGCTGATACTCCGCTCCCGAAGTACGGGAAACGTAGGCCGCGGTGGCGGAGGGCCAGTCGAGGCTTCGAAGCGCCTGTTCGGACGCATGCATGAGATGCGGGATCACTTCGTGTTCGCCTAGAACGTCGATTGCCTCTGCGATTTGACGCAAGAGAAGGTGCAGGCGGTGCACCGAAGGATCCAACCACGCGAGCCTCGCACGGTTGAGCTTCGGATGTCGATTGGGCTCGCCGAAGGGGAAGCGCGCGACGCTGTCGGTCGTGATCGACAGCTCGCGGTCTTTTACCTCGAACTCCTGGTGATAGGGATCGAGGCCGAAGGTCTCGGTTTGACCGCCGGGATAAGAAAGCGTGATCAGGCTTTCGCCGCCGAGGTCGAGCTGCAAACGGATATCCTCGAGTGGCCACTCCTTCGGCGCCTGTGCAATCGCTGCAAAATGCACGATGCCCTCACGGTGGGGCCAATCTTCGTGATGCGCGATGGGTTTGCCCTCGAAGGTCCAGCCGTCGATTTCGATCGTGTCTCGGTTGCGCCAATGGGCAAGTTCGGCTGTACGAACCTTGAGGCGATCGAGGCGCTGGGAAAGTGTCAGATGCTGCATGGCGCGTATCCTGTCTTCGTATATTTACGCCGTTGACGTGTCCCTTAGGGGTCATGGCGATCAAGGGTGAGGCATTGGTTTGAGCCATCGGAGAAGCCACCGGCGGCCAAGACGAGATCCCGGGTCTCGCCGCATTGGCAACGTTAGTGGCCGTTCGTCGGCACGATCCGGTCCCCGTTTCCGTCAAAAAAATGGATAGAAGAGATGATCGGCGACACGCGTAGCTTATCCCCGGGCTTCAGGCTGATCCTGTCGCGGAACACACAGGAAAGCGTCTGCTCGCCGAGGCGCGCAATGACGAGTGTTTCGGAGCCAGTTGGCTCCAATACAACGATATCGATTTCGATGCCTTGAGGATCCAGACGGAGGTGTTCGGGCCGTATTCCGTAAGTGACTGCATTTGCAGGCTTGAAGTCGGCAGGAAGGACGGTTCCCTGCTCTGTCCGAAAACCCTCCGGTGTCATGCTGCCCTTGATGAAATTCATCGCGGGAGAACCGATGAAGCCGGCAACGAAGAGGTTGTTCGGCCGGTCATAAAGATCAAGCGGCGATCCCGACTGTTCGATACGGCCGTCACGCATGACAACGATCTTGTCTGCCATGGTCATTGCTTCGATCTGGTCGTGGGTCACGTAGATCGTCGTCGTTTTCAGCCGCTGATGCAGTTCCTTGATTTCGGAGCGCATCTGCACGCGCAGCTTCGCATCGAGATTGGAAAGGGGTTCGTCAAACAGGAAAACAGCCGGATCGCGCACGATTGCCCTGCCCATCGCGACACGCTGGCGCTGTCCGCCGGAGAGCTGCTTCGGATAACGCTCCAGGAGGCTTTCGAGACCAAGAATCCGAGCCGCCCTGTCGATCCGCGCAGCGATATCGGGCTTCGGCATACGCTTCAGCCGCAGCGAAAACCCCATATTCTGGGCGACCGTCATATGCGGATAGAGCGCATAGTTCTGAAAAACCATGGCAATGTCACGGTCCTTGGGGGCAAGTTCGTTGACCACGTGCTTGCCGATCCGGATCTCGCCCCCGGTGATGCCCTCAAGTCCGGCGATCATCCTCAAAAGGGTGGATTTGCCACAACCGGAAGGGCCTACCAAAATGACAAACTCGCCGTCGCTGATATCGACAGACACCCCCTTGATCACCTTGAAGGCGCCGTAGTCCTTGCGCGCATCGCTAACCGACACATTCGCCATCGTTGTTCTCCCTATTTACCGGTGTCAGATTGTGCTTAGAACGTCGCGCAGATAGGCAAGGCCAAGCCGTTCGCCCTCTTTGCGTGCGTCGAGGTCCTTGCCGGGCCATCTATAGGCCGCGTCCTCGTGTTCGATCGAAAGCGTGCCAGAAAAATCAGCCACCTCCTCGAAGGGCCGGTCGTCGAAGGTCGATGTGTAAAATCCAACTTTCATATCAGTTCCTCCTCAAACCGATCGATTGCTGCTTCAGGCACCTAGCCTGTCCATGAACTTGAGCGGTGACCGGGTACGTGTTCGGGATCGGCGGGTGCGAGCATCAGGGCGGCGGACATCGGCATGACGGCGCCTCCGCGTGACGGCTTCGGCGACATAGACGCTCATCTGCCTCAGCCCGCGTGATACATGGACCCTGCCGGTCGAAAGATCTGCGAATTCACTGTTGCCGCGTGCGTGCCGCGTCATCGGACCCTCGTCGCGTTTTTCCATGCTGACCTCGAAGACATTTGCGAACTCATGTCAGCCTTTTACGGCACCGCTCGTCATTGCGCTTAGAATGAGCCGCTGCAGGGATAGGAAGGCAGCAATCGCAGGCACGACCGAGATCAGGCAAGCAGCCGCAAGCAATTGCACCGATGAATCCGTCTGCATCCCCCTGAAATTGAAGATGCCGACACCAATCGGCATCAGGTTGTTGTGCGTCAGGAGGAGAAAGGGAACAAGGAACTGCGACCAGCCGGCGATCACGGTAATGATGAACACCGACGCGATGCCAGGCGCCGACAGAGGCAGCACGATCCGCCAAAACACCGAGAAGCGGTTGCAGCCGTCGATCATCGCGGCCTCGTCGAGACTGCGTGGGATGCCGTCCACGGTGCCTTTCAGAAGCCAGGTCGCCAATGGCACGCCGAGCGCCACATAGACCATGACCACCGAGAAATGCGTGTCGAGCAGGCCGAGGCGGTTCATGTAGCGGTACAAGGGAACCATGATGACAAGCGGCGAAATCATCTGGAAGAGCAGCAGCCCCATCATCGACAGTCCCTTGCCGCGAAAGTGAAAGCGGGAGAAGGCATAAGCCGCCGGCAGAGCCACGATGAGCACTCCTACGCCGCTGAGTGCCGCGAGCTTCAGACCGTTCCAAAGATAAAGCGGAAAGTAGCCGTTGGTCAGTACAGTTATGAAATTGTCGAAAGTCGGGTTGTCCGGGATGTAGCGCGCCACGCCGCGATAGATCTCCCGCCGGTCGCGCATCGCCAGCGACAGAAGATAGGACAGCGGGCCTGCGAAAAAAACGAACATCACGATCATGAAGAGGTAGCTGAGCAGGTCTCCAAACCGGCTTCCGGTTCTGGCACTCATTGTTCTTCCTCCTTGGGCAGAAACGAGGCGTAGACGAAGGCGAGACCGAGGCTGATCAGCAGCATCAAGACCGACAAGACGCTGCCGCCCGAGAGATCGTAATTCCTGAAAACAATGTTGAAGACGTAGAGCGAGATCACCTCGGTCGCCCGTCCAGGTCCGCCGCCGGTCAGCGTGATGATGGCGTCGAATGTGTTGAGCGTCATGATGGTGATAAGGATCATGTTGACGAGGATCGCCGCGCGCAGCTGCGGCAGGGTGACGAAGGCGAACTGCTGCGAGGACGTCGCACCGTCCACTTCGGCGGCTTCGTAGAGCGACGGATCGATGGCCTTCAACGCCGCATACATCACCACCATGGAAAAGGCCGTTCCGCGCCAGATATTGGATATCAGAGCCGACCAGGGCGCGATCGAAGGGTCGGAAAGCCAGGCGACGGTTGGCATGTGCATCAGGCGCAGGATGCTGTTGAGCGCCCCGTAAGGCGCTTCGGAAAATAGCATCTGCCAGATGATGCCACCGGCGATGCCCGGTACGACCCAGGCGACGAGCGCCGTCGTGCGCAAGATGGTCGTGCCGAACAGACCACGCTCTTCGCCACGGATCACGACGACGGCCACGGCAAGCCCGAGTATCTGCTGGCCGACGACGCTGCCGCCGACGAAGATAAGGGTGGCCCAGAGAATACCGGGCAGCTGTGGAGAGGTCAGCGCGTTGGTTATCGATCCGAACGTGTATTGCTGATTGTCACCGATCAGCGTGGCGTTTGTGAAAGACAGGCGGAAGACGTCGAAAACGGGATAGAGATAGAAGATCCCGATGACGATGATGGTAGGCAGCATCCACGGCAACGGCGCGCCTGCGAAACTGCGCATGAACGATCTGCGGCGATGAGGCGAACTTGCGGCCTCCATTGCGATTGTGCTCATAAGGCTTCTCTATCCGGATTTTGATGGTCATTGGCGGCGCCCTTCGGCGCCGCCGCGATCTCGAGGGTTAGAGACGCTTGTAAGCCTCCATGGTCGCATCGAAGGCGGCATTCAGCGCCTCTTCGGGCTGTTTGGTGCCTGACAGAACGTCGCCCATCATGATCTGGATCTGATTGGAGATTTCCGGATAGATCGGAGCACCGGGACGCGCCTGACCGTCGGCGAGCGCGTTGGCGAAGACCTTGTTGGCGTCTGTCGCAAAGACTGGATACTTGTCGAAGAGCGACTTGCGTGTCGGCAGCTGCTGCTGCAGAGCGTTCGCCGGACCCATGTAGACTTCCCGGGCGAGGTTGGCGCACATCTCAACCTTCTCCTTGTCCTTGCTGAACGAGGCGATCGTCCAGCCACCGGTGCCAGTCGAGCGCTGGTCTGCTGTCGGCCCGGGAATCGGCGAGAAGGTCCAGTTGTTGAAATCGTCCTCATCGAGCGTGGACTTCAGCTGGGCATATTGCCAATTGCCGCCGATGAAGAGGGCCGACGTACCCGCTGCAGCAGCAGCATTGAGGTCGTCGTAATTGGCGATTGTGGTCACGCGTTTCGGCGCTGCACCCGTATCGACCAGATCCTTGTAGTAGCGGAGAGCCTTGAGGAATTTTTCCTTGTTGTCGCCTTCACCAAAGACCGGCTTGCCGGTATCATCGACCAGCTTGCCGTCGAGCGCCCAGTAAGTGGCAAGCCAATCGAACGTTGTGCCCTCAAAACGGCCGCCATTGAAGAGCGCGCCCTCCATGCCCTGTTGCACGGACGACAATGCCGCCGTCTTCAGGTCGTCCCAGGTCTGCGGCGCATCGGGAACGATCGACTTGTTGCGATAGAGGACACGCAAGTCGGTATCCCACCACCAGGCGCGGACAGTGCCATCCTTGTCGGTGATGCCGTCGCGGATAAAGGGAAAGAGATCAGCGACTTCGTCCTTGGTGAAGTAGGGCGTGAAGTCGGCGAGCACGTGATTGACCATGAACTGAGATAACACGAAGGAATCGACAGCTGCGCAATCGGGCGCATTGCCGGCCTTTGCCTGCTCGAGCATCTTCGCCTGTTCTGTTCCGATATCGGCGGACATGAACTGCAGTTGCAACTTCCAGTCCGGATGCTTCTGGATGAAGTCGACGAAGATCTTCTGATAGCCCTCAGCTATAGCCAGATCGGCATTGTTCGGGCTGTCACCGGTCAGCCTGACGACAAGCGACTTTGGCGCATTCTCCAGGCCGATCCTGTCTTTTGTCGCCAACTCCTGGGCTGACGCAGTGTGCAATGAGAATAACGCAGTGCTCAGCGCGAGGGCGCTGATAGTAGCTCTGATCATGATGGTCTCCTCCCCATGTTGAACGAATGCAGCCTGGCAGTCTGTTGACCTATCCTCATCTCCATGCTGCGGCGGTTAGGTTCAGTAACTTTGATTTCTAGGCGATCGAAGGCGTGAGTGGCGTCGACGTCGAGCCCGAGCGGCTTTCTGCACAGGCCACGGTATCGCCAATCAGTTCAGCTCCCTTGAAGACGTCGCGCCGGCAGCAAATTGCGAGTTTAGGGTTTGCGATATTGATCACTTCACCGTGATCAAGTGATGGAATTTGTAACGTTACAAATGAGAATGTGTCAACAAGGAATTTTCTGAGGATTTTATATTACATATTTATCAATTGGTTGGAGATTTTTATGGATTGCGATATTGCTTTATATAAGCGATTAAGCGTTAAGTTTGTATCGTTGCAAATTTAGAAAATCGGCAACTTGAAAAGGAAGAAATTGCGTGGCGGACAAGAGCCCGACCCTTCGCACCATCGCGGGTATCTCCGGATTGGCCGTGACGACGGTTTCCCGGGCGATGGCCGATGACCCCCAGATCGCGCGGGATACCCGGGAGGTCGTCCAGAAGATTGCACGGGAAATCGGTTATGCTCCGGACCGCGCCGCACAGCGCCTCAGGACCGGCAAGACCAATGTCATCGCTCTCATGCTCAACCCGCACGACGAAGTGCTGGGATTTGGAACGTCGATCATCAGGGGCATTAATACGGCCTTGCGCGGCACGCCGTATCACCTGGTGATCCTGCCGCAATTCGAGGAGCAGCCCGGGAACGATGAGGTGGACCGCATCGTTCGCAACAGACTGGCCGATGGCGTGATCTTCTCGCGAACCGAGCCTAGCGACCAACGCGTCCGCTATTTACTGGAAAAAGGTTTCCCCTTCATCTCGCACGGCCGGACCGAGTTGGCGACTGCCCATCCCTACGTGGATTTCGACAATTTCGCCTTTGCCCGCAAGGCCGCGCAATCGCTGATCGCTTCCGGCGCGCGGCATATCGGCTTACTGCTGCCGCCCCGGCGCTTCACCTTCGCCAACCATCTTTTGCACGGCTTCATGTCGGTCATCCACGAGACCGGCATGCAGCATGAAATTCTCGAGGGTATTACGCTCGACAGCCCTTCCGATACGATTGTTCGCTGGATGGGCGACCGGCTGTCGGCCAGACCGCCACTGGACGGCCTGATCTGTCCGGGTGAAGTGTCCGGTCTTGCCGCCATGGCCGCCGCCGCCGACTGCGGGCTCGTACCCGGTCGCGACATCCATCTCGCGGTCAAGCAGACGTCGGGTATCTTCGACCTCGTGCGGCCGAAAATGCTGAGCCTCTACGAAAACCTGACCGAGGCCGGCTTCTATCTCGGCGAACGGCTTTTGCGCCGGATCGAGGGTGCACCAGCCGAATCCTGCCAATTTCTGCAACCTTTGCCGGATGATACCGCGCCCCCGAGCTTCCAGCCTGACCGGGCCTGATTCCAGGAGTACTCCATGACGACGACCGCCATTTCAACCGGCCCAACGCTGCCCGACTTCTGGCTCGACCGGGAAGAGCGCCGCGCATGGCTGATTGCCGACGCCAGGCAACAATTCGCTTTCTTCCGAAAAAGCCTCGATCCCAGGGGTGGATTCTTCAATCTGGACAGCCAGGGCAACCCGCTGCAGGATCGCACGCAAGAATTGCACTCGACCACTCGCATGGTGCACTCCTTCGCCCTTGGACGGCATATTGGCACGCCGGGGGCCGATGTGATGATCGAGCAAGGGATGCGTCATCTGCTGAATGTCCATCGGGATCGGGATCATGGCGGTTATGTCTATGCCACGCGGGGCCGCGAGGTGACCGACGGCCGAAAGCTCGCCTACGGCCATGTCTTCGTGCTCCTGGCCGCCGCAAGCGCCCTGACCTGCGGTCATCCCGATGCGAAATATCTGCTGGAGGATGTGACCGATGTTCTGGACCGGTATTTCTGGGAGGAGGAGCCGGGTCTCTTCGCCGACGAATGGAACCGGGACTGGACCCCGTTTTCCACCTATCGCGGCATGAATGCCAATATGCATGCAATCGAAGCGATGCTAACCGCCTTCGAGGCGACGGGCCAGACCTCCTATCTCCGCAAAGCCAGCAGAATCCTTGATTTCTTCATCGAACGGATTGCTCCCCGCGAGGGGTGGCGCCTGCCAGAACACTATACAGCAGACTGGCAGATCGACCGCTTCTACGAAGGCAATCCCATCTTCCGGCCCGCCGGAAGCACACCGGGCCACTCTTTCGAGCTCAGCCGGCTTCTGTTGCAATACTGGGACCTTTCCGGCCGCCCGGACGACGGTTCGCCAGCCAAGGCACGGCGCCTGATGGAACAGGCTTTGCAGGATGCCTGGGACACGGAACGCGGCGGCTTCATATACACCCTTGCCCATGACGGGACCGTTGCTCGCGCGGACCGCTACTGGTGGCCGGTGACCGAAGCGATCGGCGCGGTTGCCGCCTTCATCAAACTGGAGCGGCGGAACGAAGACGAGGAGTGGTACCGGCGCCTGTGGAAGTTCGCAGCAGACCGGCTGATTGATCACCAGAATGGCGGCTGGTTTCCGGAGCTTGATCCCGATAACCGCCCAACGGATAAGCAATTCCGGGGAAAGCCCGACCTCTACCACTCCATCCAGGCGGTGCTCTATCCCTTGACGCCTGGTATCGCACACCCTGCGCGAGGCCTTGCGGCCCTTGGCGGGGAACTTTGATTGCCGAACGGAATGTGTTCGCGCCATGGCAACAGCTGGCAGGCTTCGCCCTCTGGATGTCCTCGGCGCCGAGACGCTTGTTTCAGTTGAAATTGAGGAAACTTTGATCATCGTTCGGCCGAATATGAATGAACCGGGCCACTTATCAGACGTGGTACACGCGCGTCCAAAGGTGGACCAATGCCTGCTTTATGGGGCTAACGGCAACGTTGTTTCAGGCAGCTAGCACGGAACTTTTAACCCACAGACCAAGTTCGAGATCGGAAACTACGTCGTGAAAAGCGTGCATCTCATTTTTAAAACCCACGTTGATTTGGGGTTCACAGATACAGCCGCCCGGGTTGTGGACCGGTATGTTACGCAATATATTCCGAACGCTCTCCAAGCCGCAGCGGAACTGCGGCAGGCCAATGGCATGGAACGTCTCGTGTGGACGTTGCCGGCCTGGATGATTTTCCACGCGCTTGAAGTGAGTGACACGTCCCGCCGACGGGCGCTTGAGGCAGGTATATTAGCTGGCGATCTTGTCTGGCATGCCTTGCCTTTTACCTTCCACAGCGAATTGATGGACGCATCCCTTTTCCGCCATGGATTGACCGTGTCGCGTCGCCTCGATCATCGTTTCGGACGCACGACAATTGCAGCAAAAATGACGGACGTCCCGGGGCATACGAAGGGTATTGTTCCCATCCTCGCAGAAGCAGGGGTAGAATTTCTTCACATCGGCATCAATGAGGCATCAACCATGCCTGACGTCCCACCGGTATTTCGATGGAAGGTCGGCGAGCATGCAGTCACAGTGATTTGTCAGCACGCCTATGGCGAGGATTGCCGTGTTGCGGGGCTCAACGACCTCCTTGGTTTCGGCCACACGAACGACAATCTAGGCCCGCAGTCAGTCGATGAAATCCTGCAAGTATTCAAAGGCGCGCGTAACCGTTTTCCTGACGCGGAGGTTCGTGCCTCGTCACTGGATGACTTCGCCTTGGCATTGCGCAGTGTGCGCGAAGATCTCCCTGTTGTTGAGAACGAGATCGGTGACAGCTGGATCCATGGTGCCGGCAGTGACCCACTTAAAATGGCCCGATATCGAAGTCTTCTGCGTTTGCGTCGGTCTTGGATCGACCAAGACGCCTCTTTGGCGGATGATCCAGCAATCGTCGCCTTTAGCGATCACCTAATGATGGTACCTGAACATACCTGGAGCATGGATCACAAGACCTATCTTCCCGAGTGGGCGTCCTATACGCCGGCGCAGCTCGCCGACGTACGCGGGAAAGGAGCATTCGGCATTGTGGAACAATCATGGGAAGAACAGCGCGCCTATCTTGGCGCAGCCGTCGCAACCCTTGATGAGGCGCGCGCCAAACAGGCAGAGACTGCGTTGGCGGCGGTGATGCCCTCTGTGGCAATTATCGGGGAAGACTGGCGCGCGATCGATCCGGAGAAAGAGATTGCAGCAGGGTGTTTCACCTTGAGGGTTGGTCGCAACGGGCGAATTGCAAGTCTCAAATCGCAAGCTGATGGCCGGGAATGGGCCAGTGCCGAAGGCTTGGTCGACATTCTCTATCAGGGCTTTGGCGAGGACGACTACGACCGGTTCTGGTCGCAGTACATTGCCAATCGGGACCGCCCTGAAATTGTTGCCTGGTCGTCCAAGGACTATCGCAAACCCGGGCTGGCGGCGCATAGGGCAACGGGCGAAGCATGGCGTCCGGCGCTAAAAACCGTTTTGTGTCGAGAGGTTGCGGGCAAAACAGAGGTTCTTGTTAGCCTTGAGATCGCGGATGAAGCGACTGCGATAGGCGCCCCCCGAGACTGGCAATTGCTTTATAGCTTTCCAGCCGACGGGGAGCAGGTCGAGTTGCGGGTGAATTGGCAGGGCAAACTTGCCACTCGCTTGCCGGAAGCCAGTTGGCTGCGGTTCACCCCCACACTCGCCGATTCAAAAGCCTGGGCATTCGATAAGATGGACCAATGGATCTCGCCGTTCGAGGTGGCGAGCGGGGGCGGCTTCCACCTCCACGGTGTTATGTCGGGCGCGCGTTATGCCAGCCATGATGGCATCGTGACGGTTGAGACGCCAGATGCGCCATTGATAGCACCGGGCTATCCTCAGCTTCTCAATTTCCAGCGTCCGGCAAATGGCTTTGAAGGCATCAGCATTAATCTTCACAACAATGTCTGGGGAACGAACTTTCCCGCTTGGTATGATGAGGAAGGCCAGTTCCGGTTCCGTTTGGAGTTCAACCGCGGGAGTGGTGAACTGGAAGGTCGATCACACGCCCGCCGACTTTGAAGACGCCAAGGAGCGAGGCAACCGCGACGGCCCCGGTAAGGCCCATGCCCATCGCCTGCAAAAGCTGGATACCCATCGCCTCAACGCCGAAGGTGACAAACGTGTTCAAGGCGATGGCTGCCACCAGCAGGCCGAAGGTGGGCCACCTTCTCTTGCGCCCTTGGTGAATGGCCGTGGGCGATCGCGCCACCGGTCGCGGGCAGGCCGAACCAGACAATCGGGCAGATAATCAAAGCCATAACACCGGCATAGACGAGTTGAACTGATGGAAAAAGACAGACTGTTTCTGCTTCGACCAGGTTTCGAAGATCCCGCCTATCCGGGCCAGCAATTTTACTGTTGGCATTGTGCCCTCATGGAGGGAGTGCTGGCCTCGTTTCCTGATTTAGCGCGAAAGATTGATGTTGAACGGGTTGCGTGGCCTCGTCCGCGATCGCCCGTCATTGCTCTGGTGGGAGACAAGAACCAGTCCCTGCCGCTGCTTGTGTTGGCGGACGGCGAAGCATCGAAGCATCAAACCGATGTTTTTCAAGGAAGAGCGTTCATTTCCGAAAAGGACAAGATCCTTGCCGCTCTGTCCGAACGGCATGGGTTCCCAGATCCACATCCATAAGCTGGACTCCAGGGTTGATGTCCAAGCATGTGCCGCGATGTTCCCTGCCCCATCGAGCGCGGGGATTTCGGTTGAAGTCGCGGTGCAAAAATCGCTGGAAATCCAATCGTGTCAAGAAACTGTTAAAGGGCCGGGCTGCCCTTCGCGCCGACATCGCTGTTCCTGTCCAGCTTCCTCTTCAACCTGACCATCGCGATGCTCGTCTTCATCGTTTTCGGCGGCGCAAAAGTGTTGCGTATCCAGAAGGCCGCCGCAACCGGCCCCCCTGCCCGATCGTCATCCGGAAGGCGTGGTGTGCAGGCCATCGTCGGCCATGGAGGCACCCCGGATGACACCGCGCTGGCCGGCGACGACGTTGATCAATACTGCAGAAGCCTTGTGGGAAGCCGGAGCCAAGGAGGTTTCCGCCCATATCACCTTGAAGTCAGAGTTGGCTGCATGAGGACCAGAGGCGTGGACGCGCCATCAATCGGCAAGTCGCCAAACTGTCCCCTAAGGGCCAGTTGAAAATCTCGATCGCGGTCTCGCTTCCGCCCATCGCCAAGATCGAGGTCAGCTATCAGTGCGATTTCAACGCCAAGGCCGACAACGAGAACAAGCCGAAGTGAGAAGGCCGCGCCGTGCCTCGACAGGGCGCGGCGCCGTGGACCCACATGGCAAGCGCGCTCCGCATAACGTTTCACGCTCGAGCTCGTCGATGTAGAGGAATTCACGTTCCCGCGAAGTGCAGACAATCGAGCGTGTCAAAGTGCGTGTAACAGCACTGCCTGCAGCGCCTCGAGCTTTTGGTTGTCGGCCAGGTCGCCGACACGAATGTTCTTTTCCCGCTCTTCATCACCAGAAATCCATCCGCAGATGGAATGCGCATGTAGCTGATCTTACCGCCGACATGAGACATGACCGCCTGCCGGCGGCCGCCAAACACCGAGATTGACCACCGTGCCGGCATAACGCGTATTGAGCGCGTCGATCCCTCGGCTAGCGCTTTCCCAGCGCTTCCGCCGCCCGATCGTCGTTGAGCAGCAAATCGGGTTGCCGCTCATGCGACGGTGACGGGTCGTAGAGGGTGACGCCAACTCGGAAAATGGTTAGGCCCGGGGGGTAGTCTCGCCGCACCTCGTTCCATAGTGCGCCCAGGCTTGAGAGGTTAGCCTGATCGTCGTTGACGACGGGAAGGTGGCGTTTCCCCATCCACGAACCATCGCGGATAGATGGGATATTCGGCTTTGCGTTTCAGCGTTGACCATTGTGGATTGCGGTGCTGCGCTTCTGACTGATGGTAAAATGAGGTCATGTCTTTCAACAGCCTCAAACATCAGAGGGAGAAGCGCAGTGAAACACTATTGTGCACTGGATGTATCGGTGAAAGAGACCGCGGTCTGCATTGTTGATGAGACAGGCAAGATTTGCCGGGAGACGAAAGTTGCCACTCACCCTGAGGATTTGATCTCGGTGATCAAGGATTCGAAGTGGCAGATTGAGCGGATCGGTCTTGAAGCCGGACCACTGTCGCAATGGCTTTATGAAGGGCTTGCCAAGGCAGGATTGCCGGTGATCTGCATCGAGACCAGGCATGCCAAGGCATTTTTGAAAGCCCAACCGAATAAGACGGACCGCAACGATGCGCGTGGCATCGCCCAGATGATGCGCGTCAATCTCTATCGGCCTGTGCATGTGAAGACATTGACGAGCCAGAAGCACCGAGCATTGCTGACCGCGCGCAAACTCTTGCAGGAGAAAGCCATCGCCATCGCGAATGACATTCGCGGATTGTTGCGCAACTTCGGTCTGAAAGTCGGATTGGTCGGCAAGATCAAATTCGAGGAGCGGATCAATGAGCTCGTCGAAGACAGGCCTGATCTAC
>NZ_JACVAN010000109.1:0-243 GCF_014851895.1 Ensifer sp. ENS11 | reverse complement strand
GGGGCAGGATTTGAACCTGCGGCCTTCAGGTTATGAGCCTGACGAGCTACCGGGCTGCTCCACCCCGCGCCATCTCGGTAAACCGCTATGCGGTTTATCCGGTGCGTAAACCGCTGTGCGGTTTATCCGGTGCGTAAACCGCTGTGCGGTTTATCGCGATAAGGTAAATCCCTTTGGGATTTACGGTCTGTGCCGAGCAAATCCGACGGATTTGTCTCGCGTAAGGGACGTTCTGATTTTACC
>NZ_JACVAN010000108.1:0-251 GCF_014851895.1 Ensifer sp. ENS11 | reverse complement strand
CAGAGGTGATCAGTGGAACGTCGTTCGTGCCGGTGATCACGATCGTCACCGTCTGCACTGCCGTGCCACCATGGCCGTCATCGACGGTCACGTCGTACTTCTGCGTCAGCGTCTGGCCGGCCTGCAGCGAGTCCAGCACGCTGTCTGCAACCTGGAAGGTCCAGCCGACCGAGTCGCTCGCCTGGTTCAGCGCGCCGAGTGAGAAGGAGCCCAGATAGCCGCCGCCCTGTGCGGTGAAGGTGGCGCTGTGG
>NZ_JACVAN010000107.1:0-253 GCF_014851895.1 Ensifer sp. ENS11 | reverse complement strand
AGACCTCAATCCGCTGCAGGTCACGCTCGCTCATCGCAATCAATCCCATCCGCAATCTCCCAGGTCATCAAAACCCGGGGAGAGTGACATTCTTACTTTGCAGGATCAGGACACTTCAACTTTGCGGTGGAGAATCTAATCCAAGTGCAACAATGACGTGTGAAGCGTAGAGGGTTAGCCACTTTCGCGCAAATGGGCCATGAAGACTTCGGCGGGCGTGCGGTAACCAAGGCACTTCCTCGGCAGTGAATTG
>NZ_JACVAN010000106.1:0-254 GCF_014851895.1 Ensifer sp. ENS11 | reverse complement strand
CCTCACTCGGCAATCGGATATAACGTCCCGATTGCCATACATAATCCCGGTGGCGCCACCAGCCCGTCATCGTGATGAAAGCCCGGAAACTCTAATCCCCGGCGATCCAAGGTTTGGGCTCAGAGCAGAAAGCCCGGAAACTCTAATCCCCGGCGATCCAAGGTTTGGGCTCAGAGCAAAAGCCCGGAAACTCTAATCCCCGGCGATCCAAGGTTTGGGCTCAGAGCACAATGTGACGGACTCTACCAAAATTT
>NZ_JACVAN010000105.1:0-255 GCF_014851895.1 Ensifer sp. ENS11 | reverse complement strand
TTCGACGCCGTCAGCGCCAGCTTCACCTGCTCGACCGCCCATTGCTGCCGTGCCTTCGGGTTGCCGCGCACTTCCGGCACGGCAAAACCGTCGAACACCTCGTCATAGGCCGGATGGGTGGCGACCAGCTGGCCCTGCAGATGGGTCGACAGCTCGGTGATCTCGACGCCGTTGTCGCGGGCAATGCCGGCAAGCTCGTCGCAATAGGCCTTTGACGTCGCCGCCTGCTGCAAATCGATCAGCCTGGTATCCCAG
>NZ_JACVAN010000104.1:0-255 GCF_014851895.1 Ensifer sp. ENS11 | reverse complement strand
CCGGCTGGCAGACCTTCTGGCATGTGACGCTGCCCAACATCAAATGGGGGCTGCTTTACGGCGTGCTCCTGTGCAACGCCCGCGCCATGGGCGAGTTCGGCGCGGTGTCGGTGGTCTCGGGCCATATCCGTGGCCAGACCAACACCATGCCGTTGCAGGTGGAAATCCTCTATAATGAATATAACTTCGTCGCCGCCTTTGCGGTTGCGACGTTGCTGGCGCTGCTGGCGCTGGTCACCCTCGTCTTGAAAACGG
>NZ_JACVAN010000103.1:0-255 GCF_014851895.1 Ensifer sp. ENS11 | reverse complement strand
CGACAAAGTGATAGAGGCGGCGACGATCCGCCAGATTCAGCTGCGAATAGCTTCGTGACATCCCAAAATCTCCAAGGGGAAACCATTGAAATCATTGGCATGTCGCACTTCAAATTAGAATGTACCCCGCTACAACATCTGTGGCAGCAAGGTTGAACTGTCCACGTTGGCGCAAAGTAGAAATGTCACTTTGGGCGGCGCGTCGTCAGCCATTTAGACATGCGACACTCGACATCTCCACTGGCGCTGAGGCAA
>NZ_JACVAN010000102.1:0-255 GCF_014851895.1 Ensifer sp. ENS11 | reverse complement strand
GGTGGCGCTGTGCAGGCCCAGGCTGCCGGTCATGTTGATCGTTTTTCTCAGGGCATCCCCCGAGAGGCCGCGAAACGCGAACCGGGTATCGATCGTGACAGACCCGGTCAAAGGAACGGATTGCCCGGTCAGATTTGCCACTTTGGCGACATCGAGCCCGCTGCTGGATATGCGGCCCTTGAAGGTCGGCTCAACCTCGCGAATATCGGCAGAGATATTTGCCGCGACGCTGCCGGCATCGATGCCGAGATGTTC
>NZ_JACVAN010000101.1:0-255 GCF_014851895.1 Ensifer sp. ENS11 | reverse complement strand
CGCTGGAAACCGATCCTCGACCATGCCGAGGATTGCGGCGTCGACATCTGCTACGAGATCCATCCGGGCGAGGACCTGCACGACGGCATCACCTTCGAGATGTTTTTAGAGCGCACCGGCAACCATGGCCGCGCCAACATGCTCTACGACCCCTCGCACTATGTGCTGCAGTGCCTCGACTATCTCGACAACATCGACATCTACAAGGATCGCATCCGGATGTTCCACGTCAAGGATGCCGAGTTCAACCCGACC
>NZ_JACVAN010000100.1:0-255 GCF_014851895.1 Ensifer sp. ENS11 | reverse complement strand
CGCACAGCACGTGCTTGCCGGCGGCAAGCAATGCCAGTGTCGTCGGGTGATGCGCCTTATCGGGCGTCACATTCGTCGCCGCATCGAACTTGCCCCAGGCAATGGCGTCGTCGAGCGAGGTGAACGTATTGGCTATGCCGTGTTTCTCGGCAAAGCCTTTGGCGCGCTTGGGGTCGACATCGACCGCTCCCACCATTTCCACGCCTTCGATCTGAGCGAAGGCTTGGGCATGGCTGTTGGCCATGCCGCCGGTTC